>JAVBOW010000026.1:0-70304 GCA_031550125.1 Rikenellaceae bacterium
TCTATTCAATTTGTGTTTACCTTATTCAAAACCAACACACTCTACACCCGTTTGGTCTCTTTGTTGGGGTAGCACCTATACTGCGGGGGGTCCGGGAAGAATCGCTTCCGGGACCCCGGTTGTTAGGAACTGTTTAATAACTGGCCGCTAAACGATCCCCTGGGCCAGCATGGCCCTGGCCACCTTTATGAAGCCGGCGATATTGGCTCCTTTCACGTAATTTATGTACCCGTCCTCTTCCGCGCCGTATTTTATACATGCGGCGTGGATGTCGTTCATTATGGAGTGCAGCTTGGCGTCCACCTCTTCGGGCGTCCATTTGAGGCGCATTGAGTTTTGGGTCATCTCCAGCCCCGACGTGGCCACGCCTCCCGCGTTGGATGCCTTCCCTGGGGCGTAGAGCAACTTGTGTTTCTGGAATGTGGCTATGGCCTCCGGCGTCGAGGGCATGTTTGCCCCTTCCGCCACGCACATGCAGCCCGAAGCTACCAGGGCGGCGGCTTGCTCGCCCGTTATCTCGTTTTGCGTGGCGCAGGGGAGGGCTATGTCGCATTTCACGCCCCAGGGACGTTCGCCGGGGTAGAATTTAGCCTCAGGATAACGCTCCGCATATTCGCGTATGCGTCCGCGCATGACGTTCTTCAGGTCGAATACGTATGCCAGTTTTTCGGGAGTTATACCTTCGGGGTCGTGTATGTAACCGTCCGAGTCGGAGAGCGTCACCACTTTTGCGCCCAGCTGCAGGGCCTTTTCGGCGGCGTATTGGGCTACGTTGCCCGAGCCGGATATTGCCACCGTCTTGCCTTTGAAACTGTCTGCGCGCGTGGCGAGCATGGCCTGGGCGAAGTAGCACGTGCCGTAACCCGTGGCCTCCGGACGCAGCGGGCTGCCGCCCCAATCGAGGCCCTTGCCGGTGAGCGTGCCGGTAAATTCGTTGCGAAGGCGCTTGTATTGGCCGTACATAAACCCTATCTCCCGGCCGCCGACTCCTATGTCGCCCGCGGGTACGTCGGTGTCGGCCCCTATGTGGCGCTGCAGTTCTGTCATGAAGCTCTGGCAGAATTTCATCACCTCGTTGTCGGAGCGTTTCTTGGGGTTGAAGTCCGATCCTCCCTTGCCGCCCCCCATGGGCAGTGTGGTGAGGCTGTTCTTGAACACCTGCTCGAAAGCAAGGAACTTGAGTATGCTGAGGTTGACGCTCGGGTGGAACCTTATCCCTCCCTTGTATGGTCCCAGCGCGCTGTTCATCTGTATGCGGTAGCCGCGGTTGATCTCCACTTCGCCGCGATCGTTCACCCACGGCACGCGGAACATAACCACGCGTTCGGGTTCGGCTATACGTTCCAGTACTTTCATTTTCCGCAGTTGCGGATTTTCCGTAATATAAGGGGCTATGCTTTCCACCACTTCGGCCACGGCCTGGTGGAACTCTTTCTCTCCGGGGTTCCTGGCAATTACCTCTGCCATAAAATCTTCGATGTACTTTTTTGCTTCCGTCTGCATGATATCTGTGTTTTGTCGCGACAAAAATAATCAAACACGGCTCTGCGGCCAAACGGCGCGTATACGCACGGATATTCGACAAATTGGCCGTTGAAGCCCTTGGGATTAAAGATTTTTCCTTGCGCGGTGGTTTTCGTTTCGATTGCGAACCGCATGCCGGCGCTCGCAGTAAATTTCACATACGTTATTTTTATTAAAAATAATAAATATTTCGACGTATTCCCGGAATACGTGACAGGAAGATCATTTTTATGGATATATTTGTAGCTTCCGGATAACGGACCCTGAACGGATGAGAAGACTCCTTGCCCTAATGTCGCTTTGCCTGGCCGCAACCCTTTCGTTGCATGGCCAGACGGCTACGTTGCAAGGCAGGGTACTCTCTGCGTCCGATTCGAGCGCAATGATAGGCGTGACGATTATGATGCAGGATAACAATCAGATAAACGCCGCTACCGACTACGCCGGGCGCTTTACGCTCGTCAACGTGCCGTACGGCGACAAGGTGGTTGAGGTGCTTCTGCTCGGTTACGACAAGATGTCGGTTCCGGTAAGGGTGTCGTCGTCGTCCGTAGATATAAGGAACGTATGGATGCGCGAGACGCAGAACCAGATAGGCGAAATAATGGTGCGCGCCCAAGCCCCGATAGCCGTGATGAAAGGCGACACGGTGGAGTATAACGCCGAAGCGTTCAAGGTCAATCCCGACGCCGACGTAGAGGAGCTTATAACCAAAATGCCCGGCATAACCGTGGAGGACGGCAATATAGAGGCTCACGGCGAGCCTGTCCGCCGGGTTTACGTCGACGGCAAGCTCTTTTTCGGCAACGACCCCATGGTGGCCATTAAAAGCCTCCCGGCCGACGCGGTGGAGAGCATACAGGTCTTCGACGTACAGAGCGAGATGGCGCGCCTGACGGGCCTGTACGACGGCGAGACCGAGAAGGCCATCAATATAGTCACCAAAGCCAAATACCGTAAAAGCACCATACTCAAGGTAGAGGCCGCCGCAGGCGCGGAGACTGACGGCGGCGACGTGTCGCGTTACCTTTTCGGCGGCAACGTGTCGCGCTTCACGCCCGTCCACCGCCTTACGGCCACGTGGCTCTCCAATAACGTCAACCAGGCCAAATTCGGCCAGAGCGACCGCAGCGCCCTGGACGACAATATGAACAGCAACTCGATGGGGGTGCAGGTGATAGACGGGGGAGGGATAAACTACGCTTTCCAGAAAGACGCTGTGAAACTGGAGACCGACTATGTCTTCGGCCGTAACGAGAACACCACCAGCCGCGCCCTGTACAGGGAATTCAACCCCAATGATATAACCTCCGCCACCGCCAAAGGCACTGTGCAGAGGTATTACTGGAACTGGTCGGACTACATCTACGACAACTACCATCACAACGGTTCGCTGCGCCTGTCGGTGAACGCCGGCCCGAAGAACAGTTTCGTGCTTTCCGCCCGGGGGGCGTATGGCGGCAACAGCACCGATCCTCGCGGCGACGGCGAACGCTCTCTCTCCACTCGCATCTACGACTCGCTGGTGACGGAGACCCAAACGAGGTACGTGGTAAACGACTCCATAAACCGCAACGGAATGTCTAACAGCTCCGCCACCGGTAACTTCAGCGTCTCGGGCGAGTTGCTCTATTCGCGCCGGTTCGAGAAGAAGGGGCGGTCGTTCACCGTGGCCTTCAATTACGGCGCTTCGGAGAGGGAGTACGACCGTTACCGCAAGGACGCCTATTTCGACACCTACGCCACGCGCAAGGTGAACAGGCAAACCGAACGATACTGGAAACCGAGGGCGGAGAAAGACCTCACGAACAATTACACCCGCCAGACCAGCGAAAGCGACAGTTACGGCCTGCGCGTGGCGCTGATAGAACCTATCACCGAGCGCCAGCGCATATCGCTCAACTACTCCTTCAAACACGAATGGGGCGATTTCGACCAGCGCCTCAAGCGCTACCATCCCGACTGGCAGGATTACCACATCCCCAACTTCTCGCAATACAGCATATACAGTCGCATATACAATACCAACAGTTTCGGAGCCAGTTACGTACTTTACACCACTCGCCTGGCGCTCAACGCCGGAGTCAACCTGCAGCGCCTCGACCAGCTGCGCGATCAGGAGATGCCCGTAATGGCCGGGGCCATGTTCACTTTCCATAAATGGGAACCTAATTTTTCGCTCAAATACTCTATCCAGAAGCCCGCAGTCAAGGTGGCCGCCGTCCCCGGGGACGCGCAAGTCGGAGCGGAAGCCGAGCGTACCGACAGAATAATGGAGACGGCCAGGACGGGCCAGACGCCGTCCGGCGCGCCGGCCGACACCTCCTCGCACCGCCAGTACAGGCAACCTGCGCCTGACGGACGCTCGCAGGTGCAGCCGCAGGTACGGACGTCGCAATCCGCCTCGCAGCAGCGCGGCGGTCAGGCGTCTTCCTCCGCGGGCGCGTCCAGGGGGTCGGGTTCTTCCGGGTCGGGCGGGCAGTATTCGCGCCAGGGGTCGTCCTCGCAGTCATCCCGTCCGTCGTCCTCGTCGCGCACTCCGATGAAAAAGAGCTACCTGAAACTGCAATACAAGGGGCGTACGGAGATCCCGCGCATAGACCAGATGCAGAACGTGGTGGATATAAGCAATCTGATGTACCTCAAAAAGGGCAATCCCAACATAAAGGACAGCTACCGCCACTCGGTGGAGCTTCTTTACAACTCCGTCAATCCGGTGAAATCGTCGAATTTCAACCTCTCGGTCAAAGCCAACAACATGTCGGACTATATTGCCACCACGGTTACCGAGGCCGATTCTACGATAATACTCCCATCGGGCGAGGAGTTCACCGTCACGCCCGGTGCCACCATAACCATGCTCAGCAACCTCGACGGGTTTTACGCCTACGACGCGGCATCGTCGTACAGCCGGTACGTCAAACCGCTTAAGTGCAATCTCAACCTCGGTTTGAGTTACAGCTACAACCGCACCCCGTCGTACAACAAGGTGGTCAACTACTCCGACGTGAACGTATGGCGCGGGCGCATAGGGTTGGCCAGCAACATATCGCAAAACGTCGATTTCAACGTCTACGACAACATAACCTACCGGTCCACGGTGAATTCCGCGAGGAAGAACAACGACAGCCATCTGCTCGACAACAGGCTCTATGGGTCGCTCAATATTATATTCCTCAAAAGGATCGTGTTCAATACGGTGGCTGTGTGGCGCAAGTACGACGTCTCGGGCAACATGGCCCGTAGCGAGTCCTCCCTTTACAACAACGTCTCGCTGGCCTGCAAGTTCCTATACCGCAACGCCGCCGAGGTGAGGCTTACTGTATACGACCTGTGGGGGCGGAACAGCAACCATACCAACCAGGTGAGGCCTGGCTACACCGAAGACATAGTAGCCAACACCATACAACGATATTATATGTTGCGCTTTTCGTTCAAATTCAACTCAATGATGCGTCCGGCCAAGATACCGGGAGCCGTCGAGTCGAAAAATATGAGCGTAAAGGAGTTCCAGAAATCGGAAAGCAAAAAATGACAGAACGCAAAACCGTACGCATCGAAACCGACGCCGAGTTCGAAAATTCCATCCGCCCGCGCGAGCTGGACGCCTTCAGCGGTCAGGACAAAACGGTGGAGAACCTGACGATATTCATAAAGGCCGCGCTGATGAGGGGCGAGGCCCTCGACCATGTGCTGCTGCATGGTCCCCCGGGGCTGGGCAAGACCACCCTGGCCAATATCATCAGCAACGAGATGGGTTCGTCGCTCAAGGTGTCGTCCGGCCCCGTCCTCGACAAACCCGGCGACCTGGCCGGCCTGCTTACCAACCTGCAGGAGGGCGACGTGCTGTTCATAGACGAGATACACCGCCTCAGCCCCATCGTGGAGGAATACCTCTATTCCGCCATGGAGGACTACAAGATAGACATAGTGTTGGACAAGGGTCCGAGCGCCCGATCCATACAGATAGAGCTTAACCCTTTCACGCTCATAGGCGCCACCACGCGCAGCGGGCTTTTGACCAGTCCCCTAAGGGCGCGTTTCGGCATCCAGTGCCACCTGGAGTATTACGATTCCAGGGTGCTTTCGGGTATCGTGCGGCGGTCGGCCTCCATACTCGGCATCGGCATAACGGACGCCGCCGCGTGTGAGATAGCCATGCGCAGCCGCGGTACGCCCCGCGTGGCCAATGCCCTGCTGCGCCGCGTGAGGGATTTCGCCCAGGTGAAGGGCGGGGGAGAGATAGACCTTCAGATCACGCGCGTGGCTCTTTCCGCCCTCAATATCGACGCCCGTGGTCTGGATAGCATGGACAATAAGATATTACATACCATCATAAACAAATTCTCCGGCGGCCCGGTGGGCTTGAACACCATAGCCACGGCCGTGGGCGAGGAGAGCGGCACCATCGAGGAGGTCTACGAGCCGTTCCTTATCAAGGAGGGTTTCCTCAAGCGCACCCCGCGCGGCAGGGAGGCCACCGAACTGGCCTACGAGCATTTGGGTGTGGTGCCTCCTTCGCAGGAGGGTTCTCTTTTCTGATAATTTACATATCTTTGCATGCCATAACGTTAATAAATGGAGACGATACTTCTTACCGGAGCCAACGGACAGTTGGGCAACGAGATAATTGAACTCAACGGCGCTGCGGGCGCATTCCGCGTAGTAGCCACCGACGTCGACACGCTCGACATAACCGACTATGCGGCCGTCCTGGCCGCGGCCCGCGCCGAGAATGCCGCCTATATAGTCAATTGCGCCGCCTACACGGCCGTAGACAAGGCCGAGGGCGATCCCGACGCCGCCCGCCGCGTGAACGCCGAAGGCCCGGCCGTCCTGGCGCGCGTGGCTGCCGAAACGGGTGCGGCGCTGGTGCATATATCAACCGATTATGTCTTCGACGGACAGAGCGCCATTCCCTATAAGGAGGACGACCCCACCTCCCCGCTGGGTATCTACGGCCTCACCAAGCTCGATGGCGAGCGGGCAGTACGCCTTTCGGGGTGCCGCGGGATAATAATCCGCACGGCGTGGCTTTACAGCGCTTACGGCAATAACTTCGTCAAGACCATGCTGCGCCTGGGTGGAGAACGCGAAACCGTTAGGGTCGTGGACGACCAATTCGGCTCGCCCACCTATGCGGCCGACCTGGCCGCCGCCATACTCTCCATATTGCCGCATATAGGCTCGCGCAGGGGCGAGGTTTACCACTATTCCAACGCAGGGCAAACGTCATGGGCGGGCTTTGCGGCCGAAGCCATGCGCCAGGCCGGCCTGGCGGCGCGCGTGGAGGGCATACCCACGAGCGAATATCCCACCCCGGCCCGCCGCCCCAAATATTCGCTGTTGGATAAAACCAAGATAATAACCGATTTCAAACTCGACATACCGTCATGGGAAGAATCCCTGCGGGTGTGCATAAAAAAACTTACGGCGCAATGAAACGCAACATCCTTATCACCGGTGGCGCGGGCTTCATAGGCTCGCACCTTGTACGCCTGATGGCGGTCAAATATCCCGATTACGGCATCTTCAACTTCGATTGCCTTACCTATGCCGGCAACCTGGGCAACCTGACGGACGTGGAGGGCCTTCCCAACTACCGTTTTATAAAAGGCGATATATGTGACGCCGAAGCGGTGGCCAAAGCCATGACTGAAAACAATATAGACGCGGTGATACACCTGGCCGCCGAAAGTCATGTCGACCGCAGCATTCGCGATCCCTTCGCTTTCGCCAGGACGAATATCATGGGTACGCTGACGCTGTTGCAGGCGGCACGCACGGCATGGGACGGTGATTTCGGCGGTAAGCTCTTCTATCACGTCTCTACCGACGAGGTTTACGGGTCGCTCGATAACGGCGGTTTCTTCGTCGAAACCACCCCGTACGATCCCAAGAGTCCTTATTCGGCCTCGAAAGCCTCCAGCGATCACTTCGTGCGCGCCTACGCCAACACCTACGGCCTGCCCACGGTAATATCGAACTGCTCCAACAACTACGGTCCCAATCAGTTTCCCGAGAAGCTCATACCTCTGTTCATCAATAATATCCGCGAGGGTAAACCCCTGCCGGTCTACGGCAAGGGCGAGAACGTGCGCGACTGGCTCTATGTGATAGACCACGCCAGGGCCATAGACGTCATCTTCCACAGCGGCAAAACGGGTGAAACCTACAATATAGGTGGCTTCAACGAGTGGAAGAACATAGACCTTATCCACCTGCTGGTTAAAGTGACGGACAAACTGCTCGGAAATCCCGCGGGGACGTCGGAAAAGCTGATAACCTATATCACCGACCGTGCGGGACACGATCTGCGCTACGCCATAGACTCGTCGAAACTCAAGAACGAGCTGGGCTGGGAGCCTTCGCTGCAATTCGAAGAGGGCCTTGAAAAGACGGTGAAATGGTATCTCGACAACCCGAAATGGCTCGACGAGGTTACCAGCGGAGCCTACCAGAGGTATTACGAGCAGATGTATTCGAAATAGCCGGAGCCATAGACGGATGAGAGCGTTGGGCGATTTCAGGTATTTCGTCCGCCGTATACTGTTCCTGTATGCGGCGTTCATGCTGTGTCGCGTGGGTTTCTACGCGGCCAACGCCTCGTTGCTGGGGCCGTTGGCGTGGGGCGAGATCCCGGGCCTTCTGCACGGGGCGCTCGTATTCGATTCCGTGTCTATCTTTTATATCAACCTGCCGTTCCTCTTCTTTTCGCTTATACCTTTCAGGTTCAGGGCTTGTGCCGGATACCAGACGTTCCTGCGCTGGCTCTTCGTAACGGTTAACACTCTGGGGCTGGCGGTGGATATCGCCGACATCATCTATTTCCCCTTTAAACTGGCCCGAATAGCGTGGGACGACGTGTCGCTCATGCAGGGCGGCAACGGCTGGCTGCTGGCCGGTCAATTTCTGCGCGAATACTGGTACGCCGTGCTGGCGCTGGCCGTCGTGGCCCGTACGCTCTGGGTCGGATTTGCAAAGATAGGCTATAAAGCCACGGAAATAAAGAGCGATGCGGCCTATTACCTTTCCCAGACGCTGCTGTTGCTATTCGGCGCGGTGGCTGCGGTATTCCTCATACGAGGGTCGAATTTCGCCCACGCCACATTTCCGATAACTATCGGCGACGCCTCTATGTACGCCGCCCCGGAGAAGACGCCGCTCGTTTTGAGCAATCCTTTCGCCCTGATCCGCACCATAGGGCAAAAGCCTGATAATCCGGTGTATTTCAGTGATATGGAAGTCGATTCGATCTACACGCCGGTGCATTGCCCCTCAGTCGGGGCTGGACAGCGAGGGATCTTCGCCGGCCGCCGGCCCAATATAGTGCTGGTGATCCTCGAGAGTTTCGGCGCGGCGCATATCAAAGCGCTGAGCGACCAGTTCGCCCCTGGCGACTCGGGCTACACCCCGTTCCTCGATTCGCTCATCGGGCAAGGCTATATTTTCCGTAACGCCTATAACAGCGGTATGCGCTCCATTGACGCGCTGCCGGCCCTGTGGGCTTCCATACCTACTTTCAAAACCCAATTTCTCTCACTTCCGCAGTCCAACGCGCCGATGCGCGCCTTGCCATCCGTGTTGGACGGGATGGGATATTCCACGGCTTTCATGCACGGCGCGGTGCGCCAATCTATGAGTTTCGTCGCTTTCGGTAAGGCGGCTGGCGTGCAGCGCTTCTTCTCTCGCGAGGATTATCAGGCCGAGATGGGTTCCGACGGCTTCGACGGACTGTGGGGGATATGGGACCACAAATTCCTTCCGTATGCCGCGGATAAGCTCGGGACGTTGCCGCAGCCGTTCTTCGCAACCATCTTCACCCTTTCATCCCACCACCCGTATATTTTGCCCGAAGGTTTCGAAGGGCGTTATCCGGAGGGCAAGATGCCTATACAAAAGATGATAGCCTACAGCGACGAGGCGTTGAGGAATTTCTTCGCCCAGGTGTCGCGCCAGAAGTGGTTTGCTAATACCGTCTTTGTGATAACCGCCGACCACGGCTCCGGAGCCGACAATGAAAAGTACCGCCAGGCACCGTACACCAATGCCGTGCCGCTTTTATTCTACGATCCGTCGGGTTCGCTCAGGGGCGACGATATGCGCCCGGCGCAACATATAGATCTCATGCCCACCCTGTTGGGTATGCTCGGCTACGGCGAGCCTTATTTCGCCTTCGGTCGCGACCTGCTCGACGTCCGCGCGTCCGGTTACGCCATAACCTATACCGGAGGGGTATTCAACGCCGTGACCGACTCGCTGATCTACCGCTTCGACCGTAAAAATATCGTGGGAGTTTACGATTTCAGGCGCGATCCGGCGCAGCGGTGCAACCTTGCCGGGCCGGATTCGGGGAACGAAAGGCCCGCCGTGTGGATGAAAGCCTTCATACAGCAGTATTACAGCCATATTCGCCACAGGGACTTCCTCCCTCCTGCAGGCGCCTGCGAATAAGGTTTTTTTCTGCCGGATCTTTATTTGATGCTTACCAGCGAGTGCTTTATGGCGAACATTACCAGGTTGGCCGTGTTTCGTGCGCCGGTCTTTTCGAGGATATTCGCGCGGTGCTTGTCTACGGTGCGCTTCGATATGAACAACCTGTCCCCTATCTCATGGTTGGACATCCCCTTGCATATAAGTTCGAGTATTTCCAACTCCCTGTCCGACAGTATTTCGGCCGGATTTTCGTCTCCGCCGTGCTGCATTCCCATTCCCGCCACCAGCATCGTCAGCAGTTCCTGCGAAAAGTAGGTGTTGCCCGACGCTACAGCCTTTATCGCTGCCGTAACCTCGTCTATACTGCTGTTTTTCAGCAGGAAGCCTTTCACGCCCAAGGCTACCATACGGAAATAATACTCCTCGTCGCAATGCATAGAGAGGGTTATGATCCTTGCTCCGGGATATTCGGAGGCCATCTTTTCCGCTACCTCGAAACCTCCCATTCCTGGCATGTCTATGTCGAGCAGCACCACGTCGGCGACAAGCCCGCCGCGCATCATCTCCACGAATTGCCGGCCGTCGGCGGCTTCCGCCACCACCTCGCACAGCCCGCCGCGGCATAGCAGTCCGCGCAGGCCGTCACGGAAGAGTGCGTGGTCGTCCACCAGCACTACTTTAATTGTCTGCGGCGTTTCCATTCGGGGTTTTTCTTGAGGTTTACCGATATGCGGGCTTGCATCCCTTTACCTTTCTCCGATGTTATCTCGCAATCGCCCTTGAGCGAGTTTATGCGCGACGTGATGTTGGAAAGTCCCATGCCTATGTCCATCACCGCCTTGGGATTGAACCCTTTCCCGTTGTCGCGGTAGATGATCGCTATTTCGTCGTTCGCGTAATCCACCGACAGCTCTATGGCGTCGCATCCCGAGTGTTTGAGGCTGTTGTTTATCAGCTCGCACACCACGCGGTAGAGTATCACCTCCACGTCGGTGTCGAACCTTTCGGATTTCAGACTGGTCTTGAAATCTATTTTAATATTATTGAGGACCAGTGATTTAGATATGAAGTTGGATATCCCCCGCGCCAGGCCGAAATCGTTGAGTATATGCGGGCTGAGATTGTTGGATATTTCGCGCAGGCTACGTATGGCTTCTTCTATCACGTAGTTGACGTTGGCCACGATCTGACCGCCCGCCTCGTCCAGGCCCTCTTTCGGGAGCGCCGAGAGCGACATCTTGGCCGACGAAAGCAGCGGCCCCAGCCCGTCGTGCAGCTCTTTGGCATAGCGCATGCGCTCTTTCTCCTCGGTACGCAAGACTGTGTTGAGGATGCGTTTTTCAGTGAGACGGCGGCGAAAATCGAGTTTTTCTATGTAATTGAATATCTTACGGACGTAAAATACCCCTACGGCGAAGCAGAGCGAAGTACCCACGCCGAGCCAGACGAAAAAATCGGGAGGCAATCGCCACTCCTTGCCTCCGGTAAGCTGCACGTATTCGGCCAGACGCAACACCGACATGGCCGACAGGGCTACGGTGAAGAGTATCCATGAAAAGTTGTATTTCGTTTCGCGCATCAACCCGATGGCCGTTATAGCCGCTATGAGCTGCAGCAGGATGGAGATTATGAGGAGCGTTTGAAGTACCATAAACATGAGTCTTTAGTGCAAATATAAGTTTTTTGTGACAGAAACCCGACTCTGTAAGCGCAATTACTGCGTGCAACGGCGGAAAGGCCGCTCCGGAAAAATCGGGGCGGCCTTTCGTCGTATTGCGCGGTGGCTATTATTTCGAGCCGAAATGCTTCTCTTTGATACGGGCTTTCTTACCTGTAAGGTCGCGCAGGTAGTAGATGCGCGAGCGGCGTACCACGCCCACTTTGTTCACTTCGATCGAGTCGATGTGGGGAGAGTAGAGGGGGAATATGCGCTCTACGCCCACGCCGTTGGATATTTTGCGGATGGTGAACATTTTGGTGATGCCGCGGCCTTTGATCTGGATAACTACGCCGCGGAACGATTGCAGGCGCTCTTTGTTACCCTCTATGATCTTGTAGGTTACTGTGATCGTGTCTCCGCTCTTGAACGAGGGGACTTCTTTGGCGGGCCACATCGAGGCCTCTGCGATTCTGATAAGGTT
The DNA here is from genome assembly GCA_031550125.1 of Rikenellaceae bacterium. Classification (GTDB taxonomy): domain Bacteria; phylum Bacteroidota; class Bacteroidia; order Bacteroidales; family Rikenellaceae; genus JAVBOW01. Next base: position 12,102 of record JAVBOW010000026.1, read on the forward strand.
ATCCATTTTCTGTCGTTTTGTTTCATTAAGGCGGGAACGTTACGGACTCCTGTGTTCTCATTAAGAGGTTCCTCGCACCGAGCCGCAAAGGTAAGAGTATTTTTTCGATAAACAAAATATTTTTCATCCGCATTAGTAACTATCTTTGTGCGATATGAATGGAATTATGGATAAACCGCTTATTCTGGTAACCAACGACGACGGCGTGGGGGCCAAGGGATTGCAATATGCCGTACGCGTGGCGCAGCGTTTCGGGCGCGTCGTCGTGGTGGCTCCCGAGCAGACCCAGTCGGGCATGTCGCATGCCATCACTATGTTCCGTCCTCTCTACCTGCGGCGCGTACGCCAGGCCGAGGGACTCGACGTATACGCCTGTTCCGGAACTCCGGTGGATTGCGTCAAGATGGCCTTCGACTACCTGCTCAAAGAGACGCCCGCGCTTGTGATATCGGGGATAAACCACGGATCCAATTCTGCGGTGAACGTATTGTATTCAGGGACTATGGGCGCGGCTATAGAGGGCAGCTTCTACGACGTGCCGTCGGTGGGGCTTTCGCTTACCGACCACGATCCGGAGGCCGATTTCGAGGCCGCAGCCGTTTACGCCGAGAGGATAATAGCCAAGCTGCTCGCCGAAAAGCCCTCTCCGCCCATCTGCTGGAACGTCAATATCCCCAACGTGCCTTACGACGAGATCAGAGGCGTGCGCCTCTGCCGCCAGAACGCCGGCTATTGGAAAGAGGAGTTCGAGCAGCGCAAAGATCCGCGCGGCCACGACTATTACTGGCTCAACGGCAGTTTCTTCAATATGGAGCCGCAGGCCGTCGACACCGACGAATGGGCGCTAAGGAACAACTATGTCTCGATAGTACCCATACAGATAGACCTGACGGACTACAGGCAACTCGAAAAATCCAAAGATTGGTTTTAGCGGCCGCTGTAAAAGGACGCTAAATCTCGGCGCAACCCCTGAAACTGAAGTATTTCTGCATCAGGTAGCTGTAGAATGTCGTTATTATTATCTGGAGTGCGTAGGCGGGCGTGGCCCAAATGCCGCACACGTCCACGAAGAACGTCATGCATAAATAGTATAGCAACAGCGATCCGGCCACCGAAAGCAGATAACGCAGCAACTGTGTCCGGTTGCGCAGCGGCGAGTGCTTGAAAGCCACGTGCTTGTTGAGCCAGAAACCGGTAAGGAAGATGACAGGGAAGACGATGCACCCTGCCGCTATCTTGGCCGATACCACTATGTCGGCGCAACCGCCGGCGCATGGGAGCGTCCCGAGGCGCAGGTCGCGCTGCCCGAGCAGCATGTTGTAGACAATATAGTAGAGGACAAGGTTTACGACCATATTGATACTCCCGCAAGCCCCATAGCGGAACGTCTGCAGCGGCATAACCTTGTTTACTGGCGCTATGTAAAGGCCGTCTATGGCCTTGGAGACGAGACGCGAAAATTTCATTCTGCCTTATATTGTTGCGCTTCCGCCGCAGCTTTCAGCCTGTTTTGCAATTCGTACATCCGGTCGCGGTGGACTACCGCCGCGGCGAAGTCGAGGGCGTCCGACGCCGCCAGCATCATGGCGCGCGCCTCCTCTATCTGTTTCTCTATCTCCCCTGCGGCGGCCGAGTAGGCGGGTTTCACGTCGGCGGCCATGCTTGCGGCGTTTCCTGCGGCGGGGTAGGCCAACGGGGCCTCCTGCTGCGCGGTGTTGCGCCTGGCCTGCCGCGGGAACATGCCGTGGGCGGCGTTGAATGCCGACTGGCGGTTGCGTCGGTCGTTGCTTTCGCGTACTGCCTGCAGCATCGATTCGGTGGCTTTGTCGGCGTACAGTATTACCATGCCACTGGCGTGGCGCGCGGCGCGTCCGGCCGTCTGGGTGAGCGATCGGGCGTTGCGCAGGAATCCCTCCTTGTCGGCGTCCATGATGGCCACCAGCGACACCTCGGGCAGGTCGAGTCCCTCGCGGAGCAGGTTGACTCCTATCAGCACGTCGAACATCCCCGCCCTCAGGTCTTCGAGTATCTTCGCCCTTTCGAGCGTCTCCACGTCGGAGTGTATATAGCGGCTGCGTACGCCGTGGCGGTCGAAATATTTCGACAGTTCCTCGGCCATGCGCTTGGTGAGCGTGACGACGAGTATCTTCTCCTCTTTGCGTACGCGGTCGTCTATCTCCTCCATCAGGTCGTCTATCTGGTCGGCCGTGGGGCGTATTATCATTGGAGGGTCCAACAGGCCCGTGGGACGTATTATCTGCTCCACCACCATTCCTTCGGATTTGGTGAATTCGTAGTCGCCGGGCGTGGCGCTCACATAAAGCACCTGTCGTGTCATCGATTCGAATTCACTGAACGTCAGGGGACGGTTGTCCACGGCTGCGGGCAGGCGGAAACCGTATTCCACAAGATTTTCCTTGCGCGCGCGGTCGCCGCCGTACATGGCCCTTATCTGCGGCAGCGTCACGTGGCTTTCGTCTATTACCGTCAGGTAGTCGTCGGGGAAATAGTCCAGCAGGCAGAACGGACGGCTGCCCGGCGGACGCCCGTCGAAATAGCGCGAGTAATTCTCTATCCCGGGACAGTACCCCAGTTCCTTTATCATCTCCAGGTCATATTCCACGCGCCGCTTTATCTGCTCGGCCTCTTTCACGCGGCCCTGCTCCTCGAAATATTTTATGCGGTGTCCCAGGTCTATCTGTATTTGGGCAATGGCCGTGTTGATGCGTTCTTTGGTGGTTACGAACAGGTTGGCCGGGTAGAACACGGCCTCGTCTACCGCCTGAATGCGTTTGCCGGTGGAAGCTTCGATTAAGGATATCTCCTCTATCTCGTCGTAATAGAACCCTATGCGGTAGCAAACCTCGCCGAAAGGCAGGCATACGTCCAGCGTGTCGCCGCTAAGGCGGAAAGTGGCCGGCGAAAGCTCTGTCTCGGTACGCGTGTACAGCGCCTCCACCAGCGAATAGAGCAGTTTCTGCATGGATATGCCCTGTCCCTTCTCGAGCTTTATCGCCAGTTGGTGGAAGTCGTCGGGGTTGCCTATGCCGTAGAGACACGATACGCTCGATATGACTATCACGTCGCGCCGTCCGGAGAGCAGCGATGCGGTGGTGTGCAGTCGCAGCTTCTCTATCTCGTCGTTAATGGCCAGGTCTTTCTCTATGTATGTGTCTGTCTTCGGGAGGTATGCCTCGGGCTGGTAGTAGTCGTAATACGACACGAAATACTCCACCGCGTTCTCGGGGAAGAACTGCTTGAATTCGTTGTATAGCTGGTATGCGAGCGTCTTGTTGTGCGACAGCACCAGCGTGGGCCGTTGAAGGCCGGCCACCACGTTGGCCACCGTGAAGGTTTTGCCCGATCCGGTCACTCCCATCAGCGTGTTGTGGCGGCACGGACCCGAGAGGGCCTCCGTAAGGGCTGCTATTGCCTCGGGCTGGTCGCCCGCGGGGGCGAAATTTGATACGAGTTTGAACTCCATTCGGGATCGGATATAATCTGCAAAGTTAGTAAAAAATGCTAATGATTGATATAAAATAGCTACCTTTACCACCCGTATGATAGACCGCCAGACAGTAGACCGCATTTACGCCGCCGCCAACATCGTAGAGATCGTGGGCGACTTCGTCACGCTTCGTAAGAAAGGCGTCAACTACCAGTCGTGCTGTCCTTTCCATAATGAGAAGACTCCTTCCTTCGTCGTTTCGCCATCCAAAGGCCTCTATAAATGCTTCGGTTGCGGCAAGGGCGGCAACGCCGTCACCTTCGTTATGGATCACGAGGGGCTGGGTTATGTGGACGCGCTGAAGTATGTGGCCCGTAAGTACGGCATAACGGTGGAGGAGAAGGAGCTTACGCCGGACGAGGCGCGCCGTAACGACGACCGCGAAAGTATGATGATAGTCTCGTCGTGGGCCTCGGACTATTTTAAAGAGCGCCTGCACCGCTCCGAAGAGGGACGCAGCGTGGGCCTGGCCTATTTCCGCGGCCGGGGCATGACGGACGCCGCTATCGAGAAGTTCCAGTTGGGTTTCTGTCCCGCGGAGAAGGACCGCTTCACGCGCGACGCCCTGGCCGCAGGCTACCGCGAGGAATACCTCGTCTCCACCGGCCTTACCATAAAGCGAGACGACGGTGGATATTACGACCGCTTCAACGGACGCGTCATGTTCCCCATACACAGCTTAAGCGGACGCGTGGTGGGTTTCGGTGGGCGCACCCTGCGTACCGATAAAAACACGGCCAAATACCTCAATTCGCCCGAGAGCGAGATCTACCATAAAAGTTCCATCCTCTACGGACTCTATCAGGCCAAGAAGGCCGTCACGCAGGACGACTGCTGCATATTGGTGGAGGGTTACACCGACGTGATCTCGATGCACCAGGCGGGCGTGGAGAATGTAGTGGCCTCGTCCGGAACGTCGCTCACCGAGGAGCAGATACGCCTCATCGGGCGTTTCACGCGCAACGTGACGGTGATCTACGACGGCGATCCGGCCGGTATAAAGGCTTCGCTGAGGGGTATAGACATGATCCTTCGCGAGGGACTCAACGTCAGGGTGGTGTTGTTGCCCGAGGGCGACGACCCCGACTCCTTCGCCCGCAGTCACAGCGCCGCCGAGCTGAAAGAGTTTATCCGCCGGCACGAGGAGGATTTCCTCTCCTTCAAGGCGCGCCTGCTGTTGGGCGACGCCGGCGGCGATCCGCTGCGCCGCGCAGAGCTGATAAAGGATATGGTGCAGTCCATAGCCGAGATTCCCGATCCCGTCATCCGCTCGGTGTACATAAAGGAGTGCGCCCGCCAGATGGACGTCGAGGAGGCGCTGCTCACCTCCGAAGTGGCCCGTCGCCGTCTCTCCTACCGCTCCGACAGCCAGGCGGCTGAATTCATAAACAATTACCAGGCGCAGCAGCGCCAGGCGCAGGCCGCGCCCGCCGTAGCGCCGTCGGTGAGGGCCGGAAGTAGCATCGAGGAGCTTGAGAAGGAGCTGATAAAATACCTGCTTCGTTACGGCCGGACGGATTTCGACTATAAGGAAGGGCGCACGATAGTGTCGCTCAACGTGGCCGAGGTGATAATAACCGACCTCGAAAATAACGGCATATCGTTCACCGACCAGCGCTATAAGGCCCTGTACGCCACATACCTCGACGCTTACCGCTCGGGTGGCGCGGTGGAGATGCACATGTTCATCAACCACCCCGATCCGGAAGCCGCCAACGCCGCCGTGGACGTACTGACGTCCGACGACAACTACCAGACCAGCAAACTCTGGAAAAAACACGACATAACCACACAGAGCGAAGAGGAACGCCTCTCGACGGCCGTCCCGCGGGCGGTGATACTATATAAGTCCAAAGCCATCGACCTTATAATAAACCAGCTCAAGGCCCAACTGTCCGACGAGTCGCTGGACGACGGCCAACTTTCCGAAATAACCCTGCGCATCTCTGCGCTGAACCGCGAGCGCATGGTGATATCCAAAAAATTGTCACGCCTCATTTTATGACCGACTACCGCAACATAAGCATAAAGAACAAGAAAGCCACGTTCGACTACGAGATCATCGAGACGTGGGTTGCCGGCATAGTGCTGGTGGGTACCGAGATCAAGTCGTTGCGCCTTGGCAAGGCCTCCATGACGGACTGCTACTGTTATTTCGATCGCGGCGAGCTGTGGATCAGGGGATTGAATATATCTGAGTACCACTGGGGTACCTACAACAACCATATGCCGCGACGCGACCGCAAGCTGCTGCTGGAGAAGAAGGAACTCCGCAAGATAGAACGCGCTCTGCAGGACAAGGGGCTTACGGTGGTCGGACTCAAACTTTTCGTAAACGAGCGCGGCCTGGCCAAGGTGCAGATAGGCCTGGGGCGCGGACGTAAGAATTACGACAAGCGCGAGTATATCAAGGAGAAGGATGTCAAGCGCGAGCTGGACCGCATCATAAGGAAATGACCGTGCGCGCCCTGCTTCTGAATATCTGCCTCGTATTGATCTTGTCTGCGGCCTGCCTGCCGTCGCTGGCGCAGTCGCGCGATCCGGGGTGGGCCGTTCCCGCGCCGTCGTCGCATGTCGACAATCTCTATAAGGTGGACGAAGGGATCTACCGTTGCGGCCAGCCTTCGAAGGAGGCTTTCCGCGAGCTTTATTCCATGGGTGTGCGCGAGATACTCAACCTGCGCAACCATCATAGCGACATTCGCGAGGCGCGGGGGTCGGGCCTTGTGCTGCACCGCATAAGGATGAATGCGGGCGATTCCGAAACAGCTAAATATATCGAGGCCCTGCGCATCATCCGCGACCGCCGCGGCCCGATAGCCATTCATTGCTGGCACGGCTCCGACCGTACGGGAATAGTCGTTGCGCTCTATCGCATGGCGTTCCAGGGTTGGCCCAGGGAAAAGGCCCTCGACGAATTCGTTAACGGCGGATACGGCTACCACTCCTACTACCGCAACCTGAAAACGTATATTATGGAGGCCGACGTTGACGCCATCCGCACAGCACTTGGGAACGCAGGGGCGAACCGTGCGTATCAGGCAGATAATTGAGACTGCCCATAAAAACGCGGCGCCCGCTACCGAAGTAGCGGGCGCCTGTCGTTTACTGTCGGCGTTTTAGCACTTGACCGTCTTTTTGATGTAGCCGTAGTGCGATCCGAAACGCCCGAAAGCCTCCTGCTCCAGCGCTTCGCGGTGGTTGGGATGGGCTACGCTGATTATCAGGCGGGCGCGCTCCTGGAGCGTCTTGCCGTAGAGGTTCACCGCGCCGTGTTCCGTTACGAACCAATGTATGTGTGCGCGCGTAGTCACAACGCCGGCCCCTGCGGTAAGGGTGTTGGCAATTTTGCTTATTCCCTTGTTGGTCACCGAAGGCATGGCGAGGATGGCCTTGCCTCCCTCGGAGCGCGATGCGCCATATATGAAATCCACCTGGCCGCCTACGCCCGAGTAGAACGTTGTGCCGAGCGAGTCGGCGCACACCTGTCCGGTCAGATCTACCTGCAGGGCCGAGTTGATGGCCGTCACCCTGGGGTTTTTGGCTATTATGAAGGGGTCGTTGGTGTACGCCACGTCCATCATGGCCACCCCGGGATTGTTGTCGATGAAGTCGTATACCTTTTGCGATCCCATAAGGAACGTCGACACCATTTTGCCTCTGTCGATGGCTTTGTTGCGACCGTTTATCACGCCTTTCTCAACGAGGGGCAGCACGCCGTCGGCGAACATTTCGGTGTGTATGCCCAGGTCCTTGTGGTTGCCGAGCTGCGCCAGGACGGCGTTGGGGATGGCTCCTATGCCCATCTGGAGACATGCCCCGTCCTCTACCAGCGCGGCGCAGTTCTTGCCTATGGCCGTCTCGATATCGTCGGGCGCGGTGAAGTGGGCCTCCTCGAGGGGTTGGTCGTCCTCTACGAACACGTCTATGTCGGAAAGGTGTATGAAGGCGTCGCCGAACGAGCGGGGTACGTATTTGTTTATCACCGCTATTACGGTGTTGGCGCACTCCACGGCCGCCAGCGTGGCGTCCACCGAGGTGCCGAGCGACACGTAGCCGTGCTTGTCGGGCGAGGATACCTGTATCATCGCCACGTCGCAGGGGAGCGTACCGGAGCGGTAGAGCTTCTGCGTCTCGCTAAGGAATACGGGGATGTAGTCCGCCGCGCCGCATTGCGTCATCTTGCGTACGTTGCCGCCCACGAAGAATGAGTCGAGCTGGAAGACGCCTTCGAAACGGGCTTCGGAGTAGGGGGCCGGGCCTTCTGTGTGGAGGTGGTGGATGTGGACGTGCTGCAATTCGCCCGCTTCGCCCCTCGCGCACATGGCTTTGATTAGGCATTGGGGGGCGCTGGCCACCGAACTGAGATGGACGTGGTCGCCCGATTTGATCACCTTGACGGCCTGCTCGGCCGAAACGAATTTTATTACGCTCATGATATATTTGATTTTGCTGTTCTCCCGATAAAAACCCCCGGACGCCGCCCGGGCCTCTCCCCGGCGTCATTCCCGCATGCGCTGCCCCGCAGCTTTTTAAGGATGAATAAACGGATTCCCGACGGACAGCAAATGTAATACTTTTTTCGCAGATATTTCCATATTGTTTTATTTGTTTAATTTTACACGTTTTTTGATTGCGATAGATAAAAAATTCATAACTTTCGGCAACAATTTTCCCTTTTATGAGTGATAAGACCTCTTTCCGCCTGCACGACGTCACAGTGCGCTTCTCGGGCGACTCGGGCGACGGCATGCAGCTTACCGGCACGCTTTTCGCCGACGCCGCGGCTTTCGCCGGCAACGGCATCTCCACTTTCCCCGATTTTCCAGCCGAGATTCGCGCCCCGCAGGGTACTGTGGCCGGCGTTTCCGGCTTCCAGGTGCATATAGGCGATACCGCGGTGGCCACCCCGGGCGACTATTGCGATGCGCTGGTGGCCATGAATCCCGCGGCGCTCAAGGCCAATGCGCAGTGGCTCAAACCGTCGGCCACGATAATTATCGACGCCGACCAATTCAACGCCAAAAGCGTGGAGAAAGCGGGATTCAAAACGGCCGATCCGATGGCCGAACTCGGCCTGGACGGCTACGAGATAATCCCGGCCCCGATAACGTCAATGACCCGCAAGGCCCTGGAAGAGCTTCCGATAGATGCCAAGTCGGCCGCCAAGTGCAAGAATATGTTCGCCTTGGGCATATGCTTTTACCTCTACAGCCGTCCGCTGGACCATACCCTGGGATATATAGACCGCAAATTCTCGAAGAAAGATCCGAATATCGCCTCGGCCAACCGCCTGGCGTTGCAGTCGGGCTATAACTACGCCGCCAACGCCCAGGTTTTCGCCAATACCTACGAGGTGGCCGCGGCCGACCTTCCGAAGGGCGTCTACCGCAGTATTTCGGGCAACCAGGCCACGGCGTGGGGTTTCATAGCCGCTTCGGAGAAGAGCGGACGCCCTCTCTTCTGCGGCTCCTACCCCATAACTCCCGCGACGCCCATACTGGAAGAACTTGCCAAGCGCAAAGACCTGGGAGTAAAGACCCTGCAGGCCGAGGACGAGATAGCCGGCATCTGCACCTCCATAGGCGCGGCTTTCGCCGGCAACTTCGCCGTTACCACCACTTCCGGCCCTGGTCTGTCGCTCAAGTCCGAGGCTATGGGCCTTGCGGTAATGGCCGAGCTGCCGCTGGTCGTCGTGGACGTGCAGCGCGGCGGTCCCTCCACGGGACTTCCCACCAAGACGGAACAGAGCGATCTTTATCAGGCCATGTGGGGTCGCAACGGCGAATGCCCCATGGTGGTCGTGGCCGCCTCCACCCCGTCGGACTGTTTCGACACCGCTTTCCGCTGCGGCAAGATAGCCATGGAACACATGACGCCGGTGCTTATGCTCACCGACGGTTTCATCGCCAACGGCAGCGAACCGTGGCTCATCCCCGACATAGCGCGCTATCCGCGCATAAAGCCGCCCGTCGTCACCGAGGTTCCCGAGGGCGGTTTCATGCCCTACAAACGCGATGAAAAACGCCTGGCGCGCTCATGGGCCATGCCCGGAACTCCCGGCCTGGAACACCGTATCGGCGGTTTGGAGAAGGATTTCCTCAAGGGGAGCGTCTCGCACGATCCGCTGAACCACCAGCGCATGGTGGCCATAAGGGCGGAGAAGGTGGCCCGCGTGGCCGATTTCGTCCCGCGGCAGACGGTACACGGAAAGCCCAAGGGCAAACTCCTGGTAGTAGGGTGGGGCGGCACTTTCGGTCACCTGCGTACTGCCGTGGGCGAAATGCAGGCCCAGGGCGATCAGGTGTCGCTGTGCCATATAAGCCATATCAATCCGCTGCCCCACGGCCTCGGGGAGATCTTCGCCCGTTTCGACAGGATAGTGGTATGCGAACTCAATATGGGTCAGATGGCCTCCTACCTGCGCATGAATTTTCAGGAGTACGAATTCCTGCAATATAATAAAGTACAAGGCCAGCCCTTCACCGTGGCCGAACTCAAAGAACATTTTTCGACATTGCTGAAATGAAAAACAACGAATCCAAATACAGCTACACTCCAGGCGATTTCCGCTCCGACCAGGAGGTAAAGTGGTGTCCCGGCTGCGGCGACCACGCCATACTCAGCTCCGTGGCCAAGGCGCTGCCCGAGGTGTCGCGCCGCCTGGGTTACCGCCACGACCGCTATACTTTCGTTTCGGGCATAGGCTGCTCGTCGCGTTTCCCCTACTATCTCAACACCTACGGCTTCCACGGCATCCACGGGCGCGCCGCGGCCATAGCCACCGGCGTCAAGGTCGCCAATCCGAAATTGACGGTGTGGGTCCCCACGGGCGACGGCGATTCGCTGGCCATAGGCGGCAACCACTTCATCCACGCCGTGCGCCGCAATATAGACATCAATATAATGCTGTTCAATAACGAGATATACGGCCTCACCAAAGGCCAGTACTCGCCCACTTCCGTGCGCGGAAAGGTTACCAAGACGTCGCCCTACGGCACCATAGAACACCCCTTCAACCCGGGCGAGCTGGTTCTGGGCGCACGCGGCACGTTCTTCGCCCGCTCCATCGACACCGAAATGGAGCTGACCAAGGAGTGTCTGGTGCAGTCGGCCTGCCACGACGGCGCGGCGGTAACTGAGATATTGCAGAACTGCGTAATATTCAACGATAAAACCTTCTCGAAGTTTGCCGCCGACAAGGATACCCGCGCCGAGAACACCATAGTGCTGCGCCACGGCCAGAAGATGATATTCGGGGCCAACCGCGACAAGGGCCTGGTGCAGATAGGCATGAAGCTGATGGTGGTCAGAATAGGCGAGGGAGGCGTTACCGAGGACGACATCCTTGTACACAACGCCCACGAACCCAATCCGGGCGTACACATGATGCTGGTCAATATGCGTTATCCCAACTATCCCGTTGCGCTAGGGGTCATACGCGCTGTACCCGACCAGACCTACGACGACGAGGTGCGCGACCAGGTGATCCGCGTCCGCAAGAACGAAAAGGAGATAACCTGCGTCGACGACCTGCTGCACAGCGGCCAGACCTGGGAGGTAAAGTAACGTATTATATCCTGCTTGACGGTCGAGTTACCTGATCCCGGATACTGACGCCGGGTCCGGATGCCGATCCGGCGCTGTTAAGGCGGGTGCGATAACGCGTAAGGGCGTCCCGAGGGACGCCCTTACGCGTTATAGTGGCTGGCAGCTATTTCTCCCTGAAAGTCACTTTCCCGTCAGGCGCTACGTCGGCGTCGGTGTTCCATTGTTTACCCGCGTAGGGGTATATCACGGGACGCGGATCGTTCATCGCCTTGAGCGCCATGTAGCTGTCGTACAGGTTCATTCCGTTCTGCGCCGGGCCGGCTATCGAGAACATGACGACCGAGGGGTGCAGCTTGGAGGTGTGGTAGTTGATCATCTGGCGGTCCACGTAAGCCTCCTTCCAGCGGGGGGTGTTAGACGGGTTGTTGCCGTCTGTCGCCAGGTGGGTGTCTATGGCGGCCTGTGGACACAGGTAGACGCCCATACGGTCGCAGGCGTCCAGCAGGTCGTCCTTCAGGCAACCTCCTGCGGCCAGCTTGATGACATTCGCCCCTTTGGCCCGCAGCGCGGCTATCGAGGCCATGTCGGCTGGCGTGTCGCCCGTGGGTATGAAGTCGGCCAGGACGAGCTGTTGCTTGACGCCGTTTACGGCCATCTCCCCGCTCCATGTGTTTATGTTGCGGAATCCCACGTTTACGGCTACGAATTCGGCGTCGCGTCCCTCGAAGCGGGTTCTGACCACAAGGGTGTAGAGGTTTGCGCCCTCAGGCCCCCATGTCAGGGCCTGCGGTGCCTGCATCATGAAACGCAGGGTGTCCTCGCCGCGCATGGCGAATTGCGCGTCGCGCGTTCCGGCCCCGGCTATCTTGCCGTCGGGGGCAAGCAGGTGGAAGCTTACGGTCACTTTTTTGTCGTTCAGCAGATGGCTCTTGACCACCGCGCCTACGGCCAGGACGCCGCTGCCGTCCGGCCCTACTGAGGCGTCTACGATAATGTCGCGCACCCTTATGCGGGGCTGCGAGAACATGGTTACGCCCAACAGAGGTTTGGCCTGCTCGGGAAAATCCTCCAGGCGGCAAACCTCCGAGTGGGTGAACACCTTTAATTCAAGGTCGTTGAAACCCTCCTTGGAGAAGCGCGTAACGTCGAATTCGCTCGGTGTGCATCCCGATTGGGTATAGCCTACGTACTGGCCGTTCATGCGCAGCTCGTAAGGCCCCAGGGCATAGGGTATGCGCAGGAAATTCTGGCGGTCGATCCATGCGAAGGGTATTTTGTAACGGGTTTTGTAGACCACGTATTCGGGCCATATCTCGGTTACCCACTCCAGCTCCACCGGTCGTGTGAACGGCGAATCGCCCTGTGCCAGCGCCGCCTCGGCCGTGGGATAGCCCACCAGCAGGGTACGCGGCAGTTCCTTGTTTTGCCCTGTCACCGCGGCGTCGCGCCACACGTCCTGCGCCGAGACGCCCGACAGTGCGGCGGTAAGTATTATGGAAGCGATCAATGTTTTCATATCCGGCTTGTTTATTGGTTTATATCCGCCTGGTTGGCCAGCGCCACGGTGGCCAGGTTGACCAGTGAGCGGATAGACGAGGTTTCTGCTATCAGGTGTACTCCGGCTTGCAGCCCCATGAGTATGGGACCTGTTATTTCCGCTCCGCCGAGCCTCTCCACCATCTTGTACGATATATTGGCGGCCGACAGGTTGGGGAAGATGAAGGTGTTCACTTCGCGTCCGCCGAGTTTATTGAACGGGTAGTTCTCCGCCCTCACGGCGGCGTCGAGGGCAATGTCTGCTTTCATTTCGCCGTCCACGAGTATGTCTGGATACTGGTCGTGCAGCATTTGCACTGCCCGGGCCACGGTGAGCGCCTCCCGCTCGGTGTCGGTGCCGAAGTTGGAGTGCGAAAGCATGGCTATCACCGGTTCCTTGCCGAACCGGCGTACGGTCGACGCGGCCATGCGGGCTATGTCCACCAGCTGCTCGGCCGAGGGCGACGGGTTGACGGCCATGTCGGCGAAGAATATAGGTCCCTTGCGGGTGGACACTATCACCATCGAGGCCAGCGTCTGCTGTTTGGAGGCGGTGAATATGTCGCTTACTGGGATAAGGTCGCGCGTGTAGCGGCGGCTGTAGCCCAGCAGGGCGGCGTCGGCGTCGCCCGCCGCCACCATCATCGGCACGAACCAGTTGCGCTGCATGGCGTATTTGCGCGCCTCGGTGAGGCTCATTCCGTTGCGCCCCAGGCGCGTGTGCAGCATCGCGGCGTATCTTTCCCTCTGCTGGGCGAGTTCGTCGCTGCGGAAATCCACTATCTCGATGCCCGCCAGATCCACGTTGTTGGCCTGGGCCAGTTCGTGTATCCTTTTTTTCCCTCCGATCAGTATGGGGTAGGCCAGGTGGTCGGCCACGAGGTGCGCAGCGGCCTGTATCCAGCGCAGTTTGGTACCCTCGCTGAGTACTATGCGGCGGCGCGGGGCGTTTACCGCCTTGGTGCGCAGCGCCCTGAGGAGTTTGTCGCCGCGTCCCATGCGCCCTTCCAACTCAAACCGGTAGGCGTCCCAGTCGTCTATCGTCTTGCGCGCCACGCCCGACTCTATGGCCGCTTTGGCCACGGCCGAAGCCACGTGCGTTATCAGCCTGGGGTCTACCGGCTTGGGTATGAGGTATTCCCTTCCGAAGGTTATTCGTTCGCCGTTGTATGCGGCCTTCACTATGTCGGGTACGGGTTCTTTCGTCAGGGCGGCCAGCGCCCTTACCGCGGCCACCTTCATCTGTTCGTTGATAGTCGTGGCCCGCACGTCGAGCGCCCCGCGGAAGATGTATGGGAAGCCCAGCACGTTGTTCACCTGGTTGGGGTAGTCGCTGCGGCCGGTGGCGTACACTATATCCGGACGCGAGGCCATGGCCTCCTCGTAGGATATTTCGGGGTTGGGGTTCGCCAGTGCGAAGACGATGGGATCGGCCGCCATGGAGCGCACCATGTCCTGCGTGAGCGTGTCGGCGACCGACAGTCCGAGGAAGAGGTCGGCCCCGGCCAGAGCCTCCTCTACCCCCGCCAGTTGCCTTTCTGTGGCGAACTCGCGCTTGGTTTTGTTAAGGTCTGTGCGCGAGGTGCTGATAACGCCCTTGCTGTCGCACATAACTATGTTCTCGCGGCGCACGCCGAGGGCGATGTAGAGTTTCGAACACGATATGGCCGCCGCCCCTGCTCCGTTAACCACTACCTTTATCTCGCCTATATTCTTGCCTACTATTTCCAGTGCGTTGAGCATGGCCGCCGCCGATATTATGGCCGTGCCGTGCTGATCGTCGTGCATGACGGGTATGTTGAGTTCGGCCTTCAGCCTCTCCTCTATCTCGAAACACTCGGGGGCCTTGATGTCTTCGAGGTTTATGCCGCCGAATGTGGGCGAAATGTTCTTTACGGTCTGGATAAACGCCTCGGTATCGGTGGCGTCCACCTCGATATCGAATACGTCTATGTCGGCGAAGGTTTTGAACAGCAGTCCCTTGCCTTCCATTACGGGTTTGCCGGCCTGCGCGCCTATGTTGCCCAGGCCCAGCACCGCCGTGCCGTTGGATATTACTGCCACCAGGTTGCCTTTGGCGGTGTACAGGTAGGCGTCCTCGGGATTCTTCTCTATTTCCAGGCACGGCTCGGCCACGCCGGGCGAGTAGGCGAGCGAAAGGTCGCGCTGCGAGCTGTACGGTTTGGTGGGGACCACCTCTATTTTGCCGGGACGCCCCTCGGCGTGGTAACGCAGAGCCTCTTCGCGGCGGTTTTTGGAGTTAGACGACATTCTATATCTTTTTATATCTTTGTACGGTAAGTTGTCCTGGAAAATTTGGGATAAAGATACGCATTTTGCACGACTATCCCATTTAAAAAAACTTAAATGAACCTTCCCCGCCTCAATTTTCCCCAATACTCTTTCCGCATGACGGAGCGCGAGGGCAAACTTTTCATATGGGACGACCTGCGCCGCTGCTGGTTGCGATGCACGCCCGAAGAGTGGGTGCGCCGGCATGCGGTACGCTGGATAGGCTCGCAGGAGGGAGCTGCCCCCGCTCTCATAGTGCAGGAGCATGCGGTGAAGGTATGCGGTATGGATCAGAGGGCGGACGCGGTGCTGTTCGGCGCCGACGGCCGTCCGCTGCTGCTTGCCGAATGCAAAGCGCCCGGCGTGGATATAGATTCTGCGGTACTGGACCAGGCCGTACGATACAACCATATTCTTGGCGCACGCTATATTATGCTCACAAACGGGATGCACCACTATTTTTTCGAACATGAAACCGGAGGAGGTTATAGCCGCCTCGAATCCCCGCCCGAACTGTCCCTGTAGCCGGAATTTGGCAAAATTCCATAATCTGCCGAGCCCTAAATCGTTAAAAAGTTATTAACAATTAGGCGTTTTCGTTATGCTCTCACAATAAAAGATTTATATTTGCCGCAGATTTGGGAAAATTATAATGCCCGAACCGCAAAAAAGTTTAATTAAAACCTTTTAATGCAATGAAAAAAGTAATTGTTCTGATCGCTGCCGTTGTTATGGCCGCTTCGGTTAACGCTCAGTGGTATGTTAGCACTGGCAATTTCGGTGGTAACCTTTCTCTTGTTGACCTTATCGGTCTCGGCGAAGGTGAAATCACTCCCGGTGCGCTGATGTTCACCGGTATCAAATCTGTTGACGGTGAAACTGCCTGGGGTCTTGCTCCCGAGATAGGTTACAACCTAAACGACAAATGGTCGGTTGGTTTGGGCCTGGGTTATGCCCACTTTGCCGAGAAAGAAAACGCATACGGTTTCAATGCTTATGCCCGTTGGTTCGGTTACCGCAATGGTAACTTCTCGCTCTACCTGCAGGCTGATTTCAAATACTCGGCTATGTCGGGTGACAACGCTCCTGACCTCAACGCATACTCTGTAGGCGTTATCCCCGGTGCCGCTTACTCTTTCAACGATCATTTCTCGATGAACGCTTCGCTCGGCAACCTCGGTTACTCGAAAATTAAAGATCAGGACGGCGTATTCAGCCTGAATATCAACAACGGCCTGAATTTCGGTCTTACCTATAGCTTCTAATTACCGCGCACACCACGAGTGCAACTAAAATACGGACGGTCCGAGAGGGCCGTCCGTATTGTTTTGCCATGCTTTGCCGCCGTGCGTCAGACCAACTCTATGCCTCCCGCGCGGCACGCGTCTATCATCTCGTCGGGCCATATGCTGCTCTGTATCTCGCCTATATGGGCTTTGCGCAACAGGTACATGCACAGGCGTGACTGGCCTATGCCGCCGCCGATGGTTTGCGGAAGCTGGCCGGCCAGCAGTTTT
This sequence comes from Rikenellaceae bacterium, assembly GCA_031550125.1. Taxonomy (GTDB): domain Bacteria; phylum Bacteroidota; class Bacteroidia; order Bacteroidales; family Rikenellaceae; genus JAVBOW01. The sequence goes on from JAVBOW010000026.1 coordinate 28,506, forward strand.
TTGTGGAAATACAGCTCTCTTTTCCATTCCTGGCCGCGCTGTGTCAGCTGCCTGTCGAGCGATTCGGGACTTACGCGGATGCCCATGCTCGATATCTCGAAAGCCATCTCCAGCACCGGGTTCCACAGCAGGAGGTCGCCGTTGAGTCCGTTGAAACCGTCGCCGTTGGGTTCGCTCCAGTCGTCGTAGTCGGCCGCGCGGCCGTCGTGCGGCTTTCCGTCGCCCAGGGGGTGGCCTATACCTATCAGAAATACGGCCTTGTGTTTGCGGACTATCTCGTTCTCTCGCTCTTTAGGCGACAGGCCTGGATGCATGTCGAGGAGTTCCTGCGCGTGGATGAAGAAAATATCTTCGGGCAGCTGGGGCGTTATCTGCGGAAACTCCACGTAGAGTTTGTTCTCTGTTACCTTTATCGACTCGTAGATGCGCCTTACCGTCTTTTTCAGGAATTCCAGGCTGCGCTCTTCAGGCAGCATGACCTTTTCCCAGTCCCATTGGTCGACGTAGATAGAGTGGATGTTGTCCAGCTCCTCGTCCGGGCGCAATGCGTTCATGTCCGTGTATATGCCCCTTCCCGGCGCAATGTTCATCTGCGCCAGTTTCAACCGCTTCCATTTGGCCAGCGAGTGTACCACCTCGGCCGGAGATTCGCCCATGTCCCTTATGGGGAATGACACGGGACGCTCCACGCCGTTGAGGTCGTCGTTTATGCCCGTACCCTGCAGCACCACCATGGGGGCGGTGACCCTCAGCAGGGCGAGTTGCGCCGACAGGTTGTCCTGGAACATGTCTTTGACATGTTTGATGGCCTGTTCGGTCTGCTCGGCGGAGCCTAATATGTTGCTGTAAGAGGGCGGTATGAGTACGGCCATTGCCTTATAAATGAAAGTATCGTCAGCCGACGGTAATTATATAGTAATTTTTTTTGCCTTTCTGCACCAGCAGATATTTGCCCGAGATCAGGTCGGCCCCGGTCACGCGGCGGTCGATGGCCGCCACCTTTTCCTTGTTTAGCGACACGCCTCCGCCCTGCACCAGCTTGCGCGCCTCGCCTTTCGACGGGAATATCGGCGCGGCTTCGGCCGTAAGGTCGACGAAAGCCGTCCCTTCGCCCTCCAGGAGCGATCCGTCAACCGCGAATTGCGGCACGCCGTCGAAAACTTGCAGAAAAGTCTGCTCGTCCAGCCTGCGCAGCGCCTCCGACGTTGAGTTGCCGAAGAGTATGGCCGACGCCTCGACGGCCTTCTCGTATTCCCCGCGCGAGTGTATCGTTACGGTGATCTCCTCCGCCAGGCGTTTCTGCAGTGCGCGCTCGTGGGGCGCGGCGGCGTGCTGCGCTATCAGCGCGTCTATGGAGGTCTTGTCGAGCAGGGTGAATATCTTTATGTAGCTCGCCGCGTCCTGGTCGCTTACGTTGAGCCAGAACTGGTAGAACTTGTATGGCGACGTGTAACGGGCGTCCAGCCAAACGTTGCCGCTCTCGGTCTTGCCGAATTTGGAGCCGTCGGCCTTTTTTATCAGCGGGCATACTATAGCGTATGCCTCGCCCTGGTCGGATCGGCGTATGAGTTCGGTGCCGGTGGTTATGTTTCCCCATTGGTCGGAGCCGCCCAGCTGCAATTTGCAGCCGTATGTGCGGTAGAGGTGCAAAAAGTCGTAACCCTGCACCAGCTGGTAGGTGAATTCGGTGAACGACATGCCGTCGCCTTCGCCGCTGAAGCGTTTCTTTACCGAATCTTTGGCCATCATGTAGTTGACGGTGATGAGTTTGCCCACGTCGCGTATGAAGTCGAGGAACGTGAAATCCTTCATCCAGTCGTAGTTGTTCACCATTACGGCGGCATTGGGGGCGTCTGACGTGAAGTCTATCAGGCGCGAGAGTTGGGCCTTGATGGCATCCTGGTTATGTCTCAAGGTCTTTTCGTCGAGCAGGTTACGCTCGGCCGATTTGCCCGACGGGTCGCCTATCATTCCCGTGGCACCGCCCACCAGGGCTATGGGGCGGTGGCCGCACACCTGCAGGTGTTTGAGTATCATTACGCCCACCAGATGTCCTATATGCAGCGAGTCGGCCGTGGGGTCTATGCCCAGATAGGCCGTCGTCATCTCTTTGGCTAATTGCTCTTCGGTTCCGGGCATCATGTCGTGGATCATCCCGCGCCACTTCAGTTCTTCTACGAAATTCATAAATTCAGACTGTATCTTATTCCAATTCGAAATCGAGTTCCTTGCGCAACTGCGCCACCAGCGGATTCATGTCGGTAAGGTATTTGAGCCTGTCCTCCACCTTTACCGGCTTTTTTATCCCGTGATTCTCTATTACTTTGACTTCCATTTCTATCCGCCCCGTCACTCCGGCCACGGCCGCCAGCATATCGAGTATTTCGGTGCGGTTGCGCATTATCTCGTCGTGCAGTTCCTGGCTGCCGGCCGCCACTTTTATAGTGTTGCCATCCACGGCCATGCCGGTAAAGGCCGAAGCTATACGCGGGCGCTCGGCCTGCAGGCTTTTTTGGAAACGGGTGGCGAAATGCGCTATCTTTTTCCCCGCTTCGGGATCTATGGCATCGTTCTCCCGTTTCTCGCTCTCTTCCGGCCCTGCGGGCGTTTGAGGACGCAGGGGTGAGCTTAATATAGACGCTATGGATTGTCCCGATATGCCTGTCCCGGACGAAGTTGCGGCCGCATGCCTGGTCTCTGGTTTGGCCTCGGGCCTTTGCTCGGGCGGAGCAGGGGGCGCGGGCGTCGCCGCAGGGACGGGCGTTTCTTTCTCCGGTGCAGGATCAGGGACTGGCTGAGATGCCGGCGTTACCGTCGGTTGAGATGTAATGTGTTGATTCTTTTTGAGTTCCGGCAATGAGGCGTTTACGCGATCACTTTTTTTTTCACCCATGCCACTCAGTTTCATAAGTCCCAACTCTACGTGGAGCCTTTGGTTGAGTGCGGTCTTGAGCGAACTCTCCAACTCGGACAGCAGCGCTATGGCGCCGAAAAGGAATTGCACGTCGCACTGCGCCGACTGCTGTTTGTAACGTTCGAGTAACGAACCTGTTATTTCCAGCACAGGTAGCGTCTGCGGGCTTTTGCACATCAGCAGGTCGCGGAAATGGTTGCTCAGTCCGGCCATGAAGGTCTGTCCCGAAAAACCGGCGCGCAACACGGCGTCGAAAGCCTTTAGCGCGCCCGGATAGTCGCCCGAGGAGAGCATCTGCGTAACGCCGAAATATATATCGTAGTCCAGCACGTTGAGCGTCTGGGCTACTTCTTTGAAATGCAGTGTGTTGCCGCAGAACGATACGGCTTTGTCGAACATCGACAGCGCGTCCCGCATGCCTCCGTCGGCCTTTTGCGAGATTAGGTTTAGCGACTCGTCATCGGCCGTCACCCCCTCCTGCGAGGCCACGTATTTCAGATAGGCCACGCCGTCCTCCACGCGTATGCGGTTGAAGTCGTATATCTGGCAGCGCGACAGGATGGTGGGTATTATCTTATGTTTTTCCGTCGTCGCCAGGATGAATATGGCGTGGGCGGGAGGTTCTTCGAGGGTTTTGAGGAAGGCGTTGAAAGCCGCCGCCGAGAGCATATGCACCTCGTCTATGATATAGACGCTGTAACGTCCTATCTGGGGCGGTATGCGCACCTGCTCGGTCAGCGATCGGATGTCCTCCACCGAGTTGTTCGACGCGGCGTCCAGCTCGTGTATGTTGAACGAGCGCTCTTCCGAGAACGCGCGGCACGATTCGCATTCGCCGCAGGCTTCGGAATCTTTTGGCGACAGGCAGTTGATGGATTTGGCGAATATGCGCGCACAGGTCGTTTTGCCCACTCCGCGCGGCCCGCAGAACAGGTAGGCGTGGGCCAGCTGGCCGCGGCTGATGGCATTCTTAAGGGTGGAGGTTATATGGCCTTGCCCCACTACCGTAACGAAGGTCTGGGGGCGGTATTTGCGGGCCGATACGACAAAATGATCCATAGATTGCGCAATATCGTGCAAAGATAGACATTTTTTCATCTTTCGGGGCTTCAAAGCGTTCTTTTTGGCATCCGCCGCGAGACAATATGGCATAAACGCCGTGCTGGCAGACATTTTGCAACCGTTAATGTCAAAAACTACGGAATATGAATATCAACACTCTGACGATCAAAGCGCAGGAGGTTCTGCAGGAAGCTCTCGCGCTTGCCGCCTCCGCAGGCCAGCAGGCTGTGGAGCCGTTGCACATATTGCGCGCCATAATAGCCGCCGACGATTCGCTCGGAACGTTCGTCCTTTCGAGGGTGGGAGTGAACGTCAAGGCTTTGCGCGCTCATCTCGAAGCCGAGACCGCCCGCCTTCCCCGCGTAGAGGGCGGCGACGGACAGCAGTATTTCGCTCCCGAATCGTCGCGCGTCGTGCAGAAAGCCTCGGACTACACCAAAACTTTCGGCGACCGTTACGCCTCCGTCGAACACCTCCTGCTTGGCATCCTCTCGGACGGAGGGGCGGCCGGCAAGACGCTCAAGCAGGCCGGGGCGTCGGAGAAGGAACTCGTGGCGGCCGTAAAGGAGTTGCGCAAGGGTTCCACCGTCGATTCGCAAACCTCCGAACAGACTTTCGACGCCCTTGGCAAGTATGCCCTCGATCTCAACCGCATGGCCCGCGACGGGCGTCTCGACCCGGTCATAGGCCGAGACGAAGAGATCCGCCGCGTGCTGCAGATACTCTCCCGGCGCACCAAGAACAATCCCATCCTGGTGGGCGAGGCAGGCGTGGGCAAGACGGCCATAGCGGAAGGAATAGCCCATAGGATAGTGGACGGCGACGTGCCTGAAAACTTGAAATCCAAACAGATATTCTCGCTCGACATGGGCGCTGTGATAGCAGGGGCCAAATACAAGGGCGAATTCGAGGAGAGGCTCAAGGCGGTGGTGCAGGAGGTGGTCGCCTCCGACGGCAGGATACTGCTCTTCATCGACGAGATCCACACTTTGGTGGGGGCGGGCAAGGGCGAGGGGGCCATGGATGCGGCCAATATCCTCAAACCGGCCCTGGCGCGCGGCGAGCTTCGCACGATAGGGGCCACCACGCTGGACGAATTTCAGAAATTCTTCGAGTCGGACAAAGCCCTCGAACGCCGTTTTCAGAAGGTGTCTGTCGACGAGCCGACGCCGGCCGACGCCGTATCCATACTGCGCGGCCTGAAGGAGCGTTACGAGAACCACCATAAGGTACGCATCAAAGACGAGGCGATAATATCGGCGGTGGAACTCTCGCAGCGTTACATAACCTCGCGCTTCCTGCCGGACAAGGCCATCGACCTTATCGACGAGGCTGCGGCCAAACTGCGCCTGGAGATGAACTCGGTGCCGGAGGAGATAGACCAGCTCGACCGCCGTATACGCCAGTTGGAGATAGAGCGCGAGGCTATCCGCCGCGAGGGCGACAAACCACGCATCGACACCCTCTCGGCCGAGATAGACGAACTGAACGCCCGTCGCACGGCCATGAGGGCCAAGTGGCAGGCCGAAAGGGATTTGTTGGAGAAGATACAGAAAGACAAGGAGTCCATCGAGCAGCTCAAGCTGAAGGCCGACCAGGCCGAGCGCGCCGGCGACTACGGTCTGGTGGCCGAGATACGCTACGGCAAGATACGCGAAGCCGAGGCGCGCATAGAGGCCCTGACCGAAGAACTCAATGCCGCCAACGCCTCCGGGGCGATGATAAAGGAGGAAGTGGGCGCCGACGACATCGCCGAGGTTGTGGCCCGCTGGACAGGAATACCCGTAAGCCGCATGCTGCAGAGCGAGCGCGAGAAGCTGTTACGGATGGAGGCCGAGCTGCATCGCCGGGTAGTGGGTCAGGATGCGGCCATAGAGGCCGTGTCGGACGCCGTGCGCCGCAGCCGCGCCGGGCTGCAGGATCCGCGCCGCCCCATAGGCTCGTTCATCTTCCTGGGGACCACGGGCGTGGGTAAGACCGAGCTGGCCAAAGCCCTTGCTGGATTTCTATTTAACGACGACAACATGCTCACGCGCATCGACATGAGCGAATACCAGGAACGCCATTCCGTCTCGCGCCTCGTGGGCGCTCCTCCGGGGTACGTCGGTTACGACGAGGGTGGCCAGCTCACCGAGGCCGTCCGCCGCAAACCCTACTCCGTAGTGCTTTTGGACGAGATAGAAAAAGCCCACCCCGACGTCTTCAACATACTGCTGCAGGTTCTGGACGACGGCCGCCTGACCGATAACAAGGGCCGCACGGTGGATTTCCGCAATACCATCGTCATAATGACATCCAACCTGGGTTCGCACATTATAATGGAGAACTTCGCCGGACTCGACGCCGAGGGCCGCGTCGATCCTGAAACCGTGGAACGTACGCGCGGCGAGGTGATAGAGTTGATGAAGCAGACGCTCAAGCCCGAGTTCATCAATCGCATAGACGAAATAGTGATGTTCACCCCGCTCACCCGCGCCGACGTGCTGAGCATAGTGGGGCTGCAAATAGAGGGCATCCGCGGCATGCTGGCCGAGAACGGGATAACCCTCACCGTCACCCCCGCCGCCGAGGAGTGGCTCGCCGCCGAAGGCTACGACCCCATGTACGGCGCCCGGCCCGTGAAGCGCGCCATACAGCGCGAGATAGTGAACCAGCTCTCCAAGCGCATCCTCGCGGGCGAAGTTAGCCGCGAACATCCAATATCGATAGACGCGGACGAAGGAGGTTTGGTGTTCAGGAACTGACGGTCATAAATTCCTTCCCGGGACCTCGCGTTTACAGACAAAGCAGGGGCCGTCCAAACGGACGGCCCCTGCTTTGTAGCGCCTGAGCGCCTTGTCAATACCGGATCAGTTTGGCCGCGCATCTTAACGTCAGCCTGTTTTTCAGACCGATCCTCAATACTCGTTCCAGCTCTTGATCTTGATCTCTTCCCGGCCCATGCGGCAGAAAGCGCCTATGAATGCGCTTGCAAGGCGGGCGTTGGTTATGAGCGGTATGTTGAAGTCGATGGCGCTGCGGCGGATAGTGTAGTCGTTGCTCAATTCGCTTTCCGACAGGTTTTTGGGAATGTTTATCACCAGGTCTATCTTCTTTTGCCGGATGTAGTCGAGCGTGTTGGGCTTGAGTTCCGAGTCGGGCCAGTGGAGCGTTTCGCTCGGTATTCCCGCCGCGGCCAGGAAATCGGCCGTGCCTTTGGTGGCGAAGAGGTTGTAACCCCTTGCGGAGAGTTGGCGCGACGCTTCGAGCAGCTCCGTTTTGGATCGCAGGTCGCCCGACGAGATAAGTATGTTGCGCGCGGGGATGGTGTAACCCACCGACAGCATCGACTTGAGTATGGCCTCGTCGAAATCGTCGCCTATGCAACCCACCTCGCCGGTGGAAGCCATCTCTACGCCCAGCACGGGATCGGCCTTCTGGAGGCGGGCGAAAGAGAATTGAGACGCCTTGATACCTACGTAATCCAGGTCGAAGGCCGATTTGCTCGGTATCTGGGCGTCTATGCCGAGCATGACCTTGGTGGCGATTTCAATGAAGTTAACTTTAAGGACTTTCGAGACGAACGGAAAGCTGCGCGAAGCCCTCAGGTTGCACTCGATGACCTTTATCTGGTTGTCCTTGGCCATCAACTGCATGTTGAAGGGGCCGGTGATATTAAGTCCTTGGGCTACAAGGCGGGCCACTTTCTTTATGCGACGCATGGTCTCCACATACATTTTCTGCGGCGGCAGTACCATCGTGGCGTCGCCCGAGTGTACCCCGGCGAATTCGACGTGTTCCGAAATGGCGTATATCAGCACCTGTCCGTCGCGGGCCACGGCGTCTATCTCTATCTCCTTGGCGTTCTCGATGAATTCGGTCACCACCACCGGATGCTGCTTCGACACGTTTGTGGCCAGGGTCAGGAAATGTTCCAGTTCGCCCTTGTTAGACACCACGTTCATGGCCGCGCCGGAAAGTACGTACGACGGACGTACCAGCAACGGGAAACCAACCTCGTCGGCGAACGTGTATATGTCGGCTATCGACGATAGTTCCTTCCAGCGTGGCTGGTCCACGCCAAGCTCGTCGAGCATCCTGGAGAATTTATGGCGGTCTTCGGCGCGGTCGATATTGGCGGCCGACGTACCCATTATGGGGACGCGCTGCGCGTCGAGCCTCATGGCCAGGTTGTTGGGTATCTGTCCGCCCATCGACACGAACACTCCTTTGGGCGCCTCCAGGTCGGTGATGTCCAGCACCCTCTCCAGCGTAAGCTCGTCGAAATAGAGCCTGTCGCACATGTCGTAGTCCGTGGATACCGTCTCGGGGTTGTAATTTATCATTATGGAGCGATAACCCTCCTTGCGGATGGTGTTGGCCGCGTTTACCGAACACCAGTCGAATTCCACCGACGAACCTATGCGGTAAGCGCCCGAGCCGAGTACTATGACCGACTGTCCGTCTTGCGCGAAATCGATGTCGTGCGCCGAGCCGTTATAGGTGAGGTACAGATAGTTGGTGTGCGCCGGGTATTCCGCCGCTAGCGTGTCTATCTGCTTCACGACGGGGGTTATGCCGCGGCCTTTGCGCCAGTCGCGTACTTTGAGCATCTCGGCCTCCACCTGCTCGGGGGCGCATTTGGCTATCGTGCGGGCTATCTGGAAGTCGGAAAAACCCTTGCGCTTGGCGTCCGTGAGCATCGCGTCCGGCACTTTGTCTATGGCGTCGTATTCGCCCAGGGCCTTTTCGGCCGCGACTATCCCGGCCAGTTTGTGCAGGAACCAGCGGTCTATCTTTGTCAGTTCGTGTATGCGGTCCACCGTGTAGCCGCGGTGGAGCGCGTCGGCTATTACGAATATGCGTTTGTCGGTCGGACGGCTCAGCGCCTCGTCGATGTTTTCCACCGACAGCTCCTTGTTGGAGACGAAGCCGTGCATGCCCTGTCCGATCATGCGCAGGCCTTTCTGGATTATCTCCTCGAATGTGCGTCCGATGGACATCACTTCGCCCACGGATTTCATGCTCGAACCCAGCTCGCGCGACACTCCTTTGAATTTGCCGAGGTCCCAGCGGGGTATCTTGCACACCACATAGTCGAGCGCGGGTTCGAAGAAGGCGGGCGTGGTGCGCGTTACGGAGTTCTTAAGCTCGTGCAGACCGTACCCGAGGCCCAGTTTGGCGGCCACGAAGGCGAGCGGGAAGCCGGTGGCCTTTGACGCCAGCGCCGACGAGCGGCTCAGGCGGGCGTTGACCTCTATCACCCGGTAGTCTTCCGAGTAGGGGTCGAGGGCGAATTGCACGTTGCACTCGCCTACGATGCCCACGTGACGTATGATCTTTATGGATAGCTTGCGCAGTTTCACCAGCTCGGAGTTGGAGAGCGTCTGGCAGGGAGCCACAACGATGCTCTCTCCGGTGTGTATGCCGAGAGGGTCGAAGTTTTCCATGTTGCAGACGGTGATGCAGTTGTCGTATTTGTCGCGCATCACCTCGTACTCTATCTCTTTCCATCCCTTGAGCGATTTCTCCACCAACACCTGGGGCGAGTAGGAGAACGCCTTGTTGGCCACCGCGTCCAGCTCCTCGTCGTTGTCGCAGAATCCCGATCCCAGGCCGCCGAGCGTGAAAGCCGGGCGCAGGATGACGGGATAGCCCAGCTCGTGGGCCACTCGCCTTGCGTCCTCCACGTTGGTCACGGCTTCGCTCTTTATGGTGTTGACGTTTATTTCCGCAAGTTTCTGGTTGAATATGTCGCGGTCTTCGGTGTCTATGATGGACTGCACGGGCGTGCCGAGTACCTGTACGTTGTATTTCTCAAGCACGCCGCTGCGGAACAGTTTGACGCCGCAGTTGAGGGCCGTCTGCCCACCGAAAGCCAGCATTATGCCCTGCGGACGCTCGCGGGCTATGACGTCCTCTACGAAATCGGGCGTCACGGGCAGGAAATACACCCTGTCGGCTATGTTTTCGGATGTTTGTATCGTGGCTATGTTGGGGTTGATCAGTACGGTGTATATTCCCTCCTCCTTAAGCGCCTTGAGCGCCTGCGAACCCGAGTAGTCGAACTCTCCAGCCTCGCCTATCTTCAATGCGCCGGAGCCCAGCAGTATTACCTTCTCTATTTTTTGCATGACTCGACGTTTTTAATGAAGTTATCGAAAAGGAAATCGGCATCCAGCGGCCCGCTCGATGCTTCGGGGTGGAATTGCACCGAGCAGAAAGGTTTGGAGGTGTGGCGTATGCCTTCCGACGTGCCGTCGTTGAGGTTTTCGTAGTAGGGTTCCCATCCTTCTTCGAGCGTGGAGAGGTCGGCGGCGAAGCCGTGGTTCTGCACGGTTATCATGGCGCTGTCGGAGCCGCTCATAAGCACGGGCTGGTTGTGGCTGCGGTGGCCGTACTTGAGTTTGAACGTCCTGGCCCCCGCGGCTATCGAAAGTATCTGGTTGCCCAGGCATATGCCGAATATCGGTTTGCCTATGCGCATGGCTTTCCGTACGTTGTCTATCGTGGCTCCGCACTGCGTCGGGTCGCCCGGGCCGTTGGATATCATCACTCCGTCGTATGCTTCCTTCGTGAAGTCGTAATTCCACGGTACGCGCACTACGGTGACGTCCCTTTCGAGCAGGCACCTTATTATATTGTTCTTGCAGCCGCAGTCCACCAGCACTATACGGTTTTTACCCTTGCCGTACTCTATGGGCTGCCTGCAGCTTACCTCTTCCACCACGTTGCGCTGCGCCGGGTCGCGGAAAGCGGGGGCCGCGCCTGCGCCCTCCACTTCGAGTCTTCCGGGCATGACGCCCTTTTCGCGTATTATTTTGGTTATCTCGCGCGTATCCACGCCGTATATCGCGGGGATTCCGTGTTCGCGCAGCCAGTCGCCCAGGCTTTTCACCGCGTTCCAGTGGCTGTACTCGGCGGCGTAGTCGGTAACTACAAGCCCGCTGACATGTATGCCTTCGGATTCGAAGAATTTCAAAAGCCCGTACTCGTCCCTCACGTCGCCCGGAACGCCGTAATTGCCCACCAGCGGGTAGGTCATTACGAGTATTTGGCCACGGTAAGAAGGATCTGTCAGACTTTCGGGATAACCGACCATTGCGGTCGAGAAGACTACTTCACCGGAGGTGGAGCGGTCGGCGCCAAAGGAGAACCCTTTAAATTCGCTGCCATCTTCGAGCAGGAGCGCCGCAGTTTTTTTGTCGGACATTTTCAGAATAGTTTCTGAGCCGCAAAGGTAAGTTTTTTTGCTCGGTTTTGCAAATGGGATCGGGGTATGGCGGAATTATTTTTTAATATTTTATCTTTGTGTTAAATTTTGTGCATTTATGGTAACCAAAGCCGAGATAAACTTCGTCCGCAGCCTTGCCGACCGTCGCGCCCGCCGTGAGAGCGGCCTTTTTGTGGCCGAGGGCGAAAAGCTGGTGCGCGACCTTGCCGCCTCGCCCCTGAGGGTGGTGAAAATATACTGCGCCGCCGGCTTTTCACTGCCCGGCGCGGAGTGCGTAGAGGCCGGCGGAAAGGATATGGAGCGGATGAGCGGCCTTAAAACCCCGTCGGACGTGGTGGCCCTGGTGGAGATACCTCGCAGGGACGATTGCATTCCCGGACGCGAACTCACCCTGGCCCTCGACGGCGTGCAGGATCCCGGCAATATGGGTACGATCATCCGTACGGCCGACTGGTTCGGGGTGCGCCATATAATATGCTCTGAAAATTCCGCCGACTGCTTCAATCCCAAGGTGGTGCAGGCCACCATGGGTGCGATAGCCCGCGTGGCTGTGCATTACGGCAACCTGGCCGATATGCTCTCACGCGCCGAAGGGCCCGTGTACGGAACTTTCCTCGAAGGCGAGGATGTATACGGAGCCGGATTGCCGCCCTCCGGAGTGGTGGTCATGGGAAGCGAAGGCCGCGGCATATCCCCGCAGGCGGCGACCCTCGTTACGCGCAAACTTTATATACCGCCTTTCCCTGCGGGAGCGCCCGGCCCGGAGTCGCTCAACGTGGCCGTCGCCGCCGCCGTGATCCTGTCCGAGATACGCCGCAGGCAAACTGCGGAATGAGGTTGCAGGGCCTGTCTGATTAGTCTCACTTATATGTTGGCTGCGCATATCGCGCATCATCTTTCACTTATCTTTCTCATTTCAAATCCTCACGGACATCAGTCCGCTCCGGTTTGAAACTCCAACGATAAGCGAAACCTGACGCACGCTATGCGCAGGCAGCGTCGTTACCGTAGGGCGCAACTTTTTCTTGTGCCGCGCATCTTAGCGTCCCAACCCGTTTTTCAGACTGATCCTTAAAATGGGGCGCGATACAAGCCGTTCCTATCTATATTTCCGGCCCGAAGTGCGGCGGTAAACGGCCAATATATATTTCCTTATAGGTCTGAGGGCGAGCCACGCCGCCCAATATGCCCTTGCGCAGGCGGAGAGTGGCGAGGTTTCGCGTCCGCCTGGCCTTATCACGCCCTCCACCACGGCTATCACTTCGTCCGTCGCTATCTTTTCGTATTGGGTAAGGTTGCCGTCCCCCTGTATGTAAAGTTCGTCGCCCCGGCGTTTGACTATGCGGTGTACGATATAATGATCGTTATACCGAAAAAACACCACCATACCCGCCTTCAACTCCCTGCCGCCGGCGGGAGCGAGGAGTACGGTGTCCGCCCCGGGCCGCAGGTATGGCAGCATGCTCGCGCCCGTAAAGCGCATCTTCACCGTCTGGCCTTCGCCTATCAGCTCTTCGGCCTGGCGTCCCAGTATATGGTTTGGAAGGTGTTTCACAGCATGCCGTCGTTTTTGAGGGTTTCCAGCACGAGGTGTGCCGCCGCGGCGTCGGGCAGGCATTCGAGATGGTATGCCGGGACGCTGCGCAAGGCCGCGGACAGTATGGCGAAAAGCTGCTCCGAGATGACCTCGTCGTAAGAGAAGGAGGGAGGGCAGGACGGTTGTATGGCTCCGAATGATGCTATGGGCGAGAGCCTGCGTATGGCGTTGCGGGGAGCTTGCGAGAGGCGCACGACGGCGGCCAGCGGGACGCCCGTGTTCTTATAGCAATGAGTCTTGCCGCTCCACGGAGAACCGAAGGCGTAAGGCGCGCCGTCCACGAATCCGAGCATGGGGCTGTCGTCGTTAAGAAGCTCCGCCCCGGGGATATTGGCCATCCACAGCCGCGTGTGCGTGCTTTTGCCCGTCCCCGACTCGCCGAGGAATAGAATGGCCCGGCCTTCGTGGATTATGGCGGAGGAGTGTATGGAGACAACCTGCCTTTTTATGGCGGCCACGCCGTAGATTACCCACAGCCCGAAACGCACGAGCATCATGTGCGTGGAGGCGTCCATTGTGGTCGACGCCTCGAAGCCGTCCCCGGCCGGCGATATCTCCGTAAGGTAGGTGTCGCCTTTTTCCTGGCCAATCATACGGAAAAGCACCTTTTCGTCCCGCCTGGCGTAATGGCACATGTATCCCTCGGCCAGAAATGAATGCAGCGGGGTTTCGGCCCAGTCGCTCAGGTCGCGTCCCATACGGACGGTAAGGGAGGGCTTGCCCTCCTCGGTGCGGAAAGGCGCGAAGCCGTAGATGCGGTCGACGCCCGCGGCGTCCACTGCGATGTCTGTGTTTGCTATGCGGTAGTTTATCATTCCAGTGTGATTATGCGGTCGCAGAAAGCCAGCGACGATTCGCGGTGCGAAATAACTATGACGGTAAGGTTTGCGTCGCCGCTCGATAGGGCGCTTATTGCGGCGGTTATTCCTTTTTCTGTTGCGCTGTCGAGCGATGAGGTGGCCTCGTCGAAGAACAGCACCTCTGCCTTTTTGTAAAGCGCCCGGGCTATGCCCACCCTTTGGCGCTGGCCTCCGGAGAGGCGCGAACCTCCCTCGCCTATGCGCGTGTCTATGCCCTGCGGCAATTCCGCGACCATCTCTCCCAGGCTGGCCCTGACGAGCGCTTCTTCCACGCGTCCGCGATCCACGTCGGCCGGACGCACTCCGAAAGCCACGTTCTCGGCCAGCGAGGCGTCGGCAATGAAAACGTCCTGGGGAACGTATCCCGACAGCGCGTGCCACGAGGACTTATTGCTCGAACACAAAGCCGCGCCGTCCACCGTGACGGCCCCGCTGTCCGGCTCGTATAAACCGAGCAGCAGGTTGAAAAGCGTGGTCTTGCCCGCGCCGGAAGCACCCCGTATCCCAATCTTTTCCCCCTTTTTTATGGATAGCGAGAGGTTGTCTATGACCGGGCTGCCCGTTGCGCCAGGAAAACCGAAAGTCACCCCGTCGAGCCTTATCTCTTTTTTGAAAACCAACGGCGCCGCGCCGTCGGCCTCATCGTTCTGCGCCCTGCCTTCCTGCGCCTCTTTTATTACGGGTACGGCGTAGAGGCAAGCCCTGATCTGCGTCCATCCGTTCACGAGCGATCTGACCGCCGGTATCATTCTGAGCGCGGCCACGGCGAATATCCCGAAGGTAACTCCCGTCGAACGCCCTCCGGCGTCGCCCAGAAGCACCACCACGGCCATACCCGCTATCATGCACGCCTCGATTATGCCGGCCGGTACGCGCATGATGGTCTCCGTGCGTTCCCTGAGTCGCGCTATCGACGTGAGGCCCTGGGTGAAGCGGCTGCGCAGCCACCCGAAGGCGTTGCTCACCTCCACCTCGGCGTAGCCGCGGAAGGTCTCCGACACCAGTCGCCCCTGCGCGCGTTTGGCTTCGTTCTCGGCCGCGCCGTAGCGCTCCATGCGGTGGTTAACCGCCGCCGAATAGCCCCATATCATAAGGGCCATGGCCGCGCCCATAACCGCCGAAGGCCCGGGGGCGTAGACAACGAGCGCCGTCCATACCAGCAGCGCCAGTATGGCGTCGCCTGCCATGGTGAGGGCCGGTATGAGTACGCCCTGCGAGAATGCGAAACACACTCCGTTTATCTTGTGCGCTATGTCGGCCGAGTTGCTGCTTTTTACGAAGAGAAGCCCCCGCCGGAAATAGTTTTCGAACAGCAGGGCCGAATAATGTCCGTAGAGCGACGTGGCGTAGCGCGTCTGGAATACTCCCAGCCCTACGGTAGCCACGTTCTTGGCTATAATGAACCCTACCGCCGCGGCACACACCGCCGGGGCGAACAGCCTCTCGCCCGTTATGGAATAGAGCCATTCCGCCCATGCGTTGCCTTCGGCCTTGGAGGGGTCGAGGGCAATCACCAGCACAGGAACCATGGCGGCCAGCCCGGCGAAGTCGAGCAGCGCCCTGATCACCACCGTGGCCGCCACGCCCGCCCCGCGCGCCCTGTAGCCGCGGGGAATGAGCGATAGTATTTCTCCTGCCGCCTTCATCGTTTGTCGGGGGTGCATGCCTTGCGGGGATCGGCCAGTTTCTCTTTTACCGTCCGCCACACTATGCCGGCATAGCCGCCGGGATATACGAGCGGATAGACATAGTGCTTGCTGAAGAATTTCTTGGTCCTCAGCCAGGCCACCCGCGCCGGACTTCCGGTTATTTTGGGCCGCACCGACAGTATCTCCCTCATTAGCCTTGCTGTGTCCTGCCCGGCGTAGGGTGGGGCGTCACGCGGATCGAGGCCCAGATACTCCACCGCCGCCGCGACCACGGTGTCTGCGGCCCGCGTGAGCCGCGTCCGGGCCATGGCCCTGCGGTAGCCGTCGAAATCTATCGCGCCCCTGTTGGCTTGCAGGAACAGGGCTATGTCGCACAGTTGCCTGAGTACCATCTCCTGTGTTCCCAGGTGCATCAGGGCGTGGCGCATAAGGAAGATCATGTCGAAATCCGGACAGGGGAAAAGTATCTTGTCGGCGGGCGCCGACGACAACTCCGCGTCGGAGTCCAGGATTTCGAGTAGCGTTGCGTTGAGATAGGCGTCCGGACTTAGCGTCGCCACGTCCAGCAATGTGCGGTGGTTTTCCACCAGGATGCCCTTGTATGTGCTTTCGGAGTGTTTGAGGTTTACGCCATGGGCGTTGGCCTTGCCCATTTCCGCCAGTATCTCCTCTCCCCGCCCGTGGCGGCCGAAGAGGTAGATATCCACGTCGCCCGATTCCCTGTGTGCGGGGACAGGGTAAAGCCGCGCCAGTCCCATGCCTTTGAGCAGCAGCATTTTTATGCCTTCCTGGCCGAAGACGGACGCCAACTCTTCCGCCACGGCGGTTTGCCTGGCGTATATGCGCTCGGCCGTGTCCGTCCTCACGCCCCATTCCAGCTGCACCATGCGCGGCGGCTGAATGTCGGGCGGAAGCATAGCCATCCCGTCGAAGGCTATCGCCCCCACGCCCTGCGCCGCGGCCAGCGAGGCCGTCGAGCGCCATAACTCCTCGCCGGCCCCTTCGAAGAGGGCCTTTTCCGGAGCGCTCCGCCATATGCCGCTCCTTACGAGCGAGAGCAGCATCTGCTGAGGGCGGGTCATGGCCCGGCGCGTTTTACTCATAGCTCTATCGCGCCGCAGTTTACGAGTTTGTCTATCCACGCGCCTGCGTCGGCGGCGGCCCTCTCTGCGTCGATGCCGTAGCGCGCCACCAGCGCTCCGGCCACGTCGTCAGCCGAGAACTCCCTGCCCTGCAGGTCGTTCCAGAGCCATTCGGCCGAAGCGTTGAGCGAGATCAGGCGCGTCATGTCGGCTCCCGCCTTGCCTTGCATTATCACTACGCGCTCTCCTACGATGTCCCTTATCTTAAGTCCGTCTTTTATCCTCATGATTGCCTGTTTATGCGGTTACTCTTCGTCCTGGGTTTTGCCTCCGCCCGGTTTTTTTGGCTGTTGGCGGTCGGCGCTCGCCCCTGGATCGTTCTGCTGCGCCATCCATGCCTTAAGTTCTTTAAGCAGTACGTCCTGCAGCGCGGCGTATTGCTCTCCGCCCGCCAGGTTGTTCATTTCGAACGGATCGGCCGTTATATCGTAAAGTTCGAACTCGGGACGGTGGTACCAGCGCTCCACCATCTTTTTGGCGTGTTCGTCCTGCGACGCCTTCCACGATATGAACCACGCGTTGTTTTCCACATGTTTTTCCTTGTATTGGGCCTCGGGCGTGAGGTTCCATATCAGGCGGTAGCGGCCGTTGCTGACGGCGCGGATGGGATAGGCCGGTCCTTCCGGTATGTTGGCGTGGAAGTGGAAGGCGTATTTACGGTGCGTGTCCGTCTTGCCCGTAAGCACCGGCGTCAGGTCGCGGCCGTCCATGTCGGCGGGCTTGCCTCCGGCCAGCGTGACTATCGTCGGCAGTATGTCTTCATACTGCACTATGGCCTGCGCCACCGATCCGGGTTTGATGTGTCCGGGCCAGCGCGCTATCATGCCGGCGTGTACGCCCGGATACCAATTGGTCCATTTCGCCCCGGCTACCTGCGTCCCCTGTTCCGACAGGAAGAATATCAGCGTGTTGTCCATCAGTTTGCGCTTGCGCAGCATGGCCGTTATTTGGCCCACCTGTTTGTCAAGCAGCCCCACTTCGGCCATATATGCCACGTAGCCCTCGCGCATTTCGGGGGTATCGGCAAAGTTGGGCGGCAATTTTATGGTTTTGGGGTCGAACACAGAGCGGTCGCCGCCGGTCCATGGCGCATGTGGATTTATGGAGGCCACAACAAGGCAGAAAGGTTGGTCTTTATCCCTGTCCACGAATTTGGTTACGCCGTCCATCGTCCAGTCGGTCTTTGGTGAGGTGCAGCCCTTCGGGAAGCCGGGAATATCCTCGAACGGGAAACTGACGGCGGGGTTGACGTGCCATTTGCCCGACAGACCCACACGGTAGCCCAATTCGGCCATATAGACGGGCATGGTCTTTATTCCGTCCTTTATACGGCTGTGGTTGGGATAGCCCCCGTGGTGGTAGGGGTACATGCCGGTGTAGAGGCAGTGGCGCGTGGGACAGCTCATCGACACGGAATTGTAGGCGCGCTCGAAGCGCATCCCCTCGTCGGCCAACGCGTCTATGTTGGGCGTCTTGTTGTTTTCGGCCCCATAGCATCCCAGGTTGTAGTAGCTTAGGTCGTCGGCTATGATAATAAGTATGTTGGGTTTTTCGGGCGTCGCGCCCAAGGCCGCCCCGGCCGGCAGCGCCGCGAGTCCCGAAGCCAGGGCCGCTATGTTGCGAGTGTTCATATTTTCGGTATGTTAGATGGTTTACGCTTTTGGTTATCCTTTGCTCTCGTTTTGGGCTTTGGCCGCAGGACGTTCCTTGTCGGCCGCCGCTCCGGGATCTTTCTGCTCGGCCATCCATCCTTTCAGTGCCGAGAGAAGCTCCGCTTTCTTGGCCGCCAGGGAGGCTTCGCCTGCGAGGTTGTTCATTTCATACGGATCTTTCGATATGTCGTACAGCTCGAATTCGGGACGGTGGTACCAGCGCTCCACCATCTTTTTTGCGTGTTCGTCCGACGACTCTTTCCATGATATGAACCATGCGTTTTTCTCCACGTGTTTCTCCACATATTGCTTTTCTGGCGTCAGGTTCCATATGAGGCGGTAGCGTCCGTCGCTTACCGCGCGAATGGGGTAGGGAGGGCCTTCGGGTACGTTTGTGTGGGAGTGGAAGGCGTATTTTCGGTGGGTTTTGGCTTTGCCCGTAAGCACCGGCGTTATGTCGCGGCCGTCCATGTCTACTGGTTCGCCTCCCGCCAGCGTGACTATCGTGGGCAGTATGTCCTCATATTGCACTATGGCGTCGGTGCGCGAGCCTTTTTTTATCTTGCCCGGCCATGTGGCTATCATCGCCGCGTGTACCCCCGCGTTCCAGTTAGTCCATTTGGCTCCGCACGGCTGGCCTCCCTGCTCGGAAACGAAGATCACCAGCGTGTTCTCCCACAGGCCGTTCTTTTTGAGTATCTCTACCGCTTCGCCCACCTCCTGGTCGAGCAGGGTCACCTCGGCCATGTAGTTAGCGTATTGTTTGCGCATCTCTTCGGTGTCGCCCCAGTTGGGGGGCAGGACGAGCTTTGCGGGGTCGTAAACCGAAGGGTCGCCGCCAGTCCAGGGCGCGTGGGGATTGACCGAGGCCAGCACCATGCAGAAAGGCTGGCTGCTGTCGCGCAGGATGAATTCGCGCACTCCGGCAATGTCGTGCGAGGGGTCGAGCGTGGTGCAGTTGTCGGTAAATCCGGGTATTTTTTCGAAAGAGAATATCTTTTCGGGCTGTACATGCCATTTGCCCGCCAGGCCGGCGCGGTAGCCCGCTTCGGTCATGTATACGGGCATGGTTTTGATATCGGGCCTCACGCGGCTGTGGTTGGCGTGGCCGCCGTTATGCATCGGATACATGCCTGTGTAGAGGCAGTGGCGCGTGGGGGTACTCATCGACACCGAGTTGTAGGCTTGCGTGAACAGCATCCCCTCCCCGGCCAGCGCGTCTATGTTCGGGGTTTTGTTGTTTACGGCCCCGTAGCAACCTATGTTGTAATAGTTGAGGTCGTCGGCGATTATTATCAGTACGTTGGGCTTTGCCTGCTGCGGTTTTGCCGCCGCCGCGCCGCCTGCCGCCGGCATTGCCGCCAGGCTTCCTGCTAAGACTATGAAATTCCGGTTGTTCATTTGTTCGTTTGGTTTAATTATTGCAATGTACTATACAAAAATAGAAATAAATATCGTAACTTTATAATTTAATCGCAAACCCAATGAAAGCAAAATTCACAGCCATAGCCGCGGCGCTCCTATGTACATATGCCGCGCAGGCCCAGACAGACTTCAAGCCCCTCTTCGACGACAATCTCGAAACTGCGTTTACCGGAACGTCGGGAGTAAACAATATTCCGCTGACGCCGCCCGCCCCTGGCGCGCCCCTGCAGAGTTACAGGATATTTTCCGGCGGCGGCGATCCTTCGTCCGATCCGGTCAAATGGACGCTCAAAGGTTCGCGCAACGAAAAACACTGGAAAGAGATAGACTCGCGCGAGAATCAGAAGTTCCCGTCGCGCTACCAGGAGATACTCTGCGTCGTACCCGACCCGGAAGATTATGAATACTACATGCTTGAGATAGAGGCCGCCGACGGCAAACAGCTGTCCGTGTCCGAGATAAAGACGTCACAGTACAATCTGTGGGCCGGCTGGGAGGATTTCTTCTACCCCGAGGTTAACTTCGTGTCGGCCAATCCCGAGACCAAAGGGGCGCAGATATACGCCACTCTGGTGCAGGATCCGGCGGATTATATCAAATACCACTGCCAGCAGGTCTGCTCCATACTTTATAACAACGAATCCGATCCCATGCCCCGCGTGGAGAAGATCAACTACACGCTCAAGGAATTCGACGGCATATCGTCCAAAAGCGGCCAGCCACCCGTGGTGTCGGTCGTTTATTCCACCGTATGGGTGGAGCGGTCGGCGGCCAAATCGCTCTATGAACTCGACCGCGAAACCCGCGGAGTCCTTTACCACGAACTCACGCACGCCTACCAGCACCAGCCCCAGGGGATAGGCAACTACAACACCAATAAGGAGTTCAGGGCATGTGTAGAGGGCATAGCCGACGCAGTTAGGGCGCAGGCCGGCCTGTTCGATATGTCTACCCGCAAACCCGGCGGCAACTGGCTGGACGGCTACCGCACCACGGGCTTCTTCATCCAGTGGCTCACCACCAAAGATCCGGACGCCATACGCAACTTCCACCAGACGGTCTACGACTTGGGCATATGGAGTTTTGACAAGGCCATAAAGAGCATGTTCGGCTGGGAGGCCAGCATAGACGACATGTGGAACGAATACCAAACCTACCTTAAAGCCCAGGCTCCCGCCTCCAAGCCGGCCCTGAAGCCGGTTCCGGCAAACAGATAACCTGCAGCCACACCATATATGCGGCGAAGGCAGTCCTCTCCGGACTGCCTTCGTCGCATATATTGTCTTCACCGCGCTACCAGGCGAAAAGCGGGTATTTCGACATTAGCGCATGGGCGTCTTTGGCCACGGCCTCTATCGTCGCCTGGTCGTCGGGGGCGGAGAGTACGCGGTCTATCAGCTCCACTATCAGCTCCATTTCCGCCTCTTTGAGTCCGCGCGTGGTTATGGCCGGCGTACCCAGGCGTATGCCCGAGGTCTGGAACGGCGAGCGGGTGTCGAAAGGCACCATGTTTTTGTTGGCCGTTATTTCGGCTGCCACCAGCACCTGCTCCGCTTTTTTGCCTGTCAGTTCCGGGAATTTGGTGCGCAGGTCGACGAGCATAAGGTGGTTGTCCGTGCCGCCCGATATGATCTTGTAGCCGCGTTTGACCAGCGCTGCGGCCATCGCCGCGGCGTTTTTCTGCACCTGCTTCTGGTAGTCTTTGTAGGCCGGGGCGAGTGCCTCGCCGAAAGCCACCGCCTTGGCCGCTATGACATGCTCCAGCGGGCCACCCTGCACGCCGGGGAAGACGGCCGAGTTGAGCATGGCCGACATCTTCTTTATCTCGCCTTTGGGCGTGGTAACTCCCCAGGGATTGTCGAACTCCTCGCCCATCAGTATTATGCCGCCGCGCGGGCCGCGGAGGGTCTTGTGGGTGGTGGACGTCACTATGTGGGCGTATTTGACGGGATTGTCCAGCAGTCCCGCCGCTATCAGTCCGGCGGTGTGGGCCATGTCTATGAGCAATATGGCTCCCACTTTGTCGGCTATATCCCTCATCCGGCGGTAGTCCCATTCGCGACTGTAGGCCGATGCGCCACCTATTATCATTTTGGGCTTATGCTGAAGGGCCAGGGCCTCCATCTGGTCGTAATCCACCAGGCCGGAATCTTCCTTCACTTTGTATCCCACGGCATTGTAGAGCATGCCCGACATGTTGACGGGCGAGCCGTGGGAAAGGTGTCCGCCGTGAGACAGGTCGAGGCCCAGGAACGTGTCGCCGGGTTTGAGTACGGCCATGAACACCGCCATATTGGCCTGCGCGCCCGAGTGCGGCTGCACGTTGGCCCATTGCGCCCCATAGAGTTCGCACAGGCGGTCGATGGCCAGCTGCTCCACCTTGTCCACCACCTGGCAGCCGCCGTAGTAGCGTGCGCCGGGATATCCTTCGGCGTATTTGTTCGTCAGAACCGAACCCATGGCCTGCATGACCTGCTCGCTGACAAAATTTTCCGAGGCGATAAGCTCTATACCCCCCTCCTGGCGGCGTCTTTCTTCGGCTATCAGGTCGAATATCTTTGTGTCTTTCATCGTTGAAATGTTTTGGTGCGGCAAAGTTACTCAATCCGGATGTTTTTGCAAAAGCGGCTGCTGCGCGGTTGCTATTTTTTTTCTACATTTGTCTAAACTTTTCCCATCGCCATGAAACGGACCGCGCTGCTAATCCTGCTCGTCTCATTTTTTATAGCCGTTCCCGCCGCTCTGTGCGCCGGCCCTGCCGGCGACCGTATCTCTTCCGATTCGCTGCGCAAGGCGGACAAACGCGCCGAAAAGAGCGTGGCCGGATTGAGGGATCGCCTGATAAGGCTGATCAACGAAGACCGGCCTGAAGACGCAGGCAGGATATGCGCCGAAACGATGCTGATGGCGCGTGAAGGCGAAACGCTGCCCTTCACGCGCACCGAGTTCATCTCTCTGATGATGTGGTCGCACTTCTACGATGTGGTCCTCGATTATGCGTCCGGTTACCGCGAGCCGCGTTGGCAGCGCGTCAGGTTTATGGAGTCGCGTTCCACCGGTCTGCTGAACGCCATAGGCAATATGGCCGAATATAAGGACAACCGTGCGAAACTCCTGCGCGACCTGGCGCTGAAGACCGACTCCGTGCAGTCGCAGTTCCTCGACATATTGACACAGTGGACGATAAACGGACGCAGCGGCTTCGATCTCTCGTACCAGATGAAACGTATAGACGACTTCCGCGCGCGATATCCGGACTCGTCCTACGGCGAATTCCTCTCCTTCTATGCGTCCAACACCACCCGCGTGGCCCGCGACTGGTCGTCGGGCATCTCGGCGGGGCCTGGAGCGCTGGCGGTGTCGGGCAAGTTCGCCAACCACTGGCGTCTGGGCGGCGGAGCTAACCTGACTTTCGACTTTTTCCACCGCAACCTGTATATCGGTCCCGGGATACGGACCTTTTTCGCCAAAATAGATAATCCGGCCGGGATTTTCGATTTGGGCGACGATGCCGACGGCACATGGGTGAAGTCGATGGAATATTCTTTTTTCCTGTCGGGCGGCTACCGCATGCTCAACACGGGACGCCTGGCCGTTACGCCCTATGTGTGCGGCGGGAGCGAGACGTTTTCATATGTGAATAAAGGCGGATACGGGAAATATGCCGGTTTCTCATCCTGGACCTACGGCGGCGGCGTGCTGGTCGATTTTAATTTCGACCGGTCTGCGTCGTGGTACTCCTCCAAATACGGACTCAGGCTACGCTACTGCATAACCGGCGGCGGCGAATATCTTCCCGGCCTCTCTACCGTGACGCAATGCGCGTCGATAGAGTTCTTTATCCTCTCGCCCGTGTTTTTCCGCCCCGAGAACTGGTAGTTTCCGCCGCGTTGTCGCAACTTCTGCTTTTTGTATTATCTTTGCAGGCAAAACAAACACAAAATAGAATCCAAATGAAACTTCTCGAAGGAAAAGTGGCCGTAATAACCGGCGCCGCCCGCGGCATCGGCAAGGCCATAGCCATGAAATTCGCCGAGCAGGGAGCCGCCGTGGCTTTCACCGACATCGCCGCCGACGAAAATTTCCTTAACACCGAAAAGGAACTCAACGCCCTGGGAGTGAAGGCCAAAGGCTACGCCTCGAACGCCGCCATATACGACGACGTTATGACGACGGTGGATAAGATAATAGCCGATTTCGGCCGCATAGACGTGCTGGTGAACAACGCCGGCATAACCCGCGACAGCCTGCTCATGCGCATGACCGAGGCCCAGTGGGATCTGGTGATCAACATCAACCTCAAGAGCGCCTTCAACCTCACCAAGGCCGTACAGCCCCAGATGCTCAAGCAAAAAAGCGGTTCGATAATCAACATGTCGAGCGTGGTTGGCGTGTCGGGCAACGCCGGACAGAGCAACTATTCCGCTTCGAAAGCTGGCATGATAGGCTTCACCAAGTCGATAGCCCAGGAACTGGGATCGCGCAATATACGCTGTAACGCCATCGCTCCCGGCTTCATAGTTACCGAGATGACCGCCCAGCTTCCCCAGGAAGTCCGCGACGAGTGGGCTAAAAAAATACCCCTGCGCCGCGGAGGAACACCCGAGGACGTTGCCAATACGGCCCTCTTCCTTGCCAGCGAACTTTCGTCGTACGTCAGCGGACAGGTCATCAACGTCTGCGGCGCAATGAATACCTGATAAGGATTGCCGATCACAAAAAACTGCCGGTCCCGAAATTTTTCGGGACCGGCAGTTTTTTACCGACGCCCTTAGGCATACGGTCTTTTTCGCAGGTTGAAATGACCCGGCGCGGCAAAAATAACCGCTTTGGCGACGGAATGCTGTGTTTTCCGGGAAAAAACGTTATTTTTGTAACCCGGAATAAGAAACCGTTTAAAATTTCTCATTCTTGTTTTTTGAGGCTCATTTCGCCCCTGTTTACCCTGCCTTATCGTTAAACGGGATTTACTATTCGCTTCAAGGCGGGTTAAACAGGAGTGAAAATAGCCTCAAAATAACTCCGATAAGATACTTAAACGGTTTTGAAGATAATAACATTAAAAATAAACGTCATGGAACTCCCATTCGCAGAGTCGTACAAGATCAAGATGGTCGAGACCATCCGCCGCAGCACCCGCGCCGAGCGCGAACAATGGATCAAAGAGGCCGGTTACAACTTGTTCAACCTCAAGAGCGATCACGTTTTCATAGACCTGCTTACCGACAGCGGTACGGGGGCCATGAGCGACAAGCAGTGGGCCGCCATGATGGAGGGCGACGAGAGCTACGCCGGGGCGCGTTCGTACTACCGTCTCGCGGACACTGTCGGGGAGATCACCGGGTTTCAATATATGCTTCCCACCCACCAGGGCCGCGCCGCCGAGAACGTGCTGTTCTCTGCCATAATCAAAGAGGGCGACGTCCTGCCTGGAAACTCCCATTTCGACACCACCAAAGGCCACATAGAGTATCGTCGCGCCCACGCGATAGACTGCACCGTGGCCGAAGCCGCCGACACGACGAAAGAGCTGCCTTTCAAAGGTAATTTCGATCTCGGCCGCCTCGAAGATGTGCTGAAGAGCCACCCGAAAGAGAAGATACCGTGCATCGTACTGACAGTCACCAATAACACCGCCGGCGGACAGCCCGTGTCCATGGAGAATATCAGGGGCGTGTCGGCGCTTGCAAAAAAATATGGCGTCAAGGTGCTGGTCGATTCGGCCCGCTTCGCCGAAAACGCCTATTTCATCAAGACCCGCGAGGCCGGCTACGCAGACAAAAGTATCCGCGAGATAGTCCGCGAGATGTTCAGCTACGGCGATTTCATGACCATGTCCTCCAAGAAGGACGCCATAGTCAACATGGGAGGTTTCGTCGCTTTCCGCCATAAGGAGGATTGGGAGGCGTGCCAGATGTACAACATAATGTACGAGGGCTTCCTCACTTACGGAGGCATGTCGGGCCGCGACATGAGCGCCCTGGCCCAGGGACTGATGGAGGGTACCGAATTCGAATACCTCGAGACCCGCATCCGCCAGGTTGCCTACCTGGGCGAAAAACTCGACGGTTACGGCATTCCCTACCAGCGTCCAGCCGGGGGCCACGCCATTTTCGTCGACGCCAAAAAGGTGCTGACCAACGTCCCCAAGGAGGAATTCATAGCCCAGACGCTCGGCATAGAACTCTACCTGGAGGCGGGCATAAGGGCGGTGGAGATAGGCGCCCTGCTGGCCGACCGCGATCCGCAGACGCGCCAGAACCGATACCCGGCCCTCGAACTGCTGCGATTGACCATCCCACGCCGCGTCTACACCAACAACCATATGGACTATATAGCCGCCGCCCTGAAGAACGTCTTCGACCGCCGCGGAGAGATAACCCGTGGTTACGTCATAACCCGCGAAAAACCCATCATGCGCCACTTCACCGTGGAACTCGCCCCGGCGAAGTGATACGGACGGAAATAACGTATCGACGAACCAGCCGAAAATGGCGTAAACAGAAAGCCCCGAAAGCCGCATGTCAGGCTTTCGGGGCAGTCTGTTTACGGTGACCGACCGGATCGTTGCGCCGCTCCCGGCCTATTGGTCGCGCGTAAGCGTTATGCGGCGGGTCACGGGGCGGTTGATCTCGTAAATCCTGTCCGTGAGCATATCTATTTGCCGCTGCCACATGTCGCGCACGTCTTTGTGTATGGCTTTCGAGTAGAGGTCGCGCTTGGCTTTCAGCCAGCCGTTACGCATCGCTTCGCGGTCGTATTCGGCCAGGGCGCGGCCGTCGTCGGCGAACAGCAGGCCTCGGGGCTGGAAAAAGGAGAATTGTATCCATGCGTATTCGCGCAGACGGCGTTCTATCTCCCACCGCTCCTCATTTAGGAACATCACCGTTAGCGCCTGGCGGTATTGCGGGGTGTTCCTGTAAGCGGCCAGGTTTACGCCCAGGGCCAGTCCTGCGGCGGTGTAGCTCCCTATCCTCTCTCCGTCTATGGCAAGCGTGTAGTCGCCTTCCGCAAGGCCGGTTACGGCCAAAGTCTCGCGGTTCATTTCGTTCGTGAACGGCACGACGTCCAGCCCGCCGGCCTGGCAGTGCCGCGAACCCCAGCCCCGGGCAACGGTGTCGGTGGGGTAAGGCAGCGAGGCTGCCATGTAGTCGAAAGCCACCTCGTTGTCCGATACACAAAGGTTTGTCGCGGCGCAGTTGGAGACCTTTCCTATTCGTCTTTTTGCGGCGTCCACCTTTACCGAGGCCACCTCGCGGCCTGCGAAACCCTGCGCGCGCAGGAAAATATATGCCATAACCATATGCCCGTCATTGTCGGGATGGATGCGGTCGCGGCCGCAGAGGGCGAACGCCGGGTCTTTTTGCTGCGCGGCGCTGTTTATGGCGGTCATGGGGCGGTTCATATCCACGAACTGCCAGCCGTTGTCCGCCGCCGAGCGGCGCTGGAGATCCGCCACGCGCAACATGGCGGCGTTTTTGCCCTTGAAAGGCTTGTTGTCTTTTATTTCGGCCGTCTCGTCGTACGGCGAACTGCCCATCAACACTATCCGCACGCCGGACAGTTGGCTCAGCCGGGTCTCTATTTTGGCGTACGATTGGCGGCACTCCTCGACCTTGCGGTCGGCGAACGCGCCGGGATCGCCGCCGTTATATTCGGCATATCCCGTGTCGTTCATCCCGAATGTCAGCACGAGGCAGTCGGGACGACGGCAAAAGACGTCGTCGTCCAGCCTTTTGTAGATGTCGCCGGCCGTGTCGCCCCCTATGCCGCAGTTGAAAACGTCTATCCGCCCGTCCGGGAAACGGGTCATGTAATATAGCCAGATGTAGGAGTGGTAGCGGCCGCCGTCGGTTATGCTGTTACCCACGAAAGCCACGCGGTCGCCGGCCCTGAAAGGAGACACCTGCGCCGACGCGCAAACGCACACGGCCGAGAAAAGCAATGTGGAGTATAATTTTTTCATACACATGGATTTATCGACTCAAATCACGGCGATGCGGGATCAATCTCAATTGTATGTTGGTTACGCATAGCGCGCAGCGCCGTTACCTTAAGGAGCATCGCTTTCCTGCACCGACCTGTTTTTTCTGAAAGGTCCGCGATGCGGCATGCCCTGCCGTCGTGATCCGCATGAGCGAATATAACGCAATATCTTTTAATGAGCAAGCGCTTATAGTGAAAAACAGCGCCGCACCCAAACCTGGGGCGGCGCTGTCCGGAAGTGTATCGTAAAAATATTAAGCTTTGCCTGCGCTTCCGAGTACGTTCTCGGTTTTGTGCATATAGAGTTTCTGAAGCTCGTCGCGCGCGGGGCCGAGATATTTGCGGGGGTCGAATTCGGCGGGCTTGTTGGCGAAGATCTCGCGGATGGCGGCGGTCATGGCCAGACGGCCGTCTGAGTCGATGTTGATCTTGCAAACGGCCGAGGTGGCTGCTTTGCGGAGTTCTTCTTCGGGAATGCCTATGGCGTCTTTCAGCGCGCCGCCGTATTTGTTGATGGTGGACACATATTGCTGTGGTACGCTCGATGCGCCGTGCAGCACGATGGGGAATCCGGGGATGCGTTTTTCGATCTCCTGGAGGATGTCGAAGCGCAGGGGGGGAGGTACGAGTACACCCTCGGCGTTGCGCGTGCATTGCTCGGGTTTGAATTTGTTAGCGCCGTGCGAGGTGCCTATCGATATGGCCAGCGAGTCTACGCCGGTCTTCGATACGAAGTCCTGCACCTCCTCGGGCTGGGTGTAGGTGTGATGCTCGGCCGAAACCTCGTCCTCTACGCCGGCCAGCACTCCCAGCTCGCCCTCTACGGTCACGTCGAACTGATGGGCGTACTCAACCACCTTGCGGGTCAGGGCCACGTTGTCGTCGTAGGAGTGGTGCGATCCGTCGATCATTACGGACGAGAAGCCCATGTCGATGCACGATTTGCAAAGTTCGAAGGTATCGCCGTGGTCGAGGTGCAACACGATGGGAATATTCTTGCCCAGCTCTTTTGCGTACTCGACGGCGCCTTGCGCCATGTAGCGCAGCAAGGTCTGGTTGGCGTATTTGCGCGCGCCGGAAGACACCTGCAGGATTACGGGGGAGTTGGTGGCCACGCAAGCCTGGACAATGGCCTGCATCTGCTCCATGTTGTTGAAGTTGAACGCGGGAATGGCGTACTTGCCTTCGATGGCCTTTTTGAACAGCTCGCGGGTGTTCACCAGGCCGAGTTCTTTGTAAGAGATCATAGGGATTTTATATTAGTTTGATTTTGAGTTTATAAAATTTTTACAAAAATATGGTTTTTATTTCAGAAACGAAAGGCGGCGGCCGTTTTTTTTCATGCAAAATAACTACCTTTGCGACTATTCGGAAGCACAGGTCCGTATGGCGAAGAAGAAAAAGGATCAAGGGGCCGCATATATCGCCCTGGCTACGGCCGATGGCGTCGCGCCGGGCCGTTTAGAGAGAATAATTCAAAAACTAAGATAATGGCTGAATTCATCTACCAGGAGCCTTTCCCCCTGGGTGCGGATACCACCGAGTACCGCCTGCTCACTAAAGATTACGTGAAAGTCGTCGAGTGCGACGGCCGGAAGATCCTAAAGGTCGATCCCAAAGGCATAGAACTGCTCTCCAGAGAGGCTTTCGCCGACGTGTCATTCTACCTCAGGGCATCGCATCTGCAAAAGCTCGCCGACATACTCAAGGATCCCGAGGCCAGCGACAACGACCGGTTCGTGGCCTACACCATGCTCGTCAACCAGGTGGTTTCGGCCGAGGGCGAGCTTCCCACATGCCAGGATACAGGCACGGCCATAGTGATAGGCAAAAAGGGCGAGGACGTATATACCGGAGCCAACGACGCCGAAGCGCTCAGCAAGGGCGTCTTCGACACTTACCGCGAACGCAACCTGCGCTACTCGCAGGTGGTGCCTTTCACCATGACGGAAGAGAAGAACAGCGGCACCAACCTCCCCGCACAGATAGACCTCTACGCCACACAGGGCCGCAAATACGAATTCCTCTTTATAACCAAAGGGGGAGGTTCCGGCAACAAGACCTTCCTCTACCAACAGACCAAGGCGCTGTTGAACGACGCCTCGCTCACTAAATTCATAAAGGAGAAGATCAAGGATCTCGGCACGTCGGCTTGCCCGCCTTACCACCTGGCCGTGGTTATCGGCGGCACGTCGGCCGAAGCCAACCTTGCTACGGTGAAAAAGGCGTCGGCCGGCTATCTCGATCACCTGCCTACCTGCGGCAACGAGGGAGGTCAGGCTTTCCGCGATCCGGAATGGGAGGCCAAAATAGAGAAGATATGCCGCGAAAGCGGGGTAGGGGCGCAGTTCGGCGGCAAATACCTCGTACACGACGTACGCGTGATCCGCCTGCCGCGCCACGCCGCCTCGTGTCCGGTGGGCATCGGGGTGAGCTGCTCGGCCGACCGCAACGTTAAAGGCAAGATCACCGAAGAGGGCGTTTTCCTCGAAAAACTCGAGAAGAACCCCGCCCGTTTCATGCCCAAGGAGGCTCCGGGAATGAAGCCCGCCGTAGAGATAGACCTGGACGAGGGCATGGATAAAGTACGCGAGATACTGTCGAAATATCCGGTCAAAACCCGCCTCAACCTTAAAGGAACGCTGGTGGTGGCCCGCGATATAGCCCACGCCCAGATTAAAAAGATGATAGACGAGGGCAAGCCCATGCCCGAATACATGAAGAAACACCCGGTCTATTACGCCGGCCCCGCCAAGACCCCTGCCGGAATGGCTTCTGGCAGCTTCGGCCCCACTACGGCAGGCCGCATGGACGTTTATGTGGACCAATTCCAGAGCCTCGGTGGGTCGCTGGTGATGCTCGCCAAGGGCAACCGCACCCAACAGGTCACGGACGCCTGCAAAAAGTACGGAGGCTTCTACCTCGGCTCGATAGGCGGCCCGGCGGCCATACTGGCCAAGGACAGCATAAAGAGCGTCGAGGTGATCGACTTCCCGGAGTTGGGTATGGAGGCCGTACGCAAGATCTACGTGGAGAATTTCCCCGCCTTTATAATTGTGGACGACAAGGGTAACGATTTCTTCGCCGAATTTAAATAACGGCGTCCGGGCCGGACAATAAACGCCGGAAATTTTCGTTATGCCCGAAAAGGTTTAAAAGGATTCTATGTCAAAAAAACTTTTTTCGCTCGTACTGCTGCTCTTTTCCACCGCCGCCCTGCTGGCCCAGAAAGTCGCCTTCGAGGCCACCGCGCCGGCCGTGGTTGAGGCGGGCGAGGTGTTCCGCGTTGAATTTTCTGTTACCGGCAGCGCGGCTCCTGAGGGTTTCACTCCTCCGGATATCAACGGTTTCAGCGTTCTCGCCGGGCCTACGGTCTCGCGCGGTCAGAGCATGAGCATCGTCAACGGCAACATGTCCACCTCGGTAAACTACACCTACACCTACGTCTTCCAGGCCACGGCCGAGGGACGCTTCGCCATCCCCTCGGCCGAGGTGAAGGTGGAAGGCAAGAGCTATACCTCCAAGCCGCTTACAATTGAGGTGGTTGCGTCGAGCGCCGGAGGCCAGGGGCAGCAACAGGGTACGACCGGGGAGGCCCGCGACAGGCAGGGAGCCAGGGCTAAAAACGCCCTCGCGCCCGACGACCTCATCCTCACCGCCACCGTAAGCCGTTCCAGCGTCTATAAGGGCCAGCCGATAAAACTTACATGGAAACTCTACCAGCGCGCGCAGGTTAGCGGAGCGCTCAACCAGAAAATACCTGCCTTCAACGGTTTCTGGAGCCAGGAGATACCCTCCGCCGGCAAGCAGCAGTGGACCAGGGAGACATATAACTCCAAGGTCTACGACGCCATGGTGCTGGGCGAATACCTGCTCTACCCCCAGCAGTCCGGCGTTTTGCAGATCGATCCGTTTTCGTTGACGGTGGTTGTGCAGATCATCACGCAGGCGCGCCGCCAGTCCGTTTTCGACGACTTTTTCGGCGGGGGTCCTTCGGTGGAGGAGGTGCAGAAAGAGCTGCGTACCCAGCCATTGAAGATAACCGTCAAGGATTTCCCCGCCGGCGCTCCCGCGGGATTCAACGGCGCCGTGGGCGACTTCACCCTTACGGGCGGCGTTTCGGCCCAGGACATTACGGCCAATTCGGCCGCGACCTATCAGGTGAAGATAGCCGGGGCGGGCAACCTGCCGCTCATACAAGCGCCCAAACTATCCATGCCGGGGTCGTTCGAGCAGTATAACACAACCACCAAAGAGAGTTTTACGAGCAACTCGTCGGGCATAAGCGGTTATCGCCAGTTCGAATATCCCTTCATCGCCCGGGCCGAAGGGGAATATGTGGTGGAGCCGGTGGAATTCTCCTTCTTCAATCCTGAGACGGCGCGTTACATCACCCTTACGTTGCCTGCCGCCACGCTGAAAGTGGCTCCTGGCGCAGGCGGCAGCCCGTCCGCCGGAGGCGGCATAGTCAGCGGCCTGACCAAGGAGGAGATAAAAATACTGGGTAAAGACATAAGATTCATAAAGATAGGCTCGTTAGGCCGTTCTGCGGCCAATTTCATCGTCATAGGCTCATGGGGCTATTTTGCCGTCCTGGCCCTGCTTGCAGGTCTTTTTGTCTATGCCTTTACGGCTATAGGCCGCCATATAAAACAGTCCGGCAACGCCGCGGCCATGAAGGGCAAGCGCGCCAATAAAGCCGCCCTGCAGCGTCTGCGCACGGCCGAATGCTACATGGCCGGAGGCGACAGCCGCCGCTTCCTCGACGAGATGCTGCGCGCCCTGTGGGGTTATCTTGGCGACAAACTCAACATACCTGCCGCCAACCTCACCAAAGACAACGTACGCGAGGAACTTTCGCGCCGTCGCGTATCGCAGCAGCTCTCCGAGCGCTATATGGGTGTGATAGCCGATTGCGAGCTGGCCCAATATTCGCCCGCCACAACCGGACGCACCGGCGAACTCTATTGCGAAGGCATAGCTGTGATATCGGAAATGGAAACAATCCTGAAACGGTAAAGATGAAAAAGCTTACCATAATAATAGCCTGTATGCTGGTCTCGGCAGCCGTCTCCGCGCAGGAGACCGTGGCCGACAGTGCAGCCGTCTCTCCTGACGCCGCCGCTTCGCCGGCCCCGGCCGCTAAGGATTACGCCGCGCCTGCCTCCGCCGGCAACCTGTGGGATGCCGCCAATACGGCCTATGTAAACGCCTCGTACGCCCAGGCCGCCTCGCTTTACGACTCCCTCCTCAAAACGGGGGCGGAGGGTTACAAACTGTATTACAACCTGGGGAACGCCTATTTCAAGTCGGGACGCACGGGCAAGGCCATATTGTATTATAACAAGGCGGCCAAGCTCGCCCCGGCCGACGCCGACGTGCGATACAATCTTGCTGTGGCCAACGGTTACGTCAAGGACAAGATAGAGCAGCTTCCGGAGTTCTTCCTGTCCAGGTGGATACGCGCGTTGCGTACGGCTTTGGGGCCTGGCGCATGGACGCTCATTTCGCTGGCCATGCTCTCCTGCGCCATGGCCGCTTTCCTGCTCTATATGTTTTCGGGCAGGCTGCGCCGCCGCAAGGCCGGTTTTTTCGCCACTATGGCCTGCGCGTCGCTTTTTGTCATTTCCACCGTTTTCGCCGCGGTTTCGTACCGCCGTATCGTCTCTCCCGACGAAGGTGTGGTAACGGTGTCGTCGGTGGCGGTTAAAAGTTCGCCCGACCGTTCGAGCCAGGATCTTTTCGTGCTTCACGAAGGCACCAAAGTACGCGTGGTGAGCGCCCTGGGCGGATGGAGCGAGGTGGTGATAGCCGACGGAAATAAAGGGTGGCTCGAAACCCAGTCCATCGAAATGATATAATGTCCAAACTGTTAGACGATATAGTTGGCGAGCTGTCGCGCCTG
The DNA here is from genome assembly GCA_031550125.1 of Rikenellaceae bacterium. Classification (GTDB taxonomy): domain Bacteria; phylum Bacteroidota; class Bacteroidia; order Bacteroidales; family Rikenellaceae; genus JAVBOW01. The sequence goes on from JAVBOW010000026.1 coordinate 61,911, forward strand.
CCGGGAATAGGCCGCCGCACGGCCCTGCGCCTGTCGATGCACATACTGCGCATGGATCCGGCGCAGGTTGGCGGCATGACGGCCGCCATCGACGCCTTCCGTAGCCGTATAAGGCACTGCTCGCAGTGCAACAACCTTTCGGACGAGGATATTTGCCCCGTATGCGCCGACCGTTCTCGCGACCGCTCGACGGTGTGCGTGGTGGAGGGCGTGGGCGATGTGATCTCCATAGAGAACACGCGACATTACCGCGGCCTTTACCACGTCCTGGGAGGTGTCATATCGCCCATGCAGGGCATAGGCCCGTCGAGTCTCAAAATAGATTTGCTGATAGACCGCATAACCGCCGGGGATGTAAAGGAGGTTATCCTTGCCATAAGTACCACGGTGGAGGGCGAAACCACCCTTTTTTACATAACCCGCAGGCTGGAGCAATTCGCCGGACTCAAAGTCACCGCCCTGGCCAGGGGGATAGGTTTCGGCGACGAACTCGAATACGCCGACGAGCTGACAGTTGCCCACGCCTTGCAAAACCGCCGCCAACTGTAGCGGTCGGATCGTCGTCTATGCCAAAGGCGCTGGCGGCCCCCTATTTGGGACCAGTATCAGTTATGTGTTGGCCGCACATATCGCACATCATCTTTCACTTATCTTTTTCATTTCAAATCCTCACGGACTACAGTCCGTGAGGATTTGAAATGAAAAAGATAAGCAAAACCTGACATACGCGATGCACTGCGTCGCCATCGTAAGATGCAGTGTGCTTTCTTGCGCCGCGTATTTGAACGCCAACCTGTTTTTAGGACTTATCCCCTATTTGGCCGTGTATTTTTCTATCGTCTTTTTAAGGATGTCGGCGGCGATGGGCTTGGTGAGGAAATCGTTGCATCCGGCGCTCAGGGCCTCTACCTTATTGTCGTTGAAAGCGTGGGCCGTGAGCGCCACTATGGGTATCGAGGATGATATTTTGCGTATCTCCCTGGTCGCTTCGAGTCCGTCCATGACGGGCATCTTCATGTCCATAAGTATGATGTCCGGCTCGGGATTCATCTGGCTGAACATATCCACCGCCTCCTGTCCGTTATGGGCTCGTGAGAGGGAGTATATCCGTCCGATGAGGGCTTGCAGCAGTTGGTAATTGCTGTCCACATCTTCGGCCACCAGCACCCTTTTGGGGCCTTTGGCCGCATTGTCCGCGACCGCCGGCGCTGCCGTCGCCCCCGCGCTCTCCGCGGGTTTGTCCGCGGCGGTCTCCGCCCCGGACTGCGTTTCCTGCGCAGGCGTTTCCGCCCCGGCTTCCGCCCGGCTGCATGCGAAATCGAAGATGAATTGCGACCCGACCCCTTTGGCCGAGGTGACTTCAAAGTTTCCTCCCATATGTTCGACGATCATTTTACATAACACCATTCCCAGCGCGTCGTCCGACTCGTTGCGGTTACCGTCCCTGGAAGCGTATTGGTTCAATACCAGGCCGAGCGCTTCGTTGGCCAGGCCGGTGCCGTTGTCCGATATCCTGAAGCGCAGTTTGCCCTCGGTGTAACGGTAAGATATGTTTATTGCGCCCGACGCGATGTATTTAGAAGACGCGGCGATTATTCTGGACAGCACCTGCCCGATGCGTTTCCCGTCCGATATTACCTTAAGCCTTTCGGACGAAGGGTCTATCGACAGCGCGATGTTTTTGGACATTCCGCCCCTAAGGCGCTCGACGGTCTGCCTGCACAGCTCGCCCACATCCACCGTCATATTTTCCGGCGTCATTTTTCCCGTCTCTATCTCGAGAATGTCCGTCACTTCGCCCGCTTCGCCTAACAGGTTGTTTATGTTGCGTTCTATCGTTATCATGTACTTGTCCCTTTCGGCGCGCTCGGCCTCCCGGGCTTCGAGCTGGGCGAGTTTTGCCACGTCGGTTATCAGCCCCTTTACGTCGTGGCTGAATTTACCCAATATGGAGTTTTTCAGCTTGTTGGACTTTTCCGATTTCAGGCGCGCCTTGATAAGCTCCTGCTCGGCTGTCTTCATGTCGGTCATGTCGATGGCCACGGCCACTATCATGGGGTTGGCGTCCCGCTCCCGGATAACCGTCTTTATGGTTTTAAGGGTGTGTTTCACCCCGTCACGCATGGTATACACGTCCAGATATTCCATGCTTCCGCCTTTTACCAGAATGGCCTGGTCTATCTGCTGTATCTTTTCGGCGTCGTTCAGCTCCGGATAGATTTCGAACTCCGTCATGTCGCGTACCTTCGCTTTCGTTACGCCGGTGAGTTGTTCCATCGACCGGCTCCAGTATAGGTAACGTTGCGTCAATCCGTCCTTTATGTACATATACAGCGGCGAATACTCGAGTATCGTTTCCATTATGCGGCTCAACTCGTTTATCTTGCGCTGTTGCTCCACGCCTTTGGAAATGTCGGCGGCCTGCCCCCATACCAATGGTACGCCGCTGTAACTTACCGCTTTGTGAAGTTTTACCGAAACCGGCAATTTACGCCCGTCAGGCAGCAGATGCTCGGTGTCTATATGTAATAAACCTCCGTTCGCGTCTATTCTGTCGGCCAACTCTTTGAAATTCCCCGTGTTGTAGTATGGGTTTACATGTTCTATCGAGTAGGCGCCGCCTTTTTTGTCGAATTTATACCTCTCCCTGCTCAGCCGGTTGGCGTAGAATAGTTTACCGTCGACGGTGAAGGCGAATATCTCCTGGTCGGAGCAGTCCATGGCTATACGCAGCGACTCGAGTTCCTGCATATTCTCCAGCGTGCCGGTAATGTCCTGCGCGTATCCGCATATGATTATATTGCCGTCCCGGTCGACATCTCTTTTTATAATATGGTTCAGGATATGTTTGGTCTTTCCGTCTGCGGATATAAGACGGTAGCTGACCTTTTTCCCTGTGCCGCCGTCCTGGCCGTTGCTGAGCGTGCGTACGGCGCTGCGTATATCGTCCCTGTCATCGCTTACGATCATTTCGATGAATTCGGATATGGGCATGCGGTTTCCCGCCGGTTGTTTTATTCCCAGAAACTCCTTCAGTATACCGTCGGACATATACAGCAGCTTGGAGGAATAGTCGTATTCCCAATACTCTATTCCGGCAATGCTTTCGGCCTGCCTTATTCTGTCGGACAGATTATCCAACATGAAGGAATCGATCTTTTCTGCTGCATGGGCCGTTGCGGCGGCGATTGAGGTTTCCATAGGGCGATGAGGTCAGGTACTCTATTTATCTGTATTCCCCGGGTCGCGGGCAAGCGAAGCGAAATCGCGTCCCGACGGGTTTTGGAAAACATGCAGGTCGAACTCGGGGATCACGCTCAGTACATGGTCGAAGACGTCGGCCTGCACCCTTTCGTATGGGATCCATTCTTTTATCGCCGAGAAGAAATACAATTCTATGGGTATGCCCGTGTCGGTGGGCTGCAGCTGCCGCACCATGCAGGTCATTTCGTGGTTTACCGAGTCAAGGCTTTGCAGATAGCGGTCCAGATAAGCCCTGAAGACGCCTATGTTGGTCTGTCTTCGGGCGTTTATCGTTACCTCCGAGTCTATCTTGCGCGATTTGTTGTATTGTTCCAACTCCGCTTCTTTATCATTTATATATTTGGTAAGCAGCGATATGCGGCGGTATTTGTCGAGCATCTCCGGCGTGCAGAATTTCACGCTGTTCATGTCGATGCTTATGGAGCGCTTTATTCGCCTTCCGGGCGATTCCTCCATGCCGCGCCAGTTCTGGAACGAGTCGCTGGTAAGGGCGTATGGGGGGATGGTGGTTATCGTGTTATCGAAGTTGCGCACTTTCACCGTGTTGAGCGTTACGTCTATCACGGTGCCGTCCGCCCCGTATTTAGGCATCGTTATCCAGTCGCCGGGTTTGAGCATATTGTTGGCGGATAATTGCACGCCCGAGACGAGTCCGGTGATGGAGTCCTTGAATATTAGCATCATCAGCGCCGCCGAAGCGCCAAGCCCGGTGAGCAGTTTGCTGGGATCTTCCTTTATGATTATGCTTATCACCAGGATCAGGGCCACCAGGAACAACATTATCTGCAGCACCTGCATAACCCCTTTGAGCGGCCTGCCGTTCATTGACTCCCTTTTTTCGAGCAGCCCGAAAACGACCTTTACCAGCGCGTTGAGGTATGACGTCAGCGCCATGACCATCGAGGCCGCCACTATCCGTCGTATCCACGAATGCGTCGCCGAATCTTCCTCGAACGCCAGTGGAAGCAGTACGTATATGATAAACAGTGGGATGAGCCTGAATAGCCGTTTGAGCAGCGTCGTGCCGAGCAGCTCGTCGTCCCATTTGGCCTTTGTCATCCTGGCCACCTTCTGCAGGGCGGGCATTATCGCCCAGCGGCACACGGCGTTCACGGCCACGGACAGCATGATTATCAGGGAAAAGACGATTATCTGATTCCACGCGCCGGCCTCTCCCTGCGCCAGTCCCAGGGATGCGAGTATGCCGTCTGCCCACGTTATCAGTTTTTCCCTCATCTTCCGTGATGGTTAGGCTTTTTTATCATTTTCTTTAGAAGGGCGGTGTATGGGGTGGGTGAAGACGAACCTTGCGCCGCCGGTGTAATTCTCGTCCACCCATATGTCGCCGCCCAGTCTGTTGACCGTAATCTTGCATATGGCAAGCCCCAAGCCCGTGCCCTGAACATATTCGTCGAGCTTTTCGAAACGCTCGAACACCAGCTTTTGCTTTTCGACAGGTATGCCCACACCGGTGTCGGTGACGCTGAATACGGCCATGTCGTTCTCCTTGTCTATCCTCAGCCCCAGCGTTATGGATCCATGTGCAGTGAATTTGACCGCGTTGGACATAAGGTTTATCAGCACCTGCTGCAGGCGCTGTACGTCGGTCTCCATCTCGAACGATTCGAACGGGGCGTCGAGCCTGAACTCGGCGCTGCACTTACATGCATACTGGGTGGTGGATATTACGCTGCTGCACAGCGTAACCACCTCGCAGGGGGCGAAGTTGAACGTCTGCTTGCCCGTCTCGAGGCGCGAGATGTCGAGTATGTCGTTTATCAGGCGCAGGAGCAGGTCGGAATTGGTCTGTATGATCTCGGCGTAGGATTTTTTCTCCTCTTCGCTCGTCCCTTCGGCTATCAGTACGCTCGAGAAGCCCACTATGGCGTTCAGCGGGGTGCGGATTTCGTGGCTCATGTTGGCCAGGAACGCCGATTTGAGCCTGTCCGACTCTTCGGCCTTCTCTTTGGCCGCCCTCAGCTCGCGCTCTATGGCTTTGTCTTTCGACACGTCTTCCGAACGCACCACCACTCCCATAAGCTCATGGTTCTGGTCGTATACAGGGCTGGCCAGCATGTTGATGAATACGTTGTTCTGCATCTCTATGGTACTTTCGGCGCTCTGTCCCGTGGCCAGGGCCTCTTTTACGGGACAGTAGTCGCACGGTTTGTCGAGTCCGTACAGTGTCTCGTAACAGAACGTACCCTGTATGTCTTCGCCCGCGCGCTGCATCTTTCTCCCGTGGGCGTTGTTGAACCATTTTATGCGGTAGTCGGGCGTTATGAAGCGTATGTCGGCCCTCAGGTTGTTTAGTATTATGGTGTTGTCTGCCTCGGACTGCTCGAGCGCGTCCTTGAGTTTCTTCACCCTGAAGAAATAGTAGAACACCACGAAATAACCCAGCAGCAGGATGATGAACAGCGAGCATATCATCATCAACTCCTTGAGGTATTTCTCGACGAACGACTGCTCTTTGTTCTCCATCCTGTGGGGGACGGGCAGGTCGGTCTCGCTGATTCCTAAGGCGGTTATCTTTTTGAAGTCGAATACGTATTCGTTGCCTACGTACTGCATCCTTCGTCCCGATGCGGCCGGATTGTTGGCGTCGGCGTATTCCATCGCCAGTTTGGCGAGGTCTTTACCCAGCGTTTTGGGGTATTGGGGTACGTAGCCGCCTATGGCGCCGTAACCCACGCCCAGCGTGGTCATGGAAAAGCACGGCACGCTGGGATTAGCCTCGGTTATGTCGTGTATGGTGTTGTTTACGAAAAAGTTATCGTCTTTATCCACCCTCCATGTGCCTATCACTATGGCCGTGTTGTCGGGGAGGTTCTCTATCTGCTTTATTATGGTAGACAGAGAGTATCTGCGGCCGTCGAGCAGGATGAGGTTCAGGTCGGGGAAATTCTTGATCTGTCTGCGCATATGCGCCTGGATGGACACCCCGCCGTAGGTGTTGTCCGATATGAATGCTATGTTGGCGGTACGCGGATAGAGCCTTTTGATCAGGCGTATGTTTTTGTTGACGTCGTATTCGTAGAGGAAACCGGACAGTATGTTCTCGCGGTTAAGGTCGTCCATCACATCGACGCTCTCGGGTTCCCACTCCCTTAGGTTGACGTTGGGGGCGGGAAGCATTATGGCGTTGCGGCTGACCATGCCGCACAATACGGGGATGGAGCTGTTTATCGCATCTTCCTTTTGCGAAATGTACGACGACCAGGCTTCCTGGCCGAGCAGCAGTATAAGTGCGGGAGTGTTGTTGCCCTGGTATTTGTGCAGGAACGTCCTCATAGTGCCGGCCCACTCGTGTACCTCCGAGAAACTGCGGCAGTTCATGTTCTCAATAAGAACGTTGTGCTTGCCGCCCAGCTGCTTGTACTCGTTTATGAAATCGCCGATATTGTCGGACGTTTGTTTGGTGTCCGGATTATAGGAGCTTATTATGAGTATGGGATTATGCTCATCCGCCACGGCGGTGGCCGCAAAACAGAGCATGAATGGCAAAACGGCCCATATTGCCCGTAATTTGATACGGATTGTATTGGTCATAACTAATACCCGATAATAAAATGTTGGATCTCTCTCTTCTAATAAATAAGTTGCAAGATATGTAAATATTTTGGAAAACAAGATATACGCTCGCGATTTTGGCTTTGCAAAATTGAAATTTGGACGGTATTTAAAGTTTTGGAACGGATATTGATAATGGAGTAGTCGTAAAACATTTTATAAACCTTTTAAATCGTATCGAATATGAAAAAATTATTTTATGTGGTGATCGCGTTGTTTGCGGTCACGGCGTGCCAAAAAGATCCTGACCTGTCCAACGTCGAAGATCAGTATCTGGTTTATACCACTTACAAATACGGTTATGATTTCACGCAGCCGTACAGGATTTACATCCCCGACTATATCCTCCTTGTCGGTTCCTCGAGCCAGGACGACAGCCAATGGGACGACGCCAACGCTCAGGCCATTCTGGACGAGTTCACCAGGAATCTCGGTCCCAAAGCCCAGGGTGGCGCCGGTTACACCATAGTGACCGATCCTGAGGCCGATTACGACCTGGCCCTCAATGTAAGCTATATCGAAAACACCACGGTTTTCGTCGACTATCCCTACTGGTGGTGGGATCCCTACTGGTGGGACGGCGGTTATTGGCCGGGGTGGTATTATCCCTATCCGGTGGTTTACGGCTATACTATAGGTTCGCTCGTGGGTGAGCTTGTGCAGCCCGGTCTGGAGACGCTCAGGCAAAATCAGGAACTCCCGACGGTTTGGTATACCTATATTTCCGGCGCTGAAAACGGCAGCGAGCAGGTGGTTACCGGCGAATTGCTGCCCGCCGTCGACCAGGCTTTCGCCCAGTCGCCTTACCTTAACGTCACGACTCCCATGTAATACGCCTGCGGCGACAAACGGATTAAGAACTATTTAAAATTAAAAGACAATTATGAAAACAATAAATAAAATCACGGTAGTGTTCCTCGCCTTCGCCGTCGCCGGCGTGTTGGCGGCAACTCCAGCCAGGGCTCAGTTCATCAACCAGAGTTACCTTAACGTCGACTGGCAGTTCAACGTCCCTATAAGCAACGATTTCGTAAGCAAGGCATCGGGCTGGGGCATGAATTTCGAAGCGGGGTCATATCTCGACTACTCGTCGTTCGGCCTGGGCGGCTTCGTCTCCTTCCACACTAACAACGAGTCGATCCCTACGCAAACCATCAGCCTCGACCGCACCTCTTCGGTCACGCTGGCGCAGGAGCATAGCGTGTTCCAACTTCCTTTCGGCTTGAGCGGCCGCTATCGCCTCACCGACGGTAAAGGCGTACTCGATCCTTACCTGTCGCTTAAACTGGGTGCCAATTTCGCCCGCGTAAGTTCGTTCTATTCGGCTTATGAAAGCTACTACAACTCGTGGGGCTTTTATCTCTCGCCCGAGATAGGGACCAACATCTTCCCCGCCTCGACGCACTATGCGGGAATACACCTGTCGGCCTACTACAGTTTCGCGACCAACAGCAGCGACCTGATAGTCTATTCGGTAAAGAACCTGAATAACTTCGGCGTGAGGGTTGGTATAACCTTCTGACACCGGTCATTTAACGACGGCGGAGCCGCCCCTCC
>JAVBOW010000009.1:0-80317 GCA_031550125.1 Rikenellaceae bacterium
CATCTTCTCGCGTCACGCATATTAACGCCAACCTGTTTTCAGGCTGATCCCAAATTTGTAATAAAGCAAGTCAGGCAAAAAATGATAAAATGGAAACCCCTCAAGCTTGAGGGGTTTCCATTTTATCCTGCGTTAAGTTGCCTGCGATAAATCATACCCGGAATATGCGAAACGGGCATGGTGCAACCGTCGGAGTCAGAGACGACTATATCTCTCTTACGTATATGCTGTTGGCAAAGCTATCCTTAACGCCGTCGCCCAGAGTGATGACGGTGTCGTTTTTCCAATATTTAGCAATATGGCAGCTTCCCCCGTACTCCTGCCCCGATACATAAACATCGCCGCCTGCCACATATATAGAAGTGACATAGGTGTCTTTGCTTACATCGGATATGGTTTTGGAGGTTCCGTTGCGCCATACTTTTCCGCGCAAAAATTCATTTTCGTCGCTGCCGGTCTCCTCGTAGGCCACATAAACCGATTTGCCCACTACGAAAATGGAGTTTGCGCTTGAAAAATTGTTACCTGTCGTAATAGGCGAGACAGTCCCTTCCTGGTTCCAATATTGAGCCCTGGCGTTTGCGTGCCGCATGCTTTCTTCATATCCCGCAATGTATACATCCTCGTTGCGGGTTACAAAAATAGATCTGGCTTCCGCGTCATGCACCCCGTCTGTCAAATCCACTATCAGTTCACCGTTTTTCCAGTATTTAGTGGTTTTACCTTCTATGCCGCAAATGAATATATTGTTGTTTACCACGGCAATAGAGGTAGCAAAGCCGCTTTCGGTGACTTTGGGTTTAGCCATCGGGTCGGTAAGGTCCTTTACCAGCACGCCGTTCTTCCAGTATTTGGCGACATTAAGCGATCCGTGGAACATTATGATCTCGTCGGGCTGGCCTGCATGGCTGACCCTTCTAATCTCCTTATCCACATGCCTGAGCTGGTTGCCAACAACGTGAACGTCGTTGCCTACAAGGCACAAAGACGTCGCCTGTCCGTGTCCGGACCCGTCGGTAAGCGTGGTGGTTTCGACCGTTTCGCCGTTTATCTTCCAGCATACGGCATAAGCCACATTATCAACGAACTTCTTGCCTGCGATATATATGACGCCCTGGGCATCGGCATAGATAGCGTTGGCCGAAGACCTGCCCGTAACGCCAGGAATGGATTTCTTTACACCGTCCACCCAGTATGCGGCCACTTCGGAAGCATCCACACCTTCATTGCCGGCAATATAGACCATGTGCGTCGATTGGAATAAAAATTCGTCCGCGCTCGAGAGCTTATTGTCGCCGGCGATCACTTCTATAGTGCCGCTGCATTTGCCTGAGGGAACGGTCACCACTATTTCGGAGGAAGTTATCGATTGTATGACCGCCTCCACTCCGTTTATCAGTACGGTGGTGGCGCCGGCTTCGGTGTTAAAATTAGCGCCTGAAAGTGTGAGTGCCGCTCCTGCGACAGCCTTTGTAGGGCTGAAGCCGGTAAAGCTCATGGTTTTATCGATCGGCTTATCGTCTCCTCCGCCAGTCTCAGTGCAACCGGAGAAGAACGTAAGCGCGGCAATGGCCGCAAATAAAAAGATAGAATGTTTTAACATAATTTTACAGTTTTCAGTTAATACCTACGGTTTGCCCTGCCGACCCCTTTCATGCCGTAACAGACAGGAGGGATATCGCAGAGTCGTCCATTATGCTACCCGGACGGGTTTTAGCTTTCCGGCGCGTCTGTTACATATATCGCGTACGCTTCGGCTGTCCTGGTTCCATTGGTTATATCTTCCGAGCCAACGACCTCTCCGTTGATTATCTTCCAATACATGGCTTTGTTGCCGCCCATTCCGCTTACGTATACCACGTCGTCTTTCACAAATACGGAATAAACGCCGCCCGCCCCGGTAATAGGCGTGACCGTTACGTTGCCATCGCCGTCTACCGTCCATAAACGGGGGGTGTCGTTATACAGGCCTACGACATATGCGGAGCCGTTGTAAACGAAGATGGATTTAATGTCGACCGATGCGCTGCCGTCGTTGAGTTCTGCAAATTGAGTCCCGTTTTTCCACACCTTGGGAGTGTTGGTTCCCAATGCATCGGGCTTGCTCACGCCGGCCGCGTAGACGTCGGTACCCGACACAAAAACAGCCGTGGCCTTACCGTAAGCGGCCAACGTGACAGGGGTTATCGCCCCTGAGGCGGTTATAGTCCAGCAAACGGCGGAAGCGCCGCTATTTCCTGCCACGTAGATGTCGCTGCCCAATAAGGACATAGATAAAGCCTGGCCTCCGGTAGTGGTAAGGGCGGTCAACGCGCCGTTTTTCCAATAGCAGGCATTGGAGGTACTTCCGGAATTACCTACCACGTGGACATCCGTACCCGTAACGCATATGGCGTTGGCGGAGGTGCGTTTAGTGGCATCCGTCAACGAAGCCAGCGCGGATCCGTTACGCCAACTCGCACCGCGGGGCTGATAACTGGAGTTTTGCTGATTTCCGGCCGCATATACGTCGGTTCCCGATATGAATATCGACCTTACTTCCGATTCCAGGTCGCCATCGACGCCCTTATCTCCCAAGGTCGTAGCGGAGGAGCCTGCCCATATTTTAGCCTCAGAGACGTAGTTCTCGTCATATTCATAGCCCGCGGTATAAACGAGGTGTGCCAGCAGGTAGGCGAAACTTTCGGCCGATTCGGCGTTCTTGTCGCCAACGGCAACGCGTACCTTGCCGGAGCAATAGACGGTGGATGGTACGGTCACTACGAGCTGGGTTGCCGACGCAGAGGTGACAGCGGCCTCGATATCGTTCAGGGTTACGATGTTTTCCTCGGCTGTCTCGCTGAAGTTCGTACCCGTTATGGTTATGCTGGCGCCGCCTTTGGCCGTCAGCGGCGCAAATCCGGTGATGGTGACATCGGTAGGAGGCTCGGGTTTGTCCTTACCTTCGTCTTTCGAGCAGCTTGCGAACGTCACCAGCGAGGCGGTGGCGAGTGCGGCCATGAAGAATTTCATTCTCATAAACGTAGTAGTTTTCATAAGGGAACGGTATTAATGGTTTATTATTGTGCGGGAAATGTGTTATTCAGCCTTTAACGCTTTGTCTATCATGGTATACAGATTCATGTAGTGCGCGCGGGCCGCTCCGCCTGCGGACGCGCTTTTCGTTTTGAGTTCTCGGGCCAGGTCGTTGAGTTGCGCCAGGGCCAGGCGAGGGGCGTCGGAAGGCGGCTGCGACTGCAGCGAAGAGGCCGACCTGGACATTGCCGCCGTCAGGGCAGAGGAGATATCTTTATTGCCGCTCAGAGAGATGAGGGCTTTCACGTAAACCTCTTGCAGGTTGCGGCGGTAAAGGTCGGGGGTCGCTCCAGAGGAGAGTTCCGCCATTATGGACTTGCGCAGCGAGGCGAACATCTCCTGCGCCGTATATGCGCTTTTACCTTCGAACGCCTCGTAACGCGCCAGACAATCAACCACGTTGCGGCTCAACAGCCTGTCGAGGGTACGCGCCTGAACGGAGGCTATGCTCAACACCGGGTCGGTAGCTCCGGATTCGATAAGTTTCTTGTCTACCAACCATTTCGGGGTTGCGAAGAGTTGCTTGTCGAGGAAGTCCATCGCCTGCCTCTGCAGCGCGGCGGGGACGAATTCCGAGGCTTTGCCGTCCGAGTCGGAAGCCACCGGGGTGGAGTAAACGCCTCCTACATAGGTGGCCACGTGGCCCATGTAACGCGAATATTGCGAAAGCACCTGTTTATAGAGCGAATGTGCAATGGAGTGGTCTTTCTCGGGTTCCTTCATCCACTCCGTTATATTCGGCACTATGCGCTGCAAGTTGAGTATGCCGTATCCGTTCGCCAGCATGGCGTTGTCGCCCAAGTCCTCGCTTTGGTTCCTCGGGTCGTTGGGATCCGTCTCGCCGCCAAAGGCGTAACGTTTGTCCTCGGCCAGCTTTTCTACTATGCGCTTGCTTTGGAACACCTCCTCCTCTTCAGCCGTCTTAAATTGCGGCAGCCAACGGTATCCCCAATCTATCGCCCACTTGTCATACATACCTATACGGGGAAATATACCCTTGGCCGAAATGTTGTCCTCGGGCTGCGCCACATAGTTGAAACGCGCGTAATCCATTATCGAGGGGGTGTGTCCGTTGGCTTCCACCCACGCCTTGTCGCGCAATTTTTCTACAGGCACGGTGGCCGACGATCCGAAATTGTGCGTAAGCCCCAGGGTGTGTCCCACCTCGTGCGAGGCGACGAAACGTATCAATTCGCCCATCAGTTCGTCGTCAAACATGGGTTTACGCGCGCGAGGGTCGATCGCCGCAACCTGCACGGTATACCATTCGCGCAGTATCTGCTGTATGTTGTGGTACCAGTTTATATGCGTTTCCATTATTTCACCACTGCGGGGGTCGGTTATGCACGGGCCGCTGGCATTGGTGAAATCCGACGCTTTGTAGACGAGCGCGGAGTGGCGCGCGTCGTCGAGGCTCCACGACGCATCGTCCTTGGGGGCCTCCTCGGCGCGTATGGCGTTTTTGAAACCTGCAGTCTCGAAAGCCTCCTGCCAATCGTTGACGCCCTGTATCAGGTACGGCACCCACTTCTTAGGGGTTGCCGGATCTATGTAAATGATTATCGGTTTGGCGGGTTCCACAAGCTCGCCCGCGAGGTATTTGGCCTCGTCTTCCGGGCGCGGCTCCATCCTCCAGTGCGATATGCGGGCGCGCCTCTCTATGTCGTTGTAATCGTAAACGGTGTATCCCGACGCGAAGTAACCCACGCGGGCATCGGCCAGGCGGGATTTCATGGGCTTTTCGGGCAGGAGTACCAGCGAAGTGTTGAGTTCGTAAGTCAGGGTGGGAGCCGAAGAATAGTATATCGCCTCGGCGCGCTTGTCGTCGGGCGGGGGCATTGTGCGGACGAACGTTTTCAGGGTGCGAAATTCGATATTAATAGGGAACGTCTTGAGCGACAGTATTATACTCGCATCAGACAATATCGCGCCCAGTCCGGCCTTTTTCCTTATCTGTTCGTTGAATGCGAATATGCCTTTGTCGGATTTGGTGATGTAGTCCGTCACGTCTATCACGAAATTCGCCCTGCGCCTGGTGCTGTCGGTATTGAACGCCTTTATGTCGAACGACATGACCACAGGGGCCATGTTGGCGCGCGAAACAGCGTTAGCCAATCCCGAGCTGTCGGCAGCGTACTCCTTGTAGACGGATTCGCACACATACATCTTATTGTTGGGACCCATTATGAATTGGACCACGTCCTTGTTGACCTCGTCGCCCGGATAACCCGTGTTGAGCTTGTTGATTTCAGCAGGGGCGCGCCTGATCCTGGTCACCGCCAGAATGTCACGGCCGGTGAGCGAGTCGGGTATCTCGAAATAATACCTGTCGCGGATATAGTGTACCGTGAACATACCCGGCATGGAGCGGGCTTCTTTGGTTATGAGCTGGCTGTATGGGACGGGACCGGAATTGGCAGGCTGAGGCCCGGACATCGGCCTGGCGGGCGCTTGCGCCTCGGGCTGTTTGGCGGCGGGAGCCTCTTCGGCCTTGGGCGGTTTTTTAGAAAAAGAGTAAGACGGCACAGCCATGACGGCCGCCAGGAGGATTGTTTTAAGAAAGTTTCCGGTCATATGATATTCGTATAATTTTTAAGTAAGGGTACAACGCGTTCTTTATTACTCTGTGGTGCGGCCGGGCTATTACCGCACAGCATATCTCACTGTCCGTAGCGCATGCGGCTGCATAATAACCCTGACAATCACGATGCGGCATCTCCGGCACGCACAAAACCAACTGTCAGGCGGCCTTGATCCGCCCGCTACAATTTATATAACACTTATATGGCGCAAACAGGTAGTGCCTGTCACGTCGACAATTTCTCCCTTATGGCGCTGTAGGCCTTTACCACGTGGTATTTAACCGTATTGACCGATATGCCGAGCTTGTCCGCTATCTGCTTGTAACGCATTCCCTCCAGGCTGCTCATCGTGAATACGGTGCGGCATTGCTCCGGCAGAAGGTCGAGCGCTTCCATTATTTTTTCCACCTTCCGGTCCTCCTCTTCCCTTCCTGCGTCGTTGCAAAGGTTCTCTATATACTCTGCCAGCGGCTTGTTGTTGCGTACAACGACCGAGCGGTGGCGCAAAACATTGAGCGAGCGGTAACGTACCGACGAAAAAAGATAATGCCTGGCCGGAATATGCCCCGCGATGCCCTTATTCTCTATAATGTTTACAAAAATATCCTGCACCACGTCCTCGGCCGTCGTGCGATCGCCCGTGATGGAGTAGGCGTAATCGCACAAAGACGCGTAATTGGTGGTGAATAACTCTTCTATATCAGGTGTTCGGGCCTGCCTGTCTGTATATACCCTTCCTCTCTCTCCTACCCTCTTAAAAAAATTCATGACGCAAATTTATCAGAAATAACCGCGACACAACAACCAAGTAATATATTCTACAAATATTATAATTTTTGTTAGAAAATAAAAATATATTTATTCGCGCCTATCCATTTTTACCTCTAAGGTGTAATAATTACTGTCGAAGCATACCCAAAAAACCTAACGAATAACGCTTTCAGACATGGATATTTCAGACGACAGACTTTCTGGCGGCAACCGTCCCGCTCATCTTTCCGATGAGGAGCAACTGCTGCAGGAAGAGGAATTTTCGCCGGGTCCGGAGGTGCAGTACCTGCTCGGACGGGCCATCCGTTGCGGCCAGAAACACGATTACGACCTGCCTGGCGCATGGTCGAAAGTGGTTGCACGCCGCCGGCGCAGGGCAATCGCCGGAGCCGTAAGGTACGCCCTGGCCATAGCCGCCGTTGCGATCCCTGCGGTGTGGGCTGTAGTAAGCCTCAACGGCAACAGCGACCATACGCAGCCTGCGGCGGCCCGCGCGGAGATACACCCCGGCAAAGCCCAGGCCCATCTCATCCTGTCCGACGGAGAGATATTCGCCCTGGAGAGGGACGGCGCCGACATGAAAGTGTCCCGCGGAGGCTCCGGCTTCGCCAACGACGGCGACAAAGGCGTATTGACGCATTCGGCCGCCGGCGCCGATTCCCGCGCGATGGCGAAACTGTACAATACGATGGTCGTCCCGCAGGGAGGGGAATACTGCCTGAATCTCTCCGACGGCACCACGGTATGGCTCAATTCCGAGTCGACGCTGCGCTTTCCCGAAGGTTTCGGGGATAGGACGCGCGAGGTATTCCTCGAGGGAGAGGCTTACTTCAAGGTCGCGGCCGACAGGGCCAGGCCGTTCGTGGTCAATATAGGGAGTGAAAAGATAATCGTCACTGGCACCTCGTTCAACGTGTACGCATATCCCGACGAAGAGATATGGCATGCCACGCTCAAGGAGGGCAGCATAAGTTTCGGCGACAGGATGAAGATAATGCCAAACGAGCAGTTGTCGCTCAACCGCCACACAGGCCTGTGCGAGAAGGCTGCGGTGGACGCGTCGCTGTGTTCCGCCTGGATAGAGGGCAAATTCAACTTCGAGGCCGCCACGTTCGAATATATAATGAACCGGATGAGACGGTGGTACGACTTCAACGTGGTTTACACCGACGAGAGCATTAAAGAGCTGCGTTTCACCGGAGCCGTCGATAAACACCACGGCATAGAGGTAATGTTGAAACTGATGGAACAGACTACAAACATAAAATTTACGTTAAAAGGAAGGACCATCACCGCAAGCACCGGCAAAAACGAGCAGATACAGATATAGGCCATACCCAAACAACAGAACGCTAACAAACTTTATATGAGAAACACTGATACCCGAAGATTCCTGCCATTCCTTACGAAACTGACGCCTTTGCTGGCCCTCGCGGCCATGCTGTTGCTGCCGTTGCCGCATGCCGCCGCGCAGCAGACTATAGTTAAGCCTGAAAATATCATCCTGCCTTCCACAACCATGACGCTTAGGCAGATATTCAGCGAGATAACCCGTCAGCAACAATACATGTTCTTTTACAGCAACGACGAGGTAAGAGTGGATAAGGCGGTTACCCTTCCATCCAAGAGCATGAGCCTGAACAGCCTGCTCGACGCCGCCCTCGGCAGTGCGTATTCATACCGTTTCAGGGAGCGGACGATAGTCATAACGCCCGTTGTCGCCGGAGGCCCGGTATACACGGCCACAAAGGATACCATAACCGGCACGGTAACATTCAACAACGAGCTGGCTTTAGGCGTGACGGTTACCGTGAAAGGAACTAACGACGGCACGACTACCGACGCCCGCGGGCAATTCCTGCTGGTGACGACGCAAAAGAATCCCATAGTGCATTTTTCGCTCGTGGGAGCGCATTCGATAGACGCCACGTTCGACGGCCGTCCCCTGCGCATAAATATGATCGAGTCGAGCATCAACGTAGGCGAGGTGGTCGTCACCGGCTTCCAGAGCGTCCCCAAGCATGAGATGACGGGTTCGGTTAACACGGTGAAGATGGAAAACGTCATAACGCCGGGTATAAATACCGTGGATAAACTGCTCGAAGGCCACGTGCCGGGCCTGTTCGTATACCAGAACTCCGGCCAGGTGGGCGCGGTCCCGAAAGTCCGCATACGAGGGTCGTCCACCATCATAGGCAGTCGCGAACCCCTTTGGGTGTTGGACGGCGTGCCTTTGACCGACCCGGTGAACGTCGACGCGGCCAGCCTGAACGACCTGGACTTCGTCAACCTGGTGGGCAACGCGATATCCGGGATCAACCCCGACGACATAGAGCAGATAGACGTGCTGAAAGACGCCGCGGCCACAGCCATGTACGGCACCAGGGCCTCCAACGGCGTAATAGTGGTGACTACCAAAAAGGGCAAGGCGGGTCCGCCCTCGGTGACCTTCTCCTCCACCACTTCCCTGACGCGCCGCCCGCGCTATTCGGATCGCGACGTTTACCTTATGACCTCGGCCGAGCGCATAGACGTGTCGAGGGAGATGTTCCAGCGCGGCATGTACTACTCCAATATTTCGCAGTGGTCGGGATACGAGGCCGCCGTGCAGGACTATTACGGCGGCAAGATAGGATATGACGAATATATCAGCCGCGTGCGTTTCTACGAGAGCGTCAACACCGACTGGTTCGGCCTGTTGTGCCGCGACCCGGTGTCGGTGAGCAACACCGTCAGCATAGCCGGCGGCTCGCAGGACATAAGATATTACGCTTCGCTGGGTATGGTGGACGAGCAGAGCGTCATGAAGGGCGAGTTCAACAAACGCTACTCTACGGCGCTTAACGTATCGGCCAACCACAAGAAACTTTCGGCCCAGTTTGCCATGCAGGCCAACGTAACCAGCAAGAACTACCACCCGTCGGATGTTAATCTGCTCGATTACGCCTACAACATGAGCCGTACGATGCCCGCATATAAAGACGACGGATCGTATTGGTACTATACGCGCCAGGAAAACAACGCCGTCAGCGATTTCAACATAATCGAGGATATGGGATTTTCGGGCGACGCCACGAAAGCCCTGTCCGCGACCATGAAGACCAGTCTGGCATATAAACTAACCAACGAATTGAAGCTGGAAGGCATGCTGGGCTATTCGGCGGGCTATACAGACAGAAGGATACACCATACCGAGAACTCGTTTTACGTAGCCAAGCTTCGCGGTAACGGCGACAACATCACCAACTACTGTCCTGTGGGCGGCGAACTCAAATCGTTCAACTCCAACAACGATTCGTGGACGGCGAGGCTGCAGGCCAGCTACAACAAGAGGCTCAAGAGCAAGCACGCCCTGTCCGCCTTCGCCGGTTTCGAGTTGAGTTCCGTCAAGTCGTACAGCCTTTCGGATACCCGGAGGGGATATTTCCACGACACCAAGTCGTTCGCCTCGGACGTCGATCGTACCACGGCCTACCTGCAATGGCTCAATTCGTCCAACGCGGGGACGGCGATCAGCGACATGAAGAACAACAAAGAGGCGTGGTACGGTATCCTCGGATACGACTACGACAGCCGTTACATGTTCAACGTACACGTACGCGCGGAAGGCTCCAACCTTTTCGGCTCGGACGCGGCCAAGAGTTTCCTGCCCATATGGGCTTTCTCCGGCCGCTGGAACATGCATAAAGACCTTCTCAAGGACGTGAGCTGGGTAAACGAGTTGAGCCTGCGCGGATCGCTCGGCATCCAGGGCAACATGCTCGACATGCAGACCCCGAACATGATCATCGACAAAAAACCATCGACCACGGGTTCGAGGTACGGTTTCTCGTACAAGATAGTGAATTACTCCAATCCCGACCTTAAATGGGAAAGGACGACCACCACCAACCTACAAGCCGATTTTTCGCTGCTGGACAACAAGATAAACGGCTCGTTCGCATGGTATTACCGATACACGACAGACGCCTTCTACAATAAACCCATTTCGGTTATCAACGGCCGCACCATCTACGTGGTCAACAGCGGCACGCTGTCCAACAACGGATTCGACATCCAATTCAGTTTCACACCCATCAAGCAGCTCGACGGCAACCGAAAGGGATTCGTCTGGCGCATCGACCCCGAACTGGGACAGGTGGTCAACAAACTGCTCAACACGGCGGCCAACGGCCGCAAGAACATGCTGCCCAAAGACCTCAAATACGACGACCTGCTGGACGGCACAGCCGTCCTGGGCGGCAAGGCGCTCAACACTTTCTATTCATACCGTTACATCGGACTCAACCCGCAAACGGGAGAACCGATGTTCGAAGGTATAGGACCCGAGATGGAGGACATATACAAAGGCATGTCAAAGCAGGATGTCTATTTTGCCGTCATGGAATCCTCTGGCCGCCGCGAACCCGTTATACAGGGCGGTCTGAGCAACTATTTCGGCTATGGCAACTTCAGTCTCTCCTTCAGCTTCGCCTACAGCCTGGGCAACAAGATCAGGCTTATGAAACTCTGCTCTTCCTACGGCCTGGGCGCCTCTACCGTGGCCCCTTACCCGCAGCAGAACCTGCGCAAGGAGTTCGTGGAGCGTTGGCGCCGTCCGGGCGACGAGAACTTCACCGACATACCGTCGCTGGTGCCGTACACGCCCGACAACCGTCCCGCCAGCGGCGACCCGTGGTGGAATGGCAAGCGTTACGAGTTCGCCGGCACGATATACGACATGTACGACCATTCCAACCTCAGGGTGGTGAGCGGCAACTACCTGCGCCTGCAGTCGCTCTCATTCCGCTATACGGTACACGAAAAGGTATGCAAAGCGCTGGGCCTTAAATCGGCGTTCGTCAACCTCACCGGATCTAACCTCTTCACGTGGTGCCACAAAGACCTGAAGGGGCAGGATCCGCAGCAATCCGGAACGGCGGACGTGACGTCGCTTGGCCTCAGGCCGATATATTCGTGTAACATAAACATCACATTCTAAACACTGGACACCACTATGAAAAGGTTTATTAAAATATATTCCGTTTTTGCGGCGCTCGCTCTCTCCATGGCCTCGTGCAAAGGATTCCTGGAGGAGTATTCGCAAAACCTGGACTACCTGAAGTCGGCCGAGGATATCGAAAAGACCATGCTCGGCGAGGCCTACATGATATGGACTACGAGCGGCAGCATAAGTAACGGCCCTTCGGGGCTGACCATGTACGGCTCGACCGCCACGGAAACCTACTATTATCCGTTCCTGCACGTTATGGACGACGATTGCGAAGAGACGGTGTTTTCCAATAACCAGGTGGCCGACCAATATTACTCGAGGCTGATGTTGAGGTGCTTCTATCTGTGGGAGACAGAGACCGGCCTTTTCAGGCGTTCGGACGGAATAAAATACGAAGATTACACCTTCGAGAAGATGTACCGCCACATAGGCGCGGCAAACGCCCTTATAGCTCGCGTCCCGGTCGTACGTAAGAAAGGAAAGGATCTTGCCTGGCTCGAAAGGCTCGACGGCGAACTTCACCACCTGAGGGCGTCGCACTATCTCATCCTTGCGGGCGTTTACGGACTCCCGTATCGCAAAGCCACCGCCTCTACAGACCTGTGCGTTCCGGTGAAGACGTCCGAAGCGGTGGAGGACAAGGCCTTCTCGCGCAATACCTGCGCCCAGACATACGCGCAGATAGTCGACGACCTAAACTACGCGGCCGCCAAGTTAGAAGCTCATGAAGTAACCACGGCCGACCCCCTGCGCGTCAGCTACGCCGCTACCCAGGCGCTTCTGAGCCGCGTACACCTCTATATGGAGAATTACGAGGAAGCCATAACCGCGGCCGACAACGTGATCGCAACGGGTCTCTACTCGGTTAAGGATTTGACCTCAATGACCCAATCGGCCACAACGAATATAATAGGACTCCTGTCGTCCGAGACCATATTCACGCAGGCATGCTACCAGATGCCGGGAATATTCATGCCCGACGCCCCCACCTTAAGCGGCAGCCTGGCACATAAATACAGCTGTCTGTTCTCGTTCTGCGCGTCGACCGACCTGCTCAACAAATTCGAGACGGGCGATAAGCGCCGCGACCTGGTATTCTATACCGGCCTCGACGAAACAGGACAACCAAATGCAAGAGGCCGGTTCTATCCCGACAAATACATGTCCAGGTCCACCGACCAGAAGAACGAAGCGTCCGGATACGCCACCCTGCGCCTGCCCGAGGTGCTGCTCAATAAAGCCGAGGCCCTCGCCATGCTGGGCCGCGACCAGGAAGCGCGCGACGTGATAGCGGATAATCTGATAGACAAACGTTTCACCGCCGCAACCGCAGGGGCGCAAAAGGCGGCCCTGAACGCCTTGTCGGGCGACGCCCTGAAAGATTATATCCGCCTGGAGCGCCGCCGGGAACTCTGTTTCGAAGGCCACCGCTGGCTGGATCTGAGGCGCTACCAGGTAAACAGCGTCTACCCCCTGCCCGAGAGCTTCACCCTCGTCCACCAGCTTTACGCCTACAGGACGAAAGACGCTATGAGGCCGTCGGGACAGGTAGTGCTTGAATCATACGCCAAAGACCCGGGATCGTGGGTGATACCAATACCCGGATACGAGATAATAATGAACGACGGGACGCTCGAGAATTTTCCTCGCGCCACCAAAACGATAGTACAATAACAGGCTGACATATGAAAAAGTTCTTATCATCTGCAATCGCGCTCGGTGCATTATGCCTGGCGCTGTCCGGATGCAGGAAGGAAGAGACCTTCCGCATTGCCGACACCGAACGCAACTGGTATGAGATAACGTCCCGGGGGAACACACTCCTCGACGAAAGGGTGTACGATTTCTACGACAAGTGGAAGATACCGGTATTCTTCAACGACACTATCGGCGAGATACAATGCAAAGACGTGTGGGGCCGGACGTATACTTATTACGAAAAGCTGAAACTCGATTACAGCATGGGTTCGTCCGGGATCGATTACGAAGTACAGCCCGTGTGGGGTATCGTCGAATGCGACAAAAACAGTTGCGGCATAGAGGCTATAGACTTCCTCGACAACGATGTGATGCCCAACCTTCCGCAGGGAACGTTCATTAAGAGTTTCTATCTTGTCGATACGCTTTGCTCTTACGAGAGCAACTACGCCTACCAGGGCTATAATACATTCGTGGCGGGGTCGATGTCGCGCATAGCCACGATGAACACTTCGGAAAAAAAGCAGCTCAAGGGTATGGTGATAGGCTGTTTCCTTATGGACAAAGTACTGAACCTTACCGCCAACAGAGCTATCATAAATAATGAATTCATGAAAGTATCGCTGGAGGTGGACAAACTCATCATCATCAACGGCATACGCGGCTATATGGTCTACGACCCCGGATATTGCGAAGCCTTTTTCACCGATCCCATGTACAAAGACGCTTTTAACGTCCCATGGCCTATCGACCTGTATGAAGATTTTGGATTCCTTGGCTGGGACCCTGCAACCGCCCGCGTCACCGATCCTTACGGAAGGTTCACGCCCAGCCTCGAGACGGATGTCCGCATGTTCGCATACGAGGCCCTGGCCTGCGGCAACGACGAAGCCTTCTACGCGAAATGGCCGCCCGAAACCTACGAAAGGACAAGCCGCAAATATGTAATAATCAAAAAAATGCTCGCCAACGCAGGATATATGATCCCGGCTACGGCAAATTAAGGCGATAGCGCTACAAATAAAGGAGTTACAATCGAATGATTGTAACTCCTTTATTTGTAGCGCGAGAGAGACTTGAACTCTCGACCTCCGGATTATGAATCCGACGCTCTAACCAGCTGAGCTATCGCGCCATGCCTTTGTGGCTGTTCCCGCCATTAAAATTGCGGAAAGTGTCGCAAAGGTAATAAATATTTTTTGCCCTGCAAGGGGAACGTGTAAAAAAAACAACTAAACCGAAGTAAGGACTTACGGCTATTTTTTCTCCTTCAGCAGGTCGCGTATCTCGGCCAGCAGCTGCTCCTGTTTTGAGGGCGTTGGCGCGGGGGCGGGTTCGTCGGCTTTGGCCGTGTGGAGCTTATTGGCCACTCTAACCATGGAAAATATGGCCAGGGCGATGATCAGAAAGTCGATGACCGTCTGGATGAACGTCCCGTAGTTGATAGTAACGGGGTCAGCGCCTGCGGCCAGCGAATTGATAGTTAGTTTCAGGTCGGTGAAGTTCACCCCGCCGAGCAACGCGCCTATGGGAGGCATGATAATGTCGTTGACGAGCGACGAGACGATCTTGCCGAAAGCGCCGCCGATGATTATACCAACAGCCATGTCGATGACGTTCCCCCGCATGGCGAAACTC
Organism: Rikenellaceae bacterium; assembly: GCA_031550125.1. Classification (GTDB taxonomy): domain Bacteria; phylum Bacteroidota; class Bacteroidia; order Bacteroidales; family Rikenellaceae; genus JAVBOW01. Next base: position 14,758 of record JAVBOW010000009.1, read on the forward strand.
TTGAAATCGGAAATAAAGCCCATAATGTCAGGTATTTAAATTATTAATTCAAAATAAGCCTTTGTAATAACCCAGTTTGCGGCGCAAACGCCAGCGGAGCAAAATATTGCGGGGTTTAGGACTGGGCAGCGAGGCGCGGCCTCCACGCCCTATGAAATCGTCCACGGCCTGCGCCACCCGTTGTGAGCATCGTCCGTCGAGGTGCGGGTTCATGGTGGCCGCGTAGGCCGATACGGCCTCCATCAGCTCCCACGGACGCCTGAGCGCGCGTTCTATCGACGGCCCTAATTTTTCGGCGTCGCTTATGTCTATAAGGTGCGGGCCGGGGTTGTTGTTCCGAAACGTCACCACCGGCTTGCCCATAGTCATGAATTCCACTATAATGCTCGATGAGTCGCACACCATCACGTCGGCGCGGCGCAATATGGCCGTATTGTCGTCGCCCGAGTAGAAAACGGCGTTGGGATAGCATGCGGCGAGATTGCGGTAGAGCGCAACCACGGCCGGGTCTGTATTCGGATGCAGCGTTATTATCCAATCCCACGGGCGACTCGACACAAGATCCTCTATGGCGTAATAGAGGTATGGCGTGGAGGTTATACCCCGGGCGAAAGTGGAGCTATATAGTATCGTGGGACGCTCGCCACTTTTAAGCATATGGCTGGCATTCAGCCCTCCGGGGAAGAAATTATCCGTTTTGGGCCATCCCGTCTCGGCCACGGCGAAGTGACCCATACGGGCGGCCAATTTCTCGAAATAGGGTGTGGACGTCGGCCCGTGGGTGCAATAAAGGTCGAAAAGCCCGTTGATGTCGAAATGCGGATCGGTCTGAGGCTCCCCGCCTATGCAGAAACCGTAAAAAAGCTGCACCTTGACGCCGGGGAAGAAATCGTACACGGTCTTGTTCGCACTGAAGACGGCCGCCGGATCGAATGCTATAACCTCGTCCACGCTACGCAATACCGTCTCGTCCGGCCGGGCGAACGGCACGAGAGCGGGATCGTCGAAAAACCATGCGACGGCGTCGCCCCGTCCCCTCAGAACCTCTTGCAGCGGGCGCAAGACGGGAAAGGCGTAAGCCATCGAGACGCAGAAAAGATAGTGTTGCATAAACTTGCGGACAATTTTCCTGAATTGATGAATGCAAATGTAATTAGAATAAGTTGGAAAAAAATATTTGAGCAGATGTTTCGAATTAAATAAAAGTATGTATATTTGCACTCCGATTGACCCATGGTGTAATGGCAACACAGCAGATTTTGGTTCTGTTATTCTTGGTTCGAGTCCAGGTGGGTCAACAGAAAACGCGGAGCAGACGATAGTTTGCTCCGTTTTCGTATTTGCGCGGGGAAAAGGACGAGTCTGAAAAAACAGGCCGGCGTTAATGTGGACCAGTCTCAATTATATGTTGGCTGCGCATATCGCGCATCATCTTTCACTTATCTTTCTTATTTCAAATCCTCGGTTTTACCGGCAGGCCCCACTCCGGCCATGGCTTCCTTCGGACCCGAGCATCCGGCGGCCTTGGCGTCATGGTCGCCGTACCAGAATATCGTGGAGGCGTAATCGACGCTGCCCGGCTGCCATGAGAGCATTTCAAGGTCGAAGGTCAGGCGTTCGCGGAAAGGTATGACGTCGAGGTTGCGGGTACGCAAATAGGCGTTAAAGCCGTGCGAAGTAGGTTCGTCAGCCCTTGGAGCGCCGCCGAAAGGCGTATGGAAAGGCACTACTGGCGCCCATGAGCAATTATAGTAATCCTCCGTGCCGGTACCGAAATGAGACGGGTAAGCCTCGCCGTCCGTCCATATCTTCTCATCGCCCTCGCCGTACCATGCCGGCGAATAGTTGTAGAGCGAGAGCAGGTCGCCCGCGTAGACCCCGCGTCCATCTATGGCCGCGAAACGCCACTCCGAGCATTGAGGGGAGAAATAGTCGTTGCTCAGCGTTACGCCGCGCTCCAGACGCCACGATGCATGGAAGTAGAGCGAACGCGCCCCGTCCCAACGGTAATCGCGCGTACGTACCGACATGGCAACCTCAACCGGCCGGGCGGAGATATTGCGCAACGCCACCGACGCCGACCTGCGATATGGCATGGGCCAACGGACCGTAACATCGCCGCGGCCGTCCGATCCGAGATAGTAGCTGTCCACGGCCGGAGCGCCGGCCCCGCCGCCCGAAAAATCGGACAAGGGCGTCCAAACTGTCCGCACGCCGTCGAAAGAGGCTTCAACTATAAGTTTTTGCATGGTTTCGGCATAAAGGCTGTCGGCCGTCTTTACGTTGAAACGCAATTCGCTTATAGCCAGGGGGCCGGGGGGACAATCGAGCGTCGCATAGGCTCCCGGGGCTATCACGGCCGACAGTTCGGCCGCGCGACCTTCCGCGGCAGGTCGGCGCCTCAACGCGGCGCATACCTCCTCCATGCGTCCAGCCAACGCCGCCGCATCGTTCGGATCGAATGTCTTAACGCGCGTGCCTGCCGGATAGGCGCGGTAATTTATATGGTAATAACGCGGCGTGCGGCCCATAGAAAGGGGGCTTTCGAAGACTATCTTACAGTGCGCGGCATAAGGGATCGGCAAAAAGAGCGTGTTACCGCCTGTCTTTTCCGGCTCGCCGTTATAGTGCGTATGGCGGAAAGCCATACCGTCGAGAATGGGCAGCCCCGTTTTGCTCAGATCGTAACCCTCTATCTCCCATCCGGGCGTTTCGCTGCCGTCGAAATAGAATTTGAACCGGCCCAGTTTGTTGCTTGTGGTTATCCAGATGCGCGTCACTGCGCCGGGACCCGGCCGGTCGAAAAGCACCTGCCTGAGCATGCCGTCCACCGTATCGGCGGCCTCGCACCCGAAACCGTCGTCGTTGGCGAACCATCCCGGCCCTCCGGGCGTCTGCGAGCGGCGATCGTGACTGCTGACCTGGCCGGCGGTATAGGCCGGACAGGGAAATAGCGTGACGGCGTCGGGCGAAACCATCTCGTCGAGCAACGTAGCCACCGAGACCTCGCCGCCGCACGACGAGGCCAGCATCGCGGCCGACAATATGGATAAAAGGGCGGCTGTCTTTTTCACGGCGGTAAATCGTCAGTCCATTTTCAACACCGCGAGGAAAGCCTCCTGCGGCACCTCAACGTTGCCCACCTGGCGCATGCGTTTCTTGCCTTTCTTCTGTTTCTCAAGGAGTTTCCGCTTACGGGTTATGTCGCCGCCGTAACATTTGGACGTCACGTCCTTGCGCAGGGCCTTTACCGTTTCGCGGGCTATGATCTTGGCGCCTATGGCGGCCTGTATGGCTATGTCGAATTGTTGGCGCGGGATAAGTTCCTTTAGTTTCTCGCACATCTTGCGGCCGAAATCGTAGGCATGCTCATGGTATATGAGCGACGAGAGGGCGTCTACCGGCTCGCCGTTGAGCAGGATGTCGAGCTTTGCCAGTTTGCTCTCCCTGTAGCCAGTCTGGTGGTAGTCGAAAGAGGCGTAGCCGCGCGATATGCTCTTCAATTTATCGTAGAAGTCGAAGACTATCTCGGCCAACGGCATCTCGAAGTTCACCTCCACCCTGTCCTGGGTTATGAAGATCTGGTTTTTGAGTATGCCGCGCTTGTCGATGCACAGCTTCATCACGTTGCCAAGGTAATCGCTCTTGGTTATTATCTGGGCCAGAATGTAGGGTTCCTCTATTTTGTTTACCAGCGTGGGTTCGGGCAAGCCCGACGGGTTATGCACGTCCAGCTCTTCGCCCTTGTTGGTGGTTACCTTGTACGACACGTTGGGGACGGTGGTGACCACGTCCATGTCGAATTCGCGGTAGAGCCTCTCCTGTATGATCTCCATGTGCAGCAATCCGAGGAAACCGCAACGGAAGCCGAAGCCCAGCGCCAGCGAACTCTCCGGCTCGAAGGTTAGGGAGGCGTCGTTGAGCTGCAGTTTTTCGAGTGAGGCGCGCAAATCCTCGTACTCGTCGGTGTCGGTGGGATAGAGACCCGCGAAGACCATCGGCTTGACGTCTTCGAAACCGGCTATGCCCTCGGCGCAGGGACGGTCGATATGGGTTATGGTATCGCCCACCTTTACGTCCACCGAGGTCTTGATGCCGGATATTATGTAGCCCACGTCGCCGGCGCGTATTTCGTCGCGGGGGAGCATCTTGAGCTTCAGCACGCCTATCTCGTCGGCCGTGTATTCGCTGCCCGTATTGAAGAATTTCACCTTGTCGCCTTTGCGCACCGTGCCGTTCATGACGCGGAAATAGGCTATTATGCCACGGAAAGAGTTGAAGACGGAGTCGAAGATCAGGGCCTGCAGAGGGGCGCTCTCATCGCCTTTGGGAGCCGGAATGCGCTCCACTATCGCCTCGAGTATCTCCGGCACGCCCATACCCGTCTTTCCCGACGCGGCAAGGATCTCCTCCCGGCGGCATCCCAAAAGATCCACTATCTGGTCTTTCACTTCGTCCACCATGGCGGCGTCCATATCTATCTTGTTTATCACCGGGATGATCTCCAGGTCGTGTCCCAGGGCGAGGTAAAGGTTTGAGATGGTCTGCGCCTGTATGCCCTGCGTGGCGTCCACTATAAGCAGCGCCCCCTCGCATGAGGCTATCGCCCTCGACACCTCGTAGGAGAAGTCCACGTGGCCCGGGGTGTCGATAAGGTTGAGGACGTATTTCTGGTTGCCGCTCACATATTCCATCTGTATGGCGTGCGACTTTATGGTTATGCCCTTCTCGCGCTCCAGATCCATACTGTCCAGAACCTGGGCCTGAAGCTCGCGCTCGGTAAGGGTTTTCGTCGTTTCGAGCAGGCGGTCGGCGAGGGTGCTTTTGCCGTGGTCGATGTGGGCTATGATGCAAAAATTACGGATATTCTTCATGCGTGCGTAAAATAATGTGCGCAAAGTTAGTTATTTTTGTCGGAATTTAATTCTGCAGCCACATGAATGTACTGTCCCGATACGCTTCGCTGGTTCAATTCGCACACACGGTGTTTGCACTGCCCTTCGCCATGTGCGGCTACTTCCTGGCCGTGGACGGCTACGGTTTCGAGTGGCGGACGCTGATCCTGATGCTGCTGTGCATGGTCTTCGCGCGCAACGCAGCCATGGGATTCAACCGCTGGGCCGACCGCCGTATAGACGCCTCCAACCCGCGCACCGCAAACAGGGAGATACCTTCGGGAAAAATATCTCCGCGCGCCGCGGCATGGTTCGTGGCGGGGAATGCGGCAGGGTTCGTCGTGGCGGCGGGGCTGCTCAACGGACTGGCGCTCGTCCTCTCGCCGGCGGCTTTGGCCGTGATACTCGGCTACAGCTACACCAAGCGGTTTACCTGGGCCAGCCACCTCGTCCTGGGACTGGCGCTGGCCATAGCGCCTACGGGAGCCTATATAGCCGTGGCGGGAAGGATGGATTTCGTACCATTACTGCTCTCGTTCCTCGTGCTTACGTGGGTGGGCGGATTCGACATAATATATTCGCTGCAGGACGCCGCCTTCGACAAGGCCAACAAACTGCATTCCATCCCGGCGCGTTTTTCGGTGGAGCAAAGCCTGGGAATAAGCATAGGCCTTCACATGGCCTCGCTCTCGGCGGTGACGGCCGTGGGGCTTTGGACCCGGATGGGAGCGCTCTACTGGACTGGGGGGGCGCTGTTCGCAGCCATACTCGCCGTGCAGCATGCCGTAGTGACGCCATCGCACATCGATCGCGCGGGCAGGAATTTCACCCTTATCAACGGGGTTTCGGGTTTCGTATTCGCTCTGTTCTACATACTCGACCTTTACCTATGAAAAAAATAGCAACGCTGCTGGGGGCGGCGATCATGTGGCTTTCAGCAGCCGCGCAGACGCCGTTCGCGGCTATCGACGCCTACGTCGACTCGCTGTACTCTTCCGGGAAATTCATGGGCGGGGTGGCCTTCGCCAAAGCAGACAGGGTATATGCGAAAACAGTGGGATTCGAGGATATGGCCCGGGGCCTGGCGGCCGACACCGCCTCGCTCTACCGCATCGGGTCCATCAGTAAGACCTTCACCGCCGTCATCGTGATGCAGGCCGTCGAGCAGGGCCTGCTGTCGCTCGACGACAAACTGTCGGGATTTTTCCCGCAGATACCCGGATCGGACAAAATAACCGTAGACATGCTGCTGCGCCATCGCAGCGGACTCAACGATTTTCCAAACAGCGGCAAAGCGCCGCGCGGATGGGCCTCGACGCCCAAAACGAGGCAACTGATAATAAATCAGATAACAGCCTCGGGACTGGACTTCGAACCGGGGACGAAAAACTCGTACAGCAACCCCGGATATATGCTCCTTGGGTTTATCGTCGAGGATATCTACGGCAAAAGTTACGGCGAGCTGGTCGCCGAAAAGATCGCCGCGCCGCTGGGCCTCACACATACGCGTGTGGCAGGTAACGGCGAGGGAGAATGCCTCTCCTACCGACCCTCGCCCGGAGGCTGGGTCGCGGCGGGTTCCACCGACATGTCGGCGCCGGGAGGAGCCGGAGGCCTGGTATCGACGCCGTCGGACGTGGCGCGATTCGCCTGCGGGCTGTTCGGCGGCCGCCTCGTGTCGGCCGAAAGCCTCGCGCAGATGCAGGATTTCAGTACGGGCAACGGGATAGGGATGTTCCGTATGCCGTTCCGCAACGAGCCTGGACGCGGACACAACGGCAAAATAGACGCCTTCAGCACCGCGTTCACCTACTTTCCCGGCCCGGGAATAGCGGTGGCGGTATTCGCCAACGGCCTGGACGGCGTTAAACTCAACGACGTAATGATAGGGGTTTTATCCCGGTAGGGTGCGTCATAGCCATCCTCCGGCCGTACATGGCAGAGGCCGGCCCCGCGTTACATTCCGGCCTGGCGTTTGGCTTCCATCAATATGGTGAAGGCGCGGTGGATGTCCTCGTCGCTCACCACCACGGTAAATTCGGTGGTTGTGCTGATAACCTCGATTATGTTGATGTTGTCCCAGGCCAGCTCCTTGAAAATATAGTAGTAGACCCCGGGGCAAACGGTGTTCTCCATAGGCAGTTTCACCGTTATCGACGAGAGGTTCAATGTCTTGGCTATATTAACCTCTTCGCGGAATATCTCGTCTACCATAGGGGCTATCGCGGCACTCACCACCAGCGTGGTTTCGTATATACCCTGCGAGAAGGTGCAGAAAAGATCTTTCACGTTGCGTACGCGGTCGAGCAACTGCGACTGCTTCTCGTACAGCGTCGGCGAGTTGACGAAGGCGTAGTCGGCCAGGTTGGAGCGAACTATTATATCGCCTATGTTCTCGACCACCTTCTTGAATTTCATGGCCGACATCAGCTCCAGACGCGGCACGAGGCGGTTGAGCGCCATTATAACGGCGCTGTCGTTCACCTCTTTGCCCACTTTCTTTTCCACCTCGGGCTTAAGCTGGCGGGCAAGCGCCGACAGGTTTACAAGACCGTCCACCAAAGCTCCCTCAAGGAACGGTTTCTTCTTGATCACCTCCTCTACTGCGTTCGGAATGGTTATCATCGTTTAATTTTATAGATTTGTGTGTAAATTTTCACCTCAGTGAAATATGTTGCAAAAAAAATACTTTTTTCAATCAAAAACAAACATTTTACTATACTTTTGTTCCCCTAAGAGAAAAAAGTATTAAATTTTAACGTATGGACAACGTACTGAAATTCGGAGGTACATCGGTGGGGTCGGCCGAAAACATGCGTCGCGTGGCGCAGGTCATACAGGCCGAAGGCGCGAAGATAACCGTACTGTCGGCCATGTCGGGCGTTACCGACACCCTTATCAGGATAGCCCGCGCCGCCCAGGCCGGGGAGACGGGCGAGGCGGCCGCGCTTATCGCCGGACTGAGGGAAAAATACTCAGTCTGCATAGACGGGCTGCTCAAAGGCGGCGCGAATGCCGGCAGGGAGCGTATGGAACAGACCATGACAGTCATAGAGGCGCAGGCGGCCGATTTCAGGGAATATACGTCCGAAAGGATAATCATAGCTCAGGGCGAATTGCTCACCACAGCCATTTTCACGATGTTCCTCAACGAGTCGGGCGTGAAGGCCGTGCTGCTGAACGCCCCCGACTTCATAGTAACCGACGCCAAAGGGCAGGTGGACGCGGCGCTGCTCCGCGAGCGCCTCTCCGGACTTGCTGCCGATCCTTCCACCTATTATATTACGCAGGGATTCATATGCACCAACGCCTGCGGACAAACGGACAACCTGGGCCGCGGAGGCAGCGATTTCAGCGCCGCGCTGATCGGCGTGGCCGTAGGCGCCCGCCAGGTACAGATATGGACCGACATAGACGGGATGCACAACAACGATCCCCGCGTGGTGTCCAACACCCGCCCGATACGCCGCATGAGCTTCGACGAGGCGGCCGAGCTGGCATATTTCGGAGCCAAGATACTCCACCCGGCAACCATACAACCCTGCAAAGACAGCGGCATACCTGTCTTCTTAAAGAACACGATGGATCCGGCCGCGCCGGGAACGGAAATATCCAACGGAGAGAGCTGCACGGGCGGCTTCCGGGCCGTGGCCGCCAAGGACGGCATAACCGAGATACGCATCTGCTCCACGCGCATGCTCATGGCCTACGGTTTCCTGCGCCGCGTATTCGAGGTGTTCGAAGAGTGTAAAACCCCAATCGACATGATAACCACCTCGGAGGTGGCCGTGTCGCTCACCATAGACAACGACGCACACCTGTCCGAAATAGAGGCCAAATTACAGGAATTCGGAACTATAAACATCGAAAAGAACAATACCATAGTGTGTGTGGTAGGCCAATGCGGCCAGGGGCAGACGGGCATGGCGGCGCGCATATTCGACACGCTAACCGGCGTTCCCGTAAAGATGATCTCGTACGGCGCTTCGGAGCGGTCGGTGGCAATGCTGATAGACACAAAATATAAAAAGGAGACGCTGCAAAGCCTTAACGACGGACTTTTCTCATGATAAGCAAACGACTCCGGAGCGCGCTGGAGGGCATCCCTACCCCGTTCTACCTCTACGATATGGAGCTGCTGAGGCGCACGCTGCGCGAGGCGGCAGAAGAGTCGTCGCGACACGGCTACAAGGTACACTATGCCCTGAAAGCCAATTTCGAGGCGCGCATACTGGACGAAATACTACGCGCCGGCCTTGGCGTAGACTGCGTGAGCGGCAACGAAGTGCGGTTCGCCATAGAGTCGGGCTGCGACCCCGGGAAGGTGGTATTTGCAGGCGTGGGCAAGAGCGACGAGGAGATAGAATACGCAGTCTCGCACGGCATCTTCGCATTCAACTGCGAGTCGCTGGCCGAACTGGAGGTTATAGACTCCATAGCGCGGCGCATGGGACGCACGGCCGACGTGGCGCTGCGCATAAACCCCGACGTCGATCCGATGACCCACAAACACATATCGACCGGCCACGGGGGCAGCAAATTCGGAATATCGTACAAAGAGGTGGAGCAAGCCGCCGAAGAGCTGCCTGCGCTCCGCAACGTACGCATAACCGGTCTGCATTTCCATATCGGCTCGCAAGTGGGCGACATGCGCGTTTTCGAGTATCTGTGCCGCAGGATGAATACGCTTTTCGGGTGGTTCACCGAGCGCGGCTTCCGCTTTTCGCACGTCAACGCCGGCGGCGGGCTGGCGATAGACTACCTCTCGCCGGACCAGCATCCGGCACCTGATTTCGCGGCGTATTTCGATATCTTCGCCCGAAACCTGCAGCTTCCAGCAGGAGTGGAGGTGCATTTCGAACTCGGGCGCTCGCTCGTGGGGCAATGCGGAGAGCTTATATCCAAAGTTCTATACAACAAGACCAACGCCGAGGGCAAACAGGTGGCCATAGTGGACGCGTCCATGACGGAGCTTATACGTCCCGCGCTGTACCAGGCGCGCCACGCCATAGAGAACCTCGACGCGAGGCCGGACGACCCGCGGCGCGAATATATGGTTGCAGGGCCTGTATGCGAATCTTCGGACACCTTCACCGACGCCATAACGCTGCCCGAATTAAAACGCGGCGACATGGTATCTATCAAATCGACAGGAGCTTACGGCACGGCGATGGCCTCGCGTTACAATATGCACGACCTGCCGCGGACTATCTACAGCGACGACCTGTAACCGGCAAACGGCCGCGACAGGCGCTCCCGGCGGGAGCGCCTGTTTTTTTGCTGTAATCTCACGGAAAATTCGTACCTTTCGCGCTGTTTTAAGATAAATGCGCAATGAAGATCTCCTACAACTGGCTTAAAGAATATATCGACTGTCCTTTCGAGGCAGAAAAAGCCGCTGAAATACTGACAGATATCGGACTGGAAGTGGAAAGCGTCGAAAAAGCGGAAAGCATCCCCGGCGGGCTTCAGGGCGTGGTCGTGGGCCATGTCCTGACGTGCGACAGGCATCCGGACGCCGACAAACTGAGCGTCACGACGGTAGACGTCGGCGCGGAAGAGCCGTTGCAGATAGTTTGCGGCGCACCCAACGTTGCGGCGGGACAGAAAGTTCCGGTAGCCACGATAGGCGCGACGCTCTACCCTTCCGGAGCGGCGGAAGGATTCAAGATCAAACGCAGCAAGATACGCGGCGTGGAGTCCATGGGCATGATCTGCGCCGAGGACGAGCTGGGCATAGGCGCGGGCCACGACGGGATAATGGTCCTCGACGCCTCGTTAGCCCCCGGCACGCCGGCCACGGAAGCGCTCGGGCTGGAAGACGACTACACGTTCGAGATAGGCCTTACGCCCAACCGCATAGACGCCGCATCGCACTACGGTGTGGCGCGCGACATGGCCGCATACTTAAAAGCCAACGACAGGAACGTTTTGCCCCAGTTGCCGTCCGTGGAGGGTTTCAGGACGGGCGGCCCAGGCCGCGCAATAGAGGTGTACGTGGAGAGCGCCGAAGGCGCGCCGCGTTATGCGGGCCTGACTATGAGGGGCGTCAAAGTGGCCCCCTCGCCCGAATGGCTGCAAAAACGGCTTAGGGCCATAGGCATAAACCCGAAAAACAACGTGGTGGACATAACCAACTTCGTGCTTCACGAGGTAGGACAGCCGCTGCACGCTTTCGACGTCGCCAAAGTTGACGGAGGGAAGATAGTGGTACGCACCTGTCCCGAGGGGACGCCTTTCACGACGCTGGACGGGGTGGAGCGCAAACTCTCCGGGCAAGACCTGATGATCTGCAATGAGGCGAAGCCAATGTGCATAGCCGGGGTATTCGGCGGCATCGACTCCGGAGTGACGGAAGCGACCACGGACATATTCATAGAGAGCGCCTATTTCAACCCCGTGTGGGTGCGCAAAAGCGCCAGGCGGCACGGACTGAACACCGACGCGTCGTTCCGTTTCGAACGGGGGGCCGATCCAGACATGGCGATATACGCGCTCAAGCGCGCGGCCACGCTGGTGGAGGAGCTGGCCGGAGGGCAGGTTGCGGGCGAAATGGCGGACATCTATCCCTGCCCTGTCGGCAGGTTCCGGTTCGAAGCCTCTTTCGACCGTATAAATTCACTCATAGGCAAGCAAATACCGCACGAAAAGATAAGGACTGTCATAGAGGCGCTCGAAATACGCATAGAAAGCGAAAAAGATGGGGTGATGACGGTTTCAGTGCCGCCATACCGGGTTGACGTACAGCGCGAGGCCGACCTTACGGAAGAGATATTGAGGATCTACGGCTACAACAACGTGGAAGTTCCGCAGGCGGTGCGCTCCACCCTGTCCTACGCGCCCAAACCCGACAAGGAAAAGATACAGAACATTCTTTCGGACATGCTGGCCTCGACTGGATTCACCGAAATAATGAGCAACTCGCTCACCAGGGCGGCCTATTACGACGGATTGGAAAGCTACCCCGCGGGAAATTGCGTGAAGATACTAAACCCGTTGAGCAACGACCTGAACGTCATGCGCCAAACACTGCTGTTCAACGCATTGGAAGCAGCGCAACTCAACGTCAACCACCGCCGTCCCGACCTCAAGCTATTCGAATTCGGCAACTGCTACTTCTACGACGAGACGAAAAAAGGGGAAGGCGGACTGGCCCCCTACTCCGAGACGCACCGTATAGGAATAACCGTCACAGGATCGGCCTCGACGCCGTCGTGGAACGTCAAGGGCGAAAGATCGACTTTCTTCCACCTCAGGGCTGCCGTAGAAAAGCTGCTCGGACGTCTCGGCATGGACATATGGAGGTTACAGTGCGAGGAGTCGGCATCCGACCTCTTCTCCCAGGCCGTATCGCTCCGCCAGGGACTCAAAGAACTGGTGCAGATGGGCGCAGTGTCGCCTAAACTGCGCAAGGCGTTCGATATAAAGAATGAGGTTTACTTTGCCGAGATAGATTTCGGGGCAATAGTCCGTACGCTCAAAAAGCAGGAGGCCAGGGTTGAAGAGTTGTCGAAATTCCCCGAGGTGAGGCGCGACCTGGCGTTGTTGGTGGACAGCGGCGTCACATTCGCCCAGCTGAGGGCCGAGGCTTTCGCCGCCGAGCGCAAGCTGCTATCCAACGTGGGGCTTTTCGACGTATACGAGGGCGACAAACTGCCCGAGGGCAAAAAATCATACGCCCTAAGTTTCACCATCGAAGACCGCACGCGTACCCTGACGGACGAAATGACGGAACGGGTGATGTCGGCCATAACGGAGCGTTACGAGAAAATAGGAGCCAAAGTAAGGAGCTAACCGACACAAAACAATATGCAGCAGAAGATTCTGATCTTAGATTTCGGATCGCAGTACACACAACTCATCGCACGCCGCGTTAGAGAGTTAAATGTCTACTGCGAGATCCATCCCTACAACAAAATCCCTTCGTTGGACGCATCGTGGCGCGGAGTCATACTTTCGGGAAGCCCGGCTTCGGCGCGCTCGGAGTCCGCTCCCCAGGTAGACCTGTCGCAGATAAAAGGGCGGCTGCCGCTGCTTGGCGTATGCTACGGGGCGCAATATCTGGCCCATAACTTCGGCGGCGAGGTGCTTCCCTCGCAAACGCGCGAGTATGGCCGGGCGCAGCTCTCCGTGGGCGATGCGTCGGACGAGCTGCTTAAAGGCATACCATCCCCCACCCAGGTGTGGATGTCGCACGGCGACACCATCTGCAGCATACCGGCAGGTTACAAAATAATAGCCGGCACCGCCGACGTGAGGGTAGCCGCCTACCGCATAGAGGGCGAGCAGACATGGGGCATACAATTCCATCCGGAGGTATACCATTCCTCTGACGGCAAGCAACTGATAGCCAATTTCGTGACCGGCATATGCCATTGCTCGGCGGATTGGACTCCGGCGTCGTTCGCAGAAGCTGCCGTGGCCGCGCTCAAAGAACAGATAGGCGAAGACAAAGTTGTCCTGGGGCTGTCGGGCGGCGTAGACTCCACCGTGGCCGCAGTGCTTCTGCACAAAGCCGTCGGACCGCAGCTTACATGCATATTCGTAGACACGGGCCTGATGAGAATGGGCGAACACGATGCCGTGATGGAATCATACAAGCACATGGGCCTTAACGTCATAGGAGTGAAAGCAGCCGGTAAGTTCCTTGGCGACCTGAAGGGTTTGACCGATCCGGAGGCCAAGCGCAAGGCCATAGGCCGCGACTTCATCGAGGTGTTCGACGCCGAGGCGCTGAAGCTGAAAGACGTACGCTGGCTGGGACAGGGAACCATCTATCCAGACGTCATCGAATCGATCTCGGTAAACGGCCCGTCGGCAACCATAAAATCGCACCACAACGTGGGCGGGCTGCCCGAAAAGATGAACCTGGGCATAGTGGAACCCCTGCGCCTGCTCTTCAAGGACGAGGTGCGCCGCGTGGGACGCGAACTGGGCATAGATCCCGCGTTGCTGGGCCGCCATCCCTTCCCCGGACCGGGACTGGGGATACGCATACTGGGCGAGGTTACGGAGGAAAAGGTGTCCGTACTCCAGCAGGCCGACAAAATATTCATCGACTCCCTGCGTCAGGCAGGTCTCTACGACAAAGTATGGCAGGCGGGAGTGATACTCCTGCCCGTACAGTCGGTGGGCGTGATGGGCGACGAACGCACATATGAGAACGCCGTGGCGCTTAGGGCCGTGACCTCCACGGACGGCATGACGGCCGACTGGGCGCACCTGCCATACGAATTCATGGCAAAAGTGTCCAACGACATAATAAACAAAGTACGCGGTATAAACCGCGTGGTGTATGACATAAGTTCCAAACCGCCTGCGACCATCGAGTGGGAATAAAACAGCTAAAACAATACGTCACAAACAGTAAAGCCCCGCAAAATTGCGGGGCTTTACATATACGACGCTATATTGGAACAACTTTATCGCATATTTCGGATAAAAATACAGCTATTAAGGTTATATTTGTATTCTACACCTGCCACCTAACCTAAAAAACAACCGCCATGCGAATCAAACTACTATGCCATATTTTGATATCTGCCGCCATTCCGTTTACCGGATGGGCGCAGGATGCGGACCGGATGGTCATGACTACCCCATTTACGGCGTCTGTCAGCAAAACGCTGCCGTTGCCGGAATATCCCCGCCCTCAGTTCGAGCGCGAAAAGTGGGTCAACCTCAACGGACAATGGGATTACACCATCGAAACATGCGATTTCCAAGCAGTCCAGGGCCTCACCAAAGCCGCGAGCTGGACTACACGACCCATACCGTCGTCGTGGACGGGAAAAATACTCGTACCGTTCTCCATCGACGCCCCCCTTTCGGGCGTTGGCCACGTGCTGCGTCCGCAGGAGATACTGTGGTATGAACGACGTTTCGAGATACCGGCCGGATGGAAGGGCGAGCGCGTATTGCTCCACATCCAGGCGTCGGACTGGGAGACGAGCGTATATGTAAACGGCCAGAGGCTCGGTCAGCACAGGGGCGGTTACGACCCGTTCACGTTCGATATAACGCCCTACCTGAAAAACTCGGACAACGTACTGAACGTTTGCGTATGGGACGCAACCGAGCAACAGGCGCAGGCCATCGGCAAGCAGATAATGCCCGAGAACAGGCAGGGATTCCGCTATCAGCCCACCGGAGGAATATGGCAAACGGTATGGCTCGAAGCCGTACCCGCGCAAGCCATTGAAAACGTAAAGATAACGCCGCTCTACGACCAGGCTAAGGTGAAATTCGAATTCACGAAGACAGACCCGAAACAATCCGTCAGGATAACGGTCAGGGAGGGCAACAAGACCGTGGCCACACGCGAAAGCGCCGACAGGAGCGTGGAATTGAGCTTGCCCGGTTTCAAGGCGTGGACGCCCGACGATCCGCACCTCTACGACGTGCAGTTCGAGCTTCTCTCCGGCGGCAAAACGACCGATAAAGTGAAAAGCTATTTCGGGATGCGGAAAATGGAGGTCAGGAAAATAGCCGGCGGACGGCCGCTGTTCTACCTTAACGGCAAAGAGATATTCCAATACGGCCCGCTCGACCAGGGCTACTGGCCCGACGGCGTGCTGACGCCTCCGGGCGAAGAGGCGATAATATTCGATATCGAATATCTTAAAAAGATAAACGCCAACATGATACGAGTCCACATAAAGACGCACCCCGACCGCTGGTACTATCACGCCGACCGCTTGGGCCTTCTCGTGTGGCAGGACATGATATGCATGCCCAAATACGGCCAGAAAGTAGACGCCGCAGCGTCGGCGCAGTGGGCGGGCGAATTCAAGAATATGGTCGACTGGCTTTACAACCACCCCTCGGTGGTGCTGTGGGTCGTTTTCAATGAGGCGTGGGGCCAGCACGACACCGAAAAACACACAGATTGGATAATGTCGTACGACCCTTCACGCGTGGCGACGTGCGCCAGCGGTTGGTTCGACGCCCCTGCAGGCAACGTAGTGGACATGCACGACTACACCTTCTACCCGAAAGTGGTACACGACTACAAGCTTAACGGAACCCGCGCAGCCGTGCTGGGCGAGGCAGGCGGGGTGAACCTGGCCGTGCCTGGCCACACGTGGTACTCCGACAAAAACGAGCCTGAACAACGCGGCCACCGCAACTACACGCCCAAAGCCGACTACACCTTCGCCTCCGAGGCGGGACGCCACACTTACCAAACAGCGGAGCAATTCGAGGAAGCGTACGTCAAATACATCCGCACGCTACGCTGGCTGCGCGCCCTTGGCGCATGCAATGCAATGGTATACACGCAGATATCCGATGTAGAACACGAACTTAACGGATGGCTCACCTATGACCGCAGGGTGTCGAAGATACCCGTGGAAAAGATGCGCGAAATAGACGGATCGCTCTACGAAAAGATGGAGACCGAAACGGTATTGGATTGGGGCGGAGTATGGAAAGACGAAAGCGGTAAAGATTTCCGCCTGCCGGGAGGCGAAAAGAACCCTTACATGGAAGTGGCCTCGCAGGCCTCCGCGCCGGTAGTTGTAAAAACCTCTTTCGATGTAACGAACACGGCGAAGAGCTACTGTGTCGGATTCCAGGGTTTCAGCGACTGCGAGATAACCATAAACGGCCGCCTGTTCCGCCGCACCAAAGTGGGCGCACAGAACTATGAGCCGTCGCAGAGCTTCTTCGAGATATATCCCGACGAGGCAGACATTCTCAAGAAAGGGCGCAACGAGATAGAGATCAAAGTGCTGCCCATGAAAGACGCCAAGACGTTGTTCGACTTCGGAATATTCCGGACAAAATAAAAGCTCCGATGAAACTGCGCAACCTTACGATGATCGCGGCGGGAGCGGCCGCGGCGTCGCACCACATCGCAACGGCCTCGGCAAGCGTCTCTCCGCAGAAGCCCAACATCCTGTTCATCCTGGTGGACGACCTGGGGCTGGGCGACCTGTCGTGCCAGTGGGCCAAAGATATGCATACGCCGAATATCGACTCGCTCTTCACCTCCGGAGTGAGGCTCGACAACTTCCACGCCAACTCCAACGTGTCGTCGCCCTCGCGCGCGGCGCTGCTTACGGGACGGTTTCCCGCTATGGTGGGCGTGCCGGGCGTAATACGCACCAGGCCCGATCAAAACTGGGGTTATTTCGACCCTTCGGCCCGCACCATGCCGCAGATACTCGGCCAGGCGGGATACAACACCGCGCTTATAGGTAAATGGCACCCGGGCCTCGAAACGCCCAACCTGCCCACGGAGAGAGGGTTCGGGTTCTTCCACGGCTTCCTCGGCGACATGATGGACGACTATTACTCCCATCTGCGCGAAGGGAACAACTACATGCGCCTTAACGACAAGACGATAGATCCCAAAGGGCATGCCACAGAACTGTTCACCGCATGGAGCGTCGATTATCTGGAGAGTCAGTCCGGCAGCCAGCGTCCGTTTTTTCTCTATCTGGCGTACAACGCGCCGCACTCGCCGTTGCAGCCTCCTGTGGAATGGTTCGACAAGGTTAAGGAGCGGCATCCCGGCATGCCTCTTAAACGTCAGCGGCTGATAGCGCTTATCGAGCATCTCGACCACAACGTAGGCCTTGTCATAGCCGCGCTAAGGAAGACAGGGCAGGCAGGCAACACGCTGGTAGTGTTTACGTCGGATAACGGAGGCGACCGCGGAAGCATGGCCAATAACGGCGATGCGCGCGGAGCGAAAGGCGACATGTTCGAGGGCGGCATAAAGGTACCATGCGCCCTGAATATGCCCGGAGTGTTCGAAGGCGGACGCCGAGTGGATAATTTCGTAATGATGATGGACCTGCTCCCCACCATCTGCGACTTGGTCGGCATAAAAGCAGGACGCACGGACGGGATGTCGGTGCTGGATGCCGTAAATGGGAAACAACAAAATACCGACGGAAGGTTCGTTTACTGGCTCAGGTATGAAGGCGGATCCGATTTTGCATACGGAGCCAAACCTCAGACAGCGGTAAGGTACGGCGACTGCAAATTGCTGCGCAACCTGCCCGGCAACGAACCCATGATGTTCGATATGGCCGCCGACAGCCGCGAGCAAACTCCGCTCCCTCTGCAGGGCCACACATTCCGAAAACTCGACCGCGCCATGCAGCGCCACTACGAACTTTCGAAGAGCGTCCCCAACCAGCCTCCTGCAAAATAGGGATCTGTATGAATACGGATGGGCGTTAATATGCGTGGCGCAGGAAAGCGCGGCGTCTTACGATAACGACGCCGTGCGATATGTGCAGCCAACATATAATTAAGACCGGGCCGAAAGAGCGGCTGTAATGAAGACCCCGGTATTGCGTTTGGCAATACCGGGGTCTTCATTATGGTACTTCGTCTTGCAAGCCGTGCGGCAGCAGGCAAGAGTTACTTCGGCCTTTCCTTGTATACTCCCTTGCACGACGCGGGCTACCCCTTGAACCTGTCGGCCTTATTGATCTGGTTCTGAAGCATGGTTATCACAACGTTCAGTTTATCGTCGCGCGCGTCCATACGATCGAACATCCTGTCGATCTGTTCGTCGCGACTCTTCATTATTTCGATAATTTCATCAAGCCTCCGATCCCTCGCGTTTATCGCATCCCATACCTCGCGGGGCATGGAAACGGTAGTGGAAAAATTCATCGGACGGCTATCTGAGAAATCCGTCTTTTTTATCATTTCTCCCTCGCCGGTAAGCAGCCAATTCCTGTTTATCTCCGGATAAGCACCCGTAATCAAATCAAGCATTTTGTTTGAAACACCATTCCTCTCCCGAATAATAGCGGACGTCTTCACCCCTCCGTTGTCGTTATACTTTTGCGAAAACGCAAAGGGTGACGTGCGATACTGTTCTTCTATCAACCTCTTAAGCCGTCTATTTACATTAAAATCAGCCATATAACATACACCCCCTTGTGTATCAATTGTTTTTTTAAAACATTTTGCTTTGTTATTAAAATATAATGTTTTATATTTGCTCGGTAACAGCGCTACGTTTTACACAAAAATAAGAATATATGATCACACGCAACAATAAATCGGAATTAAAATCTCTAAAATGATTTCCACCGCAGGCTCCGAAAGGAATGCCGGCACATGCGCGACACACATAAATTCATTATAAAACCCATCACTTTTAACTAACTCCAAGCCTTATGAAAAAACTTTTCGCACTTATTGGCTTATGCGCCTGTTTATCCGCTATGGCTCAGCAAAAACAGGCCGTCTCCGACAATTATAAACGCAACAGCCTGTCGCTTATTATGGCTGAACACGGGGCAACCTATGAATCACAGCTTTACGACTACACCCAAAGCATAAAAACAGGGGATAAATTCGACATAAACGACATTGCCACTAAAAAGATAAAGATAACGGGCAACCAGACCGTTAACCATGCAGTGGCGGAAGCCGGCCTGGGCAGGGAGATAATTTCGTTCTGGTACAAACGCCAGGCCGACGGCAAAATGGACGACGGGCTGGTACTGGAGCGCGGCCGTTATAACGCCACCGACCAGGACGTGCTGAACGCCAGCGCCACCATGATAGGTAACGCACTGCTCGAAGGAGTTGGCCACACGCTGATAAACGGCAGCTACGTGATGGTACTCGACTACTCGAACATCAAGACGGCAAAGAACCAGTTCAACCAGGAGTCATGGTACGTCACCACCACCGCGCACGTATTCAAGGTAGACTATACCGACGCGGAGCAGAAAGCCGTATTCGACACGTGGATATACCCCGAGGACAACGCACAGAAACAAGCCGAAAAGAACGCAGCCTTCAACAGCATCGCCATCAAGATGGCGCATAAAGGCAGCGCTTCGTACGAAAGCAACGCGACAACCGACAACGGCGGGCTGAAGGCCGCCGTGCAAAGCGGTTACGAGAATGTGCTGGCCAAACTGGAAAAACAAATAGGCGAGTGGCAGGTAACCACATCCGTGGCCGCCGTCAAACCCCTGTCTGCCAAAATAGGTTCCAAGGAAGGGCTGAAAAACGGCAATCGCTACCAGGTTTACAAATTCGCCGAAGACGCCAACGGCAATCTCAAATCGATAAGCAAGGGTTATATCCGCGCCACCGAAATATCTAACAACAGCGGCATGGCCACAGGCGCGACGAAACCGTCAAAATTCTACCAGATCTCGGGCGGAAGCCTCAAGGAAGGTATGCTCATGAAACAGAGTAACGACCTGGGCATGGCCGTGGGCCTCGGATTCAAAGCCGGCGGACTCAGTCCGTACAACCTTACGATCGACTATCTGGCCCATATCGGCACGGGAGGAAACTCGATGTACGGAATGTTCGGCGCAGGTTACGACCTGTTGAGCGGATCGAAGATACACGATAAATTCGACAACGTACCCGAAATACTCGACGGAGGGATCTCGTTCATCAACGCAAGCATCGGCTTCGGCTACGGCGTCCGTCCGCACCGTTACCTCGAGCTGGTTCCCTTCATCATGGGCGGCGGCGACTATATGATGCTCAACCTCGACGCCGACAGCAGCCTCGACGAAGAGGACGACGAATTCATGCAGAAAGTGGCGTGGTTCGGAAATGCGGGCCTGCGTGCCAACATCAACGTAAAATACCCCCTCCAGGTATTCGCACAGTTAGACTACACATTCTTCGTATTGGAAGGTGATTTCTACAAGACAGTCAACGACGTACTCGAAGAGGCCGACCTTCACCACAAAGGAGGAGTGGGCTTCATGGTAGGGGTGAAATGGACGTTCTAATCCAAAAACGACAATAAGTCAACGGTATGAAAAACCTGCTGTTCTCTCTGTTTATGCTGTCGCTGGCCTTCGGGCCGGCGACGGCGTTCGCTCAAAAGAGCAAAGACCGCAAAGTGCTGTTCGACAGCTCTAACAACTATGAAGTGGCTACCGTAAAGGTGGGAAGCGAAGGCACCAAATTCATCAAAGTCTGGGGGTTCGGCAAAAAGATCGATCTGGCCATAGTTCAGGCTAAAAAGAACGCCGTGTGCGCCTGCCTATTCCGCGGCCTGCCGGGCATGGAGTCCGCCAACCCCACCCCGCCGCTCTGCACCGACCCTAACGCCGCCGCAACGCACGAAGATTATTTCAACAATTTCTTCGAAACCGGCGGGGAGTACCTCAAATACATCAATCTGACGTCGGACGGCATGCCGGCGGCGCAGGATCGCCGCGAGGTGAAAGGAGGTTACAAAGTAGCCATCTATGTGCAGGTAATGCACGACAACCTGCGTAACAGGCTGCAAGCCGACGGGATCATACAAAAACTCAGTGCAGGATTCTAATAACGTAAAGAGGTGAAAAGATTGATATTGGCCATTGCGGCCGTATGTTTTGCCTGCGCGTCGTTCGGCCAGGCGAAAAAGCCCACGCTGATGGTAGTGCCAAGCGACGCGTGGTGCATACGCAACGGATACGTCCAGCAATTCGACGACCAGGGGCAGACAAGGCAAATACCGGACTATCAGGCGGCTATGCAGCAAAGCGCCGAGATGAGACAGCTCGTTTCCGAGATGGGGGGCTTAATGGCAAGCCGCGAATTCCCGCTCAAATCGCTCGAGCAGGAACTCAAGCGCCTGCAAACCGAATCGGCCGAAATGTCGGCCCTTGCAGGAAGCGAAACCGGCAGCGGCATTACCGAAACCCCCTTCGAGCGCCTTAAGCGCAACGCGGGGGCAGACATTATCCTGGATATCGACTTCAATATGAAGCGTAACGGCCCCGACACTCAGGTATCGTTCAACCTTACCGCCCTGGACGCCTATTCTTCGAAGATGATCTCCGGTAACACCGGCGTGGGAAGCAAAGGCAACATCGCGGTGGAGTTGTTGATGAAAGAGGCGGTGGGAAGCTTCATTGATAAATTCTGCACCGACCTGAAAACATATTTCGACGGCATGTTCGCCGACGGAAGGGAGATCACCCTAATGCTGCGTTGCTTCGACAGCTCGCCGATAAACTTCGAAACAGAATTCGACTACAGCGGGCAAACGGCCGAACTGGCAGACATCATCGGCGTATGGATGGAGGAGAATAGCGTAAACGGACGTTTCTCGGAAGACAAACGATCGACCAACGTCCTGCGCTACACGCAGGTGCGTATTCCCATGTACGGCACAAGCCTTTCGGGCAAACAGACCGCCCTCGACGCGTCCGGATTCGGCCGCGGGCTGGTGAACGTGCTGCGGAAAGCGCCGTATAACGTAACCGTCAAGACAGTACCCAAAGGTCTGGGCGAAATATGGCTGATCCTGGGCGAAAAGTAGCCCTGCCGCGGCGGTGAAACGTGAACTGGCGTGAAGTCCGGCGGCGACCAACAGACAAAATACTAACAATAAACGAGTTCCCGAACAGGACACTCGCGTTAAACATACGGTTATGTCGAATCGTTTTATTTCAGCCGTCCGGCCTATTGCGGCGGCAATGGCGGCGTGCTGCGCTTCGTTGCACCTTTGGGCGCAACCGCAGCTGACCGCAAAAGAGATGGTGGCCATCTCGCCGCTGGTGTCAGAATCCGTCAACCTTCCCGAAGACGCCAGGGCGTCGCTGGGGATGAAACTGGGCCAGATGGTGACCCAGAACGGTTTCGGATCGTACTCCAACCAGTTCGTCCTGACCGCCAACGTCGTGGTCATAGACAAGCAGGTTACCGCCGGCGCGCCGGCGCAGTTCATGGTAGACCTCGAGGTGTCGGTATATGCCCTCAACGTCGACGAAAAGGTGATCTTCGACGAGATATCGTTCAACGTCAGGGGTGTGGACCGCGCGGAACACAAGGCCGTCATACAAGCCATAAACCAGATCAAACCCCGCAGCGCCGCCACGCAGGAATTCATGAAGTCCTGCCGCGGGAAGATCATAGACTATTACAACGCTCGCGTGCCGGCGCTGCTCACCAAAGCGCAATCGCTGGCCACCCGCAACGAATATCAGGAAGCGCTCGAAGTGCTTTCCGTTATCCCCGAGAGCGTCGACCAGTATCCGATGGTAGCCTCGCAAATGTCAGCCATATACATAAAGATGATCAACCGTCAGGCCGACGCCGCGCTGACCGAAGCCAAAGGGTTGATCGCCGTGCGGGACTACGACAGCGCGCTGGCGGCGCTCCAGGGGGTAGACCCTTCGAGCGACAGAAGCAAACAGGCCCTGGCCCAGATAGCGCAGATAAAGGCCAAGCTCGATGCCGAAGAGCAACGCAAACTCGAAAAGGAGATGCAGGCCTATGAAGATGCGCGCCGCGACCACGACGACAAAGTGGAGCTTGAAAAACTGCGTATCGAAGCGGCTAAAAAAGTGGGCGTGGAGCAGGCAAAGAACGACGCGACGGTAGCCACGAAACTAAACGAATGGTTTCTGGGCAAATTCAACAGGAAAAAATAACAAACCTCGTATACCATGGCGCAATGTCCGAGATGTAAGGAAGATATGCCCCTGCTCTCCCAGATATGTCCCGTATGCGGATACGTCGCCCAGGGAGAGACGGCGGATGAAAATGTAGTAAGCGTAGAGGAGCTCATCACTACACTGGAGCGCATACTTCACTCCGTCAGGGTAATACCAAAACCGTCGTTCGCGCGGGGCATGGCCCAGTTGAGCTATTTGATATTCCCGCTGGCGGCGCTCTTCTCGCTTGCGGTAGCCCTGATAAGCCAGGCCGGGCTGTTCTGGATACTCTTTGCCGTACTGGCCGTCTGCTCGTTGGTTGCCGTTATACGCAAATCGCGAGGAAAACTGGGCAACGACCCGTTCAACCGCCAATTCGCCGAATACAGGAATGACTTCACCTATTTCCGGCGCAAGGCCGAGCGCAGTTTCGGCAAAAGCCGCGAGGTAAGCCTGCTGGTGGACGAAATAGCAGGCCAGATAGACACCATCGAAAGGGAACGGAAGAGGGCGTCCGCCGCAAACACAGCCATATGGGCGGGCATCGTGGCGCTTATTGCCGCGTTGGGACTGTGGGGTATTTACGGTGCAGGCAAAGCGATAAGCGCTCCGGCGGAAGAGGAGCGTATTGCGGCCGCGGCCGGGCCGGACGATTGGCGCAACATCCTGGAAGCCTATAAAGCTACGGATCCCGAATCGATAGAAGGTCCCGAAATGCGCATGTCCGTCGTCAACGCCATGCTGGCCGACGGCAAAAGTTCCCAGGCGCGGGATTTTTTTGAATCGTACTGCATGGGACTCAGGGGCGACTACGAATGCGCACGGCAAATCGTCGAACATCTCGTAACGACCGGCGACGGCGATGCGGCGGCAAAATTCATAGGCCATTGCACGGCTATGAGATATGATTCCGATCTGGGCAAACTCAAAAAGATGATATAACATGGGGTTATTCGGAAATAAAAAAGAGGGCGGATTGATGGACGTCAGCCGCTGCGACGAGAAAAATGTCCTTATATGGAAATGGTCGCCCGACGGCCAGCCGAGCCGGCGCGAAAACGCCATCCGCTACGGCAGCAGCCTGCGGGTCAAGGATGGCGAAGTGGCCGTGTTCGTCTATAAGCAGAAAGACGGAGCCATGCAGGATTTCATAACGGGACCGTTCGACGAAACTATCAAAACGGCGAACTTTCCGATATTGACCTCGATAGTCGGCGCCGCTTTCGGCGGCGCGTCGCCGTTCCAGGCCGAAATATATTTCATCAACCTTTCCGGCAACATCCAGATAAAGTTCTTCATAAGCGATTTCGACGTGGCCGACGCGCGCCTTGCGGATTATACGGCTCCTGTTAGCGTAAAAGGCTCAATGACTTTCAACATAGCGGACTATCGCCAGTTCATAAAACTCAACCGCATGATCGACTTCAGCATGGATGAGTTTCACGACCAGGTGAAGGGGGCTGTGGTGCGTTACGCCAAAAGCGTAATAGCCAACGCGCCCGAACAGCTGGGGCTTCCGCTGGTGCAGATAGAGCGGGGACTCGACGGCATAAACGACCTGGTTGGGCGACACCTGAGGAATGCCCTCGCGGAAGATTTCGGCGTCTATGTAAAACGTGTAGATATTTCCGATATCACCATCAATAAGGAGAGCGAAGACTACCTGCGGCTGAGAGAAGTCACGGTAGACCAGCAAAGCGATACCATAAAGGCGCAAACCGCCGCACATATCAAGACCCTGACAGACAATCAGGCCATAACGGCCGAGAACTACGCCGAGTCGCTGAGGATACATCGCGAAGAGACGCAACGCCAGCAACGCCTGCAAGCCGAATCGGCCAACCTTGCCGCGCACCAGATAAACATACAGGGCGAAGTGGCCCGCACCGCAGCCGAAAGCCTCGGGCAACTGGGCGGAGGCGGAGGCGCAGCCATAGGCGGCGACGGCAGCATGAATCCCGCAGGAATGATGGCGGGCATGATGATGGGAGGCGCAATGGGCGCGGGGATGACCAACATGATGGGCAACATGATGCAGGGAATCAACCAGCCCCAGCCGCCTCAGCCGCCCGCAAACGCCGTAGCATCGTACCACGTCTCGTCCGGAGGGTCGCAGGCGGGGCCTTACACCATAGGGCAACTACGCCAAATGGCCGCCGCCGGAGGATTTACGCCCTCTACTTTCGTCTGGAAGGCCGGGATGGGAAGCTGGGAAGCGGCGTCCGACGTGCCGGAGGTGGCCGCCATATTCGCCACTCCTCCCCCTCCTCCCGCGCCCGTCGCGGGCGGCTCCACGCCTCCTCCCCCTCCGGGAATGTAACGGCAAAATATCGCTTAACCGAGGGCAGGCTTTCCGCCGGCCCGCAAAACAAATATTATGGAAGACGGCAAGTTATCCGTAAACAACATGGTAGAGATGGCCATGGGCCTCTCCATGGCCTCGCTGTTCACACAGGCCATGAACAACGCCGCGGCAAACACCAACCGCATGATCAATAACGACCGCATAGGCGTCCCGCCGCGTTATATCCACGCCATAACCGACGGCGTGAAGAAAGGCCCGTTCTCCGTGGGAGAGATAGTAGCGATGATCCGTTCGGGCGAGGTCACCCAGGACACCTATCTATGGAAACCGGGCATGTTGGAGTGGAAATGCGCCAAGGACATAGACGACATAAGCCTCGAGCTGCACGACGCACCGCCGGCCGAACCCAAACCAGAGAACACGGAACTATGAAGATCAATTTCCCTATGCTGCTGATCGCCATGGCGATCAGCGGGCTTATATTCCTTGGCTTCCACACGTGGGGCGACAGCCTGCTCTTCTCGCTCGGAACCACGGGCGTATGCCTTGCGATGTTTGCGTGCGCAACGGCTTTCATCATATCCGGCTCGCCGAGAGGCACCGTGATGATGAGGACCGCATCGTGGTGCTTCTTCCTGCCGACGTTACTGGCGGACATATTGCTTGCCTCTTTCGGCGCGGCCCACGTGCCGTTCATCATGGTGAACGGCCTGCTCGTATGCGGTTGGGCGGCTACGGTATATTGGATATACAACTCAAAACAATAACGATATGAGACCGGTTACAGCCCTTGCGATGATCGCTTGCCTGGTAGTGTACGCAGCTGGCGCGCAGGCCAAAGAGAAAGTGGTTGAAAAGAGCGCCAGAAGGGTTCCCGTGTGGGTGGGGACGTCGCAAGCGGGTTACATAGTGGCCTCGACGGAGGCTCCCGATATCGAAGCGGCCAAGGCGCTATGCATGGACAACGTACGCAGGCAGGTGGCGGAGGCGGTGGCGCAGAACGTCTCCTCGTCGAGCGTATCGCAGATAGACCAGAAAAGCGTAGGCAACCAGGTGACCGGCTTTTTGGACAGCTACAGCTCCACTTTCAAGACACAGGCCGCTCCCATGCCCTATCTGCAGGGTATATCGCCTTCAAAAGTAGAGGCGTCGTACTGGGAAAAACGGCTCGACAAGGAGTCGGGAAAGATAACGGTAATGTACGCCGTCAAATATCCGTTTCCGGCGGTCGATCTGAAAGAACTCGCATGGCGGTTCGAAAAGCACGACCGCGAAATGTGGGGCAAATACCAGGCCCTTGCGGAGGATATGGGTAAAGTGGAGTCGCTCGAGCAGATAGACCGCGCCATAGACGACCTCGGCCCTGTGATCTCGTACCTGTTCGACGAGGGGCGCAAAAACGCGGCGCAATCGCTCCAGCAAAGCTACCGCAAGCTCTATTCCTCCATCGCCTTCCGCACCATATCCGACGAACCGGGCGAATACCGTTTCTGCATGACGCTCGACGGACGACCCCTGAAAACATCGCAACGCATGACGCTCCAATCGGATTGCGCCACCAGGCTTACGGCGCAAACTCAACCCGACGGCGCGATAGCGGTGAAATACAACTACGACAACTGCCGCCGCGACCGCCAAAGCGAAGTGGCCGTAAAGATGAGGATCAACAACCGCATCGTCACCCAACCCTTCTTCGTCAACACCGGCAGGCGCGCCATAGAGCTATGGCCCGAAAATACGGTCTACCTCAACGCCACCGGACGGGCGGACAGCGTTACGCTCACCGCCATAGATGTAAGGATTTTCTTCAAAGCGGGTTTCGCAGGGCCGTTCACGATAAAAACAATGACCCTCGAAGCCCCGGGGTTGTCCGACCCGCTGTTCATGGACATGCTCAACTACTCCTGCAAAACGCAGGAGTCCACCGTCAACGTTACCTGGGTAGGATCGGTGAAAGTGCTTGAAGAACAATACAACCAAATGAATATGCTGCGCGGCAGCGTCGAGGTTGAAGTGCCGGGCGAAGCGCAGCCTAAACGTATCAACTTCGTCCTGCCTGTAAAAACTAATTGGTAAACCAAAAACAAGAGATATGAATGCCTTAGTAAAGACCATCTGCCTGGCGGCCGCGCTGCTTGTAGCCATACCCGCCGCAAACGCACAGCAAAGCGATCGCGACCTGAAAAAAGAGTTGCGCAAAAACGCCGACCGCGAGTCGCGGAAGGAAGCCAAACAACTCAAAAAAGAGGGATGGAAGGTTATGCCCGGCAAACTGCCGCTGGACAAGCAGATACAGGCCACAAAGTACGCCGAGCTGGATCGTAGCGACAAGGGCGAAAAGCTCTACTTCGTGGGTACGCACCAGGCCGTGGGAGGCAACTACACCGCAGCCACGCAAATAGCCAACGACCGCGCTCGGCTCGAACTCGCGCGCAGCGTATGCGCCGAGGTGGGCCAGAAGATAGAGCAGCAGATGGCCAACACGGATTTCGGCCAGGGCGACATAAAGATAATAGACGAATTCGTATCGGCTAACAAAAGCATCGTGTCGGCCCGGCTGCACGGAGCAACCCCCACGCTCGAGATATACCGCATAGGAGAAAACGGCCAGTACGAAGCAAGGGTAGCCCTCAAGATAGACGCGCAGCAGGCGCTCCGCGACGCCAAAGCGGGACTCTCGGCCGGACTGAAAGAAAAATCAGCCAAACTGGCCGCCGACCTCGACAAGATACTTCCGGATTGACAGGTTGAGATACAGTTCATATGGCATACACTACGCAAGATATGGCTTATTCTATCTGCTGCGCGCGCCGCGGGATACTCTATCTAAAGCCTGTCCTTTGGGCATTAATTTGCGGGCTTACGCTTGCCTCCTGCGAGCAGGAGCCTGTAACCGAACCGGTCAATCAACCTAAACTAAGAATTTCGACGAAAGCCGTTAAGGATATAAGTACGTCGGGAGCCATTTCCGGAGGGAATATAGACGCCGGCCAAATCGAGGAAATCACCGCTTGCGGCGTATGCTGGGGAAAGAACAGTAATCCCACCGCCAACGACGACAAAGCGCTCGGCAACTTGAGTGGCAATGTATTCAGATCAGAAATAACAGGACTCGAGCCGAATTCAACCTACTATGCAAGGGCATATGCGATAGCAGGGAACGACACGGTTTACGGCTACCAGCAATACCGCTTCACCACACTCGAAAATATTGAGATAGTTATTCCCGACCCCGTATTCAGGGGGTATTGTTATAAGTATTTCGACAATGCCCCGCAGGACGGAATACTGACTCTAAGCGAGGTGGAAAAGGTATCGACAATAAATAACCTGTCGACATATCGCATTAATAACCAAACTATCAACTCGCTCGAGGGTATACAATATTTCACCGGCCTGAGAACTTTAAGTTGCATCAATATCAACGTGACCACGTTGGATCTCTCGGGAATGCCGGCTCTAAGAAACCTTTATATCCAAAACACGCCTGTCGGCTTTATCCTTTTAGACGGATGTAGCGAACTCGTAAGTGTTCGACTTGAAAAGGTACCCGGCTGTATACTGACGCTAAATCCCAAGGAACACCCCAACCTTCAATCGCTGCATTTCAATGAATGGACAAACACTCGTCCCGTATCGCTCGACTTGCGTAATTTCGAAAAACTCGAAGTCCTGGATTGCACCGGCACCCTATTGAAATCATTGAAAATTTCGGGTTGCACCAATTTAAAGAGATTGGCAGTTTCTGATACTCAGATCACAAACCTCTATCTGAATGAATTCAAAAAACTCGAAGTACTTGCCTGCGGCGGGTGGGATGCAGGATGCCGCATTTCTTCCCTTGACATCCGCGAGTGTAAGGCGTTGAAAGAATTATATCTCGGCTGGACGCCGTTTGCATCACTGGATCTGAGCGGATTCGAATCACTGAGCGTCTTACAGATACAGGAACACTCGCTTAATGAAGTAAACCTTTCCGGATGCAAATCGCTTAAAGGGTTTGTGCTTTACGGCAATAGCTTAAAATCATTGAATGTCGACGGATGTACGGCATTGGAGACCCTGGATGTTTCCGTAAGTAAATCGTTTTCGTGCCTGGATTGTCCATCGCTGAAGAGTTTTCGCGTAAGTCTCGGCGAAAATACGAATGTGGCGTTTGATCTAAGAAATATGCCCTCCCTTAATGAAGTGAGTTACACCAATGCCGGCGGATCCGCGAAGGAATTGGACCTTACGGGGAGCGACAACATGACCTGGCTGTGGATATCCAACACTACCGTCGACCGGCTGGGCTTGGCCAACAAGCATGGACTCAAAACAGTAGGCATTTACAATATCCCCGTAATTACAGAGTTGGATTTCAGCGATCGAACGTCGCTTCGGTCCCTGGATTTAGGCAAGTGCGCCAATCTCAGTTCGCTGAAACTGGACAGGTGTACGTCACTCGAAGAACTGAACCTCGGTTATGACGGAGATCTGCCCAAACTTAAATCGGCAGACGTGAGTACCTGCGCCAGCCTAACTACTCTTGGATGGCATCAACGATCGGTCACAGTGTATATGAAGAGAGGGCAAACCATACCCAACCTCTACTTAGACGCCTCTGCAAGAATATCTTACAAATAGACAGGCACGATTTTCAACCATAAAACCATGAGACATTCCTCCATATCAAGAATCCCATGCCTTTTTGCCGCCGCCGCATATGCTTTATTAATTTTCAACTCATGCAATAAAGACGAGCTTGCCGATAACGAACAGTACGTCATTCCCGACGATTTTGCGGTAAACATTCCCGACCCGGTTTTCGCCGAATACTGTATGAGGTACTTCGACCAACCCGAGGGCGGAGGGAACGGCGACGGGATCCTGCAATACGGCGAAATAAAGAACGTGGATATAATCGACGTTTATGATATAGACAAAGATGAGATACCAGGTACCGTTTCGAGCCTCGAAGGGATAGAATATTTCACGTCGCTTAAAGAATTGCGTTGCTTATTTCAATCCCTGACATCGCTTGACGTGTCCAAAAATAAAGTACTCGAAATTTTACATTGCGATGAAAATCAATCGCTCTCATCTCTGGACGTTTCAAACAATCCCGAACTAAAGGAATTGTGGTGCCAGTATAATTCCCTGACATCCATAGATGTATCTAAGTGCCCGAAATTGGAACAACTATTATGTCCCTACAATAAACTCACGTCGTTGGACGTAACCAACAATATGGCATTGGCCGATTTGCAGTGCGATTACAATTTCCTGACCACGCTTGACATTTCCCGGAACCGCAAGCTGAAGTGGCTATCCTGCTCAGGCAATTCACTATCGGCTATTGATGTGGCCGATAATACCGAATTGTTATGGCTCTATTGTTATGAAAACTCACTGACATCGCTTGACCTGTCGCGCAATACACGACTTGAGGAATTGTGGTGCCAATCTAATTCGCTGACCTCGCTCGATATTTCAAAAAATACATTGCTGTACTATTTGTACTGTGACGACAATCGCCTCACATCTCTCGATATTTCACAAAATCCATTATTGGAAATGTTGATATGCAGGGGCAACCATCTTACCTCGCTCGACGTATCGCACTTGTCGTCTACTCTCAAGTATGTATACCCGCTTTATCAGAAAAACAGTAATGGAGAGCGACAGAAAATCACCGTAACCATATTCCCCGGTTGGGAGGACAATTATGTAATAATCACAGATACCTACGATTATCAAAACAGTCCATATTTGGAAATAATAGAACGATAGAATTCCTTCGCAAAAACCACAACCTCTTACAATACAATGGACATGAGACATTTTTCGTTTTCTTTATTTATTTCAGCCCTTTCATTAGTGTATGCGTGCGGCTCAGGCGCATCGTCTGGCTCAACGTCCGCGCAGGATGAATCGTGCGGCGGCACGGAAACCATCGCCGCAACCGCAGAAGCCCTGGCTCCGGCAGACGGTGAGGATTTCGACGTTTTTATAGAGCAGTTCTGTAAAGACGATAAAAGGCAGCACGAACGGATGAAATTCCCGATAGGCTTCTTTTACGATGAGGTGACGGTAACCGATCCCGAAAATCCGGGACCCGGCGTGGAATATAGCGATATGGCAAGTTGCTATTATAAAAAAACGCCTATGACGGCAACGCGCCATCCTGTGGTTAAGAAAAAAGACGTTACGGCGCAAGCGCCTCCCAATGGAGGCTACGGTTATTTTGTCAGTGTAAAAAAAGATGGCGCGGACAAAGTTATGGTCATGGCCGGCTATGTAGATTCAGATAAAATGTACGAAATAGATTTCCAGAAATTCGACGGCAAATGGTTCCTGACAAGATATGAATTGTTCGGATACTGATCGACACTAAACCATCGGATATAATTAGTTAGCACACACAAGGCCTGCGCTCTCAAGCGCAGGCCTTGTGTGTTCGGGGGTGCGACGCGTTGGCGTTATAGGACGCGTCCTGATTCAGGGTCAGTCTGAAAAACAGGTTGGCGTTAATATGCGTGACGCAAGAAAACGCCGTGCCTTACGATAATGACGAACGCTAAGTACAGCCAACATATAATTGAAACAAATCCCTAATTCACCCGGGTGGATTGCGGGCCGAGGTAGGAGCGTTTCAGGCCGCCCAGGTCTATCACTATTTTCTGGATTATGGTTCCCGGGTCGCCCGTCCTTATCTGGAGGGTGTGGCGGCCGGGCTTGTCTACGTACATCGTGCTTTTGTTCACGCGGAAGTTGCGCTCGGCGCATTCGTACCACTCCTGCGAATACTCCACCGCCGAGGTGGTCGGGGCGGCTATGGCTCCCTTGTCTATCCTCACGGAGTAGCGGGTATAGAAATTGGTGCTTTCGTGCAGGTGGAAATCGCGCTGCGAATGTAGCGGGAAAGTGGGCAGCACATAGGTGTAGACATCGACTATACCCGCGTCGAAAGTGTAAAAATCGTACTCGACCCAGGGGACGTTGCGCGTGTCGCGATAGTTTTGCAGCGGCGCGGCGGGGTCGCCCATCTGCAGCGACTCGCCCTCTATACCCATACCCTTTATCACCGACATTTTTATCTGGTCGGTATCGCGCTGGCGGTGGAATCCGGCCGCGGGGATGGATACGTAGCCGTTATCCTGCACATAGAGGCCCTTGACCTCTGCCAGCGACGGCGTTTGCGGATTGAAGAGCGGCACCAGCACCCTCGCCGTGTTGCCCATGGCGTCCTCGAAATCGATATGGCCGGCCACATCGCCTCCCGACGGCGCTTTGCCCCAATCCACCGTAATCGTCACACGCTGATCCGAAGCCGTGCGGCCTTCGCTCCTGTCAAGGACTATCCAACCGGCCGAGGGCCTGGCCTTCCATTGTACCTCCCCGCCGCCTTTATTGCAAAGGTCCACCCAGTGGCTGCGGCGCAGGAAGGTGTTGAAGGCGGGCAGGACATGGAAATTGCCCACGCCGCTCACCGTCCCCTCCTGCTCGGCGAAGAGGGCCATGGACGGAGCGCCGGAGGCTGGCGTCTGATACACTTCGGGCATTTTATAGAATCCCTCTATATTGCCGTAGTTCTGTTTCATGGTTATCACATACTTCCATTTGCCGTCCAGCAGGTTGTTGTATTGGTCGGTGATAAGGTAGAGGCTGTCGAAAGCCGTTTTAACCTGCTCGCGAACGACGTTGGCCCGGGCGCGCTGCTGACGGGCGTACAGGCGGTTGCGCTGCCCGCCTATGGTCATCCGGTTGATCAGTTCCGCCCCTTTCACCGGATAATAGAAGAGTTGGAACATGGCCGCATATTCGTCCTTGCCGGCAGAGGCGAGTATGCCGGCTGCCTTGCCCGCTATGCGGGAATATTCGGCCAGGCGGCGATCGGCCTCGCTGTAATTGACTATCGAAAATTCGGTGTCCGTCAGCCTCTCGTCGCTGTTATCGTATGAGTTCCAGTGATGTCCCCACCCCATGTATTCGGGTTTACGGACGAATGAGAGGTTGATGTGCGAGCCGTAGACGTCGTCGAAATCGGCATAATATTTCTGCCCGAAGAGACCCGCGAGCCAGCGCGCGGGATAGGTCGCCGCATTGCCGGCGTCGAAAGCGTCGATGTCGTAAGCCATGTCTAGGAACATCGATACCTGCATCTCGCAGGCCTTAAGGTCGCCGCAGTTGACCAGCCACAGGCGGTCGGCCGAAGTGTCGTAGGCCTTGCGCAACTCTTCGTACATCAGCGATGGCGGCGTGGTGCTGAACCACATATAGCTGTGCGGCACGCCCAGGTAGGAGACGTGGTAATAGACGCCCGAGCGGCCCGAGCGTTTCTGCTCCGCGGGGTTGCTCAGTTGTTTCATGTAACCATAGTTGTCGTCGGGCCACACTATGGTGACGTCGTCGGGTAGTTTGAGGCCGTTGACGTATATTTCCAATACCTCCTTATATGGAGTGAATGCCTGGGGTATTGACTCGGCCCGCTTGCCCAGGGTATTGACCAGGATGTTGCGCTGATCCATGAGCGCCTCGCCCAACTGCTCCACCTTCTTCTGCATGGACAGCTCCCGACCCACCATCGAGGCGTCGTGCAGGCCGCGCAGGGCGAGGGTGTAGACGTTCTCGTACGCGCCGTTGTCCTTTACCCTGCCTGTGAGTACTTCCAGTATCTTGTCTTTGTTTTTGGCGTAGTCCCACTCGCCCATCGTCTTTTTATCCCATTCGCTGGCGGTATTGAGCAAAAGCGGTTCGCAATGGGTAGAACCCATCACTATGGCGAAGGTGTCGGCAACCATCTTGTTCTCCGGAATGGCGTTAAAAGCGGTGGAGACGGGGTGCATGGCCGGAGCCAGATAGTTGGCCTTAAGGCGCAGGAGCAGCTCGCACATCCGGGCGTAGGTTTTGGGACCTATGTTCTTGCGCTCTGGTTCGAAAGTTTTGGCCGCCCAGGGGGTGAGGCCCCAATCTTCGTCGTTGATGAAAACGCCCCTGTAACGCACCGACGGGCTGTCGGAAAGTACTACTCCGGCCCTGAGGTGGATGGCTTTCTTCCTGGCCACGGGTACGTCGGCCCACCAGTACCACGGCGATACGCCTATGGCCTCGGAGAGCGCCAGCAGACCGTAGGCCGCCCCGCGGCGATCGCTCCCGGCGACCACAAGGGCCTTGCCGACCCCGGGGAAGGGGTTGTCCACAAGCTGTATCAAATAGCGCTCCCAGGCGCCCTGAAGCGGGGCGACGTCTATTTTGCCTTTCGAGACCAACTCCTTTATACATGCGCTCTTTTCGATGGTGCCTACTATCACGGGCATAGTCCCGCGCGAAGGCTTTGACGTCACGCGGGGCCTGACGCCCGTAACCATCTCCACATCGGCAGCGAACAGCCCGGCCGTCCGGGCAACGACGAGATGGTCGGATGCGTCGCAGCAGATCTCGGCCGCCTTACCGCCCGAAGCAAGCGTAAAAACGCCCTTACCGCGTAAAGGCGACTCGCTGACCGATATCTGGGCGCTCAGTCCCGCGGAGAGGATAACTCCCGCAAAGGTTAATAGTAAAAGTTTCATCATGCTTTTATTTACTGTTATTTATTTCCGATCGACGCCCGACAAACGTCGGCCGCAACCGTTATACGTTATAGAGATATCGTTTGATGCTCCTCTTGGGCGTTTTCTCGAATTCGTTGGGGTAAAGCACTATCGAGGAGAGGCGCTCGTAAGGCGCGACCAGCGCGTTGATGGTTTTCAGGTTCTCCTCCATGATCCCGGGCAGGGCTGAGTGCGAGAGGTTGTCGGCGTCGGCCTGTTCGTAGTCGGGGACGACCAGGGCCGTCAGCTTGCCGTCGCGCTCGACCACGAGCGATTCCATGACGCAATACAGGTTATTGAGTTTGGACTCTATCTCCTCCGGGTAGATATTCTGACCGCTGGGACCGAGGATCATCGACTTGCTGCGGCCGCGTATATATATAGTGCCGTCCGGATCGGCGGTGCCTATATCGCCGGTGTGGAGCCAGCCGTCGGGTTCGAGAATGTCGTCGGTGGCCTTTTTATTCTTGTAGTAGCCAAGCATTACGTTCTCGCCGCGTACGATTATCTCGCCGGGAATATGCGCCGGATCGGGCGAATCTATCCTTACCTCCATTATGGGGTCGAGTATGCGGCCGCAGGAGGAGGGCTTGAATTCGGTCCAGTAGGAGTAGCTTATCAGCGGAGCGCACTCCGTCATGCCGTAGCCTACGGTGAAGGGGAATTTTATCTTCATCAGAAATTCCTCGACCTCACGGTTCAGCGGCGCGCCGCCTATGATAAGTTGGTCTATCTCGCCCCCGAAGGCCTCCAAAAGTTTCTTGCGGATGACCGAATAGATGGTGGCGTCTACCAGGGGCAGCTTAAGGGCCACTTTCATAACGCCCTTGTCGAGCATGGGCAGCACCTGCTTGCGGTAGATCTTCTCAAGGATCAGCGGGACGCAGCAGATGGTGTAGGGACGCACCTCGGCTATGGCCTCCAACAGCACCTTGGGAGCCGGCATGCGCCCCAGCAGGGTGATGTGCGATCCCATGGCCAGCGGCAAAAGCATATCGAAAGCGCATCCGTAGGCATGGGCCAGCGGAAGGAACGACAACACCCGGCTGCCGCGCAAATGGATCTTTCGCTCCATGCCGTAGACCACGTTGCCGGTAAGGTTGTTGACGGACAGCATGACGCCTTTGCTGAAACCCGTCGTCCCGGAGGTGTAATTCAGCAGCGACAGGGCGTTGTTCGGTATGTCGGGATATTTTATGTCGGCCGCGGAAAAACCTTTGGGATAGCGGCGGCGGTAATGTTTGGTCCAGTTGCGGACGAAGTTGGATATGGAGTCGCCACGGCGCTCATATACGCAGGAGAAATCTGTAAGCGAGAAGGCGGCCTTGATGTGTTCCACCTGTCCGGTCTCTATCATATCCCAGAAAGTGTCGCCCACGAACAACAGCTGGCTCTCGGAATGGTTCAGTATATGGTGGACGTCGTTGGCGGCAAAATCCTGGAGGATAGGCACTATGACAGCTCCATAGGTGACGGTGGCCATATAGGCAATACACCAGCGCGGATTGCTTCGGCCTATGAGGGCCACCTTGTCGCCCTGTTTTATGCGGCATTCGGCGAACAGCAGGTGGATTTTAGCTATCTCCTTGGCCATCTCGAAATAAGAGAAACTCTCTTTTTTGAAATAGTCCGTCAAGGCGGGCAACTCGCGGTTCTCCCTGAAACTCTCCTGATATATTTTTATTAAGTTCTCGGACATCATGGCTCTATTGCTCTTTCTTATGTTTCACAAGGTATGTTTTGGACTCCGTACCCGCTATAAGGCGTTTTATATTGGCGCGGTGGGTGTATAAGAGCAGCAGCGACACCAGACAGCAGAAAATCACCGTAGGCAGGTAACGCTCGCCGAAGATGAAAACCGCATAAACGGGCAACAACAACCCCGCCGTCACGGAACCCAGCGACACATAGTGCGTCAGAGCCAGCACTATGGCGAACGTAAGCAGGCAAAGGCCCACCGCCCCGGGAAGCACTGCCAACACCGCCCCAGCCATGGTGGCCACGCCCTTGCCGCCGCGAAAACCGGCAAAGACGGGAAAAATGTGTCCCAGTACCGCCACCGCCACAAGCGCAAGTTTGAAATTGGAGAGCGCGCCGCCCTCAAAGCCACTCAGGCAGGCAAGCATGACCGCCGCGAAACCCTTGGCCACGTCCAGAGCGAACACCGGCAGGGCCGCCTTAGGCCCAAGCACACGCAAGGTATTGGTGGCTCCGGCGTTATGGCTCCCATGCTCGCGCACGTCTATGCCATAGAACCGCTTCCCTATCCAAACCGAGCTGGGGATCGACCCCAGCAGATACCCCACCGCAACTATAGCCGCGTCTTTAACGATCTCCGCAGTACACATACCTGACGTTCTTTAAAAACAATAAAGACAAAGATAAAACTTTTTTCATACAGCCCGCATCCCTGCATGCAAAAGCCCGGGCGCGGAGAAAGTTTATTTTCGCCCGGCGTTGGTTTTTATACGTATTTTGGTTAATTTTGAAGATATTTAAACGACGTTTTTCAATGGGAAGTTTCAAAGAGAGGTTATTCTCCGTATCGTGGTGGAAATCCTGGATGTATGTATTCCTGGGGTGCCTTGTCATGGCCGCCGGGTTCGTTTTGTTCATAAATCCTTACAGGATAGTACCCGGCGGGGTTTACGGCATGGGGATAGTCATGCACGAGATTTTTCCCGACGTGCAGGTGGGTACGTTCGGCCTTATATTCGACATACCGCTGCTGATGGCGGCATTCCGAATATTCGGGGGCATGTTCGGCGCGCGCACTTTCGTGGCGGCCATAATCACCCCTCTGATAATGAACGCTATGACCTATTTTGTAGGGGAAAATCCAGCCTCGATGTTCGATGGCCACATAGACCTTACGGATGACATAATAATCGCATGTCTTTTCGGCGGCGTGATGATAGGCGTAGGCGTGGGTCTGATAATCAAAACCAGGGCGACGAGCGGAGGCACCGACATCGTGGCCATGATACTCACCAAATTCACCAGGCTGACGTTCTCGCAGGGTATACTGCTGGTCGATTCGGCGGTGGTTATATTCGGTATCGTCATACTTGGCGACTGGCGGCTGCCGCTCTATTCGCTCGTCACCATATTCGTGTCGTCCAGGGTAATAGACTATGTTATAGACGGGGCGAGCTACGACAAGCTGCTGTTTATAATATCGGAGAAACACGCCGATCTGAAAGATTTCATACTTGTGGAAATGGGACGCGGAGCGACATACATAAAGTCGTCGGGCATGTACACCGGACAGGGCAAAGAGATGATTTTCCTTGTGGTGAGCCGCCGCGAAGTGGCCACCGTCCAGAATAAGCTGCACAAGGTAGATCCCGCGGCGTTCGTCGTGGTGGTGGACGCGCACGAGACTTTCGGCGACGGCTTCAAAGCTTTTCCGGAACATTGATCCGCCGCGGAGGATTTTATTCGTACCTTAGCGCCGTAATCCTTGGGATCCGGTTAAAATTCCCGGCGAATTTAAACCGATCCCGGATCTAAATACCGCACTTTGGATAATATATCAGACAAACACAGGGTGATAGTCCGCGCATCGTGGGTGAGTGTGGCGGGCAATGCGTTCCTCGCCCTGCTGAAGATAGGGACCGGCGTGGCGGCGGGATCGCTGGCGGTGTTGGGCGACGGCATCGACTCGGCCACCGACGTGGTGATCTCGCTCGTAACGCTCTACACGGCACACATAACCAACCGCCCGCCCGACCGCAAATATGCCTACGGCTACGAAAGGGCGGATAGCATAGCGGCCAAATTACTGTCGTTCATAGTATTCATCGCAGGATTGCAGATGATAATAGCCTCGGGACGCAACATAATGACCGGGGCTGAAAGGGAGATGCCCGCTATGTGGGCGGTGTGGGCCACAGTGGTTTCGATGGCGGGGAAATCGCTCCTCGCATGGTATCAGTTCTCCAGGGGACGCAAAGCGGGAAGTTCCATGCTGATAGCCAACGCCAAGAACCTGCGGAGCGACGTGATGCTGTCGGGAGGGGTGCTGCTGGGGCTGGCGTTCACATTCGTATTCAAAATGCCGGTGCTGGACGCCGTCACGAGTCTCGCCATCGGCCTGCTGATCATAAGGACGGCCGTTGGCATATTCCGCGAAACGAGCCTGGTGCTGATGGACGGCATGGAGGATCCGGACATTTACCGCAAGATATTCGAGGCTGTGGACAAAGTCCCGGGAGCGCTGAACCCCCATAGAGTAAGATCGCGGCAAATAGGCAACATGTGCATGATAGACATGGACATAGAAGTGAACGGGGATATGCCCCTGCGCGAGGCTCACAAAATAGCACAACAGGTGGAGGACAGCATAAAAGCCTCGCTCGGAAACGTCTACGACATAGTGATCCACATAGAACCCGAAGGGGTGAGCCACAAAGACGAGGAGTTCGGGATGAATCCCCGGATGATGAAGGAGGACGAATGACGCGGGACACTCCGGGAAAAGGATCGATCTAAAAAAACAGGTTTGTATTAAGCTGCGCGATATGCTGCGTGCCGCGAGAAAGCGCCGCGCCTTACGGTAACGACGCCGTGCATAGCGTGCGTCAGGTTTCGCTTATCGTTCGAGTTGCAAACCGGAGCGGACTGAGGTCCGTGAGGATTTGAAACGAGAAGGATAAGTGAAAGATGATGCGCGATATGCGCGGCCAACAGATAAATCGAACCGGCCCATGAAATATATCGCCCCGGAAGTTCGTGAGCTCCCGGGGCGATATATTTCAATAGCGTGTCCCGCGCCTATTTGCTTAAGGCCGCTATCTGGGCCTTTGCGGTGGCCACATTGGGTCCTGCCACAACTTTCCTGTATGTATCGATGGCTTTGGCCTTGTTGTCCACATTCTGGTATGCCGCGCCGAGCATGAAGTAGGCAGACGATTTGAGGGCCGGATCGGTTTGGGCATCGGCGGCAGCGTCTCCTATCGAGATCACCTTGGCGTAGTCCTTGGCGTTATTTGCCGTCTGCAGGCGGAGCATATTGGCTTCGGGACTTGCAGGGTCGAGGGCCAACACCTTGTCTGTAAGGGCGAACACCTTTTCGTCGTCCTTATTCTTGGCGGCCTCGACGGCTTGCAGCATAACGTAGTACGAGGCTTTATTCTTAGCTTCCGTTGCGGCGTCGGCGTATTTGCTGTGGGTTTCGGCAAGGGCTATTACATCGCCGTATATCTTCAGTCCATTATCCAGATCGCCGCTCTCGCAATAGCTCATGGCCAGCTTAAGTGCAGTGTCGGTATCCTTTGGATTGGCGGCGTAGCCTTTGCCGTAGATCTCGATGGCCTTGGCATAGTCCTTGGCGTTGAAAGCAGAGCTGGCCTGGATGCTGTAAACGCGGCCGAGCATGGCGCGGGCCTTATCGGCCACCTCCAGGTTATTGTAAAGTTCGCCCGATTCGATGGCGTTGGTAAACTCCTTCTCAGCCTCGTCGAGCTTCTGGCCCCGGGCCGCGGCCATGCCTATGCTGTAGTGGCATGTGGGAACGAGTTGCTGGGCCTGCTGCACCAGATCGGCGGCTTCAGGAACCTCTAAACCCATTGATATAACCTCTTTAAGTACCGGAATGGCTTTGGCGTATTCTTTTGCATTCACAAGCGCTCCCGCCTCGTTGAATTTGGTTGCCACAGCGGCCTGATCCACTGCTGCCGGCGCGGGTTCCTGTGCTGCGACCATGCCCGCGAATATTGCCGCGACAAAGGTCAAAAGAATTACTTTGAAACTTTTCATAATTGTATACGATTGGTTTTTAATGATTTTTCTGTTTATGTCCACGCGTCGCCACAACGACGCATAAATACAAAAGTATATTTTTTTGTCGGTAAAACAAATATTATTTGCGCAAAGAGGCGAAAAAATCCTGCAGTAACGCAGAGCATTCGTCCTCCAAAATACCCTTTGCGACCTTCGTGCGCGGGTGCAGTATGGCGTTCCCGGCGAGCGAAAAACCGCGTTTGGGATCGTCTGCGCCCCACACTATGCGGCCCACCTGGCTCCACGCCGACGCTCCGGCACACATCACGCACGGCTCGAGGGTTACATAGAGGGTGCATTGGTCGAGGTACTTGCCCCCTATGGTGGCCGCGGCCGACGTTATGGCCTGCATCTCGGCGTGGGCCGTGGCATCGCCCAGGGTCTCCACCATGTTATGGCCCCGCCCCACGACGCGTCCGCCGCAGACGACCACCGCGCCTATAGGCACTTCCCTCTGTGATAACGCCTGCCTGGCCTCGGAAATTGCCGCACGCATAAAAAATTCGTCGCTCTGTTTTTCGGTCATCGCTAAAAATGTTATCTTTGAACCCGATTGCAAAAATAGGAAAATAATGTATCGTACACATAACTGCGGCGAACTCTCCATCGCCGATCTGGGAAAAGAGGCGACGCTTGCGGGCTGGGTTCAGAAAGTGCGCAACCTTGGCGCGATGACTTTCATCGACCTCAGGGATCGTTACGGCATAACGCAACTGGTGGTGGCGGAGGATTCCGCCGACGCGATACGCCAGACGGCCGGCCGCCTGGGCCGCGAATTCGTGGTGCAGGCGTCGGGACGCGTGATAGAGCGCTCGTCGAAAAACCCCAAAATGGCCACTGGCGAGAT
The DNA here is from genome assembly GCA_031550125.1 of Rikenellaceae bacterium. Lineage (GTDB taxonomy): Bacteria > Bacteroidota > Bacteroidia > Bacteroidales > Rikenellaceae > JAVBOW01. Next base: position 56,544 of record JAVBOW010000009.1, read on the forward strand.
AGAGATAGCCGTAGGCGCGCTGAAAGTACTGAGCGCCTCGCAGACGCCGCCCTTCACCATAGAGGAGAACAGCGACGGAGGCGACGAATTGCGTATGCGCTACCGCTACCTCGACCTGCGCCGCCGCCCGCTCCAGCAGGCCATGATGCTCCGCCACCGCATGGCGCAGGTGGTGCGTAATTTCCTCGACAAAGAGGGTTTCCTTGAGATAGAGACGCCCTATATGATAAAATCCACGCCCGAGGGCGCGCGCGATTTCGTGGTGCCTTCGCGCATGAACCCTGGCGAGTTCTACGCTCTGCCGCAGTCGCCGCAAACATTCAAGCAGCTGCTTATGGTAGCCGGCTACGACAAATATTTCCAGATAGTGCGTTGCTTCCGCGACGAAGACCTCAGAGCCGACCGCCAGCCCGAATTCACACAGATAGACTGTGAAATGGCTTTCGTGGAGCAGGAGGACATACTCGGCGTATTCGAGCGTATGGCGCGTTCGCTTTTCAGCCAGGTATTGGGGGTTGAATTCGGCGGCGCTTTCCCGCGTATGACCTATGCCGAGGCGATGGAAAAATACGGTTCCGACAAACCGGATATACGTTTCGACATGACCTTCAACGACGTAACCGCAGCCATGCAGGGCCACGGCTTCGGGGTTTTCGATTCGGCTGCTTACGTGGGAGCCATCGTTGCGCCAGGCTGCGCCTCATACACGCGCAAGCAACTGGACGAGCTGACCGACTTCGTCAAACGTCCGCAGATAGGCGCAAAAGGCATGGTTTACGCCCGCGTGGAAGAGGATGGCGGCATCAAATCGAGCGTGGACAAATTCTATTCGCCCGAGGCGCTGGCCGCGTTGGCCGCTCAGACAGGCGCGAATAAGGGAGACCTTATACTTATGCTTTCGGGCGATCGCCGGCACACCCTATCGGCCTTGTGCGAGCTGCGCCTGGAGATGGGCGCACGCCTGGGCCTGAGGGACAAATCGAAATTCGCGCCGTTGTGGGTGGTCGATTTCCCTCTGTTGGAGTGGGACGACGAGACGCAGCGTTTCTACGCCATGCACCATCCCTTCACATCGCCCAAACCAGAGGATATCGCGTTGCTGGACACCGATCCGGGCGCAGTGAGGGCCAACGCCTACGACTTTGTGGTCAACGGCGTAGAGGTGGGCGGCGGTTCAATCCGCATATTCGACTCCGCACTGCAATCGCGCATGTTCGACCTGCTGGGCTTCACGCCCGAGGAGGCGGAGAAACAGTTCGGGTTCCTTATCAGCGCCTTCCGTTTCGGCGCTCCGCCTCACGGCGGCATAGCCTTCGGCTTTGACCGTTTCTGCTCGCTCTTCGGCGGGGCCGACTCCATACGCGACTACATAGCCTTCCCGAAAAACAACTCGGGCCGCGACGTTATGATAGACGCCCCGGCAACCATATCCGAGGCGCAACTGGAGGAGCTGTGCCTGAAAACTACGGCCGCGCCGGTAAAATAACGCCCGCGCGGGCCGCCTAATCCGGAGTCCGGGTCGGAAATATGTTTTTTCTTCATGAAAAACAGGCGGCAAAATTTGCAGGAATAAAAAATTGCCCTATCTTTGCACTCGCAATTGAGAAACACGGGTAATTGCAAAGCAAATTTTGGGAGCTTAGCTCAGCCGGTTCAGAGCATCTGCCTTACAAGCAGAGGGTCGGGGGTTCGAATCCCTCAGCTCCCACAAAACTAAAGATCAGTACATTAGGCCGCAGTAATGCGGCCTTTTTTATTATCCCAAAAGCCATTTGCCGGCGAAATGGGACCAGTCCGAGAAACAGGTTGGCGTTAAGATGCGCGGCGCAGGAAAACGCCGCACCTTACAACAGCGACGCTGCGCATGGCGTGCGTCAGGTTTCGCTTATCGTTCAAGTTTCAAACCGAAGCGGACTGCGGTCCGTAAGGATTTGAAATGAGACGGATAAGTGAAAGATGATGCGCGATGTGCGCAGCCAACATATAATTCAGACCGGTCCGCGAAATGTTGGAGATCTTTCCTTTACCTGAACAGGGCATAAACGGCAAAGGTCGCCAACCAGTGTTCGCCAGAGTAGTTGCCGTCGGCTATGGTGGGTATGGCGTAGTCGAGGTGTTTCCGTGCGGCATCGCGCAGCATGCGGCCTTCGGCCGGGCGGGGGGCGTGGTTGGCCAACGACAGGAAACACCATGCGCGGCTAAGGTTGAGGCCATTCAGGTGGACCAGGTATGGATCAGCATGGTCGCCCACGATGGCCGGCGTGAAAAGGCTTCCGGGCTTACCCTTGCCTATCTTAGGCAAAAAACCACCTATCCAGGCACTATATTGTTTGCGATCCAATACTTTAGACATCAACTCGGCCTCGATGAGCGACGGCGAGAAGAAGTCGGCTCCTCCGGGTTCCCACGCCGCAGGGGCATCTTTATCCTTGTAGAAATAGTCCATGCTGCGTCCGACCAGGATATCCCTTAGCGGAATGTCGCCCAGCGCGACGGCATAGTCGAGGGCCAGCGAGAGACCGAATGCAGTGTTGGCATGCGTCCCAACGCGGGTGGGATAGTTTTGTTTGGGCAAAAAGTCGATGTAACTCTGCGAGATGAGTCCGGAAAGCGGACGAAGCGCGGCATACCATTCGCGGGCATCGGGATCGTCCCACGTGTAGAGTTCTTCGGCGAGTTTGAGTAGCCACGCCCAGCCGTAGGTGCGTTCGAAACTCTTGTTCCCAAGGAAATAATCAGCCTCGGCGGCGATATTAGACGGGGTTATATTGCGCGAAATGGCAGCACGGATAGCCCCGGCCTCGGGCAGATCGGGAAATTCGCGCAGTAATCTCACCAGCATCCAGTGGCCGTGTACCGACGAATGCCAATCGAAACAGCCGTAGAAAGCGGGATGATATCCGGAAGGCTGCAGCAGGTCGTCCGCCTCGAGTTGGACATGACCGGTTTTGTTGGGAAACTCCCTGTTAAGGCTTTTGAGGGCCAGGGAGGCGAAATGCGACGCTCCCCGTGCAGTCAGGCGCGGAGTGCCGTCCGAAAGCGTGGTATAGTATTGCGCGTGTACGCCCACGGCCATGGTGAGGGTAACTAATAGAATTGCTGTTTTTTTAATCATCGAATTATCAGTTATATATAAACCACAAACAACTACAGTGCAAGTTACGAAAAGATTCCGAAAATTTAAACGGGTTCTTATAATCTGCCTAAATCCCCCGGCGAAATTATTTTATTGCAATCGCCAGACGGTTTTTGCGATAAATTTTGGTTTTGGATACCTAAAGTTGGCTCACCGGCTTGGCCGTGCCGGCGTAAAACACCCTGTGATTAAATATCTGAAAAACGCGATTATTACGCCTTGCAGGCAGAGGGCCGAGGATTCGAATTCCTTCAGCTCCCACAAAATTTCAAAAAGCGGTTTACGGTAAAGTAAGTCGCTTTTTATTTTGATATTATTCTTACCTTTGGTCGGATCAGCCTTTAAAAACGGATCAGTCTGAAAAACAGAGTGACGCTAACATGCGTGGCGCAGGAAAACGCTGCGCCTCACGGTAACGACGCTGCGCGATATGCTCATCCAACATATAATTGAAACTGACCCTCAATTACGGACAAGCCTCAAAAACACTTATGAAACGTCTACCCTTTTCCATCGCCATCACTCTTCTGCTTTGCGCAAATCCTTCGTTCTCGGCTACCTATACCGGGGACAACATAGCCTTTTCAAAGCTCGTCGGCTACGAAGGCTCGGTGTTGCTCGAAAACCGTAACGAGACGCTGCCACTGCCCGCAGGCAGCCGGGTGGCCGTTTTCGGGATCAACCAACTCGATTACGTCAAGGGCGGAGGCGGGTCGGCCGACTCCCGCGTGGCTTATGTACACGACCTGGCGTACGGGCTGGCGCAGAAAGAGGCCGAAGGCAGTATCTTCGTATGCAGGGAGCTGGAGGAGTTCTACCGGCAGGCCTACAGGTCGGGTAGACGCAATGCGGACGAGCCTGAGGTGGACGACACCATCATGCATAAAGCCAGGGCCTTCGCCGACATAGCCATAATATCCATCGGGCGACGGTCCGGCGAGGGCGGCGACCGCTCCCCCGGCAAAGGCGACTACATGTTGAGCGACTCGGAAAAAGCGATGATAGACCGCGTCACGGCGGCGGGATTCAGAAAAGTCGTCGTGGTGCTGAATACCGGCGCGGTCATCGACTCGTCGTGGTTCAAAGGAAATAAAAACATAGACGCGGTGCTGCTCAACTGGCAGGCAGGCATGGAAGGCGGAGCGATATTGGCCGACCTGCTGACTGGCCAGGCATACCCGTCGGGTAAACTTACAGACACCTTCGCTAAAAATTACGGAGACTACCCCTCGGCCGCCGGATTCGGACAGTCGCGGCTTTACGTCGACTACGACGAGGATATTTACGTAGGATACCGTTATTTCGAGACCATGGCCCGCGAAAAGGTCAACTACGAATTCGGCTATGGCCTCGGTTATACCATATTTACGATAGACAGGGTGACCGCACTGCAGGACGGCGGCGATATAAAAGTCACGGCCAGGGTACGCAACGCGGGCAAACGTCCGGGCAAAGAGGTGGTCCAGGTGTATTTTCAGGCGCCGCAGGGCCTGTTGGGCAAACCGGCGCGGCAGCTGGCCGCATTCGCCAAGACCGGCGAGCTGGGGCCTGGCCAGAGCCAGACCGTGACGCTGGCTTTTCCTGTAAACGACATGGCGAGCTTCGACGACGCGGGCGCGGTGTCAGACGCCTCGTTCGTACTCGAGAAAGGTGTTTACAGGTTCTACGTGGGTAATTCGGTACGCAACGCCAGGGAGGCGGCTTTCAGGTATACGATTGAGGAGAATAAAGTCGTCGAGCGGCTGTCGCACAGGCTCTCCCCCGTAATGCTGCCCCGCAGGCTCAAGGCGGACGGCAGTTACGAGACCATGGCCGTAGGCACGCACCGCGTCCGAGCCGACGGTTTCTGCAAAATAGAGGCGGAAGATTATCGCGCATGCCATCCCGACCTCCGCAAAGAGGAGTTCCGCTATCCCGGATCGCACCACGGCAGGAACGGGATATGCATGGCTTATTTCGACGCCCCGGGACGATGGCTGGAATATTCGCTCGGCGTGGAGCGGGCCGGGTATTACGACGTATGGCTTAGCGCCTCCGGCGTAAACGACAAGGCGGTGGACGTCTTCGCCATATCGGTGGACGGAGAAGCGCAGAAAGTCACGGCAGGCGTCCCGAAAACGGGCAGCAGGAGCAAGGGCGAATGGCACAACTTCACCTTTGCGCCCTCCTTCCGCATCTACCTGCCGCAAGGCGCATGCACGTTGCGCTGCGAGAACAGGGCCGACGGCGTGAATATCGACTATATGGTAGTGGAGCGGATCGCGGAAAACGCCGGAGCGCCCGCAAAGGTCAAGACCCCTTCGCCGGCCAACCGGCGCATTCTGCTCGACGAAGCAGAGGAAGACCGCAGCCTCATGCCGGCGTTCTTATCGCAAATAAGCGACGAGAATCTCTTCAGGCTATCCACCGGGACGGACAACATGGGCCTTCCGGTGCGTACCGAAAGCCTCGGCGACATGTGGCGTTACGGCATCCCCAACATACAAACCTCCGACGGCCCGTCGGGAGTACACCTCAACGGAGGCGTCGCAACCACCGGCTTCCCCAATCCGACCATGCTGGCATGCACGTGGAACACACCCCTGGCAGAGGAATTCGGGGTAAGGATAGCCCGCGAATGCCTATCTTACGATATAGACATATTGCTGGCCCCGGGACTCAACATACACCGCAACCCGCTGTGCGGCCGCAATTTCGAATACTATTCCGAAGATCCGCTGATAACCGGCAGAATGGCCGCCGCCGTCACGCGCGGATCGCAGTCGCAGAACGTGGCCGTAGCCATCAAGCACTTCGCAGCCAACAACAAGGAGGAAAACCGGCACGGATGCGACAGCCGCGTCTCGGAACGCGCGCTCAGGGAGATATACCTCAGGGGATTCAGGATAGCCGTCGAGGAAGCGAAGCCAAAGACCGTCATGGGTTCGTACAACCCCATAAACGGCATAAAAGCCTCGGAAAACTACGACCTTATGACCGCCATACTGCGCGGCGAGTGGGGATTCAGGGGGCTGGTCATGTCGGACTGGATAACCGGCGGATCGCATGCCCTCGAAGCCAAGGCGGGTACCGACGTCAAAATGCCGTGGGGCGACAGCGAGTCGCTGAAAAACGCCATGGACCGCGGCCTGCTGAAACGGAGCGAACTCCACCGCAACATGGAGCGTCTGATGGATCTGGCGGCAGGATCGAACGCATTCAAAAGGATGGAGTCCGGGAACGATTAGCTATCCGCGTCATTCAAAGCCCGTTCAATTAACAATATAACGCACAAACGCACGTTTCGGATAAAAAATTCATCCTTAAACGGCAATATCGGTAATAACTTTTAACGGATATCTGCCCAAAACTAAATTTAATTGCTATCTTTGTAATGTTACAAACACGTATAAAACTAACCGCGCATAAAAAACCATGAAAAAAAATCTCGCATTAATTCTGTTACTGCTGTTTCCTGCAATGATTTTCGCACAGGGCGGCAAGTTCACCATCGAAGGCAAGCTGGATTCAAAGAAGGCCCCCAAAAAGGTGTTCCTTATGTATAAGGACGGAGGTAAGATGATACTGGACTCTACGACCGTAGTAAAAAAAGCATACCGTTTCCAGGGAGAAATGCAGTCCATGAGCCTCGCCGTACTTTTCTTCGACCATAACGGCACCGGATTCAGAAGGCGCATGATAGGCGAAGACGCCAGGCAACTTATGCTGCCCGGGGATATAAAAGTCTTATCGAAAGACTCCGTGGCCAACGCACAAATCATAGGCTCGAAACTCACGGAAGACTGGGTGGAGATGAACAAGATCAACGTGAAATACAACACCCTCTTCAAAGACATCCAGGACGGATTCATGAAAGCCCCCGACGAACAAAAGAGAAACATGGAGTTCGCGGAGGCAACCCAACGCGAATACGAAAAGGCTCAGGAAGATTGCAACAACGAACTGAAGGCGTATATAGCCTCGCACCTCGATTCTCCTTTCAGCCTCGAGGCCATCGCGGCCTTCACCAGCGTCGAGTTCGACGGTGCGGAGATACTGCCATTATATAACTCCATCGCTCCTTCCATAAGGGAAACCGAAAGGGGTAAAGGCCTACTTAACAAGATAGAGACGCAGATAAAAACTGCCAAAGGAGGGCTGGCCCCCGACTTTACGATGAATACCCCGGAGGGCAAACCGGTTAAACTTTCGGATTTCCGCGGCAAATACGTCCTGCTCGATTTCTGGGCCTCGTGGTGCGGCCCGTGCCGTAAGGAGAATCCCCACGTGGTAGCGGCATACAACCAATTCAAAGATAAAAATTTCGATATTTTGGCTGTATCGCTGGACACAGAAAAAAATAAATGGGTAGAAGCCATAGCAAAAGACGAGCTTACGTGGACGCACGTATCCGATCTGGTTTCGAACAACGCCGCCGCCAAACTCTATGGCGTGAGCGGCATACCTTGCAACTTCCTTATAGATCCGGACGGCTACATCATTGCCAAGAACCTCCGCGGAGAGCAACTGGCCGCCAAATTAGCCGAAGTGCTTAAATAACCGATGTGAGTTAATCTTAAGGCCCGCCCCAATTGGGGCGGGCCTGTTTTATATTTCAGTCCTATGATTATATTTGCAGGACAATAGCGTTCTATGAAATTTACAAAACAGAGGCTGGAAGCCTTTACCGACGGGGTCATAGCCATCATTATCACCATTATGGTGTTGAGCATCCCGCTGCCGGGGTCGTTCAAGTCCGGCGACCTGTGGGGTTTCGTGCTGGCTATATTGATATACATGCTCAGTTTTATTGTGGTGGCCGCATTCTGGGTGCAGCACCATCGCGCCCTGTCGTTCATAGACGAGGTGACGCACCGGGTAATCGCATGCAACTTTATGTTCCTGTTTTTCCTGTCGCTCATACCGGTGCTGACAAAATGGGTCATCGAAAGCCCGGGCATGCTCCTTCCGGCCATCGGCTACGATATTGTATTCGTACTGGTTTACCTATGCTTCAACCTGATACTGCATTATGTGGCCGGCGCCAGCCGACACGAGAGGGTTGTGAAAATCGCCGAATACCGCAAAGCCCGCCGCGATTCGATAACGCCCCGCGACATGTGGCTGCGTTTCGTATCGTTCATCGCCATATTCGGGGTCATTATCTTCTTATCCGTAAGGTTTCCGAAAATATCCACCCTCTTCCTGCTCGGAATTCCCGTCCTGGCTTCTTTTTTCAATCTTTTCTTTGAGGATTTCCACAGGCATGAGCCTGCCGGCGACAAGTCTGCAAAATAGGTCGAAGCTCGGATCCGCTGCCAGTCCGAAAAACAGGTTGGCGTTCAGATGCACGGCACAGGAAAAAGCCGCTCCCTACGGTAACGACGCTGTGCATAGCGTGCGTCAGGTTTCGCTTATCGTTGGAGTTTCAAACCGGAGCGGACTGATGTCCGTGAGGATTTGAAATGAAAAGGATAAGTGAAAGATGATGCGCGATATGCGCAGCCAGCGCATCATTGACACTGTCAAATAAAAAAGCCTGCCCCGGAGAGGCAGGCTGCTATTCGATCGGCCCGGACTACAGGGCGTTCACATGAAGCTGGAGGCTTCCCTTAAGGTTGCCGGCTTTATTCTTGTGGATTATATTGCGCTTTGCAAGTTTGTCGAGCATGGAGGTTACCTTGGGCAGCAGCGCTTCGGCGGCAGCTTTGTCGGAAGTGTTACGCAACGCTTTCATGGCGTTACGGGTGGTTTTGTGGTAATATTTGTTATGTGTCCTTTTTGTGTCTGTTTGGCGGATCCTCTTTTCAGCCGACTTGTGGTTTGCCATTGCTTTACTCTTTTACGTTGCTTTCTATTGTAGCCCATAGGAGAATCGAACTCCTCTTTCAAGAATGAAAATCTTGCGTCCTAACCGATAGACGAATGGGCCGTCTAAAGTGCGCTGTGATTGTTTCAGCGGTGCAAAGGTAAGCAAAAAGTTATGATGTGCAAATTTTCCATAATATTTTTTTCACTTTTTCAGGTGCGCCGACATGCTCTCCGCATCGAAGCACAACGAAGTGCCGTTGAAAAGCTGCTGTATGGCTCCACGCTCCACGAGATCGGCCGCAGTGCCGTAATAAAACCGGCCCGACTCTATCATGGCAATCGTATCGCACAGCTCGAGCGCCATCCCCAGGTCGTGGGTGGAAAATATTATGCTTTTACCCTGGCGGTGGGCCAGATCGCGCAGCAGCAGGCATATCTCGTACTTGTTAGGCAGGTCGAGGAATGCCGTAGGCTCGTCCAGCAGGATGACCGGCGTATCCTGCGCCAGTGCGCGGGCTATCATCACCCTCTGGCGCTCGCCGTCGCTAAGGGTATCCATCGTCTTGCCGGCAAAGGCCGACATGCCCACAAGGTCGAGGGCCTGTCCTACCATGCGGCGATCGGCGTCGGACAGACGGCCTATCCAATTGGTGTATGGCGCGCGGCCGAGGCCGACCACATCCGACACCCTGAGGTTGGTTATGCGCACCTCGTCGGTGGAAACGAAACTTATACTGGAGGCTATCTGCCTGGACGACAATAAAGTCAACGGTTTGCCATCCAGTAAGATCTCCCCGTCCAACGGCCTCATCAAACCGGCGACGGTGCGTAGCAAAGTGCTTTTGCCCGTGCCGTTGCGTCCTATCAGGGCGGTGAATTCGCCCCATCCGAAGCCTATGTCGGCCCCTTCGAACAACAGGCGGCCGGGATAGCCGAGCGACACGCCGCGCAGGCTTATCGTATATATACGCCCGTCCGTCATACCACCCTCTTATTACGCATGATCACAGCCACAACGACAGGTATGCCCACCAGGGCGGTGACCGTATTTATTGGCAACGTCACGTCGCTGCCCGGAAGCTGCGAAGCGATGTCGCACAGCAACATGGCGGCCATACCCATCATGGCCGAGGCCGGCACGAGTATCTTATGGTCGGCCTGCATGAAAAGCATGCGCGCCAGATGCGGCACGGCAAGCCCGATAAATCCTATGGGGCCGCAGAACGCGGTGACCGTCCCCGCCAGAAGGGTGGTGCTGGTAAAGAGCATCAGGCGCACCCGTGCGACGTCGAGTCCCATTGTGCGGGCGTAATTCTCGCCCAAAAGCAATATATTGAGAGGCTTGATAAGGGCCACGGCCAGCGCCAGGCCGGCAACCACCACCGGGATCATTATGCGCAGTTGCTCCGACGATACCCCGCCGAGATTACCCATGGTCCACACCACGAACGATTTGACTGATCCCTCGGGGCTGAAATACTGCAATATCTCAACCACGGCCGACGCAGCGCTGCCGAACATCATCCCGAGGATAAGCACGGCCATGATATCCTTAACCCTTTCGGAGACGGCCATAACGGCCATGAGTATCAGGGCCGCCCCCATCCACGCCGCTCCCGCCATGCCTAAATTGCGTACCACCGCAGGCACGGCCCCGGCGCCAAGCAGCGGCAAACCCATAAGGAAGAGCGCCACCCCGAGGCTGGCTCCAGAACTGATACCCAACACATAAGGCCCTGCGAGCGGATTGCGGAAAAGCGTCTGCATCTGCAAACCGGCCACCGCGAGAGCGCCGCCCGAGAAAAGCGCCACCAACGCCTTGGGCAGGCGGAAGCGCAGGATTATGGACGAGGCTACCGTATCGCCGCCCGATCCAGTCAGTATGCGCCACAACTCGCCCGGATGTACGCGCGCCGTACCAAGCGCGACGTCCGCCACGAAGAGCGCCGCTATGGCCGCTCCCAACACCCAAAACCATATAGCGCGGCGAGCCATACTATTCAAGTTTTTTAAAATAATACAACCTGTGGCCGGGAAGCAGCCCCGGATGGAAGACTGAGACCATATCGCGCAAAACCACATTGGCGCGCAATGCGCCCGACTCCCAGAAATCGCTGCCGCCCTCTGGCGTGGAGCGGAGGGTGTTATTGTAAACCATGCCGTTGCGCAGGGCCGGTATGTCGGCGAAATTGGGATTGAGGGCCGCCAGCTCCGCTATCGAGGAGGCGTCGTTGGGATTGAGCCAGTAATCGGCCTTAGAGGCGTAGATATAGGCCGTCTCGCCGTTTATGGCGCGGCTTTGGTCGGAATCCACGCCGCGACAGACGTATCTCGCCCCGGCGTCATTTATAAGCCTTACGATATAGCTGCGGTCGCCCGGCACGAACCACGTATCGCGCCACGGGGCGTTGAGCATAACCTCGGGACGGTTGTCCACCCCGGCGGCCAGCGCCGCCACGGCGTCATAGTCGCCGCGTATGGAGTCGAAAACGGCCTCGGCCTCGGGACGGCATCCCAGCATCTCGCCGAAAGCCACCACCCACTCGGCCTTGCCCAGCGGCGAAGTCTCGAGATATTCGCCTATCGTCACCACAGGCACGCCAAGCTCCTCCATTTTCCCCACCACCGGCAACTTTTCGCCCGCAACGCTGTAGATGAACAGCACGTCGGGTTTGAGCATGGCCAGAAGCTCGTAATTTATGTTGCCCTCGTAGCCCACGTCTTTTATCCGGCCGCTCGCAAAACCCTCGCGGACGGACTCGTTGGTTATATAGCGCGCCCCGGACACCGCGCCTATGACGTCCGCGCGGCCCAGAGCGTCGATAAACGCCACGTGCGACGAAGACAGGCACGCCACGCGCTTCAGGGGAGCCTTAACTACCACGCACTCCAAACCCGCGGGAGGATTCTCGCCATCGCGCGACACGAATATGAGATTCTCCACCCCGCGCGCGCCCTGCCAGGGATTGGTGACGGATATTACGGAACTGCGCCCGCAGCCGTAAACGGCGAAACCGCGGGCATGCAAGGGCGTATAGAGGGTGTCGGCGAACGGCGCGACGCCATGCCGGCCGACACCGCACCCGGACATTGCGGACAAGGCCGCTATGGCGAATAAGATCCGCCTCATTTGTCGTAGATCATATATTCGGCCAGCAACAGGACCAGGATGATAAAATAGGGCATCTCGTGCGAAAAGAATGACCCGGCCACCGCCAAAAGCATAATCAGGGGAATGGCGGCCTGGGCGCGCTGCTCCCATCCGGACGAGCGCCACCGGCGCAACCTGCCGACAGTGGCCCGTGCGCCCATAGCCACATAGGCCATTATGGCCGAGGCCGACACGGCCAGTCCCGCGAGCGGAAATTCCCGCCCGAGGAGAGCGCCGAGGATGATAGCCCCAAGAACCCCGAGTATGATGTTGCGCCGTGCAGGCATAATCGTTTTTTAGGCGACACAAAGGTAGTATAAATAAATATCACTATCTTTGTATGCTGCAAAAGTGACCGTAAAATTGTCGCCGCGCAGCCCGAAAACCCTCAGCGAACGCGGCGCAAACGCAACGGTCCGCGACAGAAGAGGGGTAAAGTACTAACGAGTCCCACATGCCGGACTCACTTTTAACGACCGACAGATGCCCGCCATTTCCGAAAGAGGTAAAATATTTCCAGCTTCGCCTATCCGCCGCCTCGTACCTTACGCAGAGGGAGCCAAACGTCGTGGGGTAAGGGTGTTGCACCTGAACATAGGCCAGCCCGACATAAGCACGCCGCAGGCGGCCGTGGATGCCGTGAGGAATATCCACGACCGGGTTTTCGAATATTCCCACTCGGCCGGCACGGAAAGCTACCGCCGCGCTCTGGCGCGCTATTACAACGGCGTGGGCATAGATGTGTCGACGGACGAGATAATCACCACCGAAGGAGGGTCGGAGGCGATTTTCATGGCCATGAGCGTATGCATGAACCCGGGCGAGGAGGTGATAATACCCGAGCCTTTCTACGCCAACTACAACGCTTTCGCCATGGAGGCCGGAGTGACGGTAAGGCCTATCCCCTCACGCATAGACAACGATTTTGCGCTGCCGCCGATAGAGGAGTTCGAGAAACATATCACGCCGCTGACGCGCGCCGTACTGATATGCAACCCCAACAATCCCACCGGATACCTATACAGCCGCAGCGAGATGGAACAACTGGCCGACATCGTCAAACGCCACAACCTGTTCTTCTTCTCCGACGAAGCCTACCGCGAATTCTGCTATGACGGAGCCGAGCATGTGTCGGCAATGAATCTGCCCGGCATAGAGCAAAACGTGGTGATGATGGATTCGGTATCCAAACGCTACAGCATGTGCGGCGTGAGGCTGGGCGCACTGGTGTCGCACAACAAGGAGGTCATGGCCGCCGCCATGAAGATAGCCCAGGCGCGACTCTCGCCGCCATACCTGGCGCAGGTGGCAGCCGAGGCCGCCGTAGACACCCCGCAAAGCTATTTCGACGAGGTACACCGCGAATACACCGCCAGACGCAACTGCATAGTTTCAGAACTCAACAAGATAGAGGGCGTTTACTGCCCCATGCCGCGCGGGGCGTTCTACACCGTGGCCAAGCTGCCCGTGGACGACGCCGACCGATTCGCCCAATGGCTGCTGGAAGAGTTCGAATACAACGGATGTACGGTTATGGTGGCCCCGGCGTCGGGGTTCTATTCCAGGCCGGAATCGGGCCGCGATCAGGTGCGTATAGCCTACGTCATCAACCAGCCCGACCTCATGGCGGCCGCCGAGTGCCTGCGCAAGGCGCTGGAAGCATATCCCGGCCGCAGGCGCTGATCCGGCCAAGAGCAGGCCATCCTGCCGCCGCGGGTTATTTCGCGTCCCTGACACGCTTGGGCGCGCGTCCTAATTTCACCCCTATGGCCACATTGAAATCTGGATAGGACATCTTTAGGGGACGCATTACCTCCACGCCGCCCTCCACGCCAGTCAAACGGTCAATACTGTCGCAGTATTCGTCGCGCAGGAGCCACCGCCCGCCGGGATGCAACTTGTAGGCGGTCATCTCGGCCTTCACGTAATCGGTCATGCATATCATCGGCCAGGCGTTCTCCCTGGCGCGCCTGTAGTATTCGCCTGCGGCCATATCCGTATCCGCCGACGGTATCCACTCGAAACCGGCATAGATCCCTTCGGCGGGCAGGACGATGCCGTAAGACGACACGTCCACGGAGATCCAGCTCCGGCCCGGCGCGGGATCGACCTCCACCATATCGGTCAGAAGGTCGTCGCCGGGCAAGCCGTCGGGACCTACGGCAAAGATCCGCACATACACGCGCGGGATGTATTTCTTTTCCGGGACGGCCTTCGGAAGCACCGTGGCCTCTACTTTCGATATTATCTTTCGGCCCGCACCGGACGGATCGGCTATCCTTACCGCCACGCACCTCCATATTTTGGGAGCGTAATAACGCGGCATGCGGTAGCGGTCGTACAGCGGCACATATTCCCCTTCTCCGGCCTTAACAACCACAGTCCGCATAACATAGGCCTGCCTGGCAAGCGCAACGTTTCCTTGTAGAGCCGCCTGGCCCGCGGAGATCTTCATCTCGCGGTAACCCAGCGACGAGAAGACCACCGTATCGGCATACGACGACACGGCAAGGCATATCCTGCCGTCGGCCCCGGCGGCCATGCCTTCGTGGGTTTTGAGGCAATAGGCCGTGGCGCGGGGCAACGGCTCGCCCGCAGGATCCACTATCACGCAATTCAGCGCAACCTGCGCCGAGACCGTAAATGCCACGACCGTCAACAGGCATGTCAACCGGATGGCCCTCATGGGTTATTTCTGACGAGTCTCACTTATATGCCGGCTGCACATATCGCGCATCATCTTTCACTTATCCGTTATTTCCGGTGTTTCTTCTGCTTGACTTTTTGCGGGGCCACTCCTTCGAAGGTTATCTTCACGGGCTTTATAGTACCGTCGGGGTTGAATTCCATGCGCTCCACGCATGTCTCCCTGTGGTTGCCGTCCTTGTCTCCCAGCGGATGCCGGTGGTAGAAGATATACCACTCGTCGGTCCCGGGGATATTGACAAGCGAATGGTGGCCCGCCCCGGTAGCCACAGAAGGATCGGACTCGAGTATCTTGCCTATCCGCTCGAAAGGACCGAAAGGCGAGTCGGAAATGGCGTAGGCCACGCAATAGTCGGGGCCTGTCCAGCCTCCCTCGGACCACATGAAATAATATTTGCCGCCGCGTTTGATCATGAATGATCCCTCTACATATTTCTTGGGCGTTATCTCGCGGTAGATCGTACCGTCCTCAAAAGGCAGCAGGCCCGTGAAATCGTCTTTCAGCCTCACCACGTTGCAATGACCCCAGCCGCCGTAATACATAAAGTACTCGCCGTTCTCCTCCCATACGAACTGGTCTATGGGCTGCGCGCCGTTGATTATGTCGTTGATGAGCGGTTTGCCGAGCAGATCCCTGTAAGGCCCTTCGGGGCGGTCGGCCACAGCCACGCCTATGCCTCCCACTTCGCCTTTATGGACGTCGTTGGCGGCGAAGAAAAGATAGTACTTGCCGTCCTTTTCGATATGCGCGGGCGCCCACATGGCGCGCCACGCCCATTTAACGGCCGCAGTATCTATTATATGAGAATGTTTTTCCCACTTCACGAGGTTTTTGGACGAGAAACAATCCATGAAGATCTGCTGCTCGTAAGGATGGGAATAAGTCGGGAAGACCCAGTAAGTGTCGCCGTAGAGGACGGCGTGGGGATCGGCGTACCATCCGCTGAAGATGGGATTGCCGGAAACTTCAGGTTTTTTTGCCGACAAAGGCCATGCGAAAAGCATGCAGGCGGCAAGGACGGACAGGATTACGGTCTTTTTCATGGTTTAAAATTATGGAAGGCGGTTAGTATCTTCTGTCATGCAAATATAGTTAATAAAGGGGATGGAGCAAAAAAATAAGCCTTCCGGACGGAAGGCTCATTCTGCAGGACCACGCCTGGCGGCGCACCCCCGTTATTTCTGACGCACGTATCCTTTCACCTCGTTGTTGCCGTTGGCCAGCACGAGCGACTCGTCGTCGAGTTTGAGTACCTTCAGCGTGTCGGTGAAGTCGATGGTTTGCTTGTTGCCTATACTCTGGCCCGACAGGATCAGTTTATCGCCTTCAAGCACCCAGTACCGGTAAACGAGGGTGAACATATTCACAGACGATGCGCTACCGTCAGGCTCGAGCTTCATGCCCTGGAACTGCCCCTCTTCGATGGGATTGGGTTCCACCCACGTGCCTGCGATATAATAGTATGGCGAATGGGCCGTGACGACCAGTTTAACGGCGCTTATTATCTCCACGTCGCCAACCAGCTTGCGCACGCATTCCACGCTAACGCGATCGTCTATCATCACTCCCGGCACCTGTTCGGGATTGGCATCCATCTTACTGACGTTCACTGTATCGCCGGCGTCAGTCAGGATCATGATATTGTTCATGGTAGCGTCGAGGACCTTGCCTTCTATGGTCTCGATGGTTCTCTGATTACGACATCCGGCCGCCAGGCAGACGGCCGCCATTACGAAAAGATAGCTTAATTTTTTCATCTGTAATTTAATTTACGGCCTCGCCGGCCCTTGAAAACAATTCCGTATGCAATTTTCGTGCAACAGGCACGCTTAATAGCCCAATATCCTCATCATAGAGCGGTAGCTCTGCTCTTTGGCGAACAGGCGGGTGTAATATTCGGTGTCGCCTTTTTCACGGTCGATTATTATGTGCTTGGGGGCAGGGGTAAGGCAGTGTTGTATGCCGCCGAAACCGCCGAGCGACTCCTGATAGGCCCCGGTGTGGAAAAATCCGATATATTGCGGATCGGAGTTGAGTTTCGGCAGGAAAATGGCGTTCTGGTGCGCCTCACCGCTGTAATAGTCCTCGCTGTCGCACGTAAGGCCGCCCAGGAACACCCTCTGGTACTCTTTGTCCCAGTTATTGATGGCCAAAAGGATGTAGCGCTGGTTTATGCCCCATATGTCGGGCAGGGTGGTCATAAAAGAGCTGTCGATCATATACCAGCTCTCGCGGTCGTTCTGCTGTTTCTGGTTGATTATCGAGAAGAGCGAAGCGCCGCTTTCGCCAACGGTGAACGATCCGAACTCGGTGAATATATGCGGCTCGTCTATTTCGGCCGTCATGCAGTAGTTCTTTATCTGGGCTATGATCTCCTCGGTGATGTACTCGTAGTCGTAGTCGAACGAAAGCGAATTTTTGATCGGGAAGCCGCCTCCGATATTCAGAGAGTCGAGGGTCGGGCATATCTTTTTAAGCTCGCCGTACACGCCGAGACACTTGTTGAGTTCGTTCCAGTAATACGACGTGTCCTTTATGCCGGTGTTTATGAAGAAGTGAAGCATCTTAAGCTCGAACTTCTTGTTTTTCTGTATCTTCTCTTTATAGAAATCTATTATGTCGTTATAGCGGATGCCCAGGCGCGAGGTGTAGAAATCGAACCGGGGTTCCTCCTCGGAGGCTATGCGGATGCCTATCTTGCACTTCTTATTGAGTATGCCGGTGAAAAGATCCGGCTCCTGCTTGTTGTCGAAAATGGGCATCGTGTTCTCGAACCCGCTATTCACCAGTTCGGCAATGTTCTCCACATATTGCGGGCGCTTGAAGCCGTTGCAGATGATGAACGTATCCTTGTCGATCAGGCCGCCGTCGTAAAGGGCGTTGATTATATGGATGTCGTAGGCCGACGAAGTCTCCAGGTGTATGTCGTTCTTGAGCGCCTCCTCGAGTACGAACGAGAAATGCGAGCTTTTGGTGCAGTAGCAATAGTTGTACGACCCCTTATAATCGACCTTGGCCATCGCCACGTTGAACATGCGCTTGGCGCGGTTTATCTGTGACGATATCTTGGGCAGGTAGGTTATCTTCAGTGGCGTACCGTACTGCTTGATGATATCCATCAACGGCACATCGTGGAAATTAAGATCATTGCCGGCTACGGAAAACTCGTCCTGCGGAAATTCGAACGTCTGCTCGATAAGATCGATGTACTTATTCTTCATCTTCGGTTATGGTGTATTTTGAAAATCCGCCTCGGCTACTTTGCCGCCGGCCGGGCGATCCGCGCGAGCTACTTTCCCGCAAAAGACGCCGCAAGGTAGAAATTAATCCGGGAAAAAATACACCCCGCATAATTAATTATATGGAGAGTCTGGAATTATTGCACAATTATTCGTAATTTTGAAGGCAAAATTAGCGCTATATGAATATGACAGGGGAAGCTATCGTTCTGCTTCTCAAGAAAAATAAGCGAGTTGTGATTCCCGACCTCGGCGCGTTCATCCGCAAGGACGGCGACGGGCGCGTGGTGTTCGTGGAGTTCCTGCGCAAAGACGACGGCATGCTTGCAGGCGAGTTGGGCAGGCTATACGGACTCTCCGCCGCCGAGGCCAGGCTGGCCATAGACAGGTTTGCCGCCGGACTGAAGGCCCGTACCGGCTATGACGGAGGCTTTGTAATAGAGGGACTGGGGACGATGAGGATGGACGCCAACGGCATATGCGACCTCGACTACGATCCCGAGATAAAAAGCCCCAGGACCGCCGCGCATCCCATACACAGGCAACCGGCGGCGTCCACCGCCGCGACCCCGCCCCACCCCGCCGCAAACGCGCGTCCCGCGACGCCTGTCGCCGCACAGCCCGGACAGCCGCCCCGGCGCGACGTATCGCCAGCACAGGAGAAGGCTGCGCCGGCGCCTCAACCCCGCCCTGCTGCCCAACAGGCGGGTAGCGCCGCATACGCGCCGCGCTACACAGCCCCGCAGCGACAAGACCATGTGCAGGAAAAACGGCACAGGATGGATATAGTGATGGTAATAGCGCTCGCCGCCGCCGCCATAGCCATAGCGGCCATGATATACGGCGCATTCACCCGGCGCAATACAGAGATAGAACTCGACCCCGCGCCGGCGCAAACAGAACAAACGGCCGCGCCGGCCAACCAATAGCCACTGTATGTCAGACCATCTGCAATCGGTAAAGCAACGCTTCGGCATCATCGGCAACGCGCCCGGGATGAACCACGCGCTGGAGGTGGCCCTCAGGGTCGCCCCCACCGACCTGTCGGTAATGGTCACCGGCGAGAGCGGCGTGGGCAAGGAGTTCTTTCCCCAGGTGATACACGCCTACAGTTCGCGCAAGCACAACACGCTGATAGCCGTAAACTGCGGAGCCATACCCGAAGGGACGATAGACTCCGAGCTTTTCGGACACGAAAAAGGCTCGTTCACCGGCGCATCCGATTCGCGCAAGGGTTATTTCGAGGTGGCGGACGGGGGGACGATATTCCTGGACGAGGTGGCCGAACTTCCTCTGGCCACGCAGGTGCGCCTGCTGAGGGTGCTGCAGACGGGCGAATATATCCGCGTGGGATCGTCGCAATGCCGCAAGACCAACGTAAGGGTGGTGGCCGCCACCAACGTCGACCTCCAGAAGGCGCTCGACTCGGGCCGTTTCCGCCGCGACCTCTACTACAGGCTCAACACGGTACCTATAGAGGTCCCCGCCCTGCGCGAAAGGCGCGAAGACATTTACCTGCTGTTCCGCAAGTTCGCCTCGGACGTGGCCCTGCAATACCGCATGCCCGCCATAACCCTCGACGACCAGGCCCGGGCCATGCTGGAGGGCTATTACTGGCAGGGAAACATACGCCAGCTGAAAAACGTGGCGGAGCAGATATCGGCGGTGGAGTCGACGAGGCATATCACCGCCGCCATAATGGTCAAATACCTGCCCTCGGTGCATGCCGCGCCGGGAGCCATTCCCGCACCGTCGGGAATGGCCGACTACAGCAGCGACAGGGAAATACTGTACAAACTGCTCTTCGACATGCGCGGCGAGCTGCACGAGGTGCGTACGATGCTGGCGGAGATGGCCGGAGGCCGTACACGGACGCCGCAACCGGATATCGCCGGGCTGCTGCCCGGTTCGTATTCGTCGGCCCCGCCCATGGTGATGCCCCGGCCGGACGAGCCGCTGTTCGCCGACAGCGAAGAGGTGGCCGACGACCATGACGAGCCGATGACAAAGGAGAAGGCCCAGAAAGAGGCCATACTGAAAGCGTTGCGCCGCCACGGAGGCAGGCGCAAGGATGCGGCCCGCGAGCTGTTCATTTCGGAGCGTACGCTCTACCGCAAAATAAAAGAATTGGGAATAGATGAATTTTAGAAAATCCGCCGCCATACTGTCGCTTTTCGCATGCCTGGTGGCCTTTGCCGGCTGCAGGGTCAAATATTCTTTCACCGGAGCATCCATCCCGGTAGCGGCCAAAACATTCTCCGTCAGCTATTTTCCCAACAACGCGCCGCTGGTGGCGCCGATACTCAGCCCTACCTTAACGGAGGCCATGCAGGACAAATTCATCCGCCAGACGCGGCTGCAACGGATACGTGAAGGCGGCGACCTCCACTTCGAAGGAGAGATAACCGGCTACACCTCGACCCCTTCGGCCATAACGGGCAACGAACAGGCGGCAAGCAACCGACTTACGATAACCGTAAGGGTGCGTTTCACCGACACGGTGGAGCCTAAAAACAATTACGACCGGTCGTTCTCGGCCTACCTCGACTACAGCATCCAACGATCGCTGCAGGACGCGGAGCAGGAGCTGATACCCGAAATAGTGACCATGCTGGTGGATGACATCTTCAACGCCGCGGTCTCCAACTGGTAAAATACACCTATTATTATATGAACGGTTTTAAAGATTACATAAAAGGCGGCGCTCCGATGCCGGAAATAAGCGACCTGGACGCCGTGGTAAGGAGCTATCCATGGTTCATGACCGCGCGCGTGGTGAGGGCCGGGGCAATAAAGGCCAAAGAGGGCATGCCCGACTTTTCGGCCGCTCCCGACGTGCAGCTCGACATGCATCACATAGCCATGCCTTCGTCCATCCGCACCGCTTCGGAGGTTGTCGCATCCACGCCTTCAGAGCCGGTTTACGACACGTCGGCGCAGGACGCCATAATAGATAAATTCCTCGGCCACGGCGAGTACCGAATAACTCCGCAGGAAGGCGGCGAAACGCTGCAGGACGCGCAGGTTCCCGACGCCGCCGCACCCGCGTCCGGCGAAAATGCCATCACCGAAATAGTCACCGAAGAGCTGGCCGACATCTACATGAGGCAGCACCTGCTGCCACAGGCGCGGGCCGTTTATGAAAAATTAAGTTTGCTATATCCGAAAAAAAGTGTTTATTTTGCCGAAATTATAGCCCGGATAGACTCCATGGAGGCCGCCGGACACAACACGGGAAACAATTAAAACGCAGATATAATGTATATTTTCTTCATCGTAATGATCCTTATCGCGAGCGCATTGCTCGTGCTTACAGTCCTTGCCCAAAGCCCCAAAAGCGGCATGGCCGCCAACTTCGGCGCAGCCAACCAGGTCATGGGCGTACGCCAGTCGTCGGACTTTCTCGAGAAATTCACCTGGGGCCTGGCCATAGGCATCGTCATATTGTCGCTGGCCGCCACCATGGCAATGCCCAAAGGCAACATAGCCCGCAGCAAGAGCGCGATAGAAAAAGCCATAGAGAATTCGGCCGCCCCCGCAGCCGAAGGCTTCATGCCCAACATGACAACCCCGGGCCAGGACGCTCCCGCAGAGCAGGCTCCCGCTACGGAGGAGGCTCCGGGCCAGTAATCCCCGAGGCGGACAAATATCTTTCAAGGCGGAGCAATCCGCCTTTTTTTGTTATATAACATGCATTTATAACAATTTTTATTACCTTTGCAGGTCGGACAATCTAAAACCAAAGCATATGGAAAGGACACCAATCACCGGAATGCCCTGCATGCAGCATGCAGAGTATATCGCACCTGCAGTGGAAATTGCAGAGATCAATGTTGAACAAGGCTTCGCCATCTCAGTCCCCGGCACGTTACCCGGCTTCGGCGACGGCGGCACGTGGTAACCCATCAAAAGAAAAGAAGAATGAAAAAGATCTTATTGTTTTCGGCCGCCGCAATGCTGGCGGCAGGCTGCGCCAAAGAGCAGGCCGACGTTAACGTTAAAGACGGAAAGACCGCAGGCATAGTAGTGAACGTGGAGTCCGCAACCCAGAGGGCGGAAGGTAACGCCGATTTCCGGGTGTCGGAATGGAACTGGAGTCCTTCGCGCGTGGCGATGGACGGCACAGGCAACCTCTCGTGGGAAGCCGGCGACCAAATAGGCATATATGAAGTGGCCGCCTCAGGAGATACATACAGCACTCCTGCGGAAACGTTTACCGTTGCATCTGGCGAGGAAGGCTCCGCATCGGCTAATTTCACTGGCCTGGCAGGCTTTATCAAAGCAGGCGAACGCTACAGGGCTATGTATCCGGCAAGCCGTATCGATGCGGCGGCTCCTGCGGAATGGACAATCGTAGATCCCCAGGTACAGCCTGTCACTAATTCCAGCGCCCACCTGAAAGATTACGTACTGATGGCTTCGCCGCTTAGCTCTGCCTCCGGCGAGGATGCCGCAACCTTCACCATGCAACACCTTACCTCGTTGCTGGAATTCCACATAACCAACAGCGCAGCCACTTCGCCAACCTTGACCAAAGTATTCCTCAACGACAATTCAGGCAACAAATCGTTCGCCACCAAGTTGTCCGCAGGTATCGACGGCGAAGGCAACGCCTCCACTCCTATCGTTTACGGCGACGCCAACGCCAATATGAAGAATATCGTGACGCTCAACGTTTCCGACGCCCACCCGCTTACTTCCGACGCCGCAAAGCTCTGGATGGTAGTACGCACGAGAGACCTGATCACCTCCACCCGCGCCGTCACCTTAGCCGTGGAAACTTCGGAAGGAACGCAAAAGATGCTAAGGCAACTCCCCCTCATCGCAGCCGGAGACTATGGTTTTATACCCGGTTACCGTTATCAGGTGGACCTCAACTGGGCGGATATGGCCATTCCAGCTGGCCCGGGTGAATATAAGTTGGGATGGATAAGCACTGCAGGAACAGCCGCAAAATCAAGGCAGCAGACTTTCCCCGACGCCCCCACCGTAACGGCGCCTGAAGTTACCATCACCTCTGCGCTGCAAAAAACCACCAACGAAACAGGCGGCGCTACTCCCAGCGACGCTCAATGGGGAGGTCAAATGACCCCTACGGTAGTGCCGTTAGGTTCCGACGCCTCAATGGAAGAACTCAACAACGAGACGACCTACGTGTTCACCAAATACAAATCCGAAACCAATGCACTCACGCTCAAAAGGATCAGGTTCAACATCCGCCGCCAGGATTCAGACGCAGGTAAAGGAGTGGCCGTCTTCTATAAAATCGGCAGCGGCGATTTCGTGAATATCCTTAAAAAGACCGATCTCATGGCAGCCAACAGCAATGCGGGGAATCTTATTGACATAGTCCTGCCAACGCCTGTCAATATAGCCGCCGGAGAGGAAGTCACCATCAAATTCGTCCAGTTCTGGAAAACGGCCAACAGCAATGCCTGCATGTGGTTCTTCAACAGCGCATGGGCAGTTACCGCCACCAACACCAAAGGTACGGGCGAAGCCCTCACCATCATAGGCGACGTGGTTCCCAACCCCTAACGGGTTGCGTTGAAATATGAAAAAAGCGGGGAAATTTCCCCGCTTTTTTCGTTTATTTTAATCGTTTTATGAAAAATTACTACCTTTGTAAGTCGTAAATCTCAAACTAAGACCATATATGGAAAAGAAAAACACATTGACGGCGCAGGCGTTATTCGCCGAGGCCTATATCGCTCCCTCGGTGGAGGTGATCGAAGTATCGGCGGAGGAAGG
>JAVBOW010000023.1:0-110628 GCA_031550125.1 Rikenellaceae bacterium
CGAACCGGGCAGCTACACGGTTTGGGTGGGCGGATCGTCGGACGCAACGCTGAGTGCCACCTTCGATTTAGAGGAATAGCAAGGTTTTCCCGGTATCCCGGTTCAGAGCTTGAGTTCGTCGCGGGCGATGGCCCTGAACCGGGTAGGGGGAACACCCATGATTCGCGAAAACACACGGGAAAAATAATATGGATCCGAAAATCCTACCGTGTGTGCGATCTGCACTATATTCATGTCGCTGTACATAATGTAGTCGCAGGCTTTCTGCACCTTAAGCCTGTTGAAATACTCAACCGGGGACTCGCCCATCTCGCGCAGGAAAACCCGGTAGAAATATGATTTCGACATGCCGACATATGCCGACATATCCTGCAGCGACAGCCGTCCGTCGACATTCTCCTGCATATAATAAACCACTACCGAGATAATGGTGGAGGTGTGTTCGGCCGTTTTTCCGGCAGCCCGGAATTGCTTTACGAAAGAGAATGTACCCAGAAAGTGGGGTAGGCACAGGTTGGCGTAACTTACAGTCTCGACGGTCATTTTCGAACTCAGCGCCGTATACATCTCGTCGAAGAGCTTGATCCGCTCCTCTATACGCGAAGCCGGCGAGGGTTGAATAGTGGCCGGAGTTTCGAAACCCCGGGCGAACAGGGGAGCCTTCACCCCCGCGAAATGGATCCAATATATAGACCACGGCGACTGCTGGTCGGCCCAATAGCTGTGCGCCACGCCAGGAGGGATGATGATAACCTGATTGGCGGCCAGGTTGTGCATTTGCCCTTCTATAGACACGCAACCGTTGCCCGATTTACAGTAAATCAGGATATGCTCGCGCAAGCCCTTTACCCGGTTTATATAGTGATATTTGGCGTTAGGGAAATGGCCGAGGGACTGAATGTACAAATCTGAACACAACGGACTGCGCTGCATAGCGACAAGGTGCTGGTAGGGTACGATAATAAAACGCTCTCCCTGAAATCCATGCTTGATTTTCATTTCATTCCGCCTTTGTTTTAGCAAATATATAAAAACAAAACGAATAATGCAACACTCTATCATGCAGCGCGGCACATAACCTCCGGTTATTCCTGCCAAGATGGAATCGTATATGCTTTTAGCAATTTCTGTCCATTTTTTATTGTATTATACCTTCCTACTTTTGCTTTAATTACAATCCTAAAACAATACGCCCCATGATCGACCTGAACCAGCTCTACGAAGCGATTCTCGACGGCAAGCTCGAAGCCGCCGTTTCCCTGACCCGCGGCGCCATTGCCGAGGGCGCAGATCCGCAACAAATCATAAACAAACACATGGTTTCCGCAATGGAGGAAATAGGCGCACGGTTCGAATCGGGACGCGCGTTTGTACCCAACCTGCTCATGAGCGCCAGGGCCATGAAAGGCTCTTTAGACATTTTGCGTCCACTCATGGAAGGCCAGGCTGGAGCCAGCATCGGAAAGGTCGTGATCGGCACAGTCAAAGGCGACCTGCACGATATCGGTAAAAACCTGGTGGCGTCGATGCTGGAAGGATGTGGTTTCGAGGTGATAAACCTGGGAGTGGACGTCTCCAGCGAAAAGTTCATAGACGCGGCGCGCGAACACAACGCCCAGATCATTTGCATGTCGGCCCTGCTGACCACCACCATGAATTACATGAAGGAGGTGATCGCGGCCCTGGGCGAATCGGATCTCTGCGGCAAGGTAAAGGTTATGGTGGGGGGAGCCCCCCTGAATGAGGGCTTCGCCCGCAATATAGGCGCGGACGGTTACAGCGCCAACGCCAACAGCGCCGTAGCCCTGGCCAAATCCCTGGTGGGAGCCTGACGGTATGCCTTGGATCACAGTGTGCATGGCGTAATTTCTAAGGTCTGATTACTATACATGGTTTTACAACAAGAAGTAACCTGCGACCAGGCGGGCCTCACTTTGGCCGGTATATGGCAGGGAATGGGTTTCGCCGGGGATTTCCCCAACCCGGATATCGCATTAAAAGTAGAGAAGGTGCTTGACTACGTCCGGGCGATTGCTCGGCCCAGCTATTCATGTCGCCTTGTAAGGGTAGACAGGTGCGCGGGGCGCAAAGTCGTACTTGAAGGCGTGCCTTTCGAAATGGGAAGCGTTATCGCACCCTTTTTTCGCGAAGCCACCATGGTTGCGGTGTTTGTGGCCACGGTGGGAAGCGAATTCGACAAATGGCTTCATTCGTGCAAGGTATCGGAAGACATCCTTGACCAGTTCATTGCCGACGCTACGGGTTCTGTGTTGGCCGAAGGGGTGGTGGAACGAATGGCGGCGGACATCGACGTGTGGCAAACCCCAATGGGCAACCGCACAGGCAACAGCTATAGCCCCGGCTATTGCGGGTGGAACATCACAGAGCAGCGCAACCTTTTTTCTTTGCTGCCGGAAGATACCCGCGGAGTTACGCTCAACGGGTCGTGCCTTATGGATCCCATAAAATCCGTCAGCGGCATGATCCCGATAGGGCCGCGAGTAGAAAAACATGCCTACGGTTGCGCTATATGCGACCGCAGGGGGTGCTTCCGCAACCGGGATAAGCGATAATATCGCCCATCGGGCCGAAAATGGAACAGCCTTTCACCGGTACGGTGAAAGGCTGTTCCATTTTCGTTTCACATGACATGCTCAACGTTTCGCGTTATAGTCGGCCAGCGCTTTATAAAACGCCTCGATATTGGCCAATGGCACTCCGGGGGGTGTGTCGCAGCCCGAAGAGAGGACGAAGTTGGGGTAGGCCGAAGTCCTCTCAAGCAGTTGCGTCACAGCTACATACATTTCTGCGGAAGACGCCGATTTGAACATCCCCACAGGATCTATATTACCCATTACCGGCGCCTCGGACGGACATTCGGCCAGCGCCGAGACCATATCCATGGCATTGCCGAAATGGTAGCCCGCCGCTCCGGTCGCAAGCATCGCGCCGGTGCAGTGTCCCCGGTTGCCGCAGTTATGCAATATCACCATAAAGCAGTCGTCCTGCACCGCATCCACTATCCGCTTTACGTACACCGACGAAAACTCCCTGCATTCCCCGTCGGGCAGCAGGCCAGCCGCCGGTTCGGCAAGGATAACCCCGTTGGCGCCAGCCTGCTTTATGGCACGGCAGTAGGCTATGGCGAATTCCGTGCATTTCTCCAATAGGGCCTTGACCGTTTCCGGTTCTATATACATGGCCATCATTATCTCTGTCATGTCGAAAAGACGTCCGGCCAGCGAAAACGGCCCTATAGCCCCCCCGAAAAGAGGCACTCCCGACGAGGCGTTCTCCGCGGCGAGCCTGTTGGCCTTAAGGTATTCCGGTACGCGCCCCGCCGTGAGCGGCGGCACCTGTAATTTAGCTACGGATTCAGCGTCCGAAACGAGCCGTCCGATTACCGACGGCACCTCGTCCTGCGCAAAATGGATCTGCGCCCCGAAAGCTTCGGCTTCGACGGTAAGATCCATTATCACTGTCGACGCGGCGGCGGGATAACGTTCGGAAAGAGCCTTCACGGCCCGGTAGTGAACTTCACCGTCGGTGACGGCCTCAAGCACCGTCCGGCCGGTGAATTCGATGCCCGGATGGGTCATTATGGGCAGCGCGCTGCGGCGGGGGTTTGCGGCCAGCGAAGCGGCCCATTGCTGCATATTGATCTTCATCGTTATTTTTTCTACTGGTTTTGCGCGGCGGAGATGAACGTCATAATATTCTCCATAGACGTATCTCCTTCGACCGAATGCGACGGAGAGAATATATAGCTTCCCGCTGCACCCATCTTCAATAGTTTTTCCGACTCGGCCCTTACCTGCCCGGGAGTGCCGAACGGAAGCGTACGTTGCATCGAAAGCCCTCCGTGAAACGTAAGCCTGCCGCGATAGTGTGCATGCAAAGCCTCTACGTCCATCACTTCCGGTTGAAAGGGATTGAAACAATTCAGCCCTATACCGATCAAATCATCGAACAGTTCGTCCACATCGCCGCAAGAGTGTATGAAAACATATTTCCCTGCGTCCGATACGCGCTTGTACATCCTTTGCAGGCGTGGATATATAAATTCGCGCCACAGTTCGTAACCCATTATCAATCCTCTCTGCTGGCCCCAGTCGTCGCCGAAATATACGGCGTCTATATCGTAGCTCACGGCCTTGTCTATCTGGGCGATATTGTAATCGCATATCGCGTCCAGCAGCTCGTGTACAAAGCCCGGGTTGATATACATGTCCATAAGCAGGTTTTCTATGCCGCGCAACGTCCACGCGCGCTCGTAGAGCGAAAACCCTATCTGGAACAGGCGGAACATATCCGGCTTTGCGGCTATCTCCGGCAGGATATTATCAAAGAACCGCTCATCGTGCGGATTCGGGAATTCGTATCCCTTAAGGGAAGGTTCGACGAGAACGAAGTCTTTCACATCGCCTATGTCTTTATCTATGCTGCGATCCCACACCACTCCGAACACGTCCCGCCAAAGATCCGGGCCTACGGGGTCGAAGAACCCGTAGTCGTTGCCCAGATTCAGTATATGGTTACCAAGCGCCGTATCGAGATCCTGCACTCCGTAATGGCGCTGCAACATAACCTTGGGTTCTTCTGTGAATTTGAACGACCAGGGTACGTACGGCGGGCGTCCTCCGTCCAGGACTGTTTTTATAACTTCGCGCTTGTCCATCATCAATTCACTATGCTGTTTATCTTCTGGGCGGTGAGCGTCACCGAAGGATTGAAATGAGGTCCCGCCATATAGCTGGTCAGCGAGCCGAGCAGTTGACGCGCCTCGGGACGGTTCTCCTTGTCTGTGAGCAGGTCTACGCCGCAGATAATGATTTTGCCTTTACCCACGCGGGCTTCGGCGATAAGGCCCAGCGTGTAGTTTTGGAACCAGTCGTCTATTATGCGTACCACGGGTTGGAGTCTTTTGTCCAATTCGTCGAGTTTTATGGCGTTGCCGTGCATGGCGGCGTCCCACCAGTTGTAATTCTGGTGATAGTCCGTGGGGAATTGAGCCAGAGCCGGATGAGAAGGATCGACAAGCACGCCGAAAGCGTAGGGAGGTTGAACGTGTACGGTCCAGCCGGTATTCCAGAATATGGTGGACAGGGCGAGGGTTATTTCGCCGCCTTTGCTCTTTTTGATCGAACCCATTTTAGGAGTAAAGAGTACATAGCCGCCCTCATTGAGCTTCTTTACGGTTTTGGCGTCGAGGGTATCCGTTACTGTGATCCAATCGGGTGCGGCGGGCAGCTTGGCCGGATAGACCCAGATATCCCAGTCGTTGCGGTAGCCGGCCACGTCAACCGTTAGTTTCATCTGCGAAGGTTCGGCGATGCCGGCAAGGGAATAGTTGATCGACCCGAGGCGGATGCCGTTGCCGACGGCGACGTTGCTCTGAGGCAAATTGCCTGAAGTTACGATCTGGCCGTTTTTGCGCGTAAGCATCCATGTAGGAACGACACCTGAAAGCGTCGCGCCGGAGAAGTTGGCTATTTCGACGGTGGCCTCAAGGTTTTCGTCGTTGTTGTAAATAAGTTTTTTCATCCGGGCCAAAGGCACGACCTTGCCCCCAAAGCGTGCGAATTCGGATGGGGACACATAACCCTTCTCTTCCCAGAAAGCGTCGAGTACGCCTACCAGGGCCGTTCCCTGCCCTGGAAAATCGGAGAGCGAGAGCATCTGGAAACCTGCAAAATCGGGAGTACGCAGGGCGGCCTCGAACTCGGCCTTCCAGCACATCACCTGCTGCTTGCCGGACGCCATAAGGAACTTGTCACCCAGATGCGCCATACCGTTATCGGCAAGCATCTCCCGGAACACTTCGAAGTTCCTGGCCCTTACGGCGCAACCGTCGTACTTGTCTATTTCCTTGAAGTTAGGGTAGGCGCACCAGTTGCCTATCTCATGCGCAACGTACGGTATTTTATATTGGCTGATTATGTCGTACCAGTCGAAATCCGTCGTAGGACGGTTTTTGTTTATGTAGCTTTCCAGGCCGTCCATCCATCTATATATCCGGGGCCAACCGTCGTTGGTGTAGTGGTTGTCCGGATTTGTGGGCCATCCGGCTCCGGAGGTGTATTTGTGCCGGGGATCGGCCTTGCTCCAGTAGACGACGAAATCGTTAAGGAACTCCTTCATGCCCTCGCCTGACGGTTCGTTGCCGTAGGTGTATAGCAGGAACGAGGGGTGGTTGCCGTATTCGTCCATGATGCGTTGCGTTTCGGCGTATATCCAATCGCAAAACGGTTTGTCGTGGCCTACGCCGTCGCTCCAACTGGCTCCCTCCACCTGAAGATACACTCCGAGCTGGTCGGCCGCCTCGAAAGCGGCCTCGGGAGGACACCACGAATGGTAACGCACATGATTAAGCCCGTGGCTTTTGATGACGTTGAAAACACGCCGCCATTCGGCCACGTCGGTGGGCGGATAGCCCGTGCGGGGGAATGTGGCGCAATCGAGCGTACCGCGCAGGAAGATAGTTTGTCCGTTAATGGCGAATTGGCGGCTGTTGGTAGAGATCTTGCGCATGCCGAAAGTCGTGGAAAAGGCATCCTTTGCGCCGGCGGCGTCGAGTGCGGCCGTCACCTCATATAAGTATGGTTCGTGTTCGCTCCATTTAAAGAACTCTTTACCCATAGGATATATTATCTCTATGCTGTCCCTGCCCGGTTTGGCGGTTACTGATTTCGACAACGGAGCCACCGTGTGGAGCCACGGGGCGAATTTCGATTCGGCCGACAAGGTAAGCGTGGCCGTGACGGAGGCGTCCCCACTGTTTTCGAAACGCACGCGCGCTTTCACCTCTCCGCGGTCCACGTCAGGATATATGGCCACTCCCGCAACGCGTACGGCCGGGCGGGCCGTTATAAGCATCTTGCCCGTAATGCCGTTCCAGTTGGTTTGGGTGTGATCGGCCAGGCTGTGGGCGTTGATGCCTACGTTTATCTTGTGGCTGTTGTCCACACGTACGCTGACGCGGTGTTTCCCGGGCGACAGTGTTCCCAGATCGTAATAATGCGGGGTACTGAGCGAATTGCGCATGCCGAGGGGCTTACCGTCTATCCATAGTTGACTCTCCCAATGCACCCTCTCCAATTCGAGGAACAACCGGCTGCCCTTCATGTCGGCCGGCACGTTGAATTCGCGGGTATACCACGCCGGTCCCACATATTCCTTAACCGGTTGCAACCAGAATATTACCTTCACGTTTCCTGGTTTGCGCCATTTTTCGAACATCGGTTTGCGGTACCACGCCGAATCGGCAACCCAGCTCGTCCATTTCGTGTCCACCGTAATGTCGTTGCCTTTGTTGTTGGTGGTCAGTGATCCGGGGAGTTTAACTCCCTCGTCAAGCGGCCCTTTGTACCAGCCTTGTTTTACTCCGCGGTCGAGCGAGTCGATGCGAAAGTCCCAGTCGCCCGAAAGGTCGATCTGCGCTGCACCCAGTAAAGGCAGCAGGATGAATCCCAGTAATAGTCGTTTCATGTCCATAGTATTTTGCAGTTATCTATTTTACGAGTTGTTCCTCTATCTCTTCAAGCGTGCGGTTTTTTGTTTCCGGCACGAATCTTTGTACGAAAAGCCATCCTGCGACGCATATAACGCCGTAGATCAAGAATGTCCCCGCCGCCCCCAACGCTCCGTTAAGCAACGGGAAAGTGTAGGTCAATACGAAACAGGCCGCCCATAGCGCAAACGTAGCTACGCCCATTGCCGCTCCGCGTACGGCATTCGGGAATATTTCTGAAATGACCACCCACATCACTGGGGCGAGCGAAACCGCATAGCACGCCAGGGCCGCCACAACCAACACCATCATAGGAGTACCGGTAACCCCGAACAGGTAGCATATCCCCAACGCGATGAAGGAGACGGCCAGACCCGCCGAACCCGCCAACAGTAAAGTACGCCGCCCGAGACGGTCGACCGTAAATATCGCCACGCACGTAAAAACCAGGTTGGTCACGCCCGTAATAACTATATTGAGAAGCATCTGCGATATATCATACCCCGCCGCCGAAAAAATCTCCTGCGCGTAGTTGAAGATGACGTTTATACCGCACCATTGCTGGAATACGGCCAGCACCACCCCAATGGTAAGCACTCTGCGCATAGAGGGGGAGAACAGTTTTTGCAGCCCGCCCGAAGGTTTCGCCCCGCCATCGTTCGCCACGGCTACGGCAGCATAATTTTCGCCGCCTATTTTTTCGAGTATTTTGCGGGCGCGGGACTCATATCCACGGACCGCCAACCAGCGCGGACTTTCCGGAATGGCGAAAAGCAGTCCCAGAAAAAGCGCCGCAGGTATGCCGTTGGCCCAGAACATCCATCTCCATCCGTGCATGCCGTTCCACGATGCGGCTATAATTTCCTGCGTAGATCCGGCCGGCACAGGTTCGGCTATCTGCCAGTTGGCTATCTGCGCCGCGAGTACGCCAAGCACTATCGTCAGTTGATTGAAAGATACGAGCCGTCCGCGTATGGCCGCCGGGGCCACCTCGGCTATATACATAGGCGACAGGTTGGAAACGATGCCTATGGCCACGCCTCCCAATATCCGCCATAGCACGAAACTCGAAGGCGTCCCCGACATTCCCGTCCCGGCGGTCGAGACGATGAAAACCACGGCCGAAAGCAGAAATATCTTGCGCCGCCCGAAACGGTCGCTGAAATACCCGGCGACCAGTGCGCCCGCCAAGCACCCCACCAGGGCGCTGCTCATGAGCCATCCCTGCCTCGCAGCGTCGGCCCCGATACCGAAATATGCTTCGTAAAAGGGCTTGGCCCCTCCGATCACCACCCAGTCGTAGCCGAACAGGAATCCCCCCAGCGCCGAGACGAGCGAAATAAATACGACGTACTTCAGATTTACTTTCTGCATAATGAGCGTATTTTTATAAGTTACGCAGGCGGTTTAGCGTATCTATCATCGCCACAACGTTTTCCACCGGCACATTGGCCTGTATGTTGTGTACGGAATTGAAAACGAACCCTCCGCCCGGGTTAAATATACGAACTTGTTGCTCGACATGGCGCGCCACCTGCTCCGGAGTGCCGAAAGGCAGTACCTGCTGGGTGTCGACGCCGCCGCCCCAAAAGACAAGTTTATCCCCGAAACGCTCTTTGAGCATATCCGGATCCATTCCTCGACTATTGATCTGGACCGGGTTGAAGATATCGAATCCCGCCGCGATAAGGTTGGGCAGCAGTGGGACCATCGACCCGCACGAATGCTTGAATACTTTCCATGTGGTGTTGGCGTGTATCCATTCGTTGAAGCGCCGGTAGTATGGGGCCCATAGCCCGTCGAAAGTTTCAGGGCTGCAAAACTGCGAATCCTGCGAGCCGAAATCGGTGCCGCAGACATACAGTACGTCTATCTTATCCCCGACCCGCTCCCAAAGCCTGCGGTGGTTCTCTATGGCTATGTCTATCTGGCGGTCGAATACCTCGCGTATATAGTCGGGACGCATCAGCGTGGACATATACCATTCCGCCACGCTGCGTATTCCCCTGGGATGCGATAGCTGCACCCCCGGGATCATGGCCACGTCTCCGAGCGCCGCGCCGCCGAAAGAGGCGACCACGGCGCGTCCGGTAGCTGCGGCTTTCTCCACGCGGGTGGCGAACAGGTCGAGATCGGCCTGCGCTATGCTGCCGAACTCTTCGAGGTTGTCGTCTGGCGTCAGGGTCGCGTCGTCCACTTCCGTGACGCGTTCTATGGCGTTGAAGAAATAACACTCTTCAGGCAACACCGCGCTTGGGGCGAGTTCTCTGTCACCATGCGGATATACCCATATATTGCCCGCGCCGTCCGGAGTAAAGTCTATATTATCGGAAATAATAACCTCTTGCCCCCACGGGGTGCGCTGTACGTGGGTCCGGGTGGCGTCGTTGCCAAACATGTCGTACCGTCCGAAAACATGCTCGCAATCCACGTGCATGATAGCTTTAAGCTCTTCGTCCACGAGTCCCAGCATCTGGAACGGCTCTATTATCTCTACGGGACGTTTCTCAAGCCCGTAGTATTCGCGCAGGCCCGCTATGATCTTGCAGTGCAGGCCGGTGACTGTCGTGGCGCCGAAATCGACGGCGACCCGGTCCGGTTCGCCGTGCGAGAGCGTTGTGTTTACCCTTTGTTTAGATGTCGTCATATTTATCTCTTTTCTTCTATAATGCAAAGATCCCATGCAGGGATTTCGATCGTTTCTCCCCTGTTCACCTCACGCGATGAGAATAGCTCGGAGCCCGTCGGAAAACCGTAAGTGAATGTTGCGGGGGAGGCCGAGTAGTTCATGGCGAAATGTACGCGGCGGCCGCGTTCGTTGCTGCCGCTGCGTACTATTACCGGGAAAACAGTTGCGCCCGCAGGACGCCGCACTCCGGCCAGCGCGCAGGTACGCTCCAGCAATTCGCGCGTAAGCGCCACTGTGGGGTTGCCCGCCACGTAAGTCACCGCCCCGCGGCCGCTGCGGTTGTGGGTTATGGCGGCGTATCGGCCCCAATACGGACTGTCGTAAGAGGCCCACGTCTCGGCCCCCTCGGGAATAAGCAGCTCGGCCCATGAGTCGAAACTGAGCGAATCGCCGCGCGTGGCAAGCACGTCGCTTTTCAATCCGATACGTTCCACCGAACTGAATTGCTGGTAGGAAGCGCCAACGCGCGCACGGAACGGGGCCGGCTGGCGAATGGCGTGCGCTGTTACATTTTCGTCGGTAAAACCGCTTCGGAAAGTGTACAGCACATGACCGCCAGACTCCACGAACGCGTTCAACCTGTCTGTCTCCTCCTGCGAGGCGCTGTAAAGCAGCGGCACCACGATAAGTTTATATCGGGAAAGATCCGTTTTAGTATGATCCAGAAAATCGCACTCCACGTTCATGCGGTAGAGTTCGTTGTAGAATTTAAGCAGTACGTTGTTATAATCGGTCTTATCCGTGATGGCGTAATGGTTCGATGCGGTGAGCGATTCGTTGCTGAAATAAATGGCCACGACATTATCTTTCTTCAGGTTGTACAGGGCGGGGGAGAGGCGGTCGAATTCCGAGGCTATGCGCGTTGCCTCTCGAGTGGCCTCGTTTTCCTCCAGATCGTGCGCAAGCAATCCCTTGCAGTACATCTCCGGACTGTTGTGTATCGAGTGCCACGGCCAGTATGCGACCATGTTCGCACCCGAGGCTATATGGCTGAATGCCTGCAGGCGTAATTGCCCAGGCCATGTAAGCTGATAATAAATGTTCTGGGCGCTGGCCTCCATCACAAAATAATTGGTTCCCTTGTTGCTTCGCGACAGATCTCCAAGCATGGCGATCATCATTCCGTCGAGGCCCGACTGTACCGGATGATAAATATCGATACCGCATATGTCGAGGGCGGCCGAGGCTTCGAAATGGTCCACCTTCGAATTTATTCCGTGGCTCAGGCCGCGCCAGTCGCCGTCGAAATTCTGTATTATGAACTGGTCTGGACGCTTAAGTTCCCGCACTATGCCCGCCTGCCAAGCCAGGAAATCGGTGACCAGCTTGCGCTGGAACTTCTCGAAAGCGCAAATCAAGCCCGGACTTACGGCCCCGATGGTGGAAGGCATATCTTCCCACGCGTTTACCGAATTACTCCAATGGTGCAGGCCGAAAGCGCGATTCATCTGTTCCGGCGTGGCGAAACGACGTTTCATCTCCGCAAGGAATTGCGATTGGACGTTGTCGTTCCAGTTGTCATACTGCTTGGTTTCATTGTCGAGTTGATAACCTATCACGGCGGGATGGTTCACCGTCGCCTCCACGATCTTGCGGATAACCCGTTCGGCATAGCGGCGGTATATGGGGTGGGTTATGTCCATATTTTGACGGGAACCGTACCGGAATTTATTCCAATAGTTCTCTCCCAACACCTCGGGATATTTGCACGCCAGCCATGTAGGTATGGCATAGGTGGGGGTGCCTATGATCACCCTGATGCCCGCACGATGGAATTCATCCAGGCAACGAATCAGATAATCGGTATTGAAAACGCCGTCCTGCGGTTCAAAATAGCCCCATGTACTCTCACCCATGCGTACCACATTCAATCCTGTACGCCTGATCATCTCTACGTCCTGCGCAAGCCTGTCGCAAGGCATATACTCGTAGTAGTAGGAAACCCCGTAAAGCAACTTTTTGTTAGCTTCGAGAAAAGTAGCCGCCGGACAGGACAGGACGAGCAGTGAAAGAGTGAGCAGTAAGGAGTAGCGTTTCATGCAGGATGATTTTTTCCGCTGTGTTTCAGCCAAGACAAAAGTAGGCAAAGCCTGGGCGCTTTAAAATAGAAATTAGTTGTAATAATGATGGATGATAATTGCATCAAAGGCAGGTTTTGAATGGGCGGCGCGATGCGTGACGACAGATAATACGCTCACATAACGCAAATTAAACAATATGCGCCAACGCGTAGATCGTAGGCGGATGTATTATCCGGGCATCCGGGAGAATGTTCATTATACCTATATTTGCAATAAAAACACCCCTACGCCAAAAAACAAGGTATGAGACGACTTTTCGCAACCCTGCTGTGCTTAACCGCAACCGGCGAGATCAGCGCGGCATCCCCTAAATTCCATGTTTCCTCTCCCGACGGACGCATATTCGCGGAAATCATCCAAAGCAATCCGTTGCGTTACAACGTCATTTGCGATGGACATACGGTACTGAGCGGTTGCGCCGTAGACATGTTCATCGAAGGCCGCCCTTCGCTGGGAGAGAGTACGCGGGCCATGTCTGCCACCAGGCGGAGTTTGAATAACTCGTACGACGTTCCTTTGCCTGAAAAGAGACGCCGGGTTACAGACCGGTGCAACGAACTGACGGTTAAGTTACAAAATTCTTATAGCGTGATTTTCAGGGCCTACGACGACGGGATCGCCTATCGCATACAGACCGGAATACGAGATTCTGTTACGGTTACCGGCGAATTAGCCAGGATAGATTTTGCGACCGGAACCACCGCATGGTTTCCGCGGATAACGCAACGGCCGGACGCCGACATCTTCCATACGGCTTTCGAAGAGGATTACCTGACGGTGCGGACCGACACGCTTTCGGCGTCGGACATGGCCTACCTTCCCGTACTGGCCGCGCCGGACGGATGCCCCAAGGTGGGCATCGTTGAGTCCGATCTGGAGGACTATCCGGGAATGTTCCTTCGCGGATGCGGAGCCAACGCGCTTGAGGCGGTGTTCGCACCTTATCCCATCGAGGAAACGCTCGCTCCGGGGGAATATCCGGACAGAGTGGTTACCCGGCGCGCACCATATATCGCCCGTACCGCGGGTACGCGAGCTTTCCCGTGGCGCATAATGATCATTGCGAGAGACGATCGTGAGCTTCCCTCGTCGGACATAGCGTGGCGGCTTGCCTCTCCGTCGCGTCTTGGGGATACCTCATGGTTGCGGCCAATAAAAGGCACCGACGAGTGGATCCCCGGCATAAACCTTTTCGGGGTGCCGTTTCGCGCCGGCATAAACACGGAGACATATTTATTTTACATAGACTTCGCCAAGCGGCACGGCTTCAGCCACATCATGATGGATGCCGGATGGAGCAGCGTCACCGATCCCCTGTCGGTAATTCCGGAGATCGATATGGCCCGCATTACCGAATATGCGCGCCGGAACGATATAGGTATTTGCCTGTGGACGCTGGCTTATGCCCTGGATAGCAATACGGAAGAGATACTGTCGCAGTTCAGGCGCTGGGGGGTGCGTTGTATAATGACCGATTTCATCAATCGCGACGACCAACAGGCGGTGCGTTTCGTCCACCGCACCGCGGAAGCATGCGCAAAGCATGGCATACAGGTCATGTTCCATGGAGTGTTTCCCGGCAAAGGTTTCGACCGCACATGGCCGAATGCGACCGGACGTGAGGGCGTGCTGGGCGCCGAATATAATATATGGTCGTCCCGGGCTAACCCGGACCACGACCTTCTGCTGCCTTTTACACGCATGCTGGCCGGAGCCATGGATTACGAACCAGGGTTGCTCAACAATGCCACGAGCAAGGGATTTCGCGAAATTCCGGAAATGGTTATGAGCCAGGGTACGCGCTGCCATCAACTGGCCATGTTTGCGGTGTATGACAGTCCTGTGCAAATTTTTTCGGGCAATCCTTCGCAAGCCGCAACCGAGGAGCGGTTCACTAAATTTCTCGCGGCCGTACCCACCACATGGGATCAAACCGTTATCGTCGACGCCCGGGTGGGGCGATATATAGTAACCGCCCGCAAAAAAGGAGAGGAGTGGTACATCGCCGGGATGAACTGCTGGCAGCCGCATGATTACGCCTTCCGGCTCGATTTTCTCGCTCCGGGCAACTATAAGGCCGTCATGTGCCGCGACGGGATCAACGCCGACCGTTACGCCGCAGACTACGTTTTCGAAACCTTGGACGTCTCTCCGGAAGATACCGTCTCCGTCCACGGCGCTCCAGGCGGAGGCTTCCTGATGAGATTGGTAAAACAGGATTGATTGGGTTCTGTTCGAAAAAACACACTGGCGTTCAGATGCGCGTCGCAAGAAAGCGCTGCGCCTTGCGATAACGACGCCGCGTATAGCGTGCGTCAGATTTCATCTCAAAAAATGTTGGTATTTTTTCTTGAAAAAGTTTAATCTTTTACTGCACAAACATAGGAAAAGTGTGCTTTTTGTGCAAGTAATTGTGCGGAAATATTTTCATCCGATAAGACTTATAATGAAAATAACCCACTGGATTGCAGTGGGTTATCTTGTACTCGGAGCGGGAATCGAACCCGCACGACCGTTGCTGGTCACAGGATTTTAAGTCCGGCGTGTCTACCTATTCCACCATCCGAGCTTTTGCCGAAAAAAAGTCAAAACCTCGAAGGTCCGTTTTTCCGGAAGCAGATGCAAATGTAGGCTTTTTTTATCATTCCGCAATCGGCGCGGCCAAAAACTTTGCGGCCATGGCGATGGCTTCGTCTGTCTCGCCGGCAGCGAACCAGTTGATGGTCTTATCTTTGGAAAACCATGTCATCTGGCGTTTGGCGTAGCGTCGGGAGTTTTGTTTTATCAGCGCCACGGCCGTTTCACGACTTATCTTGCCGTCGAAACAATCGAAGAACTCGCGATAGCCGACCGTTTGGAGCGAATTAAAGCCGCGGTAGAGATAAAGCGCGCGGGCCTCCGACTCAAGTCCGTCGCGCAGCATGGCGTCCACCCTGCCGTCTATGCGTGCGTACAACTCCGCGCGAGGCATCGTTATCCCTATTTTCAGCATCTCGAAATCGCGGCTGCGGCTGCTACCGCTGCGCAGGGAGGAGAAAGGCTTGCCGCTTTTCAGGCACACCTCTATGGCGCGTATGACCCTCCGGGGATTAGCCCTGTCCACGGCAGCGTAATATTCCGGATCGAGGGCCTGCAACTGCGTCAACAGCGGGGCTGGGCCTTCGCTGCGCCATTTCTCCTCGAGCCGCAGGCGCAATTCGGGATCGGCGTCGGGCAACGCGTCCATTCCCTCGCAGAGGGCGTTTATATAGAGGCCGGAACCGCCTGCGACTATCGCCGCGCCGTGTCTGGCGAACAGTCCGGCAAGTATATCCAGCGCTTCGCGTTCGTAATCTCCGGCGGTGTAGTCGTCGGCAATGTCGCGGCAGGCTATAAGGTGATGCTCCGCCACGGCAAGTTCCTCAGGGGCAGGCTGCGCCGTACCTATGGCCATGCCGCGGAAAACCTGCCGCGAATCGGCCGAAACCACAGGCAGGCCGAAACGCCGGGCCATAAGAACGGCCAGCGCCGTCTTACCCGAGCCTGTGGGACCTGCTATTATTATGAGTTTCGGACGCACTATTCGTCGTCGTAATCGTCGTCGCCTTCGAAGTCGTTGAAATCGGCCATTATGTCGTCGAATATCGAACCCGATCCCGAGTCTTCGCCGGCCAAAGGATCGAACTGATCGGGAGGCGCGCCTTCCGTTATCGCACAACGGGGATATTCCTCTCCCTGTTCCTGCTTGCGCGTCTCCATCAGCTCGAGGTAGAGCGACCTGTCGCCGAGCATATCGAACATATAAACCAGCCTGTCGTGGTTCTGATGGATGATAGCCCCGAGAGACGTACTCTCCATGGGCGCAGTGGGCAGGCCCAGGCCTTCATCCTGAGGCCCAACGTCGAACAGCGTGAATTCGCGCGTTTTCTCCCAGCGATTGTCGGCCGTAAAGAACGACACCATCTGGCCGGGGTCGTAACCCAGGTCGCGGCAAAGGAAAAGGTGGAAATCGAGCAGGCTCATATCGTACACCACCTCGTATTCGCGTACGAAATTATCGTTCTCGTCGCTGAGCATGGTGAACCGGAAAATCATTGACATAATAGTGAAAGTTTATACAAATTTAAAAAAATCCGAGAAACCGCACAACATCCGTGCCGTCGGCATAATCCCACGGCCGGGGATATTGAGCCGCGCCGAAAGGTACTGCCCCGGGGAAACCGCCTACGACGCACTGAAGCTCCCTTGTATGGCCCGATATCCAATCTCCGGGCCATTCTTTATAGAAAGCATATGATATGCGGCTGATATACAAAGGAAAATCGCCGGACGGGACCAGGGTAAAGAAACCGCCGTCAACGAACTCTTCGCCCTGCATCTGCAACAAAGCCTTGTTTTGCAAATAGTTGTTGCGATATTTAGGATGCTCGAAGGCATAGCGGGACAACGTTTCGGCCAGGCTCCGCACGTCGTAACCCTCCGGCAACAGGAGCATGCTCACGTTGCGACACCCAAGGCCGCAGTAAGAAAAAATATCTTCGGACAACCCCCTGAGATCCTCCTCTGACTCACTACCCGAAAGCACGGCCGCGGACGAGCGGCTGCCGCGGAAAAGCGATCTGACGCCTGGATAACGCGATTGCAGTAACCTTACGGTATTGTCGCTGCCCGTGGCTATCAGCGCGTCCGGAGCGTCGCACAGCCCTTCGGTTATCCGCACTCCGGAAGAGATCCCGCCGAGCAGTCCGGCTATATGGACGATCAGTTCGCGATCTTTGGACGAGGGCTTTATATAGCAGTCATACCCGCAAACAAGACCGTACATAAGGTCGGCGAAACCCACCAGCGGTATATTTCCGGCCATTATTATATTCAGTTTGCGGGAATGTGGCGGTGGAAGGGTGTAGGATGACAGCCACTCCTCGAGAACCTGTTTGTCAAGCATGCGCGTACGTATGGCGTCCACGGCCATGACCACGCTCCGGGACGTAAACCACGGGTTGTCGGCCACGGCCCGCACGGCCGCACGGCGCGAGTTGGCGTCGACGCCGAAATTCTCCAGGCACCGGCCGAGTTCTGCAAAAATATCTGCCGCATTCTCCATCGCAGACAAAGATATGCGATTTTGCGATTTCAAAAAAATTGTCGGACATTTGTGCATCAAAGAGCATTATATGGAATTCCTCGCACTCATACCTGCCCGTTACGCATCCACCCGCTTTCCAGGCAAACCCCTTGCGGACATCGGAGGCAAACCAATGATACAAAGGGTATACGAAAGGGCGTCGGCCCATTTCGCACACTGTTACGTGGCCACCGACGACAACCGCATAAAAGAGGCGGTGGAAGGTTTCGGGGGTAGGGTGGTGATGACCTCCGCGGCGCACCAGAGCGGCACC
Organism: Rikenellaceae bacterium; assembly: GCA_031550125.1. Lineage (GTDB taxonomy): Bacteria > Bacteroidota > Bacteroidia > Bacteroidales > Rikenellaceae > JAVBOW01. The sequence continues at coordinate 17,659 of JAVBOW010000023.1, forward strand.
GACCGTTGCGCCGAAGCGCTCGGCAAAGCGGAGGCTCTGACGGGCATGCATTTCGACGTGGTGGTGAACATTCAGGGCGACGAACCCTTTCTGGCAGACGAACATCTGGAAAAGATAAAGGCGCTGTTCGGCGACCGGACCGCACGCATAGCCACGCTGGTCAAGCCTTTCGGCCCAGGCGAGGACATTTTCAACCCCAACACTCCGAAAGTAGTGCTGTCGACCTTCGGATCGGCGCTCTATTTCAGCCGTTCGGCGATTCCCCATCTCCGCGGATGCGAAATGCATGAGTGGCAGTCCAAGCACCAATATTACAAGCATATAGGACTATACGCCTACACGGCTGCCACCCTCCGGGAAATAACCGCGCTGCCGCAAGGCGAGCTGGAAAAGGCCGAATCGCTCGAGCAACTGCGCTGGATAGAGAACGGATACGCCATAAAAACCGCGGTGACGCACACCGAAACCATAGCCGTGGACACTCCCGAAGACCTGCAACGAGTGCTGAATTATTTTTCATAGATTACTTGCCGTTGTTTCGGGAATAATTTTTACCTTTGTCGAATCTTAACGCCAACAAGCCCCCCGTCCGGAGAGGCCGTTAATTCCCGATCTAAATTATATAACATCCAATATGCAGGATCTAAATGCCTTAAAAGGCAAAAGCCTTGTTGAATTAAAGGAGATAGGCCGCTCTCTCGGCATAAAAAAACAACTCAACAAAAACGAACTGATAGAGGCCATAGTTGCCGCCGCCGGCCCGGCAGCCAAAAAAGCCGCGCCTGCCGAAAGGGGTGAAAAAAGCACACACAAGCCGGCCGCGTCCGAAAAACCCGCACAAACGCAGGTTCCCGCCGCCCCTGAATCCGAAGCCGACGCCCAAAAAAACAGACGGCCCCAAAACGGCGGTTCGTTGAATTCGAATCAATATGTCCGGGGCAAACGCCAGAGGATCGGCACGGAACCCGCCAAAGGCAATAAATACCATGTGCAGAACAGCGCCGTAAAACGCCAGAAAGCCGACGAAGCGCTGAAAGACACCGCCGCCGAGCAATATGCGCCGGAAGAGACGGGAGAAATGGTGCAGGTGGTAACCGCCGAAGCAATCCACACCACTCCGGAGCAGCAGCAAAACTATGTGGCCCAGGCCCGGGAGATACTAAACCAGGTCAGCCCCAAGCGCCAGCACGGCAAGCCGCAACGCCAGGCCGAGACCGCAGAGAATTTCGCCGGAGTGGTGGAAAGCGAGGGAGTGCTGGAGATAATGCCCGACGGATACGGCTTCCTGCGCTCGGCCGACTACAACTATCTCAACTCGCCCGACGACATTTATGTTTCGTCCGCCCAGATAAAACAACTCGGACTCAAGCCCGGCGATACGGTGCGCGGTACGATACGCCCGCCCCGCGAGGGAGAGAAATATTTTCCCCTCATCAAGATATTAAACATCAACGGCCTCGATCCGGAAGACATACGCGACCGCGTGCAATTCGAATATATGACGCCCCTGTTCCCTACTGAAAAATTCAACCTTACGGGCAACGGACACAATACTTTGTCGTCGAGGGTCATAGATCTTTTCTCGCCCATAGGCAAAGGACAGCGCGGCCTCATCGTGGCGCAGCCCAAAACAGGTAAGACCATACTGCTGCAATCCATAGCCAACGCCATAGCCGATAACCACCCCGAGGTCTACATGATCGTACTGTTGATAGACGAACGCCCCGAGGAGGTTACCGAAATGTCGCGCAACGTGAAGGCGGAGGTGATAGCCTCCACATTCGACGAGCAGGCGTCGCACCACGTCAAAGTTGCCGAAATGGTCCTCGATAAGGCCAAAAGGTTAGTGGAGTGCGGCCACGACGTCGTTATATTCCTCGATTCCATAACTCGTCTGGCCAGGGCCTACAACACCGTCCAGCCTGCTTCGGGCAAGGTGCTTTCGGGCGGCGTGGACGCCAACGCCCTGCATAAACCCAAACGCTTCCTGGGCGCGGCGCGCAACACGGAAGAGCGCGGGTCGCTAACCATAATAGCCACTGCCCTGATAGAGACCGGATCCAAAATGGACGAAGTCATCTTCGAAGAGTTCAAAGGAACGGGCAACATGGAGCTGCAGTTAGACCGCAAACTGGCCAACAAGCGCGTCTATCCGGCAGTGGACATAATAGCCTCCGGAACCCGCAGGGAAGACCTGCTATTGAGCAAAGACGTGCTGCAAAAGATATGGATACTGCGCCGGTACCTCTCGGACATGAACTCTGTGGAAGCCATGGAAGAGATCAAAAAGCATATGGAAAACACACGCAACAACGAAGAGCTGCTGGTAACCATGAACAAATAACGCCGGGCGGGAAAAGAATCTGCCGAAAATTATCACAAGGAATCAAAGCGGGGCGAAAAAATTCGTATATTTGTCCCGCACAAGCGGAAATAGCTCAGTCGGTAGAGCATCAGCTTCCCAAGCTGAGGGTCGCGAGTTCGAACCTCGTTTTCCGCTCTTGTCAATCAACGACTTGCAGAAATGCAGGTCGTTTTTATGTTCTTGTTCTCCGTGGCTTTGTGTAATCAGTCCTAAAAACAGGTTGGCGTTAAGATGCGCGGCGCTTTACGGTAACGACGCAGTGCATGGCGTGCGATTCGTGCAGCCATTCTCATTAACGGACATGACGCCCAGGCGATTACTTATCAGGCATATGGATGCGTGAACCAGAAGCATGAACCTTTGCCTTCCATGGATTCCACCCCTATTTGACCTCCCATCTTTTCCACAAGACTATGGCATATGGACAGTCCCAGACCTGTGCCTTGCATAAACGTGTCCAGCTTTACGAATCTGTCAAAAACGCTATCCTGTTTTTCAGGAGCTATACCTATGCCTGTGTCGGTTACGCAGAATTTGAGCATGCCGTCCTCCTGTTTGGCATAGGCAAGGGTTATGCTGCCCTGTTTAGTGAATTTCAGGGCGTTGGTCATAAAGTTGAACAGCACCTGGGTTATGCGGTTTTTGTCTCCGGTCACGAAAATTTCTGGCAGCGAATCGTCAAACCGCAGTTCCACCCCTTCCGGCGCTTTGAACGTATTTATGATCTCGCGGCACAACTGGTACACATCCACTTTCCCCTGTAAGAAATCCATCGTGCCGGTCTCGATTTTCGATATGTCGAGTATGTCTGATATAAGTTTGAGCAGCATCTCGTTATTCTCATGTACTATCGACCTGTACTGGCGGCGCTGCTCAGGATCTTCCGTATCGGCCAACAGGCTCGAGAATCCCACTATGGCGTTGAGCGGCGTGCGTATCTCGTGGCTCATATTGGCAAGGAAGGCCGATTTGAGCCTGTCCGACGCCTCGGCTTTGTCGCGCGCCTCTATCAGGTTCATTTCGGTTTGCTTCAGGGCGGTGATGTCGTAGTTTACGCACACCATGCCTATTTTATTCTCCCCCGGATTAAAGCTGCGTACCATGACGTTAAGTCGGGTCCAGTTGTGTCTGCCGTCAGGCAGGACAACCCTTATGTCGTGCCTCAGGTGTGTCGCTTCGCCGCGTTTTACCTTTGCGAAAAACTCCTTGATAGGGGCTTTATCCTCCGCGACCACATTGTTGAGTACACCCACCACCTGATCCATCGGGGTGCCTGGTTTTTCCCCCAGGTTGACGAACCAGCTGTCTATAGCCTGGCCCTGGCGCGTATAAAGGTCGAAACTGGCGTAACCAACCTGTGCGAACCGGCCTATAAGCGAGGTCATTTCTTCGAAATCCTCTATGCGCCGGTGGGCTGTCACGGTGTCGGTGTTATCTATATTGATGAACATGTAGTTGGTGAATTCGCCCTGCGAGTCGAACATGGGCGTGGCTATGGTCACCAGATATATCTTTTTGTCTTTGTTGGTCTCGTAATATTCGCCCACTTTCGAAAAATCGTAGTTGAGCCTGAATTCCACCTGCTCATGACGGCGCAGTTTCTCTTTTACCGCGTCGGGGATATTAGGATTATCGAACATATTCACTCCCAGCGCGTCCTCTTTAGCTGCAAGGCCGAATATTTCGCACTCCTTGTCGTTCATATCCGTCAGATACCCGTCTTTATCGTATATCTCTATGCCTACCGGCATGTTTTTGTGCAGGCCGCGTATGTGTTGCTGATTCCGGCGTATCTCCTCTTCCGAGGCATGAAATTGCAGGCATAGCCCCACCAACGCGGTAATGGCGTTGAAATGGTGGTAATCCTCGTCGCTCCATTCGCGCGTAACGGCTGAATCCATCGCAATGTAACCCCATATCCTGTCGCGTCCCACCAGCGGCGCGCCCATAACAGAACTTATGCCGTATCGGTTGAATATATCCTTCTCCACTCGGGCTTCCCTGGGCAACACGTTAAGGTTGCCCGCTATGACCGGAAGGCGCGACAGCATCCGGCCGTTCCACCATGGCGTACCGCTTATAGGTATGTCTCCCATGTTCCGTGCGGGCGTTTCTCCCTTTGAGACGTTGTATGTGCATCTTTGGGTCTGCCTGGCGTGGTCGTATTCGAATATGGCTATATTGTTTCCGTCGAATTGGTCCAGAATATCGGAGAGAGTGGTTTCCACCGCCTGCGATATATTGTCCGAGCCGAGGAAAGACAGCAGCGATGTATAGATGTCGTTCTGTTTTTCTATTATATGGTCGAAATGCCTCGACGCGCGGGGACGGCTCCCATGTCCTTCTCCTTGCACTATCTGCATTACTCCTCTGGCTACCACGCTTCCCCCGGGGCCGGTGTGTTTTTCCGTCATCCTGGAATGCACCCATAACTCCCCGTTCGCGGCTGCGATGGGGAAAATGCGGTCGAAAATATCCGAAACGACGATAGATGCGAAAGCCTCGGCGACGGCGTTCCTGTAATCGGGCCTTATGAATCCGATAAAATCGCCGAACGGCATTTGATTGGATCCGACGCCCAGATAATTTGCAAAAGATTCGGATAGGGTATTGACGCCTTTTTCGAAGTCGGCGACCCACCAACCCATTTGCATGGCATCCATCATACGGTTAAGTTCCGGTACACCGGGGGAAGAGGAGTAGGGATAGCTCATCTTAAATAATAGAAATGATTATATAATAATATTGTATAGATATATTGCTACAAATATATGAAATAATTTAAAAAACATGAAATACAATACCGATTTTATTCCCGAATTATATTTTTGTCCTTAGACGCACCGAGCCGGGCGTCCGTTTGGCCGCCGCATGCGGTCGATAACTGCCAAAATGTCACGTCATGCGCCATGGCACATTAATTGTAAAAATGAACGGAAACGATCAAACTGTTTAAATCATGCAAAACGGCAAAATAGGGGTAACTACAGAGAACATCTTCCCGATAATCAAAAAATTTCTTTATTCCGACCACGAGATATTCCTGCGCGAGCTGGTGTCAAACGCCGTGGACGCAACCCGTAAGCTGCAGACCCTTGCCGCCATAGGAGAATATAAAGGCGAACTCGGCGACCTTACCATCCGCATCTCGCTCGACAAGCATAACCGCCGCCTTACCATATCGGACAGGGGCGTAGGCATGACGGCCGAAGAGGTCGAAAAGTACATCAACCAGATAGCCTTCTCCGGTGCGGAAGAGTTCATGGCCAAATATAAAGATCAGGCCGTGATAGGCCATTTCGGACTCGGGTTCTATTCGTCTTTCATGGTGGCCGACAAAGTGGAACTTCTCACCTCCTCGTATCTTGAGGAGACAAAGACAATGCTTTGGACATGTATGGGTACGCCGGAATACACACTCGAGCAGAGCGACGCCCAGCGCGGACGTGGCACCGACGTTGTGCTGCATATTTCCGAAGATAACGCCGAATTCGCCGAGGAGAACCGCCTGAAGGAACTTCTGCGCAAATATTGCCGCTTTTTGCCGGTACCCATAGCTTTCGGCAAGGTCAAGGAGTGGAAGGACGGCAAATGGGAGGAAACCGACAAGGACGATATAATAAACGACACCAACCCGTTATGGACGCGCAAGCCTTCGGAGATAGAACCGGACGAATACGCCGAATTCTACGGAAAGTTGTATCCCGCGGCCGACGAACCGCTATTCCACATCCACCTCAATATAGACTATCCGTTCAACCTGACCGGCATACTCTATTTTCCGAAGATACGCAACAATTTCGAGATACAGAAGAACAAGATACAGCTCTACAGCAACCAGGTGTTCGTGACCGATTCCGTGGAAGGCATCGTCCCCGAATTTCTCACGCTGCTCCACGGCGTCATCGACTCGCCGGACATCCCGCTCAACGTTTCGCGCAGTTACCTGCAAAGCGACTCGAACGTACGCAAGATATCGTCATACATAACGCGCAAGGTATCCGATCGTCTCGCCGAACTTTTCGCCTCGGATCGCGCCGCCTACGAGACCAAGTGGGACGACCTGAAGGTATTTATACAATACGGTATAATAACCGAAGAGAAATTCGCAGAGAAGGCCATCGATTTCACCCTGCTCAAAAATACAGATGGACGTTACTTCACCCCGGGCGAGTACGCCGAGGCGGTGAAAGGGAATCAGACAGACAGGAACGGAACGCTGATCTGCCTGTACACTAACGACAAGGTGGGAATGCACAGTTTCGTGGAGGGTGCCAGGAATCGCGGATACGACGTGCTTGAGATGGACGGACAGCTCGACAACCATTTCATCGGCTGGTTCGAGAACCGCAACCAGAACACCCGCATGGTGCGCGTCGACTCGGACGTACTCGACAAGCTCATCCAGAAGGACGACTCCCAGCCGCTGTCACTGAGTTCGGAGCAGCAGGAAGTCGTGCGCCCTGTATTCGAATCGCAACTGCCATCAGACGACAAGGTGCATTATACCATAGAGTTCGAAGCCATGCAAGCCACGGACGATCCGGTGGTGATAACCCGCAACGAATATATGCGCCGCATGAAAGAGATGGCGGCCATGGGCGGCGGTATGGCTAACTTCTACGGACAGATGCCCGACAATTTCACCATAGCCGTAAACGCCAACCATCCGCTTGTCATAGATATTCTCGAGCAGGCGGAAAAGAGCTACGGCGACAAACTTAACAGCATAAACAAGAAGATAGACGCCGCCCGCAACGCCGAGTCGATGTTCCTCGACGAAATAAAAGGCAAGAAAGAGGACGAACTCACCGACGAACAGCGATCGGAACGTAAGGCGCTGGAAGAGAAACTATCGGGACTGAAGTCAGAAAGGGCCGCCCGCTTCCGCGAAATAGGCTCGCAGAACGCCCTGGTAAAGCAGCTGATAGATCTGGCCCTGCTCTCCAACGGCATGCTGAAAGGCGAGAACCTGACAAGCTTCATACGGCGGAGCGTGGAACTGATCGGCAAATAGGGGATTAAAGCGAACTAATCCGCGCGAGTACGCAAATAAAATCACGGATCAGATATTTCCAAAAATAACAAACACCTGATAACCATCAGGTGTTTGTTATTAAAACTACCATATTTTTGCCGCGTTGCCAACGGCGTTACAACGGATTTTGGACCATAAGTTTATTACCTTTCACCTCTCCTTCGGGGATAGGCCACAGGAGTTTGTTTTCCGTTATATTGGCCAGATCTTCGGCCAGGTAATCCACCGCGGTCCCTATGATGTTTACCTGTCTCGACTGACGGAGTTTTTCCAATGCATATTGGTTTCCCCACCGTTTGAGATCATAGAAACGCCACCCCTCCCCGATAAGCTCCAAAGCGCGTTCGTTGCGTATAGCCTCGCGCAAAGCGGCTTTGTCGGCCAGGAATATCTCGTTGGCTCCCGCGGGCAGGGTCATGGTATATAACTTATCGCCAGTGTCTTCAGTACGTTTACGTATACTGTTTAGCAACGCGAGTGCGGTCGGCTGGCTTCCTACTTCGCATTCGACCTCCGCCTTCATCAACACGACGTCGGCATAGCGGAAAAAGATAAAATTCACGTCCGTATCGCCCACCGCATGGTCGCCGTAATTGGCGAAATGCGCCAGATCCACGAATTTCATAAGGTGGCAATTAAACCCCAGGGAAGGGTGGGTGAATTCGATGGTCGCAACCGTCCCGTCCTTCTTTTTGTATTTGTATTGCGTGCGATAGGTGGTCGGATCGAGGCCTGTCACCGGATTGGAACTGAAGTAATAAAGCGTCCTTTCGCTCATGCCCGGAGTGTCGTACCAGGAAGTCGCATCGGCGACGTTGTCCCAATTCCCCCATCCCGTCATCTTGATAAGATAGTCGTTTACAGGATTGGTGCCGTTAGCGCCCTTCCAACTGCCGGAGGGGAGGAAAAAACCCAGAGCCGGGAGTCCCTGCGAAGGTATTTGGCCGGATTTATTGTCCAACTCGAATATCGACTCGGCATTGTGTTCGTCATCTATCTTCCAGACTTTGGTTATGGAAGGCATGAGTTCATAGCCTGAGGGAAAATTATCGAGTACCGCTTTCGCCCTGGTAAAGTGATCCGTGCCGTTAACGTCCGCAACGTTCGAAAGATGTACCTTCGCCAGCAGGAACATGGCGGCCCCCTTGTCTATACGACCTTTGGAAATTCCACCCCTTCGGTTCGCACCCTTTTCGGGAAGGTTGGACGCGTCCTCCAGATCCGTTATCAGATATTGCCATATCTCCGCCTTGGGCGTGCGAACCCTTGCCGTCACTTTGGTGTCAATCGGTTTTACGATCAAGGGAACGTCCCCCCAACGATTAACCAGATGGTAATACATAAAAGCGCGCAACACTTTGGCCTCGCGAATAAATTCGGTTCTTGCCTCGACGTCTATCACACTGTTGTTCTCCATTGCGTTGATAAACTCGTTGGCGGTAAATATGACCAGATAGGCCAGCGTCCAGGGTGCGGTCACATGGGTTTGCTCCGGCGTCAGGGAGTACTTAGGGAAACAGGTGGCATCCGCCGACGCGCCGAATTTATAGGTAAAGAGATCCGAATACCCTTCCTGCCGCGCGATCATGTTCTGCCTTAAAGCGCCCCCGTCGAACGCCCGTTGGTAAATTCCGGCCAATCCGGTGAAAGCCAGGCTCTCTGAGGTGTAGAACGTTTTCTGGTTCTGTCGCCCGCGCGTATCCTCATCAAGGAAATCCGAGCATGCGCAAATTAAGACGGCGATCGATGCGGAAAGCAATATTTTTATTTTCGTTTTCATAAAATCCCGTATTAAATTTAAAACCCTATGGTGATTTTGCCCCCGAATGTACGAGGTACAGGATAAGCGCCCAGATCTATTCCCTGGCCCACAACATTTCCGCCTTTTACGTTTATATCAGGGGTATAACCGGGAAATTTGGTAAACGTAAAGGCGTTATCCACATCAAACGTAAGCCGGAGCTGGTTAAGTCCCGCTTTGGATATCCATCTCCTGGGGAAGTTGTAAGACAAGGCGATATTGTTTATTCTGAAGAAACTGCCCTTGAAAACCAGAGCGGAGACGTCGGCATATTTCCTCACGTCGTAACCGGGCGCGGGATTCTTGCTTGTGGGATTATCTTCGCTCCAGTGGTCTTCGTACCAGTCCCGGCGTACATTGTTGCCTGCATGCAGGTTTTGGTTATTGGCATAAGTATAGCTGATTATATCGTTCCCAACCACCCATTGGCAAAGGACGTCGAGTTGGAACGCCTTGTAGCGGAACGTATTGGTCATGCCGCCCGTAAAATCGGGAGTCGACCTTCCGATAATTGTTTTGTCGTCTGTAGTTATTTTATCGTCCGGATCCAGGTTGAAAGGATCGCTCGTATTTACTATCTTATATTCGCCTTTCTTGGGATTTACCTGCCCCTGGGCTATGGCCAATGCCAGGTCTTCATCGGTGGATATGATGCCGTCCGTCTTGTAGCCGTATATAAGCCCCAGTGGCTCACCGACTTTCAAGTATGACGGCGAGAATTTATCGTCCGACACCGATCCCTCAGGATTGAGTATCTCCATGCGTCCGTCCCCCAGGTCCAGCACCTTGTTGCTGTTCCATGAATTATTTGCCGATATATCCCATTTGAAGTCGGCGTTGTTGATGACAGAGGCGTCCACAGATATCTCGAATCCCCGGTTGGATATGGAACCTATATTCTGCAACATGGCGGAAAAACCCATCGAGGGAGGGTAAGCTTTCGGATACAGGAGGTCTTTCGTTTTTTTGTAATAATAATCCAGGGTTACGTTCAGCCTTCCGTACCATAGCCCTATGTCTATGCCGGCGTCGAACTGGTTGGTCATTTCCCATTTAAGATTGGGGTCCGCCGGAAGGTTTGGCGTATAGGAGGTGATGGTGGTTCCGCCTATGGAGACGTTGCCCGGATTAAGGAACGAAAGGGTCTGATAGATAGGTATGCCCTGCTCTCCCGACACTCCATAGCTAACCCTGAGTTTTAGGTTGCTCAGGACACGGTCGACATTGTCCATGAAATCCTCCTCGCTTATCCTCCACGCTACCGCACCCGAAGGCAGGAACGCATGTTTGTTGTTGGAACCGAAACGCGAAGATCCGTCCACGCGTCCGGTCAAAGTCAGCAGGTACCGGTTCATTAGCGAATAGTTCACGCGGGCCATGTAAGATGTCATTTGCCAACCGGTGAAGCCGGAATTACCGGAATAGGTGTTGGCTTCGGCCATGTTGTTGAATTTAGCAACGTCGTTTGCGAAACCGGCGCCGTTAAGTGTAAAATTGTTGTTTTGGCTTTTTTGCCATTCGGCTCCAGCCATAGCTGTAAGGTTGTGTATTTCGTCGAAAGTTTTGGTATAGGTCAAAAAATTAGCGGAGTTCCAATAAAGCCTGCTGTAAGAGCTGAGCGATGCGTCCCCTTGTTTAGTCTTACCTTCGTCGATTATGCTCGGGGCATACCAGTAACCTTTTGCATCTACCAGGTCGGCGGCAAAATTGGAACGGAATTTCAAGTCTTTAAAAAAGGTTATTTCAGCAAAAACATTAGCTATTATCCTGTCGCGTACATCAAGGTTGGTTATTTCCTTCAAGGAGGCGTATGGGTTGGCTCTGTTTCCGTCCATATTGGCATACTGGTTATAGCTGCCGTCCGCCTTATATACGGATATTATCGGAGACGCGAACGCGACCATACCCACCGGCGTATTGGTGGCTCCCTGCTGAACCTGATTCCCTTCCGTCCTGGTGCCGGATATATTCAAGCCCACGGTTAGCCATTTGGAGAATTCATTGTCTATATTGGCCCTTAAAGCGTATCGTGAGAAATCGGTATTAATGATGATGCCGTCCTGGTCGGTGTATCCGAGCGAGAACATGTAGCGCAATTTATTCGCATCCCCGGAGAAGGAGAGCTCGTAACTCCGTGAGGAAGCCGTGCGAAATATCTCATCCTGCCAATCCGTATCTGCGGGCAGATTGTCGAGATCGTATTTTGCGGTCTGAGGAAGGCTGTTATAGTCTACGTGCTTGTTCCAGAGTTCGGCCCATTCGCGAGCATTGGTAAGATCGAGCCTTTTCGCTACCGTCTGTATGCCTGACGTGATGTCGAGCTTTCCCATGAACCTCCCGTCGCGACCCTGTTTGGTCGTGATCATTATAACTCCGTTCGCACCCCGCGAACCGTATATAGCGGTGGAGGACGCGTCTTTGAGTATCTCCATCGACTCGATGTCGGATGGATTGATGAAAGCCAGCGGAGAGACGGAAACGCCTTTTACGGCATTGGAAGAGCCGCCTCCGTCCAAGGGTATCCCGTCCACCACATACAGCGGCTCGTTAGAACCGGTAATGGAGCTATGCCCGCGGATCATAACCATAGGCGCGGCTCCCGGCATCCCCGACACGGTAGATACGAACACTCCTGCGCTCTTTCCCCTCAAGGCGGCGTCCGGGGATTGTGCGGCCCCCAGGGTAATCTCATCGGATTTAAGAGAGGCTACGGAACCCGTAAGGTCGGATTTTTTCACCGTTCCGTATCCTACGACAACTATATCGTCCAGCATTTGCAGCCTGTCCTCCAGCACGATATCTATCGTACGGACAGCCCCGACGGTTACACGCTTTTCTGCATATCCCACATTCTTAATTACAAGTATGTCGCCCTCAGAGGCGTCAATAGAGAATTCCCCGTCATGATTAGTGACGGTTCCCGTAAAGGTACCCTGTATTTGGATGGAAGCGCCAATAAGCGGATCGCCGCGTTCGTCGCTCACCTTTCCCTTTACGGGGCTTTGGGCAAAAGCCAGACTCGCGGACATGAGCATCAGGGCGCATGTCGCAAAAGTGCGTACTCGCAAACTTTCAAAAAAATGAGAAGTGGCAAGTGTCTTCATTTTTCTCATAAGCGTCAGCGTTTTTAGGTTAATATATTGGTTAGTGCGGAATCTGTCTGTCAAATCACACGCCTTTACGCCCCGCAGCTTGCTTCCCTGGCTTTCATCGTAAAATATGGGGGCTTTTAATTATGAACCATGTATTGCCGCAACGCTCGTCACGGACAGGATGATCGACTTGCCGGGTTTAAGGGTTAGAGAAACGGGGATCGCCCGACCGCCGGTTATAACAAAGATAACTAATCGAGAGGCCGCTTATCCACCCCTGGGAGCGAATATAGCCGTTGGCCAAGATAAAGTGCAGACAATCAAAGATTGCAGCAAATCAAAATCAAGTGAAGTTAAAGGCTGCGATTGCTCTCCGCACGCGGCTCGCCTATACTGTATTTTGTTTTGGCGGAATGAAATAGTATATTTGTATAGACTCTTTTTTCGAACTACGCCGGCTTGAAAAAACCCATCATCATATTATTTTTATTGTCCGCGCAGCTTTCCGTTGCCGCGCGGGATATGGATTCTATATTCATCGCGCTGGACAACACGATACTGCACAAACACGCCTACAACCGTAGTAAAGAACTTGAATTGTCCGTATTGCGAGAGAAAATGTCGCTATCCCGCAATTCAACCGAAAAGCTTGCAAATTCCTTAGCCCTGAGCTTTGCGTATTTCACATACCAAAACGATTCGGCGATGTATTATGTACGGCGGGCATACGAATACGCGCAGGTTGTCGGCGACAGGCGGAGCCATATCGAAGCGCAGATACTGCAAGCCAATATCTTCAGGGCCATGGGGCAGTTCATAGAAGCTTCCGAGATACTTAACAAACTTCAGGACCAAGGTATACCGAAAGAGGTAAAATACAAATATTATATAGCCAAGCGACTTAATTACAATGCACTGCGGGGATATTCGGTCTCCGCCTCCGAAAAAGGCATTTACAACGACATGGCCATAAGCTATCGCGATTCGCTGCTCAACGACCGTTATGCGCCGGACATACAAAGATTTCTGGCTGAAATAGAACGCCTGCTCTTCGATAAAGATTACAGCACCGCACTCGACCTGGCGCTGTCCGGACTCGATAAAATATCGCCTACGGAGCTTGATAAAGATCCTGGAATTCTTTTGTTCCATATATCCGACATTTACGGTAAGCTGGGAGACCATGACAGCGAACTTTATTACCTTGCCAAAGCCGCTATCGAAGACATAAGATATTCCTCAAGAAGTTACGTGGCACTGCGCAAACTCGCCAATTTCCTTTATGAAGGCGAACAGGTAAACCGCGCCTACAACTATATGAAATGCCATATCGAAGACGCCCAGGCAAGCAATGAGCGTTACCGGTTGTTCGAATCGGCCAACATATTCCTCGATATCAACAGGGCGTTCCAAACCAAAGAGCTTGAACAAAAAAAGATAATAACAAGGGGGCTTACCCTGCTTACGATAGTTGCGCTGTTCCTGGCGGCGGCCATTATATATATAGCCTGTCAATTTTCACGCATGAAGGCCGTCAAGGAAAACCTCTCCAAGACCAACGGCGAACTAATAAAGGCAAACCAAAAACTTAAAGACGCCAACCATATCAAAATAGAGTATATACGTCTTTACATGGAGCAGCACCTCAAATATCTTTCTCTAATTGAATCATATAAAAACAAAGCCGGCAAGATAGCGCGCGTCGAAGGTACGATGGCCCTGCTCGAATTCGTCGAGTCGTCGATGGATACCCAGAGCGAACTCGACGACTTTTATGAACATTTCGATACGACGCTTCTCAACCTGTTTCCGAATTTCGTCGACGAATTCAACGCCTTGCTTATGCCCGCGCAACAGGAAACGCTAAAAGAGAACCACAGGCTAACGCTCGGCCTGAGGATATTCGGGCTAATACGGCTCGGGGTAACCAACAGCATCGACATAGCCCGCTTCCTGCAATATTCGCTTTCGACGATATATACCTATCGAACAAGGATGCGCAACAGGGCCATAGACCGCGACTCTTTCGAAAAGCAGGTAATGAAAATAGGAATCAACAATTTCTGATATCTACCCCGAAATCCGGCAATTACGCCCACCGGACCGTCAGTCCGGCCCAGAGATAGAGTTGGCGATGCCGTAGAAAAGCACTGCCTGCCGGACTTGCGTCGGCAGGCAGTGCTTTTCATAAATTTGCTTATCCGGGTTAATCCGTTATTGGCATTTAATCGAAACTGGGCAAGTCAGGTAACCTGCGGCTGGTACCGGTATGGCCGGGTTGTTGCCGGCCACAATAGCTATGTTAACGCTATGTTCGCCGTCGTTTGTCAAAACAGAGCCGTTGGCCAGGTTTAGCTCCGCGTAGTTAAGTTTATAGTCGGTATTGTAGGCCACATCTTTAAAATAGGACACATTCACGTCGTATGCGTTACTGCTTGTGCCGCCTTTTAGTGAGGAACCCGTTCCGAATGCGGCTATTACTTCGGCTGTATTGAAGCCTGTGACATAGCCGTCGCTGCCGTCTTTGACCTTGAAGTTAATTCCGGATACCGTCACACCCTTTTTAGTGGCGAACCAAAGCCTGATGGTTTGCGCTCCACCGGCCAACGCAACGCCTTTGGTGAATATGTAGCGTTCCTCCACCGTCACGCCGCTGCTCCTTTTCAGGAATTCGCACCGTACTATTTTCACCGGCTGGGTTGCGTCCGGCTGCCAGTCGACGTTGTCTGTGGCGGCATTGTAGATGAATGTGCCGGCCACGGGCGTATCTACCGTAATGGGTACGGGATGTACTTTGCCCGCCGTAAGGAATTTCGAGTTAACGGTTTTCGTGTATACGTACGACGTTCCCTCCTTATCTGCGACAAGGGTGAAGGTCGTAGTGCCGCTGGCCGCGGCGGAATTCATCATCACCATCATACGTACGTAGGTGGGGGAGGATGAGCCGACGTAGGCCGAAGCGTGGTCGGCAAGGTTCACCGTGATGGTGTTGCGCGCCGTTCCCGAACCTGCGTTTTTGGCGTCGCCGTTGGTATCCACGCCCAGACGGCCGGCATATTCGGTCGATACGGAGGATTTCATCTCGGCCGACGCCAGTCTCGCGCCATCGAAACCGTTGCCCGAGGCGGCGGTTATGCGCAATTCCACTATAGCCGTCAGATGGCGGAAGGTCACCTGAGGGACAGTCTGTCCGGAAACTACGTTGAACGGAGCCGACCCCAGATACATTATATCCTCGACATTGTTACAGCCGGTGGATTGCGTCTGCGGCACGGGCGGATTGAGGTTGATGACCTTACTGCCCGCGGCAGGCAGGATCAGATCCTTACCCGCCGTGATGCTTACCGGAATGCGCGTATGCACCGCGACGTATTTACCTTCGAGCAGGGAGCCTTCGCCTTCCATGGTGAAAGAGCCGCTGGCCTGGCCCTCGCTGCCTGCGTCCAGGATGAAAGTGTAGTTGTTACCGGAAAAAGCAGTGCCGTCCACGTCGTCCACACGGCAAAGGTATACTTTATCGCCGGCCTTCCATGTGAATTCGTCGCCGTTAATGCGGTCTATGCCCACCGCAACGCGGGAATCGCCGGTGGATATCTCCAGCGTACGTACGCCGCTTTCCTTTGCCGCGGTTGCGGGAGTCTGCCCCTCTTCTTTCGAGCAGGCGCATACGGCTGCCGCTGCAGCCAGTAAAAAGAATAGTTTTTTCATGGTTGCAGTCATTTTAGATCCAATCGTCTTCATAATCCATGTCGTCGATACCGAAATCCGACGATATCGCGAATCCGGCCTCTACGGCCACGTGGTAAAATTCCGCTTCGGGCGGAATGTAGTACAGAGTGTTTTCCTTTTCCATAATGAATGGTTTTTAATGGTTATTGGTTATTTGGTGTTAGTTCGTTGACGTATTCGCGCGGCGATTTGCCGTAAAACTTTTTGAAACAGCGCGAGAAATAATTGGGTGAGGTGAATCCGGCGGCATAGGCAGCCTCGGAAATGTTGGCGCCCTGGCGCAGCATCTCGGCACCGCGGTTGAGTCTTATCTTGTTGATGAACTCTGTGGTGGACAATCCCGTAAGCTTACGCAGCTTGGTGTGCAACAACGTGCGGCTTATGCCTATCTGGCGCACTATGTCGGTGATCGGCAGGTTTTCTTCCGTCAGATGGGTGATGATATAATCCTGTATTGACTGCAGCAATTCCCTGTCACGGCGGCAAATATCAGGAACGTCGAAATTCATGGCGGTCTGACTGCCTATCGTCTGGCTGCGGCTGTCGAGGGTGCGGAATATATTATCCACCTTGCGGGTAAGCATGGCCGGGTTGAAGGGCTTTTCCATATACTCGTCCGCTCCCTGCTCGTATCCTTCCATCTGGCTCTGCTCGCCCGTTTTAGCGCTGAGCAGGATGAACGGCACGTGGCAAAGTTCTATGGAGCCTTTGGCTGCATGGCAAAATTCGAGTCCGTTCATGTGGGGCATCATAAGGTCGCTGATTATCATGTCCGGAATAACGTCCAGCGCAGTGGCGTAACCCTGTTGTCCGTCGGCGCACAGGGTGGTGCGGTATCTATCGCCGAAAAGCGAGTCGATATAATTCAACAGCTCGTGGTTGTCCTCCACTATGAGTATGTGCTTTTTATTCTGGTCGCCGCTGTCATGAGCGGCCGGCTTTTCGTCCGTATTATGGCCGCCCTCGGACTCCGGTGCGAGGAATTCGTAGTCCGAAATCTGCCGGTTGCCCAGTTTGCGGTCGGATTTCTCCTGCTCGGTGAAACAGTCGCCGTCAACGGTGAGCCATACGGTGAAAACAGAACCCCTGCCCGGCGCGCTCTCCACCTCCACGCGGCCCTGGTGCGCCGCCGTGAGTTGCCTGACCATATTGAGACCAATGCCGAAACCGCTTTTGCCCGATTTGTCTTTGGCCTGGTAATATTTGTCGAATATGTGCGGCATATCTTCCTGGGCTATTCCCTGTCCTGTGTCGGCCACCGTTATTCGGGCCGTCAGGCGGCCGTTATCTTCAGTTACCATTGCCGACACGCGTACCTGTCCGTCCGGATCGGTATATTTGACTGCGTTGGATAGCAGGTTGAAAACTATTTTCTCCACCATCGACGGGTCGAAAAAGACGGCCTGGTTAGACATGGGGATATCGCACGATATGGAGATACCCTTCTCTCTGGCCAGCAAACGGAAGCCATTGCAAATCTCCTCTACGAAAGGAAGCAGGCGGCCCTCTACGGCGTTTATGCGGTGTTCGCCCGATTCTATCCGGCTCAACCATATAAGTTCGTCTATGAGCTTTTGCATGCGTCCGGCGTTGGTGTGTATCATCTGCATACGCTCTTTCAGTTCCGGCGGCAGGTTGTTTTGCGCCAGAATGTTCTGTATGGGCGACATGACCAGGGTAAGGGGGGTGCGCAGCTCGTGCGAAATATTGGTGAAGAAATTTATCTTCAGCTGGCTCACCTCTTTTATCTTGGAATTTTCGAGCCTCTCGGCAACCAGGGCGTTCTTTTCCCTTTGACGGGCTTCCAGTATGCGATACACGGCGTAAGCCGCGCCGGCAAGCATAAGCAGATAGAGTACGAACGCCGCACCCGATCGCCAAAACGGCGGTAACACCTTGAGTTTTATGCTCATCACCTCGCTTTCAAGCTGACTGTCGCGTTGCCTTGCTTTGGCCATGAACTCATAATCGCCCGCGGGCAGATTGGCATACGTCACCACACGCTGGTTGCCAAGGTCTATCCACGTTTTATCGGCTCCCTGCAACTGTATCAGGAAGGATATATTCTCCCTGTGTACTATGGACGGCGAGGTAAGTTCGAAAGAGAACGACCTCGCCCTGGAACTGCGCAGGGTCACCTGCCTTGTTTCGCTTATAACCTGTTTGAGAGGGGAGCCATCCTCCTGCGGAAGTACACGGCGGCCCATCACGGTCATATCCACTATGTCTATCTGCAGCGGTTCGCCGGAAAGCCCGATATGGCGCGGGTCGATGCGTATCATCCCGTCGATGGTACCCAGGTAAAGCCTTCCGCGCGCGTCGCGATAAACGGAATTGTAATTGAATTGGTTATTGGGCAGCCCGTCCGCCGAGGTGTAGGTCATAAAAATACGCTCCTTCACGGAAAATTTGCTCAAACCTCTGTTGGAGGTAACCCACAGGTCGCCGCCGGCGTCCTCTATGACGCCGTAAACAGAATTGGATGGCAGTCCGTCCTCGGTCGTAAAGGTGGTCATAGCCCCGGTGTCTATCTCTATGCACACCAACCCGCCGTACTGCGTTGCCACCCAAAGCATACCGCGATCGTCGGCAAGCAGGTTGCACACCTTATCCCAAGGGATGGCCCCCTGGGGCGCGTTGTAATTGGCGAGCGAATTGTCCGACCGGTTGTATTTATAGACGCCTTTATTTCGGGTCCCCAGCCAGATATTGCCCTGCGAATCCTCCGTTATGGCCTCTACGCTCACCCCGCGCAACAAGTCGCTTCGGAAACGGCTGAATCCGCCTTCCGACGACTCGTAGCAAACCACGCCGCCCGTGGTACCTATCCAAAGCGTACCGTGCGTATCCTGCAACAACGCGAAGATATTGTCGCTGTAAAGTTCGGGGGTGTTGGCCTGATTGTAAACCGTAAATCGGCGCGAACCCGCTTCCAGTCTATTCAGGCCGCCCAAATAGGTACCCACCCACAGGTTGCGGTTGCGATCGGTGGCCACGGCGTGTATGTTGTCGCCCGATATGCTGCCAGGCCCTGAATGGATGTATTTGGTGAAACGGCCCGTAGCCTGGTCCATGTAGTTCAGCCCGCCGTCCTCGGTGGCTATCCACAGTCCTCCTCGGCCGTCGTCGCATATCTGCCGCACCACCTTGCCTCCGATGGAGTGGGGCGAACTGGTAGGGATAAAGATATCGAGCTGCTCGTAAGAGCGCAGGTGTATGTTTATGCCGCCGAAATACGTACCTACCACCATATTGTCGCGCCCGTCGTTGTAGACGCAATAGATAGAGTTGTCGCTCAGGCTGTTCGGATCTTTTATGTCGTTCAAAAATATTCGATTCGCCCCCGTACCCGGTTCGTATACGTTCAGGCCGCGCTCGGTGCCTATCCACAACTGTCCTTCTGACTTTTCGGATATGGAGTGTATGTAGCGATGGCTAAGTCCGGCGACGGAGACAAACGCGCCCGCCCTGTCGTCGAAACGGCACAATCCGTTGTCGGGCGTCCCTACCCAAAGCGTCCGGCCGCTGTCGATGAAAAGCGCCGAAATATTGTCCGACGCCAAACCCTGCGCTCTGGTATAATGCCTGGCCTGCATCGTTTTCAGGTCTATGACATAGAGTCCTTTGGCCGTCCCCGCCCATAGTGCGCCGCCGGCGTCTATAGCCACGGCGAATACCGATATCGACGCCAGTTCGCCTGTCTTGAACAACGAAATGAAACATCTCTTTTCTGTGTCGTAATATTTTACACCCTGCGGGGTGGGTACGTATATAACGCCGTCGGCCGACTGGGCGAAACCTCGGGCCAGAACCTCTCCCGGAACGGCGTCGAAGGTACCCATCAGGCGGTTGTAGATGGTCACGCCACCATTGGTAGCCACCCATAACCGTTTGCTCGAATCCTCGAAAAGGGCAAGGATATTGCTCGACGGCAACGAGAGGCTGTCCTTCCCCGTAGAGGCGAACACCTCGAAATTATTGCCGTCCCATTTGCACAGCCCGTTTTTCGTGCCGTACCAGAAATAACCTTTATGGTCGCGCAGAGCGCAAAAAACGGTGTTATTGGGAAGCCCGTCCTTGTTGGTGATATGCGTAAAACGCATCTGATCCGCCCCCGACGCGACGGAGGCGAATACAGACAGGAGCATCAATAACAGAGATCGTTTCATCTGACGGGATTTTTCTGGTATTCCTCTATAGGTATGGCCCAGCGTATATTGCGGTTGAAATTAAACGGCATCGAACCCGCTTTTTTGTACATCTGCCTGAATTTGGACATCATTTCGGCCATCACCTCCGGCTCCCTTTCCGACAGATCGTGCATCTCGGTGCGATCCGTTTCCATATCGTATAGCTGGTAGTGATAATCTTTGACCTCTTTTACCAGCTTCCATCGTCCGTCGCGCAGGGCAACGTTCTCCTCGTGTTCCCAGAACAGGGGTTGCTTGCGCGCAGGCGTCCCGCCGAGCCAAACAGGCATTAGATCCATCCCCTGCATTGGAGTTACGGCGTAGCCTTTGCGGGCGGACGGATATTTGGCGCCCCCGAGTTCCACGAGCGTGGGCATGATGTCTATCACATGGCCCGGCCGGTGTACTATCGAACCGTTGAGAGAGGCCGGTATACCCGCCGGATATGAGACTATGAAACCCGTCGATATGCCCCCCTCGTGCGTGTGTCGTTTATAAAGGAAGAACGGCGTGTTGCAGGCCTGCGCCCATGCCTGACCGAGATAGACGTTCGAATTCACGTCGCCCGGGTTCTCTCCTTCATACGTACCGAAAACGCTTTCGCCTTCGGCGTTGGCCCCGTTGTCGCTCAAGACCATTATGACAGTATTGTCGAATATGCCCCGGCGTTTGAGTTCGTCTATCAGGCGGCCCACGTTGTCGTCCACTTTCTTTATCATGGCGGCGTAGATCTCCATGGCTCGTTCGCTGCGGGCCTTCTGCGCGGCGGACAGATCGTCCCAGCGCGGGATGAGCGGAGATGGCGGAGTAAGTTCGCAGGGCTGCCCCAGAACGTTCCATTCAGTCTGCCGTTCATATATCTCCCTGCGGATAACGTCCCATCCCCGGCTGAAACTGCCTTTGAAGCGAGCTATCTCCCCTTCAGGGGCCTGCAGCGGGAAATGGGCGGCCGTATATGCCATATACAGCAGCAACGGCTTATCCTCCCGCACGGCCATGTCTATATACTTTATGCCCCAATCCGTCCACAGATCCGTCGAGTACCATTCGCGCGGAAGGCGCGGGTCGGCCGCAGTCACATTTTGCCCGTTTATGCACAGGCGCACTTTGTCGTTAGGAAAGAACGACGGGCCGCCGATATTGCATATAGACTCGCGAAAGCCCCGGCTATGCGGCAATATATCCTTCATGCCGTTGGGACACACATGCCATTTGCCCGCCATCGCGGTGAGATATCCCGCCCCTTCCATCACTTCGGCCAACGTGACGCAGTTGCCGTTAAGGTAACCCTGGTAGGCGGCCGACGAACGTTTTGAAAGGTCATCGGTCATAAGGCCAACTCCGGCCTGCTGCGGGTAAAGGCCCGTGAGCAGCGACGCGCGCGTGGGGCAGCTGCGGGCGCAATTATACATCTGCGACATACGCACCCCGTTGGAAGCCAGGCGATCGATATTGGGCGTCGGTACTACTCCGCCGAAACAGCTGAAGTCGGTGAAACCTATATCGTCCAGCAACACTATAACCACATTGGGCTTGGAGGCGGGCAGGCCGGGCGTAGCGGCGTCCGCGGCGGCGTGCATGGCTATCGCCGGCAGCATGGGGAATATGTATTTAGCGCCTTTCATTTTTTATAATCGCTTACGGGCGTAAACCAGCGAGGAGCCTTTCCGAAATCGTGATATGCCGCGCCGACCTTCTTATACATGTCGCGAAAACGCTTCATCATGTCGGCCATAACCTGTGGCTGTTGCCCGGAGAGGTCGTTCATTTCGGTGCGGTCGGCCTCCATATCGTAAAGTTGGTATTTCTCCTCGTTGCGTTCTTTGACGAGCTTCCATTTCCCATAGCGTATGGCTACGTTGTCTTCGTGTTCCCAGAATATGGGATCGGTACGCACGGCCTTGCCTCCCGCCCACAGCGGATAGAGATTTATTCCCTGCATCGGGGTTATTTTGTTGCCCTGGAACTCAGACGGATATTCGGCCCCGCTCATGGCCACCATTGTGGCCATTATATCTATGACATGGGCGGGTTGGTCGACGATAAGGCCGTTGAGTGCGGAAGGTATCCCCGCGGGATACGACACCACGAGCGGCGTAGCTATGCCTCCCTCGTGGGTGTGGTGCTTATAGAGGAAGAAAGGCGTATTGCAGCTTTCGGCCCATGCCTGTCCCAGGAACACCTCGGATCCCGGACGCCCTGGATACTTGCCTTCGAAAGTGCCGAAAACCGTCTTTCCCTCCGCGTTGCCGCCATTATCGCTCAACAATATTATAACGGTATTGTCGAATACGCCTTTAGCCTTGAGGTTATCCACTACCTGCCCCACACATTTGTCCAGATAGTAGAGCATGGCGGCGTAGATCTCCATAGTATGTTCGCTTTGCGCCTTCTGGGCGTCGTCCACGTCGCTCCAGCGGGGAATGAGCGGGCTGGGCGGGGTGAGCGGATAGCGTTTGCCGAGCAGGTTTATCTTGAGCTGGCGCTGGTATATTTCCTGGCGCATCCTGTCCCATCCCATGGCGAATTTGCCTTTGAACATAGCTATGGCCTCTTTGGGCGCCTGCAACGGAAAGTGCGGGGCGTTGTAGGCAAGGTAGAGCATAAAGGGCTTCTCCTTATCCACCGCCTCGTTTATGAACGTGTTGGCATACTGCGTCCACACGTCGGTGGTGTACCAGTTGTCCCCCGGCAAACGCGGATCGTCGTTTTTGAGCAGTTCGCCGTCCAGGTAGATCTCCGCCTTAGGGTCTTTGGCGTAATAGAAGCCTCCGGCCACTGCGTTTATCGATCGGTCGAACCCTCTTTTCCAAGGCGTCACGCCCTGCTTCTGGCCAACGTGCCACTTCCCGGACATCGCGGTGAAATAACCGCCGGCACGCATCACCTCACCGAGCGTGACGCAGTTCTTATTGAGGTAACCCTGATACGACGGGCCTGCGTCCTTGGCGCTTCCTCCAACCATATGCCCTATGCCCGCCTGCTGCGGATAGAGACCAGTGAGCAGTGAAGCGCGGGTGGGGCAACTGCGTGCGCAATTATACATGCCCGACATACGTACGCCGTTGCGCGCAAGGTTGTCTATATTGGGCGTAGGGATGATGCCTCCGTAACAACCCAGGTCGGCAAAGCCGGAATCGTCCAGCAGAATGACTATAAAATTGGGTTTGGCGGGGACGCCGCTTATCGCGGAGGCGGCCGCCTCCGCGGGATACGCTCCCACAACCGCCATTCCTCCTATTATCGTGCCGCCGAGGGCTAACCTGTTCCTCATATTATCGTGTTTTATTTGTCTGCGTATTGCCTGAATGCTTTTCTGTACCATGCCAGAAGCTCTTTTTTGAGCGTTGCCGCCACTTGCGGGTTGTCTGCGGCCACATTTGTCGTTTCGAGGGGATCTGCGGCCAGGTCGTACAGTTCCGTCGCTTTACCGTCGCCGTTCGTGAGCAGTTTCCATTTACCCAGGCGTACGGCCAGGTGCGGACTGTAAACGTTGCCGAATGGTGCAGGATCGGGTACGGTGAAATTCTTGCCGTACTCCCAGAACAGCGGCTCGGAGCGAACCTTATCCTCCCTGCCGGTTAGGGCGGCGCTGCAATCCATGCCGTCCAGCCTGTAATCGGCCGGAGCGGGGACGCCCGCCATGGCGCAAAGGGTGGGGAAGAGGTCGACGGTGGACATAACGGTAGATTCGTTCACCCGTCCCGCCTCCACGACGCCCTTCCAGCGCAACATGAAAGGCACCCGTATCCCGCCTTCATACAGGCTGCCCTTCTGGCCGCGCATACCCGCCGTGCGTTTGTTCTGGAAACTCGGCTCGGGACCGTTGTCGCTCGAAAATATCACTATCGTGTTTTCGTCCAGCCCCATTTTGCGTAATTCGCGCATAAGGCGGCCTATCTGCACGTCGAGCCTGGCCAGCACCGGAGTGAAGGACGACTGCTTAACCCATACCGGTTTTTCCGCGTCGGCAACCTTGCTGTCGGGTACCCACGGGGCATGCATGTCGTCCGGCCAAAGGTTTATATAACACGGCGTATCCTTGTGGCGGCGAAGGAAATCGAGAGCCTTGTCCACGAAGTACGCCGTACGATCCCAGCGTTTCACGCTGTCCTGGTTGCTCCATATCCAATCGGTTGCCGTAAGGAGCGGGTCGGGATCGGGACTCTCCCAGGTGGATACATACTCGTCGAAACCGTATTTTTTGATAGAGGGGGCGTTATCCACATCGCGTCCTCCGCCCATGTGCCATTTGCCGAAATGGCCTGTCGCGTAACCGCCCTGCTGGAGCGTACGGGCCAGCGAAGGGGCCGACACGGACAGAAAATCGTTCTGCTCGTTGCGGGCGTTGAATTTGCGGTTGTTAAGAAAGGTGCTTATGGCCCATCGCGTGGGGTACATACCGGTCGTCACGCCCACCCTTGAGGCCGAGCTTATGGGCGAGGCCACGTAGAACTGATTGAGACGTACGCCCTCCTGGCCTATGCGGTCGATATTGGGCGTAGGGGTGAATTTGCCTCCGTAGCAAGCGGGGTCTCCATATCCCATGTCGTCTATATAGATAAGAATGATGTTCGGGCGCGCGGGACGGGAATCTTTCGCGTCCTGCGCCGCGGCCTTCGCCGTGGAGGCGAGCGAAGCCGCCGCGCAAAAACCGGCTGTCAGGTAATGTCTCATTGTTTTACTGGCTTTATTTGTGCGCCTGTGTCTTTGCGCCAGGCCTGCATCTTTTCCGTCAACCGCCGCACCACATCCGGGTTTTCGGCCGCGAGGTTGCGCTCCTCTCCCGGATCGTCGGCCAGGTTGTAAAGTTCCCTGTCGCCGTTATCGAAAAACTCCAATAACTTCCAGTCGCCGTCGTGTACCGCCCCGCACGAGCGTCCGCCGAGGAAGTGCGGTTCGTCGAGCGGATAGTGCCAGAAGAGGGTACGCGCGGGAAGCGCGCCGTTTTTGGCAAGCAGCGGCCAGAGCGACAAGCCGTCGGGTTTAACGCCTTTTATTCGCGCGCCGGCAGCCTGGGCGAAAGTAGGGTAGTAATCGAAGGTGGCCACAGGATCGGCGCAAACACGTCCGCCAGGGATCATGCACGGGGCGCAAACTATCATCGGAATCCGTATGCCGCCCTCGTAGAGCATGCTTTTGCCGCCGCGGCAGGGGGCGTTGGAGGTTATTCGGGCCTCGCCTCCGTTATCGGAAGTGAATATTATTATGGTGTTGTCGTACAACCCCTTTTCTTTAAGTTTATCTATTATGGCTCCCACTCCCTGGTCTATGGTATATAGCTGTGCGGCCAGATGCGGGTTATTACGCTCGGCCATGAAGTCCGACGGCCATTTCACGTATGGATCGTCGGCCTTGTTGTTGCGGCTCGGCGGACATTTACCGGCGCCGGGCTTACTGCGGAAACGTTCCACATCCTCCGGCTTGCCGTGGACGTTGGTATGGACGGCGTAATGGCTCAGGAACAGAAAGAACGGCTCCCCGCCCTTCTGCCTGTCCAGATAGGCCAACGCCTCGGCGTCCATACGGTCTACGAGAAATTCCTCCCCGGACGAGAAGGCCTTCTCTATGTCTTCGTTGAAATGATAGGGATGGAAATAGCTGCCTCCGGCTATACCAACGCGCTCAGAGAGCATAACCTCCCCGAAACCGTGCCTGCGGGGCGTCGACTCATACCGCGCTCCGGCAGCTACATAACCCGTAAGATGCCATTTGCCTATCAGGCAGGTGCGATAGCCGCTCTTTTGCAGCATCTCCGGCAGGGAGGTGTAGGCTTCGTCCAGGTGCATGGGGTCGTCCGGGCGCAGGTAATCCACTATGCCCGTGCGCTGCGGATAGAGTCCCGTCATCAGCGAGGCCCGCGTAGGCGAACTTACCGTCTGGGCCGAATAGGCGTTCGAGAAACGCACCCCGTCAGCGGCCATGCGGTCGAGGTTGGGCGTTTCGTTAAAGGCGTTGCCGTAACACCCCAGCTCGGAACACCCGAGATCGTCGGCCAGGATGAAAACTATATTGGGCCTCGGCGTTGCCGCCCGCGCGCCCGGAAGGGCCACGGAAGAGAGAAGGAGCGGTAAAATCGTCTTGCGGTTCATGAATGGTCTTTCCTTTATTTATTAAACAAAGATACCTATGCCATACCTAAAAAGGACTAACTATTGTTCAAAAAAGTCGCACTAATGTTTGTCTGCGTTTTTTTAAAATTTTGACTATAATACGAACAATAGTGACGGCGTTTTGGCGGCATATTAATAAAATTTGCATTCGGAGCCGGAGCAACGCCAATCCAAACGGCATCTACTTATTAAAAAATTTAAACCATATGCGGCATTTTCTACCATCAAAAAAACTTTCCGGCCTGATATCCGCGCTGTTACTGGCGTTGGCTGTCATGTTGCCGGCCAAGTATGCATCCGCGCAGAACGCTTCGGGGCCGCGTACGCTCTCCGGCGCAGTGAAGGACAAGGACGGCGAGCCTATGGCCGGCGCCCAGATCTACCTTAAAGGGGCCACAAGGGGAGTTGTCAGCGGGAAAGACGGCTCTTACAAGATCGACATCCCCGCGGGCAGGCAAATGATCGTCGTGACATATGTGGGGTACAAACAGGTGGAGCAGGAGGTGGCCCCTTCGCTCACCAAACTCGACATAACGCTCGAGGAGGACGCCATGATGCTCGACGACGCCATCGTTGTGGGTTACGCCTCACAGACCAAGCGCTCGGTAACGTCGGCCATATCGTCCATCAAGGCGGGCGACATAAGCGGTTATGCGGGATCGTCGCTCACGCAAAGCATCGCAGGACTGGTCCCCGGCCTGCGTATCAGCACCGTGGACGCTACTCCGGACGGCGATGTGGACGTACAGGTGCGGGGGATAGGATCTGTAACCTCGGGAACGCAGCCATTATATATAGTGGACGGCATACCGGTAGACGGCGACCTCTCCTCCATAAACCCCGACGACGTGGACAACATACAGGTACTCAAAGACGCCGCGTCGACGGCCATATACGGTTCGCGGGGAGCCAACGGCGTTCTGTTGCTTACCACCAAAAGGGGCAAAGAGGGCAAAACGCAGGTGTCGTTCAACGCCGGCGTCACCATGTCGCAGGCCCAGCGCCACTTCCAGGTAACGAACACCGCGCAGTTGCTCGACTTCCTGAAGGACAGCAACACCAACCTGCGCTACCAATACACTACCAACGACTCGCAGGATTATTTCCCGTTCGATCCCAACCTCGACACCGACTGGCAGGACGCCATCTTCCGCGACGCATGGTCTCAGAAATATAACATATCCGTTTCGGGCGGGGGCAAAGACACCCGCTACCGCGTTTCCGGCGAATTTTTCGACCAGCCCGGCGTGGTTATCTTCTCCGGCATGAGGCGCTACTCTTTCCGCGCCAACTTCGACGTCAAGCTGGGCAAAAAGGCCAATATGTCCGTCAACTTCTCGCCGTCGGCCACACTGTCCCGCAAAACCCGCGAAGGCGGAGAGAACGGATCGAACGGGGTAATACGCAGCGCCATAGCCATGTATCCCTTCTTCCCCGTAACGCTGCCCAACGGCGAATACTTCTCCATGATAGAGTACAACCGCGCCCCTTCGGACCAGGCGCTAACGGCAGGCAGGGACGCAGAGACTGGCAAATTCTCGTCGCTCACGTCCAACTCGCTGGCCGACAACATAGAGAACCCCGTACTGATAGCCGAGCAATATCAGAACCGCTCGCGTACGAACAAAGTTTCCGGTGGAATAAACTTCGATTTCGAATTGCTGCCCGGACTGCTCTTCAAGCCCAGCCTCTCATTCCAGACCTCGGCCGCAAGCCAGAACGAGTGGTATCCCGAGAGTATCGGTAAAAACCGCATAGATTCCTACGCCTCCTCGGTGAGCAAACGCAGCCTGATGTGGCAAAACGAGAACATAGTAACATACGGCCGCCAATTAGGCTACCACGACCTCTCGCTGGTTGGCGGCTTTACCGTGTCGCAGACAACCACCGAATATCTCTCGGCCACGGCGTATAAATTCGCCTCCACGGCTTTGCCCAACATAAACGGAGGCACAATAAACGGAGGCAAGTACGACTATCTGGACGACCGCATGGTTTCTTTCCTCGCCCGGGCCGGATACTCTTACCGCGACAAATATCTCCTCACCGCCATCTTCCGCGCCGACGGTTCGAGCCGCTTCGGCTCCAATTACCCCTACGGCTATTTCCCGTCGGTTTCGGCCGGATGGGTCGTCTCCGAAGAGAAATTCATGAGCCGTCAGAAATTAGTCAGCGAACTCAAACTCCGCACCAGCTGGGGCGTGGCCGGCAACAACAGCATAGGTCAATTCAATTTCGTCAACCGCCTGACGCAAAGCAACTATATATTCGACGGCAAATTCACCCAGGGATGGGCTCCCGAAAACGTCGCCAACCCCAACCTGCGCTGGGAGCGCAGCAACCAATTCAACGTAGGGTTGGACCTCGGCTTCATCGGCAACCGCATATTCCTCCAGGCCGACTATTATCACACCACCACAACCGACATGCTCCTTAACACCATAGTCCCGAGTACCATGGGAGTTTCGCGTATGCTGCAGAACGCCGGATCGATGCTCAACCGCGGCCTCGAATTCAACGTCGTCTCGCGCAATATGACGCGCCGGTTCAAGTGGACCACCAATTTCAACATATCGTTCAACCGCAACGAGGTGACCTCGCTGAGCGTAGACGCCGAGGCCATTTACGATGGGGAAGGGGAGAGCAATATAACCAAAAAGGGCTATCCCGTCGGCATGTTCTACGGCCGCCTCGTGCAAGGCATCTACCAGTCGATGGACGAAATAAACAGGCTGCGCAACGAACGCTATTCGGGCCTGGGCTTCGATCCCAACACCCGTCCCGGCGACCTGAAATGGATGGACCTTAACGGTAACGGAGAGATGGACGACGACGACCGTACGATTATCGGCAACCCGCACCCCATCTTCTACGCAGGCATGACCAACACTTTCGGTTACGGCAACTTTTCCCTGAGCGTACAACTTTACGGACAGTACGGCAACGACATCTACAACTACTCGCTGCACCAACTGCTGCGCGGCACGGACAACGGCAACAAATCGATAATGGTGGTGGACCGCTGGCGCTCGGAAAGCCAGCCCGGCAAAGGCATAGTAGACCGCATAACCACCACCAAAGACGTCGCGCCGGCGGCAGACAAGAACAAATTCTCGAATCGACTGCTTGAAGACGGCTCCTACTTGTCCATACGCAACATCCAACTCAGCTACTCGCCCAACAAGAAGCTGCTCCGGAAATCGACCATCAGCGGGTTTACCGTGTACGTCAGCGTGGACAACCTCTATACGTTCACAAAATACACGGGCCTGAATCCGGAATCGAACTCCATGAAAAGGGTTACCGCCCCGGGCATAGACATGATAGGCTACCCCATATCGAGAAACTACACGCTGGGAGTCAAATTAACCTTCTAATTCCGCCGACATGAAAACATCATATAAAATATTGACGCTTTGGGCCGCCGCATTGCTACTCGTGGCGTGTGCCGACTTCCTCGACGTAATGCCGGAGGCCACCCTTACCGACAAAAAATTCTATAAATCGGCCGACGATTTCGATTCGGCCCTCACGGCCGCCTACTCGAGCCTTACCGACGCGGGGATATTCGGCGAATCGATGTACCTATTCACAGAGGTGCGCTCGGACAACGCATTCCCGAAGAACAACAAGACCACGGCCAACCTCTACCGCTACGAGATAGACGAATTTTACATCACGGCCAACAACAAGGGAAACACCAACTTCTGGCAACACCACTACCGCGGCGCGGTAAGGGCCAACATAGTTATCAATTACGGAGCCGAGGTGATGGGTGGCGACCCTCGCGTGCAGTCGTATATAGCCGAGGCCAAAGTATTGCGCGCCCTTTTCTATTTCAACCTCGTAAGGGCCTACGGACCCGTGCCGCTCGTACTCAACGTTCCCCGCGAGTATGCCGACACGCGCGGCCACGACCGCCGTCCCGTGGCGGAAGTCTACGCGCGTATAATAACCGATCTGAAGGAGGCTATAGAGAGCGGAAAGCTCCGCACCGACAAATATACCGCCCTGGGCCACGTCAACCTTTACGCCGCCGAGGCCCTTCTGGGCAAGGTATTCCTCCAGATGCCGGACGCGGCCACCGAAGCGGCCTACCCCGAGCTGGAGCCGTGGAAAGACATCAGCGCCGATCCGCTCATAACGCCGCTTTACCCCGAAGGCAGCACCACCAAATGGGAGGCCGCCCGCCACTACCTGAGCCATGTGGCCACGGCCGGAGGATACAGCCTTGCCGCTAATTTCGCCGACCTGTTCAAGCCCGCCAACAAGCACAACTCCGAATCCATCTGGGAAGTGGAGTATAAAGCCGATCTGCTGACAACCATGGGAAGCCCGTTCTACACCCACTTCGCCCCGTTAAACTATAATCCAGACGGAGTCACGCCGAAAGGCAGCGACGGAATCATCGCGCCGGCGGTAGCGGTCAAGGGGTTGGGTAACTGCGCCCCCACCGGCAACCTCATGGACGCCTCCAAAAAATGGGATTCCATGTGGCCCGACTACGTAACGCAGGTCACCCTTTACGACGGCGCGGCGTACAACGACAAACGCGTAAGCGACGGAGCGCACACCGGCACGGGAGCCTCTTCCAAACCGGTCAACACCAGCAAAGACCATCCCCAATCGCTCGACTATCCCTACAATCCCTACACAGGCACAACGTGGACGCCCGTAATTCCGGGATGGGGTTCGGACGCCGATTTCATGTGCGGCAAATACAGGAGCGGAAGCTCGGTACAGAAGAACGACTCGGACGACAACTGGTATCTTATACGCTACGCCGACGTGCTGTTGATGCTGGCCGAAGCGGAGAACGAAATCAACGGCCCCAACGCCGAAACGCTAAATTACATCAACCAGGTACGCCGCAGGGCGGGCATAGTGGAGATAAGCGAAGGCAGTGGGGCGGAATGGAAAGTCGGTTCTTCCGACAAGGAGAGGATGCGCGCCCTGATACTCGACGAACGCCGCCTGGAACTGGCCTTCGAAGGACACCGCTGGTTCGACCTGGTACACTCCGGTAAAGCAGTGGAGGTGATGAACAAACACTTTTCCGAATGTTACAACGCCTACATATCAAATACGCAAATAGGCTCGGTGAACCAATATATAATGAAGAGCAAGTTGGTGATAATAAACCCTCGCACCATGCTTTTCCCGATACCAAACACCGAGATACTGGTCAACCTGAAACTCTATCAGAACGAAGGGGCAAGATAATACCGGACGATAAACAGACAAACCAATGAGACCAAAAAACATCATATACGCAATTTTCGCGGCCGGCCTGCTTTTATGCTCGTGCGACCAGATACGCCAGGAGTACACGGTAGAAGGAAAGCGACCTGTCGTCAGGGAAACCGACGCCTTCGTGGAAGGTTTCCTGCAGGTGGGCGTCCCGGTGGACGCCGACGACGCGATATATCCGGCCGACAAACTGGTTATCCCCGTGGTTAACGGTTTCGGCAAGACCTACGAGTTCCGGTTCGTGGACGAATCGGCACAGACCGGTTTCTATGTAGAAGGACGGACCTGCACGCTCGAAAACCAGGCGAAGGCACAATACCTGCGTTTCGATATACACGGCACTCCCGCAGCGGACGGCGTCAACTATGTCTATTTCGAAGTGTACGAGAACGGAGTGCAGCAGTTTTACAGGCAGAAGGCGCAAATATACGTATGGAACGCCCTGGCCGTGCGTCCGTCGCAGGAAGAGATACCGACAATAGAGAATCCTTTCGTTTTCGTCAAAGGCGACATCGACTGGCCTAACCCGGCCACCCTATTCTGGTATGAGGGCGAGACACTCTTGCCGTCCCAGGGAAAATACGCCTTTACTGTAGGCGGAGTAAACCACACCATGGCGGTAAACCTGCGCTACAACTCCATCTTCAATATAGAGAAAGCTCTTACGCCAGATTTCACCAACTATCAGGCAGCCAACGGATCGGGAGTGATGAAATCTCAAGACATGCCAACGCTGCTGCTGCCCACGCCAGAGAATCTGGCCGAGCATCCCGACTGGTTCCGGCGCAAGGACGGCCTTGTGAGCGCCGAATGGAGCGAGGGCGACAGGTTGAAATTCGGCGTCGGCGTCAAACCGATACTTATAGGCTACTACAATCCCGCCGCGCCGCTCATAGTGGCAGGAGCAAAAAACGCCTATCCGAGTTCGTCGCTTTCGTGGAATGTCAACGCCACCGGCGAGAACCACCCTATGGGAACTTTCGTGGCCAAAGCAGGCAAATACCTCGTATGGGCCAAATTCAACAACAACGACCCTGCCTACGACGTGGTGCAATATCTGCCCGCGCACCCCGGCACTGGAGAGAAAGGATGGATACCCATAGAATTCACCGTGACGACCAAAATCCCGCCTGACGACGACGATGACGACGATGATGATGACGACGACCAGGTAATACCGGCTCCCGCCAATCCTGCGGCCTTCGTCCTCGACCCGACGCGCGACAACGCCGATTGGATACCCTCCGTCGACAACCCCATCAAGATATTGCGCGTGGAATTCCTCAAGCGTGAGGGCGGCTCGAGTCCCACAACTTCGCCGGAGGCGCATTACCTCTTCAGCCCTGGCCTGGCCGCTATGGAACACGCCAACTCCGTACGTATATATTTTGCTGTCCTTAAAACCGCGACCATAACGGGTACCATCTTCCAGTTGAGGCAGGACGGCGACTTCTCGGCCACTCCAGGGTTCAGGTCGGCGGACGTAGTATCGCTGTTCGGCGCAGGCTCCATCCTGCAGGGAGGCAAGAACAACAACCAGTATAACAAGTTCTCCGGTTCGTTCCAGGACGCCTCGCTGAATAACCTTTACAAGCTCGTCTACACCGATCCAAACCTCTCCAACGCATCGGTGTTGCTCAACAAAGTGCAGGGCGGCCGCGTAACGCTATCCATCGACTGCGCCCGCGGCGATATGCCTTACGGAGTCATGTCGTGTCCCGTTACGGTATATTTCAAAGAAGAGTAAATTTGCATCCGTGAGACTCCCGGTAAGAGCTATCCTCCTGTTTGCCGTATGGCGGTGCCTGTGCGCACCGCTGTACGGACAGACACGCACGATCCCGCGCGCCGAATACTACGGCAAAACGGCAGGATGCGTGGCAGGGCATATAGCCGGGTTTCTCAGCGGGTTCGAATTCGTCGGCGGCAAGAACCCCCAGATAGGGCTTCCCGACCAGTGGTTCTCCCTTTGCAGGGGACCTTACGGCGGCGGCCCCATGCACGGCAGCGCAGGCGAAAATTTCATAACCCCCGACGGACGCATATCGCTCGACGACGACTATCACATAGATTTCTTCAACCAGCTCATATTCGACAAATGCGGCCCCGACCCGTCGTCGTACGATATAGCACGAATGTGGAAAGAATACCAGGTACGCGACTGGGGAGGCGGAGCCAAAGCCATGAGGCTTATGAACGGCGGCTATTTCCCTCCCTTCACAGGACTGCTGGAATACGGCAACACGCTGGGCTGGTGTACCGAACCCTATATAGAGAACGAAACCATAGGGTGTACGTTCCCGGGCATGCCCTCGCGGGCGGCGGAAACGGCACGCAGATTCGCCTCGGTCACGGGCGATTTCGATTCTGCCGAGTTGGGACGTTTCTACGCCACCGCCTATTCGCTGGCGTATTTCGAAAAAGAGGCATCCGAAGCCATACGTAAAGCTATGGTAACCATGCATCCCGATTCCTGGGCGCGGCGTATGTGCGAGGCGGCTTTCGCGCTCCACGAAAAATATCCGGGCAACTGGCGTCGCGCGGCAAAGGAGCTGTATGGCATGCGCAGGAGTATTTTCCTGATGGACAATCCGCAGACGGCCTACGACGTCAACGCCGGGTTCACCGTCCTGGCAGTGCTTTACGGATGCAACGACTTTACGGCCACGGTACGCATAGCGTCGCTCATAGGCTACGACGGCGACTGCACGGCTGCCACTGCGGGAGGTCTGCTGGGCATAATACACGGCATAGACGCCTTGCCCAAAGAGGTCCACGAGGTGGTATGGCGGAAAGGGAAAGGCATTATATACAACAACAAAGCCCTGAAGCCTCATATTTCGCGCAACTATCCGGAAACGCAGACCATCGAAAGCATCGTAAAGCTCTACCAGCGCAACGCCGAGCGCAGCATAGCGGCCAACGGCGGCAGGATAGAGAAAAACGTCCTTGTCATAGCAGACGACGGCTTACCCGTCAGCCGAGGCATACGTATAGCCAATTCCGATTTCGAGCGGGAACGGGAAAATCTCACCTTCGACGTCGAAGGCGGCGCCAAAGCCTCGGCCGGAACGTCCATCCCAGCGCATAACGGCAAAAGCTGCGCCAGGGTAAGCGTATCGAAAGAGGGCGACCGCGGCAGGGCATACTTTCTGGTCACCGGTCTCCGGGCGGGAGAAGTCTACCGCCTGTCGGGCTACCTGTCCGCCTCTGGAGGATGCCGCGCCGGGCTTTTCGCCATGGATGCGGTGGCCGGAGAATCTGAGTCCGTATGTACGCGGGCTTACCGCAACGACAGCCTGTGGTACTACCGCACGCTATTGTTCACAGCCTCGTCGACGGAGGCCAGGGTAGGCTTACAGGGTTGTTACGACGATGCAAAAGGCAGTTGCGGTCTCGACGACCTGAGACTCGAAATGTGGCCGACCGAAGTCATCGCGAAATTCACCGGACAGAGTTTCGCCTCGCCCGGAGGAGTGGAAGTCGCCGTGGACGGCCAGGGGCATCACCTGCTGAGCGTGGGTTTCTGCAACACTTCTGGCCGCATGGTTACGGCAGATCTGTCGATAGACGGCGCAAAGGTTGGCCGCGTGGGGTTCTGGGCCACGGGACGATCGGACGGCTTCACCGGCGACAGGCTCGAGATCCCGGTCAAACTCGACGGACAGACAAAAATAAGGTTATCCGGGTTCACCGGCCGGATAGCCGTTTCGGACATAGAACTGATCAAAGAAAAATAACAATAAACGATTATGACAAAAACGCGCTTTTTCCTGCTTGCAGCCGCCTTGGCCGGCATCATATCCGCGGCATCCGGAATGCCGTCCAAACTAAGGCCCAACCCATACAGCGAGTTGCCGCTCGGCTCCATAAAACCGCAGGGATGGCTCCGCGAGATGCTCGTGGCCCAAAAAAATGGAGCCACAGGCAAACTCGACGCGCTCTATCCCCTGGTAATGGGGCCGACCAACGGCTGGCTCGGCGGCGAAGGCGACCAGTGGGAGAGGGGACCGTACTGGATAGACGGCCTGCTGCCGCTGGGATATATCCTGGGCGACGAAGCGCTTATAGCCAAAGCCAAGCCGTGGATAGAGTGGGCCATAGCAAGCCAAAAGCCCGACGGTTATTTCGGTCCCGAAAAGGACTACGAAAACAATATTGTGGGCGTACAGCGCGACAACTGCGGCGACTGGTGGCCCAAAATGGTTATGCTTAAAGTACTCCAGCAATACTATTCGGCCACCGGCGACAGAAGGGTCGTCGACCTTATGACCAGGTACTTCCGATACCAGCTCAACACGCTTCCATCGAAACCTTTAGACCACTGGACTTTCTGGGCGCGCTACAGGGGTGGCGACAACCTGATGATGGTTTACTGGCTATACGGCGTAACGGGCGAAAAGTTCCTGCTCGACCTGGGCGACCTGATCTACTCGCAGACATTCCCGTTCGACAAGGTATTCACGGAGAGCAACTGGTGGCATACCGGAAGCATGCACTGCGTCAACCTGGCCCAGGGCATGAAAGCACCCGCCGTCTACTATCAACGCACCGGCGACAAACGCCTCCTGGATGTATCTAAAAAAGCATTGCGCGACATAAACAACCATATAAGCGGCCCGCACGGGGCCATCATAGGCGACGAAGCCCTGCACGGGAACAACCCCACGCAAGGCGCCGAACTTTGCACGGTAGTGGAAATGATGTTCTCGCTCGAAACCATGCTGCGCATAACGGGCGACATGGAGTACGCCTCCCAACTGGAGCGCCTGGCATTCAACGCACTGCCCACGCAAAGCAGCGACAACTACCAGACTCGGCAGTATTTTCAGCAGATAAACCAGGTGGAAATATCCCGCAGGGATCGCAACTTCGACACCAACCACGGCGGCACCACCACCTGCTTCGGCCTGCTGACAGGTTATCCGTGCTGCACGTCCAACATGCACCAGGGATGGCCCAAATTCACCCAAAACCTTTTCTACTCCACGCCCGACGGAGGTTTGGCCGCGCTTGTCTACGCCCCCTCTACGGTCAGCGCCACAGTGGGCAAAGGCACGGCCGTCAAGATACGCGAGACGACATCCTATCCTTTCGAGGAGAGCGTGAGGTTCGAATTCGAGATACAGGATGCGACCGTATTCCCATTCAGGCTCAGGATACCCGAGTGGTGCAGCTCGCCCGAGGCGAGGCTCAACGGCAAACCCCTGCCGATAAAAACGGAGAACGGCATAGCCTCCATCGACCGCAAATGGCAGGACGGCGATATCCTCACCCTTACCCTGCCCATGCAGGTACGCCTGTCTACCTGGTACGAGCGTTCGAGGAGCGTGGAGCGCGGCCCGCTGGTTTACGCCCTGCGCCTGAAGGAAAACTGGAAATGGAGCGAAAACGTACCCGAAAACGGTCGCTTCGGAAAAGGATTCTGGGAGGTAAGCACCGACTCGCAGTGGAACTATGCCCTGGTGGATGCCCCCGACGATAAACTCCAGGAGCAATACCGGGTCAAAACGCTGTCGCCGGCGTCGGCATATCCGTGGAGTCTGGCGGGAGCGCCCATACAGATCACCGCCAAAGGCAGGCGCGTGCCGCAGTGGGGCCTGTATAACGGCTCGGCGGGTCCGTTGCCTTACAGCATAGCCCACTCGGTCTACAATCCCAGCCCCGAAGAGGATATAATACTTATCCCATATGGCTGTACCACACTGCGTATCACTGAATTTCCCATACTCGGACAATATTCCATAAAATAAATCGAAGCAGATGAAATACCGTAAAACCATAATGGCCGCCCTCGCTATGGGAGGGATACTGTCATGCACCAAGGCCGCTCCCGAAGGGAAAAAGCCCGGCGATAACGGAGGCGACAACGGTGGCGATAATAATTCCGGCCCGGTGGAACATCCCAACGTCATACTGATAATAACCGACCAGCAGTATGCAGACAAGTTGGGCTGCATGGGCGACCAGGGAGTATCTACGCCTGCCCTCGACCGCCTGGCCAACGCCGGTATCGCTTTCCGCAACGCCTACTGCGCCTTCCCGCTTTCGGTGCCTTCGCGTACGTCCATGTTCACCGGGGTACAGCCTTCCACCATAGGCGTACGCGGCAACGCTCCGGGCAACGTCGATATGCGCGGCGTACAACCGCAACTTATGGGCAAGCTGTTCGGCAACGCAGGTTACGACACCTATTACGGGGGCAAGATCCACCTTCCTTACGACGACAACAACCAAAGCGCCTCGTTCTACGGTTTCAAAAAAACCTACACCACCGAGAAACGAGCCAACCTGGGCGTTTCGGCTGCGGCGCTGCTCTCGTCGCTTGCCGACAGCAAAAAACCGTTCCTCATGGTGGTCTCATTCATCAACCCGCACGATATCTGCGGATTCGACAAAACCAACCGTTCGAAACGCAGCGCGGTACTCAACCGCTTCCTCGATCAGGCCGCTTCTTACACCGAAGCCGAAAAAGAGAGGGTATTCCCGCCCCTGAGACCCAATTTCGAGGCGGCGGTGGACGTACCCGAACGCGCGGCGCGTTCGTTCCCCACTTTCACGATAGCGCAATGGCGCCTGCGCCGATGGGCCTACGACCGCCTGGTGGAAGAGGCCGATTCGGATATAAAACCGGTGGTGGACGTCATATTCGATAAAAACATGCTCGCCAACAGCGTAGTGATATTCCTCTCCGACCACGGCGATATGGACAGCGCCCACTCCATGGCGTTGAAAAGCTACCCCTTCAACGAGTGCCAGAACGTACCCCTTATAATCGCGGGCAAAGGGGTGAAAAAAGGCGTCGACAGCTATAATTTCGTCCAGACCGGCATAGACCTTATCCCCACGCTGTGCGATTTCGCCAACATAACCGTCCCCAGGGGAATGCCAGGCGTATCGGCCAAACCGTTGGCTACGGGAGACAAAAACAATCTGTCGCGCCAGCACATATTCTGCGAAGGCCCCAACTGGTATCAGGTCATATATCAATGTCGATATAAATTCACCATATTCGAAGCGCCCGGAAACCCCGTAATGCTCTACGACCTCGTATCCGATCCACTGGAACTCAACGATTTGAAAAATAACGCAGAAAAAGCGCCAATACTCAACGCGGCCAACGCCGTCCTGCGCGCCGACCTGGCCGCCAGGGGCATAACCCTCAAACAAAGCGGAAGCTCGGAAGACGACGATTGATCGCTACGGTCCGACGCAGCAAAAAGTTGCCCGGCTGTAAAATATACAGCCGGGCATCTCTTTTTTAGAATAAACCCGGACAAGCCTTAAACCATGTCAGCGTTCATATATGCGATATATGCAGCCGTTATCAGTTGAGAGTGTCGGATAAAATCACTACAAATAGGGATTGCAAAGAGAGAAAGAAGAGCCGTATATTTGCAGAAATTTTAATAATGATGAAAAGACTGTTTGCTATACTTGCGGTTGTGACGGCTGTTGTCTCGGCGGCCTCGTGCGATAAGAACGATACCGATCCTATCGATAATCCCGCGGTGGGTAAATCCGATACGGTGGACGTAAACATACGCACCAACTCGAACTGGAGTACCTGGACATATTACTCTTTCGACAACGGCGTTGTAGCCGTCACCGCCGACGATAAATCGCTCGACAGCGATTGGGACATAGCCTTCCACCTCTTCAGCGTCAAAACCAACGGAGGTTCGTCGGGTAAGGGACTGGGCGGAGCGTTCCTTATAGACGGGGCCGAATCGCTGCAAAGCCAACTGCCCTCGCCAAACGGACTGAGCTACGTCGAGGACACCCCTGCCGGCGTGACTACCAACTTCGGCCCAAGCATGATGCAATCGACGCAAATGACCGCAAGCGGTAATTCGGAACTCTCCAAATGGCTCACCGCCGTATTCGGACAGGGGCCGCCGCAACATACGTTCTCGCCCAAAGTATTCTTCGTACGCACCGCCGACGGACGTTTCGTAGCCATCCATTTCAAAGATT
Source organism: Rikenellaceae bacterium (assembly GCA_031550125.1). Lineage (GTDB taxonomy): Bacteria > Bacteroidota > Bacteroidia > Bacteroidales > Rikenellaceae > JAVBOW01. The sequence goes on from JAVBOW010000023.1 coordinate 57,214, forward strand.
ACACCAGAATAATGCCCGACAATCCCGCTACCGTCCTATATTATTACCCCGCATTTGAATTTATGTTCGTAGATTGACGTCGGCGCTAACCATATTGCTCGCCTTACTCGGCGGCCACCCCCTCTCCGGGAGCGTGGCCGCCGATTCCGGTTTGCCCCTTGCCGGCGCTTCCGTCCGCGTCAGCGGTAAAAGCGCGGCCGGCGCGGCCACGGACAGCCTCGGGCGATTCGGTTTCGACATCCCCGAAGGGCGTTACCGGGTACGGGTGAGCTACACCGGCTTCGAAAGCGCCGATACGGTGGTCAACGCAGGCCCGGGCGCGCCTGAGCTACGGCTCGTCCTGCGCCAGAGCGTCAATCAGCTGGACAGGGTAACGGTGACGTCGGGCCGTATTCCGCGCCCGCTGAAAGAGACTCCTGTGGTCACGCGGGTTATAAGCGCCCCCGAGATAGAGGCCGCAGCGCCGCGCTCTCTGGCCGACATACTCCAGAATGAATTGCCCGGGATAGAATTCACCCGGGTGGAGGGAAGCGTCGGCGGCGCAACTTTCTTCGGCATGGAAGCCCCGTATATGCTCATCCTGGTGGACGGCGAACGCATGGCTGGCGAAACTTCCCGCTCTAATCCCGATTTCCGCCGTATAAATCCCGACAACATAGAGCGCATAGAGATAGTACGCGGGGCCATGTCCACCCTCTACGGATCGGGAGCGGTGGCCGGCGTCGTTAACGTCATAACCAAAAAGGCAGACAAACCTTTCGGCGCGACCGTAACGGGCCTTTACGACACCGAGGGCGACCAAAAATACTCCGCAGGCATATCGGCCAAAGGCGAGAAGCTGTCGAGCGTTACAAGCGCCGTATTCCGCCGCAAGGAGAGCTACATGCTCGAAAGCCGGGGCTACTTCACAGGAGGACACGCCGGAGCGCCGCCCACTCCGTCCGAAAGGGAGATCGAGGAGTCGATAGAGATAGAAGGATTCCGCAATTACCTGATCGAACAGAAACTGGAGTATAAATTCACAGAAAAAATGGCCGTCTCGCTACGCGGGGGTTGGTATGACCACGAGCGTTTCAACGCCGGTATAGTAGGCACCAAGATACACGACGTCTACCGCGACGGCAACGGCGGCATAAAGGCGCAATATATGACCGGGGAAAAAAGCCGACTGGAGCTGTCATACGACGCCGACATCTATTCGAAATACACCGATTTTCTCCAAACCGGAGAAACGACGCGCAATTATAAAAACACGCTGCAGAATCCGAAATTGATATTCGCCTGCCAAGGCAAGAAAAGCGCCGTCGTAGCCGGTGCGGAATCGCTTTGGGAAAGCCTTGAAACATACCAATTCAGCCAGGGCGTCCGCCGCGCGCAACTGACCTCGGCCTACGCGCAATACAGCCGCAAGATAACCGAACGCCTGACAGTGGAGGCAGGCCTTAGGGGCGACGGCCACTCGCAATACGGTTTCAACGCCACGCCCAGGCTGTCGGCCATGATGCGCGCGGGGGCTTTCGTCTTCCGCGGCGGTTACGCCGCAGGTTACCGCTCGCCCACACTGAAAGAACTGTACACCGACTGGGACCACCAGGGGCTTTTCCGCCTGCAGGGCAATAAAAACCTCGTACCCGAAACCAGCCGTAACCTGTCGCTCTCGGCCGAAATGTCGAAAGGGCGTTTCAGTGCGTCGGCAAACGTTTTCTACAACAGCATAGACGACAAGATAACCACCGTTCTCAACGCGGGGCAAGACACCATGTACTACCGTAACGCCGAAAGCGCCTCTGTATTGGGAGCCGAATTGACAGCGGCTACAAGAATAGGCAAACATTTGGTCATCAGGGCCGATTTCGCCCATATACGCGACAACCAGCGTATCGGCGGCCGCAACGTTTCGGCCGTAAGGCCCAATTCGGCCACGGCGCACGCCTCTTACGCATTCAACGTTTGGGACCGCCCGTTCTCAGTGGCGCTCAGCGGACGTTGGCAGGACGGTATAGTGCAGTATGCGCTCAACAGCGCCAACGGCAGGTACGTAAAACTCAACTATGACCCATACTCCATATGGAAAGCCGCATTTACAGGCAAAATAGGGGAGTACGTAAGCTTTAACGCCGGGATAAACAACATCTTCGACTATGTCCCGCGTCACGTAACCTACAACGCGCCCGTTACACCGGGGCGGACATATTATTTGTCGCTCACCTTCAAACTGTAGATGTCGGCCGGGTAGCAGGCCCCTTCGAAGAACAGCCCGCGCGCAGGAGCGGAACCCGACGCCTTGGAGCGGTCGAGGCTGCGCAACGCCTGCCCGAATTGCTCCACGCTCATTTTTCCGCGCCCGACATCGACCATCGTACCCACCAGGCTGCGCACCATATTGCGCAGGAAACGATCTGCGGCTACCGTGTAGACAACCTCATCCCCATCCATCGCCCACAGCGACTTATACACCCGGCAAATATTGGTCTTATTCCCGGAATGGAGTTTGCTGAATGTGGTGAAATCGTCATGCGCGGGCAAAAGGGCGGCGGCGGCGTTCATCCTGTCTATGTCGAGCGGCACGTAATATTGCCATGTTACATCGCGCCTGAAGGGATCCTTGAAAGGCAGGATGCGGTAACGGTATTCGCGCCGCATGGCGTCGAAACGGGCGTGCGCATCGTCCCTCACGCGTACTATCTCCCTGACCGCAATATCTCCGGGCAGGATGGCGTTAAGATGGTAGCAAAAATCGTCTGCCGCATCCACCGGGAAGTCTGTATCGAAATGGGCTGCGTAGTGCGAGGCGTGTACGCCGCTATCCGTCCTGCCTGCGCCGGTAACGTCCACCGCGTGGCGCAGGAGCGTACCGAGCGCCTCTTCGAGCGTTTGCTGCACCGACGGCGCGCCGGATTGCCTCTGCCAACCGTTATATGACGTGCCTCTGTATGATATGAAAATGAAATAGCGCATGTGGCGTAATGGAATGCAAATATACCGAAATAATACGGAATCTCTCCGGATTCTATTATCTTTGCATGAATAATCACAGGACAATGAACGTGGCGATAATAGGATACGGCAAAATGGGCCGTATGATAGAGAAGATATTACAGGAACGGGGACACGCCATAGGCATGGTGGTGGACGTGGACAACGCCTGCTATTTCACCCCCGAAAGCCTGCAGGGCATAGACGTGGCCATAGAATTTTCAGCCCCGGAAGCCGCCTTCGGCAACGTATGCACATGCATCGAGGCCAGGGTACCCGTGGTATGCGGCACTACGGCGTGGCTCGACCGCTACGCCGAGGCCGAGGCGCTTTGCCGCGAGCGAGGCGGGGCGTTCTTCTACGCCTCCAATTACAGCATAGGGGTAAACCTAACATTCAGGCTAAACCGCATCCTGGCCCGCATGATGAATCCTTTCGGGCAGTATGACGTGACGATAGAGGAGGTACACCACACGCAGAAAAAAGACGCCCCCAGCGGCACGGCGATAACCATGGCCGAGGGCGTACTCGAAGGACTCGACCGCAAGACGGAATGGGTGGGCCGCACCACCACCGAACCGGGCGAGCTGGAGGTAGTGGCTATACGGCGCAGCGTTGTGCCGGGTACGCACACGGTGACGTACGAATCGGATTGCGACTACATATCCCTGACCCACTCGGCGAAATCGCGCGAGGGTTTCGCACGCGGAGCCGTGGCCGCAGCCGAATTCATTTGCGGCAAAAAGGGAATTTTCACAATGGACGACATGTTGGCTTAAAACACATACGATGAATGCAATAAAGGAATTTTTCGGCAATAAATGGGTGAAATTCGCCATCGCATCGACGCTCTATATCCTATGGTTCGTAGTGTGGACGGGAAACATGTGGATGTTGCTGGGCGAGGTGATCATCTACGACGTTTACATATCGAGGATAATGCACAAATTGTTCTGGGGCAGACATAAACTGCTTAAAAAGAGCAACAGGCAATATAAATACTGGGCCGAATGGATAGAGGCCATCGTTTTTGCCACGGTGGCGGCCACGCTTATACGCATATTCTTTTTCGAGATGTACGTCATTCCCACGCCGTCGATGGAGAAGAGCCTGCTCGTAGGCGATTACCTGTGCGTGAGCAAGGTTGCCTACGGGCCTAAAATGCCCAACACCCCCATATCTTTCCCATTCGTACACAACACCATGCCGTTCTCGCAAACCAAAAAATCGTACAGCGAGGCCGTCAAATGGCCATATCACCGCCTGAAAGGGTGGGGCGAGGTGAAACGCGGCGACGTGGTGGTGTTCAACTTCCCGGCCGGCGACACTGTATTGCTGGAAAAACAGGAGATAACATATTACAGCGAGTTACGGCAATACCAAGCCCAATTGGGTGAGGCGCAGGGCCGTAAAGAACTCGAGAAATCGTACACCATAGTTTCGCGGCCCGTAGACAAGCGCGAGAATTACGTGAAGCGCTGCGTGGGAGTTCCGGGCGATACCCTGACCATGCGCGGAGGCCAACTATACATAAACGGCCAGACGCAGGACCATATCCCCGCCATGCAACACATCTACTATGTGCAAACCAACGGCGCGCCGATTAATAAAACCGCCTTCGAAAAGATGGGCATATCGCAGGAAGACAGGCGTTACATGCAAACCGACCACGCCTACTACCTCCCGCTGACGGACAAAAACGCCGCAGCCATAGAAAAGATGGGCAACATAGTGCAGGTTGCCCGCTATGCGCCGCTCGACGGCCCGGGGGAGGATATATTCCCCCAGGATGCGCGCTACCCGTGGAATGTGGACAATTTCGGGCCGCTATGGATACCTTCGCGCGGGGCCACGGTACAGCTTACGGTAGACAACCTGCCGCTCTACCGCCGCATAATAGAGGTGTACGAAGCCAACAAACTCGAAGTCAGGGCCGACAGCGCCATAATGATAAACGGCGCTCCCGCCGAAAGCTACACTTTCAAAATGAACTATTACTTTATGATGGGCGACAACCGCCACTGCTCGGCCGACTCGCGCTACTGGGGTTTCGTGCCGGAAGACCACGTGGTAGGGAAGGCATCGTTCGTATGGTTCTCCACCGACAAGGACCAACCGTTGCTGTCCCCACGCAAAATACGCTGGAGCAGGCTTTTCCATGGAACTAAATCGCTGCAAAACAGACCGTAGGTTTGGAAAAGGACAGTTATTTGACCATAACGGCCCCCGCAAGGACCTCCACGCGCGAACGCAGTAGCAAATTCATCGCATTTGCCTATCCGGTCGAATCCGCGGATGATATTAAACCTATCCTGGATGCCCTGCGCAAAGAGTTTTACGACGCCACGCACATCTGCTGGGCGGCGCGTACGGGATGCGGAAAAGAGGAGGCGAGCCGGTCGAGCGACGACGGCGAACCCTCGGGAACGGCCGGTCGTCCGATCATGGGTCAGATAATGTCGGCCTCGCTCACTAACGTACTGGTGGCTGTGGTGCGTTATTTCGGCGGGACGAAACTGGGCGTACCGGGGCTTATTGCCGCCTATAAAGAGGCCGCGGCGGAGGTGATAGCCGAGTGTAAAACCACGGAAAAAACCGTGGATGAGGTTTTCAGGGTAACTTTCGCCTTCGAAAAGACAAACGATGTGATGAAAATAGTCAAGGATATGCAACCCGTCGTCTTAAGCCAGGTTTTTGACAATCGATGCGCGATGGAGCTATCCATACGCAGCGGCAGAGCGGCGGAATTACGGGAGAAACTGCTCAAATGCGAAGGCCTCGGTTTCGAGCAGGCCGGCGGCGGTCCCAAAACAGGTGTATAAGAAACCATTCAAGATATGGCAAATAAAAGTCTGATTTCGATAGCCGATTTCACTAAGGACGAAATCCTGAGGATCATTGAATTAGCCGGGGAATTCGAGAGTAATCCTTATCAGGACCTGCTTCACGGCCGCGTGGTGGCGTCACTCTTCTTCGAACCCTCCACCCGTACGCGCCTGAGTTTCGACAGCGCCATCAACCGTCTGGGCGGCAAGGTGATAGGTTTTGCCGATACGGTAAACACCAGCCAATCGAAAGGCGAGACGTTCCATGACACCATAATGACCATATCGAACTATTGCGATATGATCGTCATGCGCCACTCGCTCGAAGGAGCGCCGCGTTACGCCAGCGAAATATCGCGCGTGCCTGTGATCAACGCCGGCGACGGAGCCAACCAACATCCCTCGCAGACGCTCCTCGATCTGTATTCTATAAAAAAAACGCAGAAAACCATAGACGGCATAAACATAATGGTGATAGGCGACCTCAAATACGGCCGCACGGTACACTCCCTACTGCAGGCTCTGTCGCATTTCGACACCAAATTCACGTTCGTCGCCCCCCCCGAGCTGCAACTCCCGGAGGAATACAAGCTATTCCTTAAAAATAAAGGCATTACATTCAGCGAGACAGCTAAAATAGGCAACGAAATTAACGACGCCGACATAGTTTACATGACTCGGGTGCAAAGGGAGCGCTTCAACGACCCGATGGAATACGAAAGGGTGAAGAACGTCTATGTACTTGAAAACTCCATGCTCGGCGGCGCAAAGGAGAATATGCGCATACTCCATCCGCTTCCCCGCGTAAACGAGATAGCCGCCGACGTCGACAATAATCCCAAGGCATACTATTTCAACCAAACCGAGAATGGGGTCTACACCCGCATGGCGATAATAAGCTACCTGCTCGGAATTAAAAAATAGCCAATTAAACCACTGCGCGATATGATCCAGGATAAAAGAATGGAAGTAAGAGCAATAGAGAATGGTACTGTAATTGACCATATCCCGTCGGACTGCCTTTTCAAGATAATAGGCATACTGCGACTCGACAAGGAGACCAACCGCATAACTTTCGCCTCGAATCTCGAAAGCAAGCGCATGGGCAGTAAGGCCATAATCAAGATCAACAACCGCTATTGCCGCCCGGAGGAACTGAACCGCATAGCCCTCGTGGCCCCCATGGCGGTGGTGAACATAATAAAGGATTTCGAAGTAATTGAAAAAAGGGCCGTTACGGTACCCGAAACGGTCGAGGGATTCGTTCGGTGCGCCAACCCAAAATGCATCACCAACAACGAGGCGGTGAAAACAGCATTTACAGTGATAGAGCAGGGCGAAATATCGCTCAAATGCCGCTATTGCGAAAAAACGACATATCAAAGCCAGATAGAGCTTATCAAATAACGTGAATCAGAAAGATAAACAATCAATTCATATAAAAGGCGCAAGGGTACACAACCTTAAAAATATAGACGTTGTAATCCCTCATGAGCAGTTAGTGGTTGTCACCGGGCTTTCCGGTTCGGGCAAATCCACTTTGGCCTTCGACACCATTTTCGCCGAAGGCCAGCGGCGTTATGTGGAAAGCCTCTCGGCCTACGCCCGCCAATTCCTGGGACGCATAGACAAGCCCGACGTCGATTTCATAACCGGCATCGCGCCCGCCATAGCCATAAGGCAACAGACGAGTACGCGCAACCCGCGCTCAACGGTAGGCACTTCGACGGAAATATACGACTACCTGAAACTGCTATTTTCGCGCATCGGGAAGACCATATCCCCCGTAACCGGCGAACAAGTACGCATATATTACGTCAGCGACGTGGTGGAGTACGTCCAGGCCATGCCCGAAGGCGCGCGCATAGTTGTAGCCGCCCCCATAACCCTGCGCGAAGGGGAAACGTTGCCGTCCAGACTCGAAACGCTGCTGAAAGACGGCTTGCAGCGCGTCTACTCGCAGGGCCGGACCCTTATGATAGAGGATTTGGTTACGATACTGTCGCCGTCGGCGGACCCATCCAACTTCGCCGTGGTGATAGATCGCATGAAAGCGTCCGCAGACCCTAACGACGCCAACCGCCTGGGAGACTCAATTGCGCGCGCGTTCAGTTACGGCGACGGGGTGTGCAGACTGATAGCGGAAGACGAATCAGGTCGGGCCGATGCAAAAATACGCGATTTCTCGTCGCGCTTCGAAGCCGACGGCGTCCATTACGAAGAACCGGTGGAACACCTGTTCAGCTTCAACAACCCACTGGGAGCCTGTCCGCGTTGCGAAGGCTACGGCAAGGTGGTGGGCATAGACGAAGATCTCGTAGTGCCTGACAAAACCAAAACCGTCTACGACGACGCCATAGCGTGCTGGAAAGGCGAGACCATGCGCGAGTGGAAAGACCGCCTGGTACTCAGCTCCTCAAAATTCGGTTTCCCCATCCACAAGCCTTTCCACGACCTCACGGCGCAGGAAAAGGCTACGCTATGGCGTGGAAACGAATATTTCGAGGGCCTCGACGCCTTTTTCCAATATCTCGAGAACGAAAAATATAAAATACAATACCGCGTAATGTTGTCGCGCTACACGGGCAAGACAACCTGTCCGGCATGCGGCGGCGCCCGCCTGCGCCAGGAAGCCCTATACGTCAAGGTAGGCGGCAGAAACATAGCCGAGCTGACGACACTGCCCGCGGAGGAATTAAAGGCGTTTTTCGCGAATTTCAAACCCGACGAGCATGACGTAAACACAGGCGGACGCATACTGGCCGAAATAGACGCCCGCCTGCGATATCTGACGGACGTCGGGCTTGGCTATCTCACGCTCGACCGCCTTTCATCCACCCTGTCGGGAGGGGAGAGCCAACGCATCAACCTGGCCACGTCGTTGGGGAGCAACCTCACCGGATCGCTCTACATCCTCGATGAGCCGAGCATAGGGCTGCATCCGCGCGACACCCACAGGCTCATAAAAGTACTCAAACAACTGCGCGACCTGGGCAACACCGTCATAGTGGTGGAACATGAAGAGGAGATAATCCGCGCCGCCGACCAGGTGATAGACATAGGCCCCGGATCGGGATACAACGGAGGCCGGGTGGTCTTCAGCGGTACGCTCGCCGGGCTGGCCGGGGCCGAAGGCAGCCTGACGGCCGACTACCTGTCCGGAAGGCGGAAAATAGCCGCCCCTGAGTCGCCTCGCGGATGGCGCAACTATATAACGATAAAGGGAGCGCGCGAACACAACCTCAAAGGGATAGACGTAAAGATCCCGCTCGGCGCAATGACGTGCATAACGGGCGTCAGCGGCAGCGGCAAATCGTCGCTGGTGAAAGGAATACTATATCCGGCCCTGCGCCGCATGCTTTACGACACCGGCATAAAGCCTGGCAGTTTCGAGCGCATGGAGGGTGATATGGAAATGCTTAAGTCGGTGGAGATGATAGACCAGAATCCCATCGGCCGCTCGTCGCGGTCAAATCCGGTCACCTACACCAAGGCTTACGACGAGATACGCAAACTCTTTGCAGACCAGCCGTATGCACGCAACAACAACCTGACCACATCGCACTTTTCATTCAATATGGCCGGAGGTCGCTGCGAAGAGTGCCAGGGCGACGGTTTCATAAAAGTAGAGATGCAATTCATGGCCGACGTGGAGCTTAAGTGCGAATGTTGCGGCGGGCGAAGGTTCAAAGACGAAATACTCGAGGTGAAATATCACGGCCTGTCGATATACGACGTGCTGGAGATGACCATAGACGACGCCATAGAGTTCTTTGCCAAACAAAAGGAGAGCTTATGCAAGCGCATCGTAGAGAAGCTGCAAACGCTTTCCGACGTAGGCCTGGGTTATATCAAGCTGGGGCAATCATCCTCCACGCTCTCCGGCGGCGAAAGCCAGAGGGTCAAACTGGCCACCTTCCTGCTGCGCGAGAACACCTCGGGGCAGATGATGTTTATCTTCGACGAACCGACCACCGGTCTCCACCTGCATGACATAAACAAACTGCTTGAATCCATAAACGCACTTATAAGCAGGGGACATACGGTGGTTATAGTGGAACACAACATGGACGTCATAAAGTGCGCCGACTGGATCATAGATCTCGGCCCCGAAGGCGGCGACCAGGGCGGACGGCTCGTTTACCAGGGTCCGGTTGCGGGATTGGCCGGATGTCCGGAGAGCCACACGGGCCAATTCCTGTCGAAACACCTTTGATATCATGGAGTGCTACGAATTCACGCTTCCTAACGGCATAAGGTGCATCCACAAGCGCGTGGCCGGCCATGTTTCCCATTGCGCGCTGACGATAGGCTCGGGCAGCCGCGACGAAAGGCCGGGCGAGGAGGGGTTGGCCCATTTCGCCGAACACGGCCTGTTCAAAGGCACCATGCGCCGTCGCGCCCACCACATAAACTGCCGCCTGGAAAACCTCGGAGGCGAACTCAACGCCTACACCACCAAGGAAGAGACGGTGGTACACGCCACCACGCTGCGCGAAGATTTCGCCGCCGCAGCGGAGCTGATCGCCGACGTGGCCTTCAACTCCACATTCCCCGAGAAGGAGATGGAAACGGAGCGGGCGGTGATACTGGACGAGATAAACTCCTACAAAGATTCGCCGCAGGATAATATATGGGACGAATTCGAAGATATGATATTCGCAGGTTCGCCGCTGGGACACAACATACTGGGAACCAAGGCGAGGGTAGGGCGTTATACGGGCCGCGACATAGCTGCGTTCGTGGCGCGTACATATAACGCCGACCATATGGTTTTCTCGTCCGTAGGCCCGGCTACCGAACGGCGTTTCCGCGATACGGCTGCGCGCTACCTGGGCGAAGCCAGGCCGCCGGTACGCGATTTCGGCCGCATGGCCCCCGAGCCGCAAGGAAGTTTCGGCAAGACTATCAGGCGCAACACCCACCAGGCCCATTGCATAATAGGCGTCCGTACGATGGACGCCTACGACCCGCGCCGCATAAGCTTTTCGCTGCTCACCAACATACTGGGAGGCCCTGCCGCCAATTCGATACTGAACATAGCGCTCAGGGAGAAGAATGGACTGACGTACAATATCGAGGCCGGCAACACCCATTTCAGCGACACCGGCCTGGCTACCATATATTTCAGCTCGGACAAAGAGCGCACGGACGAATGTATGGAGATAATCGGCAGGGAGCTGGAAAAGCTGAGAACGATACGCCTCACCGATCGCAAACTCTCCATGGCAAAAAGACAACTTATCGGGCAGGTTTCCATTTCCATGGAAGGCAACGAAGGATGCATGCTAAGCGCGGGAAAAAGTTTCCTGCTATATAATAAGGTGGAAAGTCCCGAAGAATTCTACAAAAAGATATCGGCCGTCACCGCTGAGGAGATAATGGATAGGGCCAACGAGGCCTTCCGCGACATGTCGACGTTGATATACAGGTAAATGATGGACGACTTTCTGACAAACAACGACATAGAGGCTTACATCACGGCGAATTCCACCCCCGAGGACCAGCTGATGGAAGAACTGCAGCGCCAAACCCACCTGCGCGCGGTACAGCCCCGCATGATATCCGGACACTTGCAGGGCAGGCTGCTGGAGATGGCGGTTCGGATGCTGCGTCCGCGCAGGATCCTCGAGATAGGTACTTTCACAGGCTATTCGGCGCTGTGTATGGCCGCCGGACTCGACGACGGCGGGCAGATAGACACCATAGAGGTGGACGACGAGCTTGAAACTCTGGCCCGCAGCTTCTTCAACCGCAGCCCGCACGGCGGTAAGATAAACCTGTACACAGGTTCGGCCCTCGACGTAGCCCCGCGCCTGGGGCATATCTACGACATGGTGTTCATCGACGGCGACAAACGCGAATATCCGGATTACCTGCGCATGGCGATGGGCATGGTGAGAAGCGGCAGCATAATCATAGCCGACAATATATTGTGGTACGGCAAAGTGGCTACAGAAGCCTCGGACCGCCATACAGCCGCCATAAAAGAGTTTAACCAGATGGTGGTTTCCGACGCCAGGCTCGAAAATATTATCCTGCCGATTCGCGACGGCCTTAACCTTATAAGAGTCAGATAGCATTCCTCCTTTCTTCAAAAAATACCACTGTAAATCACAGTGGCAGGTTTTTTGTTCCGAAAGTTTTCATTTATTTGTAACTGCAAACGCACTAAAATTAAATGAGATGAAAATTACGTATTTATTGATCGGCAGCGCATTATGCCTTATGGCTTCGGGTGCGGCAGCGCAACAGGTTGCAATCGGGGTAAAGGGTGGCCTTAACATTCCCAACATAACCGCAGGAGGTACACAAACAGAATTGAGCGAAGGTTACTCTTCACGCCTGGCGTGGGGCGCCGGAGCTTTCGCCGAAATAAAATTCACCGAAACATTCTCTCTGCAGGCAGGTCTCGAGTATAGCGGCCAGGGAGGCAAGAAAAATGGCAACCAGGCTATGCCGTCAAGTAAATATCTGGCAGGATTCACCGGCGGTATAGAAACCGGATTCGCCGGGATGGTAAGCAATGTGGCGCAGGTAAGCCCTACCGGCGCGGCGCAATTGACCGCTTTCGGACAAGCGATGAATACGGCTTTCGCCGGAATGGCCGGCCAGATGCCAAAATACCTTTACGCCGACTATGAAAGCGTCACCCGCTTCGATTACCTGATGTTGCCCGTGCAGGCTAAATTCGGATGGAATTTCTCGCAGACATCTCCGTGGAGAGTGTACGTACAGGCGGGATTGTTCGTATCATACCTGTTCAATGCCGAGCGGGAAATGAGCGGAAGCAGCATGGTATTCACAGATAAAGCGCATACTGCAACCCTGGGCCAGGCGTTCCAGAACAACGTTTTGCCGGCACTCTCCGGCGCCGCAGCCGGCGTGACCGACCCGGTAGCAGCCCAGGCGCTGGGCAACTTCTTATCCGGAATAACCAGCACGCTGGGCTTGCCCACGAATTTCGGCGGGACCCAAGACATATACGACGATCTGCACAAGTTTAATTTCGGCTTCATCGGCGCGGCAGGCGTCAGTTATACATTCAATCGCCGCCACAGCGTCTTCCTTGAAGGCGGAGGCAACTATGGCTTTATCAAACTGCAGAAGAACGCCGAGAACGGTCAAAACAGGATAGGGGCGGGCAGCGTAATGGTCGGATACAGCTATCTGCTGGGCAAGAAATAACGCATACGCCGTACTAAAAAGAATGCCGCCGGAATAATTCCGGCGGCATTCTATTTATTATTAGACATTTAAACCAATTTAAGCTCCTGCTTCATGCGCAGTATTTTGGCGTCGAGTCCGGCATTAACCTCATCGAATTTATCAACCGAGGCAAGGGGTTCGCAAACGCCGAAATAGTATTTGATCTTGGGTTCGGTACCCGAAGGACGGACGGAAACTATCGTGCCGTCGGCCGTAAGGAATTGGAGTACGTTGGATTTTTCGATCTCCAGCGGAGTCGCCTTGCCCGACGGGACGTCCAGCGTCTGCTGTTTGAGATAATCGCGTACAGTCACCACCGGTGAGCCGCATATCGACGCTGGCGGCGTAGCGCGATAATCCTGCATCATGCGGGCTATCTCGTCGGCTCCCTCCTTGCCCTTGCGGACGACGGAAACAAGACCTTCCTTATAGAAGCCGTACTTGATGTACATCTCTTTCAGTATGCCATAGAGCGTGGTTCCCTGACTCAAAGCCCATGCCGCAGCTTCGGCGGCCAGGGCGCAGGCGCTCACGCCGTCCTTATCACGTACGAAATCGCCGGCCAGGTAACCGAAACTCTCTTCGCCGCCGCCTATGTATTTCTTTTTACCCTCGTTGTTGCGTATTATCTCCGCTATGTATTTGAAACCGGTGAGGCAGTTATAATGCTCCACGCCGAAAGAGTCCGCCACACGAGCCATCATCTCGGTAGTGACGATTGTTTTGATTATAAACTGCTTGCCGTCCAGGCGTCCCAGGTCGCTCCAACGCTTCAACAAATAATAGGTGAGCAGCACGCACGTCTGGTTGCCGTTTAGCAGGACATACTGACCGTCCCCGTCCCTTACGGCAATGCCTATGCGGTCGGAATCGGGATCGGTCGCAAGCACTATCGACGCGCCCTCGGCCTTACCCTGTTCCATGGCCATCGACATGGTCGCCCTCTCCTCTGGATTGGGAGACTCCACCGTCGGAAAATTCCCGTCCAGAACGCATTGGGCCGCAACCAGGCCGACGTTGGTGAAGCCGAACTTTTTCAGGGCTGCGGGAACGAGCCTCACGCCTGCGCCGTGCAGGGGGGTGTAAACGATCTTCATATCGGCGAATTCCTTCACCGCTTCGGGCGACAGGCTCAGGGAGTGTACCTTATTAAGGTATATCTCATCGAATTCCTCGCCCAGGGCTATTATGTTGGCTTTATCGCCGCCGCGCATGATCTGGTCTATCGACGTTATCTTGCCAACCTCGGCAATAATGTTCTTATCATGGGGGGATGTGACCTGCGAACCGTCGGCCCAGTAAGCCTTGTAACCGTTATACTCCTTGGGATTGTGCGAAGCGGTCACCATCACGCCGCTTTGGCATCCAAGCTCGCGAATGGCAAAACTGAGTTCGGGGGTGGGACGGAGCGCGTCGAAAAGATAAACCTTAAAGCCGTTGGCGGCGAAAATATCGGCTACATCCTCGGCAAAAAGACGGCTGTTGTTACGGCTGTCGTGCGAAATGGCCACCTTTATCTGCTGTCCCGCGAAATTTATCTTAAGGTAATTCGCCAGGCCCTGCGTAGCCATGCCCACCGTATATACGTTCATACGGTTCGAACCAACGCCCATGATCCCCCTCAATCCTCCGGTACCGAACTCAAGGTCGCGGTAGAAACTCTCGGCCAGTTCACTCTTATCATTCTCCATCAAATACTTAACGCGCTCTTTGGTAGCTTGATCGTAATTCCCATCAAGCCATTTCTGCGCTTTTTCCATAACCATTTTTTCCAATTCCGTACCCATAATGATATAAGTTTTACTTATCGTTAATTTCGCTTTATGCTGAAAAAATCTATACGCAAAGGTAGTGTTTTTTTTGTCAATATTAACTATCAAACGATTAAAACCGGGACTCTGGAAACGCTTGAAAATCTATATAAATAAAAAATAAATAAACAAGTGCGGACAGCGTTTTTATTAATAATTTTATGTACACATTTGCATTACCAAATTTTTAGAATTCAACGGCAAAGATGATCGTTTCGACACAAAGGCATAGTGATCTATGGCAAGACTGCTTGTCGCGTATCCGGGAGAAAACCTCTCCTGAGGAATACGACAGGTGGTTTGCGCCGATCATTCCCCTCGACTTCGACGGAACGACACTCAGGCTAAAGGTTCCCAACGAAAGTTACGTGAACCATATCGAAAAGAACTACATCCCGTTCCTGACGCCCATAATCCACCAGCTCTTCGGATTTAAAACCCGCCTGCGCTACGCCATTCCGCGCCAGGAGCAAACAGTGGGTCTGGCAGCCGAAGCAGACACGACCTCGATAAGCAAATTCGTCACCCAGACGGATACCGCAAATATAAAGAATCCTTTCGTCATTCCAGGTATAAAAAAGATCGTTATCGATCCGCAGCTCAATCCCGCCTACACGTTCGACTCTTTCGTAGAAGGCGAGTGCAACCGCCTGGCGCGTTCGGCAGGGCTTGCCATTGCGGTGAATCCGGGGAAAACGGCATTCAACCCCCTATATATATATGGCAACTCGGGGCTTGGCAAGACACACGTGGCGCAGGCAATAGGCATGGAAGTAAAGCAACGCCATCCCGGATCGCAGGTACTCTACGTGTCGATGAATAAATTCCAGGCGCAGTTCCAGAAAGCGGCAGTGCAGGGCGAACTCAACGATTTCATACACTTCTACCAAATGGTGGACGTGCTGATAATAGACGACATACAGGAAATAGCGGGCAAGACTAAGGAAAAGACGCAGAATGCGTTCTTCAATATATTCAACCACCTGCACCTTTCGGGCAAGCAGCTTATCCTTACATCCGATAAGCCGCCCGTAGAGTTGAAAGACATCGAAGAGAGGCTCCTGACCCGATTTAAATGGGGCCTGCCGGCGGAATTGGGGCAGCCCGATTACCAGACGCGCATAAAGATAATAGAACACAAGGCCGCCCGCTTCGGCATGGAGATATCGCCCGAGGTAGTCGCCTACCTAGCCGAGAATATCACGGCCAACATACGCGAAATAGAGGGTGCATTGTCGGCCCTGATGGCAAACGCCTCATTCCTCGGCAAAAAGATCACCACTTCGTTGGCCAAAGAGATACTGAAGGTTTACGTACAGTCGAACCGTCGCGAGATAACCATAGACCACATAGTAAAAGTTGTGTGCGAATACCTTAACCTCGACGCCGAAACATTCAACTCGCCCAAGCGTACGCGAGAGATAGCCCAGGCACGCCAAATGGCCATGTACCTGAGCAAACAGCACACCAAAGCGCCGTTGACATCCATAGGGGCGGCCATCGGCGGCAAAAACCACGCTACGGTGCTACATGCATGCAAAGCCATATCTAACCTTATAGAAACAGACAAACACTTCCGAAACCAGATGGAGGAGATAGAGAGGAGAGTATTGGGGAAGTGATGAAACCAGACCCTTTGTCAACAAATTTTTATACCATCTGCAACGAAAATTAACATTTATCAGCAAATGCGCCCGGAGAATTCCGGGCGCATTTGTTTTGTAAGCATAATCGGCGAGGATGGGCGTGATCGTATGTTAACCATGCATAATCAGGCCGGATAGTTATTTAAACGGCGAATCAGGCTCCTTGGCCATATGGTTATAGAACATGCGGTCGAGAAATCCTGGAGCGAATTTCTTTATAAACGTCGTAGCCCGGCCATCGAATTCCATCAACAGGGTACGGCGGCGGCATTTCACGCCGCGGGCTATGCGGCGGGCCACCTCTTCGGCCGTCATCATGCGCCCCTCGTCGCGGGGCGATTCCCCCTGGCTGCTGCCGTCGGCCGTCAAAGCGGCGAAACGTACGTTGGAGGCCGTAAAACCCGGACATGCAACCATCACATGGACGCCTTTTTTAAGATTCTCCACGCGTATGGTCTCAAGGAAACCCGTCATCGCGAATTTAGAAGCGGAATAACCCGTGCGCCCGGGCAGGCCATGGATACCAGCTACGGACGACACTCCCACGATCGAGCCGTGCGATGCCTGGATATATGGCAGGGCGTGTTTCACGCAATTCACCGTTCCCCAGAAATTCACATCCATAAGCCTGCGGAGTACGTTCAGGTCGACCTCGTCGAAAAGCGCCCTCATCGAAATGCCTGCGTTGCATATAAGCGCGTCTATCCCGCCGAAACGCTCCACTGCCATATCGATCAGCCTTTTACAGTCGGCCTCGACAGTGACGTCAGTGGCGGCGTAAACAGTCCTGTCGCTCCCTATGGCTTCGGCCGCCTCGGCAAGTTTCTCCACTGTGCGGGCACCCATAACCACGTTGGCGCCGCACGAGGCGAATTCATACGCCAGAGCCAAGCCTATACCCGACGAAGCCCCTGTTATAACAACCGTTTTATTTCTGAAATCCATGATATTATATTTGCAATAAACCGTATTCGCGCATCTTGTCCCACTTTTTCGAGTGGTAAAGCTCTGCAAATGGTTTTTCGTTACTCTTACCATATATCTCCTTTACCTCGGCAAAGGTGAGTTTCCTGTCCAAATCAGCGGCCATACGCGTTATATCCTGCATAAATACAGCGTCCGACGGACTGAATTTAAGCTCTTTGCTCTCAGACGCCGTCTCTATCGAAATGCCTTCGGCGGTGCGGGAGACGGGTGCGCCGAGCCACACCAGCCGCGCGAGGGGATTGAAAAGTCGCGAACCGTCAGGTTTAATAAGGTGGTCGGTTATCAGGCCCGGATCGACCGTCGTTGCCGGAGCCTTGCAGGCAAACCATTTATGCGCCGGACGCTCCAGGCCGGCCCCCGCCAGGTAGTTATCCAACGCCTCGCGCAAGCCGTCGCCTACAATATTGATATTGTATCCGCGGTTTTCGGCAAAATACACCTCATTGTTGGCCAGTGCGTTGAGCGCGTTACTCTTGCGCTTCACGCCCCATTGCGAAGGATCGGCGCCCATAGGGCTGTGCATGGTCATTGCGTAACGATGCCAGTACGCCGAATCTATAAGTTGCGCACGGAACATCTGTCTAACCGTCTCGAGCGAATCCACGCTCTCCTGCAGTGTTTGCCCCGGCAAACCGTACATAAGGTAAGCATGCGCCATTATGCCTGCGTAGAAAAAATTACGCGTGGCCAGGGTGGCCTGTTCCGTGCTTACCCCTTTGTTGACAAGCGCCAAAAGGCGGTCTGACGCAGCCTCAAGTCCGCCGGAGACGGCGATGCACCCTGCGGTGGCCATAAGTCGGCACAAATCGCCCGTAAAAGCGGATTCGAAACGAATGTTGGTCCACCACGAATAGCGACGGCCGCGCCGTAAAAGTTCGAGCGAAAGGTCGCGCAGCAGCCTCGGCGGCGCGGCCTCGTCCACGAAATGGAATCCAGTCGAGCCGGTTTGGGCCGCCACAGCCTCCATATGGTCGGCAATGCGCGCGGCAGGCATAGCCTCGTAACGGCAGATATAATCGAGCGAAGTATCGCAAAAAGAGCATTTGCCCCAGTAACACCCGTGCGCAAGCATCATTTTATTCCAACGTCCGTCGCTCCAAAGGCGGTGCATGGGATTGGCGCGTCCGAAAAGCGAGAAATATAGTTTGTGCGGCAACGGGCCGAAATCGGGACACGGGTACTCCGCATGGGAAACATCCTCCCTGCCGCCGCAAAAACCTCCGGCGGAATAAGCGTTTACCGGCTCAAGGCCGGAAAGTATCTTTTCAAGGGCGACCTCGCCGCCGTCCAGCACCACATAGTCGAAATATGCGAATATCCGTTTGTCGGACATATCGCGCAACTCGGTGGAAGGATAGCCTCCGCCCATAACCGTCAGCACGCCGGGATAACGGAGTTTGATGTGTTGCGCACAACGCAGGGCCGAAAGCAGGTTGCCGGGGAAAGGCACGGTAAAGCCTACCACGCCGGGCTTCTCCCGCTCCATCCAGGCGTCGAGCAGCGCCGTCATCCGGCATTCGATAATATTCGGCGGCAGGGCCAGTTCATCCTCCAGCGCGCCGAAATCGGGCAGGGAAAGGGCAATGCTCTCCGCGTATTTGACCATACCGAAATGCGCGGAAACGGTTTCGCGCAGAAAATCACTGATATCCTGAAGGTAAAGGGTGGAGAGGTAACGGGCGCAATCCTGCACCCCGAGCGCTCCGAAACTCTCCTCGAGTCCGTCCGCAGCGTCGAGCCACGCTGCCTGGGGCAGGAAATCGGGACGGCAGATAAGATTGGCAAGCGAAGGGTCTCCGCCCCGCAGGAATGACATAACACTGTCTATGGTCGATATATACATTCCGCGCAAGGCATGCATGCGGCGTATATTGTCGCTGCCGCCCCCTTGCCATGCATCGAACGCCTCCCGCAGAAAACCGCCGGAAAACACAACGTCGAGCAATTCGGTCGAAAGGTCGGCCTGGGCCGCCGTAAATCCCTTGGATGTCAGATACCCGGCCAGGTAAGGGGTGGCAGGGTAGGGTGCATTGGGCTGCAGCAACGGCGGGGTTATGAGCAGTATCTTTTTCACTCTTGGCTTGTTACGATCAATCCATCGTAGGCGGGGAAGACGTCGCAGGGCAATTCGGCCGCCACTTCGGCATGCAGGCCCATCTGGTGCGACAGGTGTGTCAAGTAAGTACGCTTAACGCCCGCGCGACCATGCAGGCCGAGCGCCTCGCCCAGCGTGAAGTGCGACATATGCGGTTCGCGCCTCAAAGCGTTTACCACCAACACCTCCGCGCCTTTTATCTTTTCAATTTCGCTGTCGTCTATGGCATTGAAATCCGTCAGGTAAGCTATGCCGCCGATGCGGAAACCCAGAACCGGGAGGCGGAAATGACGTCCGCGGATCGGTACGATCTCCATCCGGCCTATGCGGAAAGGCTCGTCTCCTATGGTCACAAGGTTTATCTCGGGTACCCCAGGATAGGGGTTTTCGGCAAAAGCGTAGTCGAAATCCTTGCGTACTACATCCTGTACGCGCTTTTCGGCATAAATATCCACCGGACTATTCATGGTGTAGTTGAAAGCCCTAACGTCATCTATCCCGGCTATATGGTCTTTGTGTTCGTGGGTGAGTATTATGCCGTCTATGCATTTCACCCCTTCGCGGAGCATTTGCTGGCGGAAGTCGGGGCCGGCGTCTATCACAACCGTAACCCCGTTATGTTCTACCAGGACGGACGAGCGCAACCTCTTGTCATGTATGTCGGAAGAGGAGCATACGCGGCAGCTGCACGAAATTACCGGTACTCCCTGCGAGGTACCTGTCCCTAAAAATGTGAGTTTTGTGGCCATACGCCGCCAAAGGTAACAAATTATCCGCAAAAAAGCCGCCGGGATGATTCCCGGCGGCCATGTAAATTTCAAAACGGAGTTTAGCTCGTAGCTTTTTCCAGCTTTTTCATTATAGAGAAGATAAAGACGGCCGACAGCAGGCAGCAAACCACGAATATAGCCCAAAGGATATAAAGGTCTACGCGGCCCCACATCATAGAACCTATGAACAGGAACTTGTTACCTACCGCGGTGGCCAGCAGCCATCCGCCCTGCATCAGGCCCTGGAAGCGAGCCGGGGCCACTTTGGAGACGAAAGAAAGACCCATGGGGCTGAGGAATAATTCGGCGACGGTAAGCACCAGGTAGCTCGACATGAGCCAGTACGGCGTAACGCGCGAGGCTTCCGGGACAGCCGCTCCGGCCAGTTCGTGGGGAGATATGAGGTTGAGCGAAGCCACCAGGACGATAACGAATCCAAGGGCAGCCACTATCATACCGAAACCTATCTTCTTGGGAGTGGAAGGTTCTTTACCCTTGCCGGCAAGCGACGCGAAGAATCCCATAACCAACGGTGTGAGAGCCACAATAAAGAGCGGGTTGAAAGATTGGAACACTTCGGGACCGATTGGATTCGACTCAGGCCAGTGGCGGATGAACAGCCAGCACGCCACGCCACCCAACACGGTCAGCGCCGCACCCAAAAAGCGGAGAGGCGCCTTGTTGTTGCGCGTAAAGGCGATCACCGCGCCGGCTATGGTGGTTATCACGCAAAGGATCGACCAGAGGTTGAAGAACAGGTTGGTGAACGGATCTACCTGCTTGGCTATATAGTCGCGGGCGAAGAACGTGAGCGTAAGCCCGTTCTGATGGAAAGACATCCAGAAGAATATCACCACACAGAAAACAATGCTCAACGAACCGATCTTGGGGCGCTCCTCCTTGGTGGATATCTGGAACATATAGGTCACGAAGGCCACGAACAGGCCTACGGCCATACCGAGGGCGAAAGTGAGCTGGGGTACGGCAAGCCACAGTCCGGCGAAATGGAACAGCACGGCCACAACGGCCATAAGTCCGAGCGATATCGCCAGCGGCAACATATGGCCGGCAAAACCCACTTTGGCCGCGTCTGACGCTTTGGCCGCAGGGGCTTTCTTTTCGTTTTTAGGAAGGGCTTTGTTGAATATCACGTAAACGGCCAGCGAAACCAGCATGGCGCCGGCGGCGATGGCGAAAGCCCAGTTGTATCCGCGCGCGAAGACGTCTATATAACGCTGTGCGAACGCAGTAAGGTCGGACACGGACTCGCCGCTCAGGACAGCCTTATCGGCCAGGGCCTGCAATTGCGCGGTGTCGGCAAGGACGCCGTTTATCATCTGGTGGCACAGCGCGGGCAGGCTGGCGTCGTGGAGCAGGCCGTTGGAAGCCAGCCACCAATCCCTTACGCCCATGGCGGCGTGCGGTGCGAAGAACGCGCCTACGTTGATACCCATATAGAACACCATGAAAGCCGAATCGCGCTTCGAGGCATATTTGGGATCGTCATAAAGCTGGCCCACCACGGCCTGCAGGTTGCCCTTGAAAAGGCCGTTGCCCAGGGCGATGATCAGAAGGCTCGCAAGGGAAGCGCCAAGCGAAATGCCGGGGATGGCTATAAGCGCATATCCGGCGAACATGATCACCTGCCCGGCGAAGATAACCGTTTTGTACTGTTTAGTCCAGTCGGCAAGCATACCGCCGATAAGGGCGAGGGCGTAAATGGCGAAATAGAACCAGCTGTAATATTCGCCGGCCACATCCTCCGTAAGCCCGTAGCGCGCCTGGAGGAACAGCACCAGGATCGCCATCATGGTATAGAAGCCGAAACGCTCTCCCATGTTGGTGAAAAAAGCGACTATAAGTCCTTTGGGATGTCCTTTAAACATATTAATTGGGATTTAAGTTCAGACAAATGTAAGATAATTTGCCGGTTTATCAAATAATTCCTAACTTTAGGAGTCAAAATCCAACGACCATGACCAAATTAGCGATGGTGGAAAAAGATCCCTGGCTCGCTCCGAGCGAGGGCGAACTGATCTACCGCCATAACCTTTACCTCGACGCCCTGGCAAAGATAGAGGCCTCGTCGGGATCGATAACCGATTACGCCAACGGCTACCTCCATTACGGATTCCAGCGCGACGAAGAGGCCCGCGGATGGTGGTTCCGCGAGTGGTTGCCCGGAGCGAAGGACGTCTACCTTTTCGGCGATTTCAATAACTGGCAACGCACCGAATTGCGCCTGCGCCGCGACCAGGATGGGGTATGGTCGATATTTTTCGCCGACGAGGAGTACGGCGGCCGCCTTACGCACGGCTCGCTGCTGAAGATGCTCGTCCATGGCGACAACGGATGGCTCGAGCGCATACCATCGCACATAAGACGCGTTGTGCAGGACGAGGATACGAAGGATTTCACGGCCCAGTTCTGGGACCCCGAGCCTTTCGACTGGGGTGGCGACGCCCCGGTGTTCCCGACCGAAGGAGAGCTGCTAATATACGAGTGCCATGTGGGTATGGCGCAGGAAAAGAAGGGGGTGGGGACATACCTCGAATTTATCGAAAACATACTGCCGCGCATAAAAAAGGCAGGCTACACCGCCCTGCAGCTGATGGCCGTGGCCGAACATCCTTATTACGGCAGTTTCGGCTACCATGTTTCGAACTTCTTTGCCGCCTCGTCCCGGTTCGGCACGCCCGAAGAACTTAAACTGCTAATAAAGACGGCGCACGAGATGGGACTATGTGTCATAATGGACCTCGTCCACTCGCATTACGTAAAGAACATAAACGAGGGACTCAACGGCCTCGACGGTACCGACGGCCTCTACTCGCCTCCCGGCGAGGCCGGCAACCATCCGCACTGGGATTCGAAGCTTTTCGATTACGGCCGGCCCGAAGTGCAGCATTTTCTGCTGTCCAACGTGAAATTCTGGCTCGACGAATTCCATTTCGACGGCTTCCGTTTCGACGGCGTAACCTCTATGGCCTATTACAACCACGGCTATATGGACTTCGATTGCCGCGAACGCTATTTCGACGACGGCGTCAATCGCAACGCACTAACATACATGACGCTGGCCAACCGTCTGACGCACGAGTTCCGTCCAGGGGCGATAACCATAGCCGAAGACGTGAGCGGCATGCCCGGAATGTGTTTCAAAACCGAAGACGGCGGAGTAGGGTTCGATTACCGGCTGGGGATGGCCATTCCGGATTTCTGGATAAAGATACTCGAAGACCAGACGGACGAGCAATGGAACATATGGGAAATGTGGGAGATAATGACCAACCGCCTGCCCGAAGTAAAGACGATAGCCTATGCCGAATCGCACGACCAGGCCATGGTCGGCGACAAAACCATAGCTTTCCGCCTGATGGATCGCGAGATGTACTCCGCCATGGACATACACTCGCAAAGCGTGACCGTCGACCGGGGAATAGCGTTGCACAAAATGATAAGGCTGTTCACAATAGCGCTCGGCGGACAGGGCTACCTTAATTTCATGGGGAACGAATTCGGCCACCCCGAATGGATAGATTTCCCGCGCGAGGGCAACGGATGGAGTTACGACCACGCCCGCCGTCAATGGAGCCTGGCCGAAAACAAGGAATTACGCTACCGTTTCCTGCAAATGTTCGACAGCGAAATGATAGCCTTCGCGAAAAAATACAATCTCCTGGGCCGCGGTTACGCATGGCGGCAAAGGATGGACCAGGGGGCTGCAACGGCGGTTTTTTCGCACGGTACATTGCTTTTCGTCTTCAACTGGCACCCCACGCGCAGTATTCCCGACTATGTTATACCGGTCCCCGCGCCCGGCAAATATAAAGTGGTGATGACCACCGACAGCGAACGTTTCGGCGGAGCCGGACGCGAAGACGAACTGATGGAACATTTCAGCTATCCGGTACGCATGGCCGACGGTACATTTGCCCATTTTATGAAAATTTACAATATTTGTCGCGCCGCAACAATCTATGAAATATGCGATCAATAATATTTTATATATCACTATCATGTTTAATTTACTATCAACCAACGAATTATCTTATGCACTAACGCAGGCTGTCGACCAAATAAACTGGATCTGGTTCGCATTTTCGGTGATGGCGGTTTTTATGGTAGGCGCTTTATGGTACTCGCTGTTGTTCTTTAACACCTGGGTAAAGATATTTTTACTCGACAAAAACAAAATCATGCAGGGCGGAGATATGATCCGCTCGTTCATCATCCAATTCGCCACCGGGACTCTCTACGGATTCGTCGTATTTACCATGTGCGGATTCGCCCAATGGTTCGGCGTTGCAGGCGTCCTTGCCATAGCCGGCTGGCAGATGTGTGCATTGACGTTCAAATACCATGGATGGAAACCCTTCCTGACGGCCCTGATGATTGAGTCGGGCTACACCGTCGTAGGAGGAGCGATATATGTCGTCTTCGCGCAGTTCTGACGAAGCGACAAGGCGCGTTATACGAAACATAACCGGCGGGGATTTCGCCGGTTATGTTTCGTGTATTCAATTATGATAGATATGGCTTGAGTATCTTGGATCAGGCTGAAAAATAGTTAGTAGTTCAGATGTGCGACGCAAAAAAGCGCGGCACTTCACTATAACAACGCGGAGCATAGCGTGATCTTACGCCGGATTTACGGCCTTCCAAAGCATGTCTTTAAGCTCCGTAATGTTGTATCCGGTTACCGAGGATATGAATATGAAAGGTATTCCGGATGGCAGCTCGGGACACATCTGTTCCATCATCTCCTTGTCGAGCATATCGCTCTTTGTGATGGCCAGGATGCGCGTTTTATCGAGCAATTCGGGGTTGTACTGCTCCAATTCATTGATCAGCACCTCGTAATCGGCCTTTATGTCGAGGCTGTCCGCCGATATCATGAACAACAATATGGAATTGCGCTCGATATGCCTCAGAAAGCGCGTGCCTATGCCGCGTCCCTCGTGCGCTCCCTCTATGATGCCGGGAATGTCGGCCATCACGAACGAGCGGTAATCGCGGTACTGCACTATGCCCAAATTGGGTTCGAGGGTGGTGAAAGGGTAGTCTGCGATCTCAGGCTTGGCCGCCGACACCACGGAGAGCAGGGTGGATTTGCCCGCATTAGGAAAACCCACAAGGCCAACGTCGGCCAGTATCTTCAACTCCAGGACGAACGTGCCTTCAATAGCGCCTTCGCCAGGTTGCGCATAGCGCGGAGCCTGGTTGGTGGCGGTCCTGAAATGCCAGTTGCCTAAGCCGCCGCGACCGCCTTTCAGCAACACGGCGCGCTCGCCGTCGGCCGTCACCTCGCAAACCGTATCGCCCGTTTCGGCGTCTTTGGCCACCGTACCCAGAGGAACCTGTATGACAATGTCAGCGCCGTCCTTGCCGTGGCATCTGGCACCGGATCCCGATTCGCCGTTCTCGGCGAAGATATGACGCTGGTATTTAAGGTGCAGCAAAGTCCAGTACTGGGCATTACCCTGCAGGATTATATCGCCTCCGCGACCGCCGTCGCCTCCGTCCGGCCCGCCGTAGGCCACAAATTTCTCGCGGCGAAAATGCGCCGAACCCGCGCCGCCCGCACCCGACCGGCAAAATATCTTTACGTAATCGACAAAATTCGATCCTGCCATTTTTTATTTATTTGCCGCAAAGGTAGCAAAATTATCTTTCGGAACGGCCCGACCCAAGGCGCTCGTAATGGCACACCGTTATTCCTCCGCTATCGTCGCGCAGGTGCATGCCTCCGCCTTCGCAGTACCGGAACATTTCGCACGAGCCGCACAGGCCCGTACGGCACCATTCGCGGTTGCGGTATCGCCCGAAACGGTTGCTCCAGACATCCCAGAAATCGTCGCGGTAGATGTTGCCCTGATGAAATCCGGCCCGTATGCTCGCGCACCCGGAAATGGAACCGTCCGACAGCACCGAGGCCACCGACACTCCGGCTCTGCACATAAAAAATTTGTCGCGCACCTCGGTCTCGTAGCTACCCAGGAAACCCTCGCACCCATAGCTGGCCTTTATGTGTCCCTCTTTGCGCGTGTCTTTCAAAAATTCCATCAATCCGACGAACTGGGCGTCGGTCAGCCGCAGTCCG
Source organism: Rikenellaceae bacterium (assembly GCA_031550125.1). Taxonomy (GTDB): domain Bacteria; phylum Bacteroidota; class Bacteroidia; order Bacteroidales; family Rikenellaceae; genus JAVBOW01. The sequence continues at coordinate 83,636 of JAVBOW010000023.1, forward strand.
TCATCGCCCGCCGCCCTTCCCGACGGAAAGACGGTGAACACGCGCCACTCCCTGACGCCGCAGCTTATAAGGAAGTCCCGGAATTCGCCCAGCCGCCCGAAATTGCGCGGAGTGGCGCACGTGACCACATCCCACGCCAAACCATCAGAGGCAGCCAGTAACGGCAGGGCCGCCGATGCTCGGGCAAAGCTCTTGGGGCTGCCCCGCAACCAGTTATGGTCGGATTCGAAACCGTCGAGACTAATCGTAAGCGCGTGCATGCCGGCACACAGGAGCGAATCGAGGCGGCGGGCGTCCAGCAACATGCCGTTGGTCACCACGCCCCAGGGGAAGCCACGGTCGTACAAAGCCTTGCCGCACGCCTCGAGATCGCGACGCATGAGGGCCTCGCCGCCGGTGAATATTATAAACGTGCGGTGCGGATCGACGTGCGGCGTTAAGGAATCCACAACCCGCAGAAAATCCTCCGCAGGCATATCGTCGGTTGCGGGCAAATTGCGGCAATCGCTGCCGCAATGACGGCACGACAGGTTGCATCGCAACGTACACTCCCAGAAAAGGGTGTCGAGACGATGCGCCTGCACGGCGTCGTGCCTCAGACGCCTGAACATTTCCAACCCGAGGCGCTTGCGCAGGCCGGGTTTAATCATTTGCCGGGGAGATGGTTATATCGAAACTGTCGTTCACGGCGGTATCCTGCCAGCCGCCGTCTTTGACCTCCAGCGGCGGTTGCACGGTCTGACCTTCATAAAGTCCGTTGGCCGCGCCGTCGACGTCTTTGAGCTGTACCTCGAATTTCTGCGCGGAATAAAATCCGTCGCGCAGTTTTTGATAATCGTAATCACCCTGGACCGAGGTGTAGATGGTATCGCCGTAATTCTCATCGTTGTTGCGGAAAACCATGCGTATGCCCTCTATTCCAACTCCGCTTACGGCGTCTGTGACGCGTCCCTTGATCTTGAAATTAACCTGCGGGGTACCGTATTCACACCTTTCCGTATGCGCCAGGTCGCATGCCGCGGCCGAGAAGCCGAGCATGGCCATCAGGGAGCGTATTATCCTGCTTGTCAGATTTTCCATAACAAACTTTAGTCGAAACTCACGTTATGTATGCAAATATAGCGAAAAACACCCGCCACGCAACCTTTTCGGAAATATAAATTATCTTTGCCTCCTGCAATAAACACGGAAAAGATGCACAAATCAGGATTCGTAAATATAGTGGGCAACCCCAATGTAGGCAAATCGACGCTAATGAACGCATTGGTGGGCGAGCGCCTGTCGATAATAACCTCCAAGGCCCAAACCACGCGCCATCGCATAATGGGCATAGTCAACGGAGAGGATTTCCAGATAGTATATTCCGACACGCCCGGCATACTCAAGCCCAACTACAAGATGCAGGAGTCGATGATGGGTTTCGTGCGTGGGGCAATGCAGGACGCCGACATACTATTGTACGTGACCGACACGGTCGAAAAAGAGGCCATAAAAAGCGAATATGTCGAGCGGATAGCACGCAGCGGAATTAAAACCATATTGGTAATAAACAAAATAGACCTGTCATCTACAGAAATGCTCGAGGCGCTCGCCGCAGAGTGGCGGGCAATTTTACCGCAAGCACACATAGTACCCGTATCGGCCAAAGAGAACTTTAACGTAGGTGGCCTTTTTGACCTTATAATAAAAGAGTTACCCGAAAGTCCGGCATATTACCCCAAGGACACTCTCACCGACAAGACGCTAAGGTTCTTCGCATCCGAAATAATACGAGAAAAGATACTGCTCAACTACGACAAGGAGATTCCCTATAGCGTAGAGGTGGCCGTAGAGGAATATCGCGAAGAACCTTCCATAGACAGGATAAGCGCCGTGATATACGTAAGCAGGGACTCCCAGAAAGGGATAATAATAGGCCATAAAGGCTCTATGCTCAAAAGGGTTGGCACGCAGGCTCGCGAAGATCTCGAACGTTTCCTTGACAAGAAGGTGTTCCTGCAGCTGCACGTCAAAGTAAACGCCGACTGGCGCAACAGCGAGAGCCAGCTCCGCAGGTTCGGATATAACGAATAAAAAGATGGAAGGACATTCCATATACGAACGTCCGGCCCGCGCCCTGAGGGTGTTGCTGCATCCTTTCGCCGCGCCTGTGTATCTGGCGGCCGTACTTTTTTTCGGGCCTACGGTGCTTCACAACCTGCCTGCGGGCGTACGGCTTTACTGTCTGTCCATTATATGCCTGGTGGCGCTCGTAATCCCGCTGCTCGCCGTTTCCATCCTCCGGGGAATGCAGTTCTGGCAATCGTTAAACACGTACGGATGGGAGCGCAGGGTCATACCTGCCGCATTGGCTTTCGTATGTTACATTGTATGCCTGCAGACGCTGCCGCCGTCCATATCGCTGTTCCTGCTGCGTAAGCTGGTGCTGGCCGGGGCCGGATGCGCCATGCTGGCAGGCATTGCCGGCATATTCTGGAGCATATCCACAAGCATGACCGCCGCAGGCGGAGCGTTGGCGATATTGTTACTGGTGGATTTCGCCGGTTTCGGCGATATGGCCCTGCCGTTCTGCGCCGCCGCGCTTTTGGCCGGAGCAACCGGATCGGCCGGGCTGTATCTGGAGGAGGAATCGCCGTGGATGATGGCGGCGGGTTTTTTCGGCGGTTTCGCCGTGGCCGCCGCGGCCATGCTTACGTAACGCCCGGAGGGATCAGATCATTCCCGCCTCTATCATGATTATCAGCTGTTCCACCATCTTGTCGTCGCCCTCAGCGTCGTAGGCGTCCTTAAGATTAGCCCCGAAGATACGGGCCACGCTCTGCCAGAAGAAAGCGCTGAAACTGCCGCGCAACTCCTTTACAAGCTCGTAGGAGGTGTGATCGGTTTCGCGGTCGATAAGTTTTATCAGCAATTTTCCCTGCGAGTAGGTCATGCTTTTCAGCACCGGGGTATATTGCTTTTTCAACTGGTCTTCCATCTGTTTGATATAGGCTTTTTGCTCGCTTTTGGACTTTATGGCCAGCATTTTTTTCTCCGTCTCGCGCAACAGGCGGTTGGCCTCCTTGGCTATCGGATAGACCTTTTTCAAGTTATATACCAGTTTCTCGTAATTCCTCACACGATCCACCGCACCGTTCTTGTAGCGGAAAACCGGCGCCATATATACTGTAAGCAGGGTATCGCCGCCTATGATCTCGACCCCCAGGCCATAATATCCCGGGCCTCGCAACGATTGGGCGGAAGCCGGCGCCAAAACCATTACGGCAAAGGCGGCAAGTATGAGTTTTTTTATCATAAAATAATTACCTTTGCAAAGCTATAAAAAAATAAAATATCCTTGCACCGTACGGCAACAAATGAGCGAATCCGAGAGCCTCTACATAGAACGTGAGAACTGCGGGAATTGTTATCGCTGCGTACGCGAATGCGAGGTGAAAGCCATCACGTTGCACGGCGCGGCGGCAACAATAGACTCCGCGCGTTGCGTTGGATGCGGCGCATGCCTTGCCATGTGCGACCAACGGTCGGTGCGGCTGAGGGACGACGTACACCTGGCTCGCAAATTCATAAAGAATTACAACACAAAGGTGGCCTCGGTAGCCCCTACGTGGATGGCCGAATTCGAGGGTATCGATAGCGGGCGCTTCATAGAGGCGCTCAAGCTATTGGGTTTCTCACACGTTTCCGAGAGCGCCCTGGGCGCTCAGGCCACGCTCGCCGAGGAGACGCGCCAGCTCAAGGAGCGCCGCGGCGTGGGGATATCGACCCGCTGCCCGGCCGCTACGGACTATATACGCAAATACAAGCCCCGCCTGGCCCCTATGCTACTCGATGTGGAAACACCCATGCTTACCCACGCCCGCATGATCCGCAACTGGTGGGGACACGATGCCCGGGTGATACACATATCGTCCTGCGCCGCCTCGAAAGCCGAAGCCGATAAAAACCCGGGACTGATAGAAATATCCCTAACGTTCAGAGAGTTAAAAGAATGGATGCGTAACGAGGGAATAAACCTCGACCGCATTCCCGGAGGGGCCGGCTACCAATTCGAGCCTTTCACGGCCAAAAAAGCCACAGGTTACCAATTGACCGGATGGGGTGCGCAAAGGGAATTCCGCGCGGAGTTCGAAAAGCACGGCATGATCGGCATGACTGCCTCTTCCATGGGCGCGCTGGCCGGCTCGCTTGCCACGGCCCCGTCGCCCGGAGATATGGCCGTCTACCTCGACCTGATGGCCTGCCCCGGCGGCTGCATAGGTTCCAAGGCTTTCTCCATAACCAAAGCCTCGCCTGTAGACCTGAGACTGGCCTTCGAAACGACGGCCATAAAGCGCATGCAGACGGGCGAATCGTATAAACTGCCGCATGTGCCGTTCGGCAGGAGCGACGCCGCCCCGGAACCGGTAAACGAATTCGTTGGCGAGGGCGACACGCTCCGCGCCCTGCAATCGCTCGGTATAATCAACGAAGCGGAGCAGATAAACTGCAACGGCTGCGGCTACGGCACATGCCGCAGATTCGCGAAAGCGCTGAGCAGAAACCGTGTACGCAGAGATATGTGTACCCATTTCGTACAGTCGGAACTAAGGGCTAAATTTACCACGCTACTGGCAAAACTCTCGTCGGGCGTGGCGGTAGTGAGCGGATCGGGCAGGATAGTTGAGGCGAACAGGCTCTTCGCCACCATGATGGGGACCAAGGCGGAGATGCTTTACGACTCCACCCCCGGCCTGGCGGGGATAAAATACAGCGAAGTTGCGCCGATAGAGGCGCTGGTGGAATCGGTGTTGCGCGACGAGCAGGAGTCGACCGTGCGCGACGTGCAGATACGCGAGCGGATCATAACCGTCTCCGTACACTCCATACAGCGCTACAAGATGGCGATGGTAATATGCCGCAATATGATCTTCTCGCAGGTACGCAACGACGAGATAGTGTCGCGGACGCAAAAAGTAATACGCGACAACCTGGAGACAGTCCAGAAGATAGCCCACTTGCTGGGCGAGAACGCATCGCGTACCGAAGCTATCCTCAATTCCATACTCGATTCTCACTCAAAGGAAGATGAGCGCTGAGAAAAGGTTCTTCGTGGAGATAAACTGCGCTTGCATGAGCGGGCAGGGCCAAACGGTTTCGGGCGACGTCTACCTGCAACGCCGCCACAACAACCGCCTGCTTGCGGTGCTGTCGGACGGGGCCGGCAGCGGCGTCAAAGCCAACGTCACCGCCGGGGTCATCTCGTCGATGGCGCTGAATTACGCCATGGCCGACATTCCGGCGGCACATGCGGCCGAAGTCATCATGCGTACCTTTTCAGGCGGAGAAGCGGGGGCGTCGGCCACCTTTACCCTGCTCGACATACACCAGGACGGGGAGGTATCGGCCGTAGAGTGCGGCAACCCGCCATACATCCTTCTCAGGGGAGGGAAAATAGAGAAAGTAAAACGCGACAAGGCCGGTGTGTCAGGCGACGAAAAAATAGGCGTAAGCCGCTTTAAAGCCGAGTTGGAAGACCGCATAATCCTCTTCTCGGACGGAGTGGCCGACTCAGGCGCGATGACCAGCCGCCTGCCGGAAGGTTGGGCGGAGAGCGGGGTGGCGTCGTTTTGCGCCGCCAAAGCCGGGCAATCGCCGGGAATTTCGGCTTATGACCTCTCGAGGGAGGTCATTGCGCGCGCAGAGATGAACGACATGTTCGCCCCCAAACACGACATGAGCTGCGCGGTGGTTTATTTTCGCCGCCCGCGCCGCATACTGATATGTACGGGGCCTCCGTATAAAGAGAGCAAAGACGCTATCCTTGCCGACATGGTGGCGCGTTACGACGGCACGGTGCTTATTTGCGGCGGCACCACGGCGCAGATAGTCTCGCGCGAGTTGGGCAGGCCTATAACCATGGACCTTGGACGCGACCCGGCAGGGCTGCCGCCCACATCGTCGATGGACGGAGTGGAATTGATAACAGAGGGGGTGCTGACGCTCAGCAAGGTAAAAAGCCTGTTAGAGAACCTTGCAGGTAACGACGTAACGCAGAAAGGCACCGACGGCGTCGTGGCCAGAATGCTGTTGGGCCACGACGTTATAGAGTTCGAGGTAGGTACGCGGATAAATCCGGTACACCAGGATCCGAATCTGCCCGTGGAACTCGAACTGCGCCGCAACCTTATAAAAGGTCTGGGAGCGCTGCTCGAAACGAAATTTATGAAAGACGTGACGATAAAATACATATAAAAATGAAAAAAATACCCGTAAAGATCTGCACCGGAACCCTGTGCTACGTAATGGGCGGCGCAGAACTTCAACTCCTTGACGAATCGCTGCCGGCAGAGTTGCTCGAAATGATAGAGATACAAGGCAGCCCCTGCCTCGACCTATGCAACAGGGAGGAATCGTCCGAAGCCCCTTACGTAATGGTGGGCGATACGGTGGTGCGCCGCGCCAACATCCAGAAAATAGCAGACACCATAAAAGAGATCGTAAATGGCGGTAAATAATGCAGTGCTGATACGCCGCGAGATTCTCACGCGGCTCACGAAACTGTTCAGGCAGGGAGAGCTGGAACTCAAGGTAGATCGCATACCGCTTGAAATGAGGCCGAAAAACGGCGAATTCTCGCGCTGTTGCGTCTATAAAGACCGAGCCATGCTACGTTACAAAGTGATGGCCCTGCTGGGCTTCAATATACGTGACGAGCAGGACGAGCTTACGCCGCTGGGCGAGTACGTCCGCCGCTCGTTCGAGCGCACGGAGATATCCAAGGAACCGCTCACCGTAGTGGACGACGTCTGCAGCGCATGCGTGAGGGTCAACTACGAGATAACCAACATGTGCCGGGGATGTCTGGCGCGTCCATGCATGTCCAATTGCAACAAAGATGCCATAACCTTTTCCGACGGACAGGCCCATATCGACCACCAAAAGTGCGTCAACTGCGGGCTATGCCAAAAGAACTGCCCGTTCCACGCGATCATATATATACCTGTGCCTTGCGAGGAGGCATGCCCCGTAGGCGCGATAACCAAGCGCGAAGACGGCACCGAACAGATAAATTACGACAAATGCATCTATTGCGGACGCTGCATAGTCTCGTGTCCATTCGGTGCGGTAATGGAGAAATCGCACATAATGGATCTTTTTTCGGCTATGCGGTCGGGACGCAGGACGGTAGCGATGGTGGCTCCCGCCATCGCCGGGCAATTCAAGGCTCCGTTGGGCCAGATACTCGGAGCGATCAAGCAGTTGGGTTTCGACAAAGTTATTGAAGTGGCGCGCGGCGCCGACGTGACTACCCATAAAGAAGCCCGGGAATTCGCCCACAAAATGGAGGAGGGACAGGCGTTCATGACCACGTCGTGCTGCCCGTCGTACACCACGGCTGTCAAAAAGCACATTCCCGAGTTGCTTCCCTTCGTATCGGACACCGGCACCCCCATGCATTACACGGCCGCAATAGCCCGTGACAAGTGGCCCGACGCCGTGCTTGTGTTCGTAGGGCCGTGCCTTGCAAAACGTTACGAAACGTTCTGCGATCCCAATGCCGACCTTATGCTATCGTTCGAGGAGATAGGTTCGATGATGATAGCCCATGGCATAGACGTTTCCAAGGCGGAAAACCTTGCCGTCGATCCCGAAATAGATTCCATGAGCCGCGGCTATCCGGTGTCGGCTGGCGTAATGGGCGCGGTGAAAGCCAAACTCGCCCCCGGAGCCGACGTTCGCCCGGTGGTTATAAACGGACTGGACAAGATGTCTATCAAAGAGTTGAAGGGATTCGCCGCCAGCTGCCCCGGCAACATGGTGGAGGTGATGGCCTGCGAAGGCGGATGCGTGAACGGCTGCAACGTGGTGGCCAATCCCAAAATAGCCACGCGCCAAGTGGGAGAAGTAGTGAAAACCAAATATTAAACAGATGCAACACAGCGTAAAAATATCAGAAAGAGTGTGGTGGCTCGGCGTAAACGACCGCCGCAAACATCTCTTTGAAAACATATGGCCCATACCCCAGGGGGTGTCGTACAACTCCTACCTTATCGCGGACGAGAAATCGGCGCTTATCGATACGGTGGAGATAGGCTCCGACGGGGCGTACATAGAAAAGATAGAAAGCCTGCTTGAGGGCCGTCCGCTCGACTACCTTATAATAAACCACATGGAGCTGGACCACGCCGGCGAGATAGAATGCGTGGCAAGGCGCTACCCTGAAGCTAAAATTGTGGGCAATTCGCGCACGTTCAAGGTATTGGAGGCCTACTTCGGCGCTTACTGCAGCAACCTGCTGGAGGTAAAGGACGGCGATACGCTCGACCTGGGGGCAAGCAAACTCAAGTTTGTACTCACCCCCTGGGTTCACTGGCCCGAGACGATGATGACTTACGAGGCCACCGAGCAGATACTGTTCTCAGGCGACGCATTCGGCACTTTCGGCGCTCTTAACGGCGTTGTGGTCGACACTCCGTCCACCCTGGCGCGCTATGAAGAGGAGATGCGCCGCTATTATTCGAATATAGTGGGCAAATACAGCGGCATGGTGCAGAAAGCCATGGCCAAACTGGCGGGAGTGCCGGTCAAGGCCATATGCTCGCTCCACGGTCCCGTATGGCGCTCCAACGCGGATAAAGTGATAGGCCTGTACGATCGTTGGAGCCGTTACGAGGCCGAGCCTGGAGCCGTAGTTATATACGCGTCGATGTACAACAACACCGCCCGCATGGCCGACCATATAGCCATGGGACTGTGCGACGCAGGAGTGGGTGAAGTTGTGGTGCATGACGTATCCAAAACTCATATCTCATATCTTATCAACGACATATGGAAATACAAGGGCGTAATCTTAGGCAGTTGCGCCTACAACAGCCAGATGTTTCCGCTGATGGAGAACTTGTGTCGCGACCTTATCCACATGGACGTAAAAAACAAGGCGTTGGCCATATTCGGATCGTATAGCTGGAACGGCGGAGGAGTACGCAACCTCCAGAATTTCGCCCAGGAGATCGGGTGGGAACAGGTTTGCGACGCAGTAGAGATACACGGCCGCCCCACGGCGGAAAAATATGCAGCCTGCGATGCGCTTTGCAAAGCGATGGCCGAAAAACTCAGTTAAATATGCTTGAAACAGGATTGCAATACACGGCCGCGACAACCGTGACCGACCGCAACACGGCCCAGGCCTACGGGTCGGGCGGGGTAGAGGTGTTCGCCACCCCGGCGATGGTGGCGCTGATGGAGAACGCCGCGCGACATGCCGTGGCGGAAAACCTGCCGGAGGGTTCCACCACTGTCGGCATCGCGGTAAACATAGTCCATACGCGGGCTACGGGCATAGGCCGCGAGGTCTCCGCGACAGCCACGCTTACGGGTATAGACGGACGGACTCTCACCTTCGACGTCGTGGCGTCGGACAGTGAGGGCGAAATAGGTCGCGGGACGCATACGAGGACGGTAGTGGATACCGGACGTTTTATGTCGAAACTGAAAAAATAGTTTCCGGCGAGTCGCCTAAAGCGGATATGTTATTAAAATAATTTCAAAAATAATTCTATCTTTGCTCGGCCAAAAGAGGTCAATGCTTTTTAAGCTTCCATGCGACATTATGCTACGCATATATTACTCTAACATATAAAAACTTAAAGAAATGAAAGACGCAATTGCAATCCTCACCGGAGGCGGCCCAGCGCCAGGCATGAACGCCGTAGTAGGCAGCGTGGCCAAAACGTTCCTCAAACAGGGCTACAGGGTTATCGGCCTGCACGAAGGCTATTCGGGCCTTTTCAACAAAAACCCCCGCACGGTGGAGATAGATTTCACCCTTGCTGACGATATCTTCAACCGCGGCGGTTCATACCTGCAAATGAGCCGTTTCAAACCCACCGATAAAAATTTCGCCGAAGATTTCAACCTCGAATTCTTCACCAGCCAGAACGTAAAGCTTCTGGTAACGGTGGGCGGCGACGACACCGCTTCGACGGCTAACCGCATAGCCCGTTTCCTTGAGGAGAAAAAATACCCCATCGCCAACATCCACGTTCCCAAAACCATAGATAATGACCTTCCCTTGCCGTCGGGTTCACCCACGTTCGGCTATGAGTCGGCCGCAGACAAGGGCGCAACGATAGGACGCGCCGTTTACGTCGACGCCCGCACCAGCGGCAACTGGTTCGTGTTGGCCGCCATGGGCCGCTCCGCCGGTCACCTGGCTTTCGGTATCGGCACGGCATGCCACTATCCTATGATCGTTATCCCCGAGATGTTCTACAAAACCGAGATCACCGTGGATAAGATAGTAGGCCTGGTGGTTTCGTCCATCATCAAACGCAAGATCATGGGCATGGACTACGGCGCGGCCATAATCTCCGAGGGCGTGTTCCACGAGCTGAGCGACGAGGAGATCAAACGCACCGGCATCCAGTTCTCTTACGACGACCACGGCCACCCCGAACTCGGCAAGGTATCGAAAGCGCACATCTTCAACGAAATGCTTGAGAAAAAGCTCAAAGAGCTGGGTATCAAGGTTAAATCGCGCCCCGTAGAGGTGGGCTACGAGATCCGCTGCCAAACGCCTGTGGCTTTCGACATAGTCTACTGCTCGCAATTAGGCATGGGCGTATACAAACTCTTCAAGGAGGGCAAAACGGGTTGTATAGTTACGGCCGACCCAGCAGGCCAGATCGGCCAGATCTACCTCAAAGATCTGCAAGATCCCAAAACTGGCAAAATTCCGCCCCGCCTGGTAGACATCAATGGCGACCGATACAAAGCAGTGGTACAGAATATACTATGCTATATCACTCCGGCTGACTACGAAGCCGCCAAAAAATTCGTCGCAACCCCGGAGGACTTCGATTTCGAGAAGATACTGGGGCTGAAATAGCGGGAAAAGAGTACCGTAATTAACAAAATTACCGGACGGGAGAGATGGACCATCTCTCCCGTCCGGTAATTTTTACGGACCAGGCGACCGAATTCAAACCTTTGCCAAAGCGCTGGTTCGCAGAGCGTTCATTTGCATGGTCCAGCGAGTTCAGGAGGGTGGCGAAAGATTACGAAAAATCGGTCGAACCCTATGAAACAATGATTTATATCGCTTCTATTGCGCCGATGATTAAATTTTTATAACAATTTTTTTAGACAAGCCCTATTTATATTTGTTTTTTTTACCTTTGCGCCAATCATTTAAATAGTTAAATTTATGAGAGGTTCTATAGTTATTGTCGGCGCATTATTGCTGATGCAAGGTTGTCTGAAAAACGATATAAAAAATCCGAACGACAGGGTCAATCCGAACGACAGGGTCAATCCGAACCGTTTCGCGATGATGGAGTCCTACAAGTTACCGATAAAAGAAGGTTTTGTTACGGTAGCCATGGACGGCACGGACACGATAGCGGCCAGCGGTATTCCCGTAATCATACAGAAAGCCGCGATGGCCAACCTTAACATATCATACGTGCCGGTGGCGGATTTGCCCCGATACGCCGAGGTGGGGGTGAACTATTACAGTTATTACCTTGCGTTCGAAGACAGCCGCGAGAGCGGCGACCATGACTACAACGACCTTGTGGTTAAAGTTAACGCCCATGCCGGTTTAGGTCCCCGGTATACGTATCTCGACCTGGAAGTCATTCCTATAGCCCTGGGTTCGACCATGGATATAGGCTTGTACCTGGACGATGTACCGAGGACAGTATATACCCTGAATCAAACAGTACCCGTCAATGCAGACGGATCGTTCACTATCGCCGAAAATTGCCGAACCACGCTGTTCGGTGGCGACGGGGATTTTTTGAATACGCAACAAGGTTCCGCGATGAAGGATTACGATTCATATAGTGTACGTTATTCTTTATTATGGGATCCTACTTTCGATTTTACCACCTGCCTGAGGTGGTTCATCAAAGCGGGCGGCGAAAAGATATATGCCGTCAGCGGAATCCACAAGAGCAACGACTGGGCCAGCTACGTAAGCAAATTCGGCACCCCATACGGTTTGGCGGTACCTTATATCCAATACAGGGGCAATTCACCTGCTTATGACAAATTCAGCTACCCGGTAGAATTCCAGCACATTTCCGGCGCTTATCCCGCATTCCAGGATTGGCTGGATGGTACAATCAAGGATTTCAGAGCCATAGACCCCATTGAAGATTTGGTATACGAAGCCAATAACTAAACATTCATGTTTCCTGAATAAAATAAACCGGGCCTTCTCAAAGGCCCGGTTTGTTTTTGCACATAAAGAAGTCGTTCTCGGAACGGCTTCTTTTTCAGGCTCAGGGTTTGCCTAAAAATTAGTGCGATAAATACAGCCTGACAGTTTATTAAACGGTGATTATTCCGAGTCTTTGTTTTATACGAGGGACTCACAATCGCGCGGGCCGATTATAGGTATATGACAGCGCGCCGGACGGGCATTTTTCCACAGCATTGATTATGTGTACGGTGGTGTCGCCCGATATATCTATCCAAGGCCGGCGTCCAATCCTGAAAACGTTAGGTAAAAGCCTGATACACTCTGCCGAATGGCAGCACAGCCGCGGCTCCCAATAGACGGTTATCTCTCCGTTGGTGTAGCTTTTCGAAACGTTGTCTTGCATCATAAAGCGATATAGTTAAAAATAGAACGGTATGGAATAATGCATATTCCATACCGTTTATTTTTACTTACGGAAAACCGCGGCTATTCGTCGCTCTCTTCGGCGCCGTCTATGATCTCTTCGGCGCCTTTTATCTCCTCGTCGTAGTACTCCTTATCCTCTTCCTCCTCTACCTTGTCGTCAATTTTCACGTCTACTTTCACCAGGTATTTAACTTCCTCCGTCTCAAGCACTACTGCGTAGAAAAAATCACCCGGACCTTTATCGATCCTTATCATGTGATCTGTAAAACCGTGGGGATATTGCTTCTTCAGTTCATCCTGAAGTTCTGCGGGCAAATTATGATAGCTTACTACCAATCTTTTCTTCTGAACCGTCTCGTTTGCCATACCAATCTCTCTGAGTCTGCTTTTAAAAATTTGTGCAATTATACGCAAAATTTGCATAAACCAAAGTCGGACGGCCCACTTTTTATCAACAATAGATATGTTTTTTGAATCATTTTTGCGCCTTTACATACAATTTGGCTACCTTTAGCTTTTCAAATATTATTCCGCGATGAATAAAAGGATCGCCGAGTTGCGCAAAGAGCTTAACGAACACAACTACCTGTACTACATAATCAATTCTCCGAAGATCAGCGACCATGATTACGACATGCTGTTGCGCGAACTGCAGGAACTGGAAGAGAAACACCCGGAAGATTTCGACCCAAATTCGCCGACGCAAAGGGTAGGCAGCGACCTGACGGGCGAATTCCGCAGCGTAACGCACCGCTATCCGATGCTTTCCCTGTCGAATACCTACTCCATGGAGGAGCTGCTCGACTTCTGCGCCAGGGTGGAACGCGAAACTGGCGGGGCCGAATATGTTTGCGAGCTGAAATTCGACGGCACGGCAATAAGCCTGACATACGAGAACGGCCGGCTGACCAAAGCCGTCACGCGCGGCGACGGCGAGCGAGGCGACGACGTAACCGCCAACGTCCGCACCATCCGCACCGTCCCGCTGGAGTTGGTCGGAAACGGATATCCCGCCCATTTCGAGATGCGGGGCGAGATATTCATGCCCCGGGCCTCTTTCAACCGCCTCAATGCCGAGCGGGCGGCCGCGGGCGAGCAACTTTTCGCCAATCCGCGCAACGCCGCCGCAGGAACGTTAAAACAGCAAAGTTCGGCCATAGTGGCGCGCAGGGGATTGGATTGTTTCATGTACTACGTGTCGGGCGAGAACCTTGGATTCAAAACCCATTGGGAAAGCCTGGAGCGGGCGCGCAAATGGGGATTTAAAATATCGGATAAGATGCGCCTGTGCCGCACCGCCGAAGAGATAGCCAGCTACATAGAAGAGACGGATATTTTACGTAACGGCCTGCCATACGATACCGACGGCGTGGTTGTGAAGGTAAACAGTTTCGCCATGCAGGAACAATTGGGTTCCACCGCCAAAGCGCCTCGCTGGGCGGTAGCTTACAAATTCAAGGCAGAGCAGGCCCTTACCAGGCTTGTGTCGGTAGACTTTCAGGTGGGCCGCACCGGAGCCGTGACGCCCGTGGCCAACCTCGAGCCGGTATTACTGGCCGGAACCACCGTAAAACGCGCCTCACTGCATAATGCAGACCAGATAGCTCTTCTGGACATACGTCCGGGCGATATGGTCTATGTGGAAAAAGGCGGCGAGATAATCCCTAAGATCACCGGAGTAGAACTGTCTGAACGCAGCGCCGGCAGCAAGCCGTTCGAATATATAGACCGTTGCCCCGAGTGCGGGACGCCTTTGGTGCGTTATCCGGGCGAGGCCAAGCACTACTGCCCCAACCAGAGCCACTGCCCGCCGCAAATACTTGGACGCATCATCCATTTCGTATCGAGGCGCGCAATGGATATAGAGAGTCTCGGCGAAGAAACTATCGCCCTGCTATTCAACTCAGGTCTGGTAAAAAACATAGCCGACCTCTACGACCTGAAGACGGAAACGCTCGCGGGACTGCCGCGCCTGGGGCAGAAATCTGCGGGCAACATAGTAGAGAGTATACGCAATTCTGCCGGAGTAGCTTTCGCCAGGGTACTTTTCGCCCTGGGCATACGTTTCGTGGGCGAAACCACCGCCAAACACCTGGCGACGCATTTCGGCAGCCTGGACGCAATAATGTTCGCCTCGCGCGAAGAGTTGCTGGAAACGGAAGAGGTGGGGGACCGTATAGCTGAAAGCATAGCCGATTACCTGTCCGACGCGGAGAACAGAGCCATCATAGGCCGCCTCCGCTCTGCGGGCATACAATTCGAAGGAAAGAGACGCGAAGCGGCGTCGCGCAGGCTCGACGGGCTTACGTTCGTCATATCCGGCACATTCGAGCGCCACAGCCGCGACCAGTTGAAACAACTCATAGAAGACCACGGAGGGAAAAACCTCGCCGCAGTATCGTCCAACACCGATTATCTTCTGGCTGGGGCGAATATGGGGCCGGCAAAACTGTCTAAAGCAGAGAAAGAGGGCGTCAAAATAATATCGGAAGCCGATTTCGAGGCCATGACAGGCGAAAACAATGCAGGGGAAGAGATAAAAAATAATCCAATACAAGGCACGTTATTTTAGAAATCATATTACCTTTGTAGAAAAATAAGACAATTTGTATGAAAAATAACATCCAGGGTACGGGCGTAGCACTGGTGACGCCGTTCGACGCTTCGGGCAAAATAGATTTCGAGGCGCTGGGGCGGTTGGTACGCTACGTTTCGGATGGAGGAGTGGATTATCTTGTGGCGCTCGGCACGACGGCTGAGACGCCTACGTTGTCACAGGACGAAAAACGCGAAGTACTCGAATGCATCAAAGCCAATAATGTCAAAACGTTACCTCTCGTCCTGGGCATAGGCGGCAACAGCACGGCAGAAACGGCGCAGGCCTTTTCTCGCTACGACATGAATGGGGTGGACGCCATCTTGAGCGTGACCCCATATTATAATAAACCTTCGCAGGCAGGGCTTTTCGACCATTACCGCTGCCTCGCCATAGAAGCTCCGCGTCCCATAATCCTTTATAACGTGCCGTCGCGCACGGGGGTTAACATGACAGCCGAGACGTCGCTGAAGCTGGCCCGAGAAGTACGCAATATAATGGGCATCAAAGAGGCGTGCGGATCGATAAACCAGATGGCCCATCTTCTCAAGGGACGTCCGGAAGGATTCAGGGTGATATCGGGCGACGACGGAATGGCGCTGGCACTCGGCGCGATGGGCGGAGATGGAGTTATTTCCGTAGCCGCCAACGCATTTCCCGCACAGGTTGCGCAGATGGTCAGGGCGATAGCCTCGGGCGACGTAACGAGTGCGGCAGCACTGAACATGCAAATGCTGGAAGTTATCGACGCGCTCTTCGAAGAAGGCAATCCCGTGGGCATCAAAACCGCCCTCACGGTCAAAGGACTTATACATAACTCGGTTAGGTTGCCGCTGGTATCTGGCTCCGATAAACTCCTGAATAAAATAGACGCTCTTATAAAAGAAAGCGGACTGTAACGCCTGCAGCGGAATCGCAAAACAGGGGACGCCTATAATGCGTCCCCTGTTTTTTATCCGTATTTTGAAACTCGTTAAAAATAATATACCTTTACGAAAGATTTTCCTTCTCGAAAAACATATGGCAAAACTATCGCCCGGAGATAAGGCTCCCGCATTTGAAGGACACGACCAAGATGGAGGTATCGTGTCGCTCGAAGCATTGAAAGGCAGCAAGATAATACTCTATTTCTACCCCAAGGACAACACCCCCGGTTGCACAGCCGAGGCATGCAGCCTGAGGGATGGAAAGCGCGAGCTGGAGCGGATGGGCTTCGCGATAGTGGGCGTAAGCCCCGACTCGGAAAAATCCCACAAAGGTTTTGCCGAGAAACAAAAACTCAACTTCCCGATAATTTCGGACACAAACCACGCGATAGCCGAAAGTTATGGCGTGTGGGGCGAGAAAAAATTCATGGGACGCACCTATATGGGCATATTGCGGACCACATTCGTAATAGACGAAAACGGCACAATAGAGAAGATATTCGACAAGGTGGACACAAACCGCCATTTCGAACAAATAGCAGATTCGTACAAACAATAAAATATCAAATTTGAAATGGCTGAAAAAAAAGCTGTCAACCCCGACAAACTGAAGGTACTCAACGCCGTAATGGAGAAAATAGAGAAGGATTTCGGCAAGGGCGCAATAATGAGACTCAATAGCGAAGAACATGAAGATATAGCGGTTATCCCGTCCGGATCGATCAACCTCGATGTGGCGCTGGGTGTTGGCGGTTATCCCAAAGGCCGCATTGTGGAGATCTTCGGTCCCGAATCGTCGGGAAAGACCACACTGGCCATACACGCCATAGCCGAGGCGCAAAAAGCGGGCGGGATCGCGGCGTTTATCGATGCGGAACACGCTTTCGACAGCTATTACGCCCAAAAACTTGGGGTGGACGTAGATAACCTGCTGGTATCGCAGCCCGACGACGGCGAGCAAGCCCTCGAAATAGCCGACCACCTAATCCGTTCGAGCGCCATAGATATAGTGGTGATAGACTCCGTGGCCGCCCTTACGCCCAAAGCCGAAATAGAGGGCGAGATGGGAGAGTCGAAGATGGGACTCCAGGCCAGGCTTATGTCGCAGGCGCTGCGTAAACTCACCGGTAACATCAGCAAAACGAAAACCGTGTGTATATTCATCAACCAGCTACGCGACAAGATAGGCGTTATCTACGGCAGCCCCGAAACGACCACCGGTGGCAACGCCCTTAAGTTTTACGCCAGCGTACGCGTAGACATACGCAAGACGGGATCCATAAAGGACGGCGAAGAGCAGCTCGGCAGCCGCGTTAGGGTGAAGGTTGTGAAAAACAAAGTTGCCGCCCCGTTCCGCAAAGCAGAATTCGACATAATGTATGGCGAAGGCATATCGCGGGTAGGCGAGATAATCGACCTGGGCGTAGACAACGGCATAATAAAGAAAAGCGGCTCGTGGTTCTCGTACGGCGAGAAAAAACTGGGGCAGGGCAGGGACGCGGTAAAGGAACTCCTGACGACCGACGCCGCACTCATGGAAGAGATCGAAACCAAAGTACGCGAATCGCTGAAAGCCTGACGCCATGGGTTACGAAGCGGAGGATGAGCTGATAATAGAGCAAAGTTTCAACGGCCTGCTGCAAAGTTGCAATAAAATTTGCAAAAGCGAGGAGGACTGGGACTTTATCAAACGTGCCTTTTTCCTTGCGAAAGAGGCGCATAAAGGCGTGCGGCGCAAGTCGGGCGAACCTTATATCACCCATCCGATAGAGGTGGCCAAAATAGTGATCGACGAAATCGGTCTTGGCGTCAAGTCTGTGGTAGCCTCGCTGTTGCACGACGTGGTGGAAGATACGGCCTACACCGTAGAGGAAATAGAGGCCACCTTCGGCCCCAAAATAGCCGTAATGGTGGACGGATTGACGAAAATGGCCGGCGTATTCAACGCCGACACATCGGAGCAGGCCGAATATTTCCGCAAAGTGCTGCTAACCCTCTCGGACGATGTGAGGGTGATACTCATAAAGATAGCCGACAGGCTGCACAATATGCGTACTTTGGGGTCGATGCCTGTCCATAAACAGATAAAGATCACCAGCGAAACCATCTACCTGTTCGCTCCGTTAGCTTTCAGGCTCGGGCTATACTCCATCAAAACCGAACTCGAAGACCTAAGCCTGAAATACCGCTTTCCGGACCAATACGAGGAGATTTCGGAAAAACTGGCCCAGACCGAGGCCGGACGTACCAAATTCATAGAAAAATTCAACGGTCCCATAATCGAAAAATTGCGTGAAAACGGCATAGATTTCGAAATTTCCGGCCGGGTAAAGAGCGTCTATTCGATATGGTCGAAGATGCAGCGCAAACAGATCCCTTTCGACGAAGTTTACGACCTGTTTGCCATAAGGATCGTATTCCAGCCATCGCCGCTTATCCCTGAAAAGTCCCAGTGCTGGCACATATATTCCTTAATAACAGACATTTACAAGCCGAAACCCGATCGCATACGCGATTGGGTGAACATACCTAAAGCCAACGGTTACGAAGCATTGCACGCCACGGTGATGGGACCGGACGGAGTGTGGGCCGAGGTACAGATACGCTCGCAACGGATGGAGGACATTGCGGAAAGAGGGTTCGCGGCGCACTGGAAATACAAGCAGGCGGCCATATCGGACGATGAAGGCGAATTCGACCGCTGGCTCAAAAAGATACGCGAGGCGCTTAACAGCCCCACAGAGAATGCGGTGGACTTCCTCGACAATTTCAAAATGTCGCTATACACCACCGAAATAGTGGTGTTTACGCCCAAAGGCGAATCGCGCAAGATGCCGCAGGGCGCTACGGCGCTCGATTTTGCCTACGAAATACACACTAAGGTGGGCCACAAGGCCATAGGGGCTAAAATAAACCACAAAATAGAATCGATCTACGCCCCGATACACAGCGGCGACCAGGTGGAGATAATAACCTCGGAAAGCTCGCGTCCCAAAACGGAATGGCTCGAACACGTAAACACGGCCAAGGCCAGGCAGTCGATAAAAAACTACCTCAAACGCGAGAAACAGAATAACATAGAGCGGGGAATAGAGATCTTCGAGGCGAAAATGCGCGAATTCGGCATCAAACCGAGCGCAAGGGTCTTCCGCAAGCTGCTTCCTGCCTACGAATGCTCGTCTAAAGACGAATTTTACAGCAATCTGGGAGCCGAAATCATCAAACTGGATGGAGTGGAGAAGATACTCCGCGAAAATGCCGCGAACAAAGTCCTGAAATTATGGACATTGCAACTATCAAACCCATTCCGTATATTCGGTGGCGACGAGAAGCGGAAACAATATGTAGTAAAAGAAAATGCGCCTAACGGCCTGCAATTCGAAATAGCCGAATGCTGTAACCCCATTCCAGGCGATGCAGTAGTAGGTTACAAAGACGTTGATAATAAGCGCGTTATTGTTCACAAAAGTTCGTGCGAAGAACTTATGCGGCTGGCGGCGCAACATGGCGACAACATAACGTCGGTCAAATGGTCGAGTTATAAGGTCAAATCTTTCCTGGCCGTCATAGAGCTTCGCGGCATAGACCGCCAAGGGGTGTTGATGGACGTATCGGAAATAATCTCGGGCGAGTTCCACATAAACATCCGCGAGTTGCACATACAAAGCCACGACGGAATATTCGAAGGAACGATAAGCCTGTATGTCCATAATACGGAAGACCTTAACGCCATAATACGCAAACTTAACGGCGTAAGGGGAATGGAAAAAGTGAAACGCAAGATATAATCCCGCACAGAAATGGAAGATTCATGGGAAATTGTGGTCTACGGGGCGCTGGTCGTTTTGTCGCTCGTGGGCAGTATTGTCAAGAAGAACAAGGCTAAAGCCGAAAAGTCGGCAGGTAAGCCTGCATGGGATTGGGCGGAAGAGACGCAGGAATCGGAAAAGGAAGATACTGTCTTTGGCCGGGGATGGGGTAGTCCGGCCCCTGAGCCTGTGGCGATGCCTCTTCCTGAACCCGCCATTCCTACGCCGGCGCGCCATGCAATGCACAGGGAAGAGTCCTACGCCGAGGGCGGACGGTCTACGAAAGACGCGGCGGTTTTGTCCGGCCGGCTCTCCGTACCTCAAACATCCATAAAATACCAGGAAGAGAGCTACGCCGAGGGCGGACGATCGACAAAAGACGCAGGCCACACACAGCGGCAACATATAAAAAACCAACAATTGGAACATCCCGAAATACAAGACGATATACTGCCTGGCTTCGACCTGCGCAAAGCAGTGATCTATTCGGAGATACTGAAACCAAAATTTACGGAATTTTAACCGATCAAGCCATGGCAACCATTTTCACACGTATAATAAATGGCGAGATACCGTGCTATAAAATAGCTGAAAACGACCGATATTTCGCATTTCTCGACATAAATCCGCTCACCAAGGGACATACGCTTGTAGTTCCAAAGATGGAGGTTGATTATATTTTCGATCTGGACGACGCCACGCTGGCCGGAATGACGGTATTTGCCAAAGAAGTGGCCCGCCACATAAAACGATCCATACCGTGCAATAGGGTAGCGATGGCCGTTTTAGGCCTCGAGGTGCCGCATGCACACATACACCTTATTCCGATAAATAGCGAAAACGATGCTAATTTCCATCGAGAAAAACTCAAATTGACAGGAGAGGAGTTTATCGAAATACGGGATAAAATAGCTTTCTAAGCCTCGTTGGCGCTAAGTGCACCTACAACCACCAAAATCAACCCCAAATACGCCATAATGGCTCACGGATACGCCCGCGCATTACGCTTGCGGGCGTATTTATTTCACTATTAATAAGCAAGTTACCGACAATTATCTCTATTTAACATAATTAAGGCGTTTAAAAACAAATCAACGCAGTGGCAGTTGTCGGGGATAGGGTAGAGCGGGGATTTTCTGACCGCACTCTTTTTTTTAATATTGTAATTTTACTTTTGTAAATGAACTGTAATAATATCATACCGTCTTCGTTTACATTCGTAATCAAGCTGTCATCTATTATCAGTATTCCGTTTAGTTAACAAATGTTAACCAAGAGCCTATCAGGGTATCCACATATCAAATATATTACTGCGTTTAGTTATTAAACACTTGCATGCATACATATGACAATCAGGTACTTAGATCAACTATATTTATTTATTATTTATATACGGACAGTGACTATATCGGCTAACTAATAGCTCATAATCGAAATTCGCTGTGTTTTATTTATCATTATCATTAATTACCAGTGCATTATGATAAATATATTAACTTGTGATTGATGTGCATTAAATATGGCTTCATTGGGTTTTATGTGTCGTTGTCTTGTTTTACATTTGTAATCAAACATATCTTAAACTATTTGTTGTCCTATTGTGAATCCGCATTGATGTTTGTAGATTTTTTTGTTTATATTTGTAAAAATTACTGAAATGAAGGACAGGCTTGTAAAATTCATCAAAAACGAGGGTCTTACGCCGAGCAGGTTTGCAGAGATTATGGATATTCCCGCGTCGAGCGTCTCTCATCTTATGGCCGGAAGGAATAAGCCGGGGTATGAGTTTATCTATAAAATCATACAGCGCTTTCCCCGCCTCAATCCAGATTGGCTGATCGTCGGCAGCGGCCCTATGTATCGCCAGCCGCAAGGCGCTACCCCGCCGGCGCAGGTAAACGTCGCCTCGGGGCAGGCGGCCGAAACCGGGAGGTTGCCGGAAACTGGCGACGCGCGGGCAACGGAATTGGACAGGCATGGGGACGCAACGCCCAGCAGGCCGGCGGATGGAAATATAACGACCGGCAGGTCGACATCCACTCCGGCAGAGTCGCCGGTCGGAGACACCTTTACGCCCGCAGGATCGTTGCCGTTCTTAGGGGTAGAGTTTGGAGGAGATACCTATATTACACATAATAAGGCTGAAACACCTGCTAACGATAGTACAGGCGCTGCGACGGGAACAACCACGTCCGGGTCTACGTCAAACGCTGCCGGATATGTTAACCAAGCACAACAGCCTGTAAACATGGCTAATAATGAGACGACACGCTATACCGGCACCGGAGAAAGCCACAACGCCATGGCGGCAACCGCAGAAAGCCGCAAATTTCCGGAAGCGATCAATCCCGATAGTAGCGGAAAATCAATAGAACGCATTGTTATATTTTTCAATAACAGCACCTTCACCTCTTTCATACCTGAAAAATAGCCAGGATTAACTCTCCGAGAATCGCGTATTTGGGCGTTCGAGTAAAAGTGGTAATAAAAAACAGGCGTTGCGGAATTCCGCAGCGCCTGTTTTTACGAATATAATGGGATTCGAGGTAGGGGGATCATCATCTCCCCCCTCCTGAGGGTCAATCTCTCAACCCATAGAATTTGATATCATCAATAATTACATCTGCTTTGTCTGTCGTTGCACTTAACGTAAATTTAACTCGTGCGTTTGCAACTGCATTACCTCCATTAAGGGTGTAGGTGTATTCTGCTGCGGTTGTCGATAATATTATTGTTTGAAGATTCTTCCAACTTGTTCCATTATCGTCTGAATATTCAACTTTTACAGTTGCATTAGAACTATTCTTTGCTTTGAATAGAACTTTCGTTATATCACTCTGATCATAATCAGTTCGTGCAAATCCGTAAGTTGTTGAAGTATTCGTATAATAACGCATTTGAAGTGAATTTAATCCCGTTATGCGTGAGCCGGTGGTAGTTGTGACGCTGCCTGATAAAATGCTCCATTTTGAACCCGTTGGGCCATCAGATTTAGCAGTCTGATTATTATATATTGTAGACGTCGTAAATCCCGTTTCGAAATCGACTGTTGCTACAAGTTGTTCAGTTTTAGAGCCGGGAGCCAGCTGAGTAATTCCTATTTCCTGACTAGGTAAGCCGATAGCCGAAATGGTCACAGTAGCCGTACGGTCAGTAGCGCCGGTATAGTTGGTACACGACACGGCCAAAGTTCCGCTACCTGTACCTCCGGACGAAGCGGCCCCGTCCAACAAACACCAAGCCTGATCGGAAGTGGCCGTCCATACCACACCTGCGGTAGCCGTAATAGTCGCATTTTGAGCCGTACCCGCAGACATAATAGTCATCGTGGGGGGAGCTACGGAAATGGAAGGTGGAACATACGTAGACCTGGCCGTCAGAGACATGTCATCCAATCGGTACACACTGGCTGCGCTGCATTGCCATTTAATTGCTATGGTTGATTGTCCTGTAGTGTTTATACTTCCGCATACAGAGGTAAGCCAGGTACTCGAGTTCGAAGCTGTTCGACCGTCAGTAGTATATGTTAATTGAGTCCAGTCGCCATCACCCGGATTAGTTGCAAATGAATACCATACCGTAAACTCGGAATTATAGGTTGCTACAGCAACATTAGCCGAGCGGGCGCTCTTGAAAGACACGCCGACTTGATTGACTCCTTTTAACGCAATCTGTTTCGCAATAAAATAATTCGGAGGGGTAGTTCCAAAAAACAAAAGACGGTCATTCGTGATTTGAGCTGACGTTGATCGAACTGTTAAATTAGCGCTGCCGTCATACACGACACCGGATGTACTGTACCAATCATCGTATTTATCCCAATCGGTATTGCTTATGAATGCAGTCGGGCCCATATTTTCAAACCAAAGGACATTGGCACTGTTGGCAACATCTATGGTACGCGCCATGGCGTAAGGTTTGCCTGGGGCGAAATAACCGCCGGCAGGAGTACCCAAATCTACGAGTACAGAACCTTTATTGGTGGTGATAACCATCCTGAGAGCGCCGAGCGCCGTTTCTGCTTTGGTAGCCACCATTAACCATCCGGTGTAAGTGTTGTCGCCAGAGGTGAAGACGAAATTGTTTTCGGGTTGGTGAACCATTTCCTTAACGGGTGTACCTTCGAGGGCGAGAGTTCCGGATGCGGAAACCGTTGCTATGGGGTAAAATGCCGCATTCTCTGCAACCAATTTAATATGCTGCAAGTTGTCGCCGACAGCAAAATTGGTACCCGTGACAGTGAATTTTACCAGCGAAAAAGCGTGGTTCATCATGAATTTGGGAAACGGTGCGTCAACGTATTTAATGTCGGAGTATAGGCAGTCGTATGCTTCGATGATGCTTTTCGGATCACCGTCGGCAGCCTGCGTTTGCGTTGACGGGAGGTTGAATTTAATCTTTCCGTTCGCAATCTCCGATACGGCACCTAAATAATCCACCGGATAATAGGCTATATAGCTCTCATCTTCGAAAGGGTCCTCGTTACCCCAAAACTCATTTCCGTCGACGTAGTACATGAAATCGGTATAATATTCAAGGTTGCTGCCGTCGATGTGCGCGAGGCTCAGTTCGTCTTCATCGATCCACACTGTTTTGCCTTCGGACAAAGAAGTGCGTGAGTCGGGTAGTTCTGCGGAAATGCGGTATTTGCCCTTTTCTGGTTTTTCAGGGCCGTTGGGTTGCTCGGCGTTATCTTTCTGGCAGCCCGTTATGATCGCTGCCGTGGCTAAGAATGTCAATATTTTTTTCATGTTCTATGCTTTTAATCGGTTAGAAATAATGGCTAGATGAGAATTACATTTCCTCCTCTTCACCCCAGTCATTGAAGCCGAATTGGGATTGCTGGAAACCCTGTTCCGCGGCCACCTCGAGAATCTCTGCGGCGGGCGCCTCATACCGTTGAATGACATCCGGAGATGTACTCTTTAACATCGTTTTCATATCCATAAGCTTTAAGGTTTAAATGCAGTTAAATTATTGATTATCAGACCAGAATTTACATTATGTTAAATAGGGGTGTTTTAGCATGTTTTTTCGTCTCGTTACTTCAATTTTTTATCGCAGTTTTATATCGTTTCTCTTTGGTGGCGTTTTTGTATTTTGTGGCGTGCAAGCATAAAAAATTAATCGAGTAATAATAGTTCATACAAATGCTTTGGCTTCAGTCTTTCGAAATTTCACATTTTGGGCATTGGATTTGCTCATGATCTTTATTTTTGAAATTAGACGGCTAAAGTCTATCTTTGTTTGTCAAAATTCCCTATTGGGAGCATAATTATGTCTGTTTCGAAATATATAGTAATCCTATTGGGCGGCCTAACTTTATTCGGGTGCAATCGGCCTAAGAAAAGTCATTGCGTCAATACGCTGTACGTAAGTATATTACCTATAAGAAACATAGTAAACGAGATAACGGCAGGCGACTTTGAGGTGGAAGTTCTCGTTCCGGCCGGAGCGTCGCCCGAGACATATGAGCCTACCCCACTCCAGATGGTGGGAGTATCTGAAACACAGATCGTTTTCGTTACCGGATTGATTGATTTTGAAAAAGAGTTGGTTGCCAAGATCGCTGATAATTCGTCTGTTAAAATAGTAGATCTTTCGACTGGAATAGATCTCATTGAAGGTCAATGTCATAACGGAATGCACGGACATGGCGTGGATCCCCACATATGGAGTTCTCCGAAAAATCTAAAGCAGATGGCTCGTACAGCCTGCGCAGCCGTAATGTCCGTATTTCCCGATTCTATAAAATACTCGGATAACCTGCAGAAGTTCGAGGCGCGGCTCGACTCGTTGGATTCGGCAATTTCAACATCCTTAATAAGTTGTAAGTCAAAGAATTTCATAATATACCACCCTGCCCTGACATACTACGCTAAGGATTACGGCCTGACGCAGACAGCACTTGAGGAAGAAGGGAAAGAACCGTCTGCGGAAAGACTCAAAGAAGTGATATCCAATGCACGGCGCGACGGCATATCCACTATATTCTACCAGAAACAATTTTCACCGGCCACAGTACAGTCGATGGCTGCGGAAATAGGCGCGAAATGCGTCGAAATAGACCCGCTACGCGAGGATGTGATAGAAAACCTGTCGGAAATAACCGCCGAGATAGCAGCCCAATGAGCCTTATCGAGATAAAGAACCTGTCGGTTAATTACGACGGCAAGCCTGCGCTAACGGATGTTTGCCTGCAGATACGCCATGGTGATTTTCTTGGCATTATAGGACCTAACGGTGGCGGCAAGACCACTCTGGTTAAAGCTATTTTAGGAGCAGTAAAATATCAAGGTACAATTACTTACAGCGCAGACGCATGTTATGGAGGGCGGCGCTCGATAGGTTATTTGCCACAACAGGAAAAGTTCGATCCTGCATTTCCCATCACGGTTGGCGAAGTTGTACTGTCGGGTTTGCAGGGCAACAAAAGATGGTTTGAGCGTTACACGCCCGCCGACCGGCATAAAGCCGCGGAGCTGATGGAAACGACAGGCATAAGCGCGGTGGCAGGCAACAGTATAACGGGCGTATCGGGCGGCCAGATGCAACGGGCGTTACTTTGCAGGGCGCTAATATCAGATCCCAAGCTACTTATACTCGACGAGCCGGCAAATTTCGTAGACAATAAATTTGAAAAAGAGCTATACGGCATCCTGCGTGAATTGAATCTGCGCGGTAAAGCCATAATGATGGTATCGCACGACCTGGGTACTATATCGAGTGTGGTAAAGAGTATAGTTTGTGTTAACCGCCACGTACACAGGCATGATTCCAATCGTATAACTGCCGAGCAACTACGCAATTACGACTGCCCTATACAACTGGTATATCACGGAAGGGTGCCGCACACCGTACTTGAGGAGCATTAATCGGCCCTGTCTCATTTATGTGTTGGCCGCACAGCGTTTAATCTTGCTTTATCAGGCGACCTTCAATATACACAATAAGCCCGGCGGGGGGGCAGCGTGGAGTACCCCCCCCCCGGGTAATTTAAATTATAGAAAAGATTTATTTAAAAAATAAAGGAGTTTTTGGAAAAA
>JAVBOW010000016.1:0-33393 GCA_031550125.1 Rikenellaceae bacterium
GGGTTCGGGGGGTGTTCTCTTTTTTCCGCGCGGGGTTCCCGGCCGCCCCCCCGCCCCCCCACCCCCCCGGCTCGAAACGTTTTCCGTATCATCGGACGGCTTACCGAACCGCTATGGACGGGCCTGCCGCCGCATTGTTCATATTTTTTACCGCTTGGGATATCCTGTGTTATGGTATTTCACCTATATTTACGCCCTGAATTTGGATCAGTTCGAAAAACAGGTTGGCGTTAAGATGCGCGATATGCGCGGCCAACATATAATTGAGACTGATCCCTGAATTTTAACCTATGCATATTATGAGTATCTTTAAGATCAAGTCCGCAGTCCTGGCGTCGTTCGCGGCGCTGGCTATGGCAGGTTGCGCCAGGGAAACCGAATATAACGCTCCGGCGAAAAAATATTACGATTTTTCCACCTCGCACATACACAACCTGAGCGTAAATTACAACCTTCCCGAAGGGTGCGCGGGAGTGCATTTCGAAGTATATGCCGAAGATCCCGCCTCGACCGAGGGCATAATCCCCATCTTCGCAGCCAACACGACGCCCGACGGCGTTTTCGCCGGAAAGATCAAAGTCCCCTCGTACGCCGACAGGCTCTATTTCACCGTCGAGGGCCAGGACGGCGCGTGCAATGTGGAATCGATGAAATACAATGCGGCCGACGGTTCTATATCGCTCGACGTGCAGGCCGCCCCCGGATCGTATGCGGCCGCCAGCCGCTCGATGTCCGTCCCTGGTCCTTACACCATAACTTACATGGGGCTGGTTGCGTTCGAAGACCTGTGGCCCTGCCAGGGCGACTACGACTTCAACGACGTGGTGGTCAGGTATAGCTGTACGCATTTCTACACGGAGGACAATTTTATCGAAAAAATGGTGCATGAATTCACCCCCGTGCGAAAAGGCGTTGCGCTCCGCGACGGTTTCGGATATGAGATCAACGGGGGGAGGGTACTCACCAGAAGCTCGGAGCTGCTCTACAAGAGGGTTACCGTGGAAACGTTCGATATGGCCGGAGCGCCCGTGGCCAAGGCCCTGCCCCGCTACCCAAGGACGGCCAAGGGTTTCGAGGAAGGCCAGAACTATCCCGTCGTCATGCTTTTCGAAGACGTGGAAGAGGAGGTTGGCGGGCCTCAGTACGACTATGTCGGCGGTCAGCAATACCCCATACTCACCTATCGCGTGACGCTGGAACTCAACGGCCCGAGTTATCCGGACTTCTTCGGCTTCCCTCCCTACAACCCCTTCATCGTGGTTGCCGATCCGGGAAGCGTCCCTTCGGATCCGGGAGCGCGCAACAAGGAGGTACACCTGCCCAACCACGTCCCGACAACCAAGGGTTACAACGACCAGGGCAAATGGTTCGGCCATTACGACGACCGCTCCAACCCCGCCGCCAAACAGTGGTATGTATCCGACATAAAATTCCCGTTCGCCATAGACATACCCAACACCAGGCTTTATATGCCCCTCGAACGCCAGCGCATAGACAACGCCTACCCCGAATTCGCCCGCTGGGCCGAGACGGAAGGCGTCGAGAATCCCTACTGGTATTGGTTTTATTAACGTATCGCTTTAACGGCCTGAGTCCGGAAAGAGCCTGTCGCACGCGACAGGCTCTTTTTTGCGCAATAAAAAGCGGCTGAGGATAGCCTGTTACGCTATAAAAGCGTATATTTGCTGATCGTTATAAAATTTGCGGATATGGGACGTATTCCTTTCCTTTTGCTTTTCGCACTGCTCCTGGCCTCTTGCGGTCGCGACGCCCGCGTGGGCGGCCATCTGGTCTGCAAGGGTGGCGACGAAACCATTTTCCTGGAATTGGTCTCGCCGCGCGGGGTCGTAGCGGTGGATTCGGTCGCCACCTCCGACGGGCGTTTCCGTTTCAGAGTGAGTTTGCCCGGCGGACAGACGTCGGTTTACAACATCCGCTGCGGAGCCAACGCCATCCCGGTCATCTTGTCCGGCGGCGAACGCGTCCGCATCAACGGCGTGGGCAATGTGGCCCGCAACTATACCGTCTCGGGATCGGCCGAGTCGGAGTTGGTCGGCCGGTTGGCGCTGACGCTCAACAACGGGGCCGCCGTACTCGATTCGCTCGCCGCCATCTACACCCAGTCGGGACAGGCCGACAGCGTCAGGCAAGCCCTGCTTAAACAATATACCGACGTATATTTCGCCGCCAAGCGCTCCCAGATACGTTTTATCGCCGGCCATGCCGGGTCTATGGCGGCCCTCTACGCCCTTTACCAGCGTCTGCCCAACGACGCCTCGCTGAGCGGCGACGCGCAGTCCGACCTTATATATTACCGCATGGTTGCGGATTCTGTGGAGCTGAAATATCCCCGCTCGGACTATCTTGCGGCGCTCAGGGCCGATATCGAGCGCATGACGCCCAGGGATTTCGCCATCGATTCCTCCAAGGTGTTCGTCCGCAACTATCCCGAGGTGGATATGCCCGACCTTTACGGCAAGCGCGTCAAACTATCGTCGCTCGAAGGCGGCGTCGTGCTGCTGGATTTCTGGGCCGCCTCGTCGCCCAAGTGCCGCCTTATGAACGCCGAGCTGCGCGAACTGTGGAACGATCTGCACGACGCCGGATTCGAAGTTTACCAGGTTGGTGTGGACACGAATAAGCCGCAATGGGTCAATACTGTACTCGAACAGCACGTCCCATGGATCACGGTATGCGATTTCGAAGGGGCCAATTCGCTGCCCGTCAGAGTATACAATGTAAAGGAAGTGCCGGCAAACTTCCTTATCGACCGCAACGGCAACATCGTGGACAGGAACGTATACGGCGACCGGTTGCGCGCCCGAGTAAAACAACTGCTCTGATGTATTATTTCGCCTCGGATATGCATTTCGGGTCGCCCTACGGCCGCAGCCCGTCCGTGGAGAGGGAGAGGGAGGTGTGCCGCTGGCTCGACGCCGTATCGGCCGACGCCAGGGCCATATACCTTGTCGGCGACATATTCGATTTTTGGTTCGAATATAAGGCGGTAGTACCCAAGGGATTCACTCGCTTTCTCGGGAAGCTGTCCGAACTTTCCGACCGAGGGGTAGAGGTACACCTCTTCATGGGCAACCACGATATGTGGATGTGCGGCTACCTCGAGTCTGAATGCGGCCTGAAGCTGCACCGCGGCGGCGAGACTCTCGAGCTTTACGGCCGTAAAGTGTACGTTTCGCACGGAGACAAAATTATGGACGGCGCCCGTCTGTCAGACCGCCTGCGCGGGGCCTGCCTGCGATCGTCCACCCTCCGCTGGCTTTTCTCGCGCCTGGTGCATCCGTCGCTGGCGCTGCGCTTCGGCCACTGGTGGAGCAACCACAGCCGCACGACGAAAGCGCTGCACGTTTTCAGGGGCGAGGACGAGCCGCTGGTGAAGTTCGCCCGGGGGATGCTCGCCGCGGAGCGGACGGATTATTTCGTCTTCGGCCACATACATTGCGCCGAGGATTTCCCGCTGGCAGGGACTCCGGCCAGGGTGGTATTCACCGGCGACTGGATCACGGGGGAGGACTACGCCGTGCTGTCGCCCGACGGGAAAATGGAGTTAAAATCGTTTTTATGAAACAATATTTAGACCTTCTGCAACGCATAAAGAGCGAAGGGACGGAAAAATCCGACCGCACCGGGACGGGGACGCTGAGCGTCTTCGGCCACCAGATGCGCTTCGATCTGTCGGAGGGCTTTCCCGCGCTTACCACCAAGAAACTGCACCTGCGCTCGATAATCCACGAGCTGCTGTGGTTCCTCAGGGGCGATACCAACATAAAATACCTCAACGACCACGGGGTGACGATATGGGACGAGTGGGCCGACGAGAACGGCGATCTGGGCCACGTTTACGGCTACCAGTGGAGAAGCTGGCCCACGCCCTCCGGCGGACATATCGACCAGATAGCGCAGGTGGCGGAGTCGCTCAGGAATAATCCCGACTCGCGTCGCCATATAGTGAGCGCATGGAACGTGGCCGAGATAGATTCGATGGCCCTGCCGCCTTGCCACGCCCTTTTCCAGTTCTATGTGGCCGGCGGACGCCTCTCGTGCCAGCTTTACCAGCGCAGCGCCGACGTTTTCCTTGGCGTGCCTTTCAATATAGCCTCCTACGCCCTGCTGACGATGATGATGGCGCGCGTGACGGGCCTCGAGCCGGGCGATTTCGTCCACACGCTGGGCGACGCCCACATCTACCTGAACCATCTGGAGCAGGTGGACACCCAACTCGCCCGCCAGCCCAAAGCGTTGCCGCGTATGGAGATAAATCCCTCCGTAGGGTCTATATTCGACTTCAGGTACGAAGATTTCTCGCTGGAAGGATACGATCCCTATCCGGGGATAAAAGCCCCCATAGCCGTATGATCTCGCTTATAGCCGCCGTAGCCCGCCACGGCGTCATAGGCGGCGACAACCGTCTGCTGTGGCATATAAAAGAGGATTTGCAGCGCTTCAAGCGCATCACCACAGGTCATCCGGTGGTTATGGGTCGCCGGACTTTCGAGTCGCTGGGCCGTCCTCTGCCGGGCCGCCTTAACGTGGTGATAACCCGCTGTGCCGATTTCGCACCCGAGGGATGCCGTACGGTCGCTTCGGTGGAAGAGGCGCTGGCGCTGTTTACGCCGCAGCAGGAGGTCTTTATAATAGGGGGCGAGCAGATCTACCGACAGACGATATCGCAGGCCGACAGGCTTTATATTACGGAGGTGGACGCCGATTACCGGGGCGACACTTTTTTCCCGGCCATAGATCCCGCCGAATGGCGCGAAACGATGCGCGAAAACCATACGTGCGGAGAGGTTTTCGCCCATCCGTTCGCATTCGTCGATTACGTACGCGTTGAGCGCCCTTAGGTCGCGCTATTGCTGCGACGGACGGTCGAAGAAGGGATTTTTACTGCCGCAGCTCATCAGAATGGCCAGCACTCCTTCGCAGTCCGAGATAAGTCCCAGGCGGCGAGCCGACACCCCTGCCGAATACATCACCCGCGTGTCCATGCGCAGGTCGGCGGCCACGGATACGGCCGATCCTACGGCTATGCCTATGTCTACGGTGTTGAAATAGCACGGCGCATCGGGGTTGGCGTTTTTCGCCTCGCATGTGGCGTGGCCGCAATAGCCGCAGTTCAGGCTTTGGGTCTTTTGGCGAGTGCCTATCAGAACCACGGCGTGGGCCGCCTCTACGTTGAGGGCGTCGCGCAGGAAAAATTTAAGGCCGAATTCGCCGCTCAGCTCCCTCATTTTCGAGGCCAGGCGCGCAAGGTCGTCACCGGTGACCGCCACTATTTCCAGAAGGTCTACTCCTTTGGCCTTGGGCGCGGTACGCGCCGCGGCCATCATCATCCGTGCGGCGTCCATGACGCTCTGCTGGCGGACTTGCGTTTCGTTGGTTATCATAGGGATTTTATATATGCGTCTATGGCCGCCGCCGCTTTGCGACCCGCGCCCATGGCCAGGATGACCGTGGCGGCCCCCGTCACCGCGTCGCCGCCGGCAAATACGCCGCGGCGCGTACTCTCTCCGTCTTCAGAGGCCACGATGCAGCCCCATCTGTTGGTGTCGAGTCCCTGCGTGGTGGAGGCGATGAGCGGGTTGGGCGATGTGCCGAGGGCCATGACCACCACGTCGCACTCCACGTCGAATTCCGACCCGGGTATTTCCACCGGCGAACGGCGGCCCGAAGCGTCGGGTTGGCCCAGCTCCATGCGTATGCAGCGCATGCCGCGCACCCATCCGCGTTCGTCGCCCAATATCTCCACCGGATTGGTGAGCATGTCGAATACTATGCCTTCCTCCACGGCGTGGTGTACCTCTTCCGTGCGGGCCGGAAGCTCCGCCTGCGAGCGACGGTAGACTATGCGCGCCCCGGCGCCGAGGCGTTTGGCCGTACGTACGGCATCCATGGCTACGTTGCCGCCTCCTACCACGGCCACGCGGTCGCCTACGTGTATAGGTGTGTCGTAGTCGTCGCGGTAGGCCTTCATCAGGTTGGCGCGCGTGAGGAATTCGTTGGCCGACACCACTCCGTTGAGGTTCTCGCCGGGGATGCCCATGAAGCGAGGCAGACCAGCGCCCGAGCCTATGAAAACGGCCTCGAAACCCTCGCCGAAGAGCGAGTCTACCGTCACAGTGCGGCCCACGATGGTGTCCGTCTCTATTTTTACGCCCAGGCGGCGTACGTTCTCTATCTCGCGCGCCACGACGCGTTCTTTCGGCAGGCGGAACTCGGGAATGCCGTATTCCAGCACGCCTCCCGGCTTGTGCAGAGCCTCGAATATAGTCACTTCGTAGCCGGCTTTGGCAAGGTCGGACGCGCAGGCCAGGCCGGCAGGGCCGCTGCCCACCACCGCCACGCGGTGTCCGTTGGATGCGGCCGTTTGGATCGCCTGGGGATGGTCTATGGCCCAGTCGCCCACAAAACGCTCCAGCTTGCCTATAGCCACAGGCTCGCCTTTTACGCCGAGGATGCACGCGCCTTCGCACTGCGTCTCCTGCGGGCATACGCGTCCGCATACGGAGGGCAGCGAGCTGTCGAGCGCTATTATGCGTGCAGCCCCGGCTGCGTCGCCCGAGGCGAGCGCCGAGATGAACTGCGGTATCTGCACCGAAACGGGGCATTGCTCCACGCAGCGCGGTTTCTTGCAGTTTATGCAGCGCGAAGCTTCCAGGGCCGCCTCGCCGGCGTCATACCCGTAGCATACCTCTTCGAAATTCGTAGCCCTTATGGCCGGATCTTGTTCGCGCACCGGCACGCGCGGTATCTTGTTCGCCATCGTTATTTGTCCAATCCTATCCTGCAATTATGCCCTGCGGCCTTTTCCGCCTCCATTTTGGCGGCGCGCTCTTCGAGCGTGCGGTACATTCCCTGGCGGCGCATGGCCTCGTCGAAATCCACCTGGTGGCCGTCGAATTCGGGTCCTTCGACGCACGTGAAGCGCGTACGGCCGCCCACCGTCACGCGGCAAGCCCCGCACATTCCGGTGCCGTCCACCATAAGCGTATTGAGGCTTACCGTGGTGGGTATGCCGTAGGGCAGGGTGGCGGCGGCCACGAATTTCATCATTATCATGGGGCCTATGGCTATCACCTCGTCGTAGCGTTTGCCTCGGTTGTCCAGCAGGTCGCGCATAAGGTCGGTTACCAGGCCTTTGAAGCCTGCACTGCCGTCGTCCGTGGCCACGTACATGTCGCCCGCCACAGCCTTCATCTCATCCTGCAGGATAAGCATGGACGCCGTTTTGGCTCCCACGATGACGTCCGCCTTAACGCCCCTTTCCGCCAGCCATTTGACCTGTGGGTAGACGGGGGCCGTTCCCACGCCTCCGGCGATGAAAAGCAGACGCCTGGAGGCAAGCTCTTCCGGCGAGGCGTGTACGAATTCAGAAGGTCGTCCCAACGGCCCGGCGAAATCGGCCAGGCTGTCGCCCTCGGAGAGGGCGCATATCTTGCGTGTGGAAACCCCTATTGTCTGAGTTACTATCGAAACCCATCCCTCGTCGGCGTCGTAGTCCGATATGGTGAGCGGGATGCGCTCGCCCCGCTCGTTGACCCTGACTATGACGAACTGTCCCGGAAGCGCTGACGCGGCCACCCGGGGGGCGTAGACGTTCATCAGGAATATGTTTTCGGCCAACTGCCTCTTCTTT
Organism: Rikenellaceae bacterium; assembly: GCA_031550125.1. Taxonomy (GTDB): domain Bacteria; phylum Bacteroidota; class Bacteroidia; order Bacteroidales; family Rikenellaceae; genus JAVBOW01. Next base: position 7,655 of record JAVBOW010000016.1, read on the forward strand.
ACTATTTCGAACATCGAAGAAAATTATTTTATGAATGCCGCCACCCTTATCTCGCGTACGGGACGCAGGGGGTCGTTCAATATTATCATTACGCTTTGGCTTGCCAAGCCGGCCGGAAGGGACGACGGATCCAGCGCGACCGTCAGCGCCGCCTGTTTTCCCGGCGCTATGACCGTCCCGGCCAGCTGTGTGGCCGACAGTCCTTTGCCGGCCTGCACGTTCCTTATAACGAGCGGCTGCGACCCGACGTTCTCTATGACGAATTCGGCCGGCACCGGCCTGGACGCGCTGTTCACGTCGCCGAAATCGAAGTACTGCCGGCTCAACTTAGCCTGCGGGGCGTTATCCGTACCGGGGTCTTTGCCGAAATTGTCTATGCCGTAAGCCACCGCGTAGACGGAGGTCTTCTGCCTGCGTCCGTCCACTTCTATCGCCACGTTGCCGGCGAAGACGTCCCAGGCCGTCCTCTGGCCGGTAAGGTCGAACGTAAAGGTGATGTCGCCCGAAGATCCGGGAGCTATCTGCGCCGGGGCGTCTATCCTGAGGAACTTTAACGCGGCGTCGGGACGCAGGACCAGGCCCACGTTGCGCCCGGACGTATTTATGTATTTTATAACTATGGCTTTGGCGCCGCCTTGCGCCACGTACCTGAAATAGACCGACCGCATCTCCAGCCTCAAACCTCCGTCCAGGGCGACAGGGTAGAGTTCCTCGACGCTTCGCACCCTCTCGGCTACATTGCCCAGTATGGAGATAACCGCCCTTATAGCGCCGTTGTTGGCCTGCACCGTAACGGTTTTATTGAACGGCCCCGGACGCCCGAAGGGATCGTAGACCACGGTTATCTGCCCGCCGCCGCCCGGCATAACGGGCTTGCGCGAGAAATCCGTGGTAGTGCATCCGCAACTGGTCTCGACGTTCTCTATCACCAGCGGGGCGTTTCCGCCGTTGGTGAAACGGAAAATGTGGCTTACCTCTCCGCCGTCCTCCTTTATAGTGCCGAAATCCCACAACGAATGCTCGAATCGGATCGACGCGGTTTTCTGCGCCGCCGCGCCTGCGGCGGCAAAAATGCAGCAGATCAATATGTAAAACAGTCTTAGATGCATTTTGGAGATTTATACGGCCTGCAAAGTTATATGTATTACCTGGAAAATAAACGAACTGTTAAAATTTAATCAAATATCCGTAGCTATTTCGAAAAACCCTCCCTTTCGAACATCTCCATGTCGGTTAGCGTGTCGGTGCCGACGGTGGTAAGCATGTCGCCCACTATGGCGGCGCTTATTCCCGCATGCAGCAGCCGCGGGACGAGACGTCCTATGATTATCCGGCCTCCGGCAAGCCTTATATGCACCTCGGGATTGGTTATCCGGAAGATGGCGGCGGTTAGCATGATCTCTTCGTCCGTAAGCGGCGGCGCGCCTTCCAGGGCCGTGCCGGCTATGGGGTTTAGTATGTTGAGCGGTATTGAGTCGACGCCCGCTTCGCGCAAGGCCACGGCCAGCTCTATGCGTTGGTTGCGGCTCTCGCCCATGCCTATTATCCCTCCGGAGCATATCTCCATTCCGGCGTCGCGGGCGGCCCGGAGCGTGGCGAGCTTCTCTTCTGTGGTGTGGGTGGTGCATAGAGTGGGGAAGAACGACGGCGCGCTCTCCAGATTGCAGTGGTATCGCGTCACCCCCGCCGCTTTCAGCCTGGCCATCTTCTGCTGGTCGAGAAGCCCCATGGAGGCGCATAGCTTTATCCGGCTGTTGCGACCTATCTCTTCGTAAAGCGCGCACACCCTGTCTATATCGGCGTCGGACATAGTGCGTCCGGAGGTTACCAGGGAGAATCTCTCCACGCCCATACGTTCGTTGCGCTGCGCGTCGTCCACGGCTTCGCGCGGCCCGACGAGAGGGTAGACGTCCACCTTTGACGTATGAAAACGCGATTGCGAACACCATTTGCAATCTTCGCTGCACAAGCCCGACCTGGCGTTCATTATGGAGCATGTTTCGTACCTCTGGCCAAGGAAGTGGCGACGCAGCCTGTCGGCCAGGCCGCAAAGTTCTTCCACGCCGTACGCGTTCGCCAGATCTGTCGCCTGACCGTAACCGAGCCTGAGGCCGGAGACTATATCGTCGAAAAGTTTATCCAAAGTAGCCTTAAATTACCGCTGTAAAACCAGGGCAAAGAGTGTCGCCGCGTATCGAAAAACGGTTGCCGCGCCTCTTTGCCACAACAAAGATAGGCGTTTTTCCTGTAAAATGCGACAAAGATGCGGCATGCGGCAATGCAGGTAAAACAGATCTAAAAAAGCGAAAGCCTCGAAACAATCAGGTTTCGAGGCTTTCGCTTGATGTTAACAACAGACTGCCGGCTTCGGAAAGCCGGCGGTCTGTTGTTATAAGGGTCACCCGTGGGAAGCGGAGACCATGCAGGTGAAACTTTCCTACTCAATAACTTCCCAAGTATAGGTGTAGTGTTCTAAATCGCCGCCGTAGTTCTTGATGGCGTCGATCACATAACCGTCGTCATCCACGTCATAGGTGAATGTGGCGGTGGTTTCGCTGTGCTGCCATTTGTTGCTTTCGCACAGGTCCACCGGCGGCAGACCGAAGAAGCCGGCTTCGTAGAACATCTGCGAGGGTTCGCTGGCTTCGCTGTGGATGTGGTGTATCTTGCCTTTATTGAGGGCGTCGAGGTAGGTGTGGTCTTTGGTCTGCAATACGCCGTCGCTGTAGCGGGTCCATTTGGCTATGTTGCCGGCGGTGATGGTTATGTCGCTCTTGTTGACGTCGGGATCGGCATCTTTCGTTACGTTGGTCAGGTGTCCTGCCGCATCGTAGGTGTAGACGAAGTTGTCGCCCCAACCGTCTATGAAGCGTGAGGCGTAACCGTTGGCACCCAGCGTGAGCGAGTAATCGTGGTGGTCGTCGCCTTCGATTTCGTTAGTGAAGGTGACCTGGTTTCCGCTGTAGGTCACCGTCCAGTCCTCTTCCCAGTCGGATGGTTCGGCTATGCTCGGCTCCCCGTACTGTATACGGATTATTTTGCCGTTGGCGTCGTAGGTGAATTTGTACTCGTGTTCGCCCCATGGAGAATTATATCCGAAGGTGGCGATGCGTTTCTGCACAGTTTTTTTACCGCCGTCGCCGTCGTCTTTGCCGCACGATACGGTCAGTAAACTTGCCACGAGGGCTGCCGTTAAGAGATAAATGATCTTTTTCATTGTTTTGTGGTTTTAGATTGGTTTATTAAGAAAAAAAGTTTTTAGTTGCCCGAAACGATTATGGCCGCAAGTCCGGCGATAAAGAAACAGAACATAACGCCCAGCAGCCAGTCGACCTGCTTGCCCGAGCCTTTGAACTCCTTCCAGATGAACACGCCCCAGATGGCGGCGATCATAGGCGCTCCCTGGCCCAGGGCGTAGGATATGGCAGCCCCGGCTTTACCTGCGGCTATGTAGCTGAACGCCGTGCCGACGCACCAAATGGCGCCGCCCAGCACGCCCACCATATGGGTGGAGAGGCCGCCTGAGAAGTAGTTTTTGTAGCTTACCGGCTCGCCCACGAAAGGCTTGCGCATGAGCAGCGTGTTGAAGAGAAAGTTGCTGGCCAGTACGCCAAGCGAGAAGATGAACAGCGCCGAGTAGGGCGTGAGCATCCCTGCGGTGGGGTTCTCGAAGTTGTCGAGGTCCATGGCGGAGGCCACGAAACGGTAGAAGAGCGACATGAGTACGCCTGCCACGACGGCCAGGATGATGCCTTTGCGGTTCTGAACACTCTTTTCGCCTTTGCTCACCTTACCCGAGGCGATGCCGTTGCAGATGATGGCCACCACGATCAGCGCCACGCCGATGAAGAGCATCAGCGGGTCGCCCTTAGGTGTGGCCATATAGTTTATGATCACGCCGATGACCAGCGCAAGGCCTACGCCCAGCGGGAAAGCCACGGCAAGGCCGGCGAGCGAAACCGAGGCCGAGAGGAGGATGTTCGAGGCGTTGAAGATCACTCCGCCGAGGATGGCGTTCAGGATATGCTTTCCCTGGGCTTGTCCCAGGTCGGCGATCATGGGGCGTCCCTGGTCGCCGATGCTGCCCATGGTAAGGCCCAGCAACAGGGCTACCACGACCATGCCTATCACATAGTCCCAGTAGAAGAGTTCGTAACGCCACGATTTGGCCGCCAGCTTCTGGGTGTTGCCCCAGGAACCCCAGCACAGCATGGTGATGAAGCAGAAGATGACTGCGAGTGAATAACTGTTGATAATAAACATATTAGTTGAGGTTTTAAGGTTGGTTTGTCTTTATTTTGGATGAAATGTCGGCGCGCATCTGCTCCAGGCCATATAACATTGAGGTCGGGGTGGCAAGCCCGTTGTAGACGCGGTACTGGAAGGTCTCGCCATCGGGGTCGGCGCCATGCATGAAGGTGTAGAAGGCGTTGGCCCCTATATAGTTGGTACCCATGTCGGGCAGCGAGCAGTAGTAGTATACAGAAGCGTTGCGCGCGGTTATTTCCGCAGGGAGTGCGGCGTCGAGCATAAACAGCGAGGAGATAGGGAAATCTGCGTCCAGGCTGGCCGCGTAGAGCAATCCGCCGCTCATGCCCACGCCTATGGCCGTGCGGTTTTTCGCTGCGGCAATGGTACGGTAGGCGGCGTCGACGGCCGTCACAAACCCTTCTATGGCCGAAGCCTGCACGCCCGAAGCATTGGCGGCCACCAGAATGAAAGGCCTGGAAGTTTGTGTCGGCGAGAGCGTACGCATGGCGTTTTCGGCACTCATAAGAGCGGCGTCGTACATCAGGTAAATCACCGGGAAGCGTTTCGACTCGTCGGCGTCGTAAGAGGCCGGAAGATATACTTGGGCGCTAATTCCGCCGAGCGTCGCCGCGGAGTGTGTGGCCGAGTGCGATGCGGGCGGGGTGAAACCCTCCTCGTCGGGGTTGGCCGCGCCGTTGAAGCAATTCTGGATGTAGGGCAGCACGGCCACCGTGCCGCTACGCCAGTAGGACGAGGTGTGGGCGCCGTCCCTGACGCGGTATTCGTGCGGTATGCCGGTCTCGCGCAACCTTACGTGTAGCAGGTCGTTGGCCACTTCCAGTTGCTCCTCGTCGTCGCCACAGTCGTACCAGTATTTCACATTGGCATATTGCGGGGCCGTCGCGGCGGTGAACATGTAGAACGGGCAGTGCTGTTTGTAGTAGTCCGTAAGCCTTGCTTCGCCCGACTGGCCCTTGCCGCCGAATATATCTCCCCATTGGGTGTTCCAACCGGTCTGGGGTTCGGTCATGTATTGTGCGTCGGTGCGAAAGGACATGCTCAGAGGTACGCTCACCGAGAATAGGTCGGGATGCTTCGAGGGGAGGATCATCGCCCCGAAGCCGCCCATAGAGTAGCCTATCACGGCGCGGTGGCCGCGGTCGGCAAGGGTGCGCAGCGTGCGGTCGATCTGGGGTACGAGTTCCTCGGCGAACATGTCCATATAGGGATATGCGCCGTTGTAGCGATTGACGTAGTATGAGCGGAAACCTTGCGGCATGACGTAGATCATCGGTTCGAGGCCCTTGGCCTGCTCCATATAGGAGACCAGCGAAGAGATGTTGAGGTATTCGTCATTCCAGTCCTTATGGTCGTTGCCCAGCCCGTGCAGCAGGTACACAACCGGGTAGCGCTTCTGCGTCTGGTCGTTGTAATCCTCTGGCAGGTAGATCGAATAAAGGACGTTGCATCCCAGTTTCTGGCTTTGCAGCACCAGGTCGGTCTGGTAACGTACCGTGGGTACGTCGCCGGGCAGCGACTTGTCCTTCTCGCAGGAGGAGAACAGGACGCCCATAAGCAGTACGATTGATATCATCACGTTCATCTGGCTCATTATAATGCAGGTTCTATCGGCAGCCTGGGCGCGGCGGACCACACCACCATCTCCTTGGCCTCTATAACGTAGCCGGGCGAGGGATTCACCAACTTCAAGGTTAGGGTGTGGGTCTCGCGGCCGGGTATTTCGTACGAGAAAAAGACGTCGTAGCGGCGCTTGATGTAGTCGTAAGGCATGTCGAAACGCTCCACCACCTTTCCATCCAACGATGCTTCGATCCGGGCCGTGTAGTCCGGCGCTCCCTCGACGGTACGCACCACCGAACCCATCACCACCACGCTGTTGCCCAGGAAATCGAGGGTGAGCGAGTCGCGGAACTGGCGTTTGAGGACCCTCCGCTCGACGGGGCAGAGTCCCTCGAACGACTCCTCGTAAGGCGCCGCTTCGGGCCGTTGCACGGGAATGCGGTAAGTTTCGCCATCGACGCCGCCGCCCTGCGAGGCGAGGGTCTGGGCCACCAAATCGAGGTTGAGTCCGTAAAGCGTGCGTAGAGAGATCGAGGTATAGGGGAAATCCATATCTTCGACCTTCTCAAGTGCGGGCTTCCAATAGTCTGGAATGGCCTCGTAGCCTTTCACGACGCCCAGTATGCCGGCGGCCGAAGCGGGGTTGCAGTCCGAATCCTGCCCGCAGCGGGTGGCTATGTCCATAGTCCGGAAGAAATCCCCCTGGCCGTAGAGCAGCCCTATGACCACGTAGGCCGAGTTGATGGCCGCGTCGATATTGAAACCGTTGAACACCCCTTCGGGACACCCCTTCTCGTTGCCGTAGCGTTTTTCGATCTCGAACCAGCACTGCTGCCAGTCGTCGGGATATTGCCCGTGCAGCTCGATCACGTCGGCTATGCAACGGTAATATTTGCTTTTTGTAGGGATGGCCTTCAGGGCCTCGGCGAGGATAGTGGGGATGTCGTCGCACACGAAGGCCAGCGCGTAGGCCGTACCCAGGTAGAGGCCGCCGTAGTAGCCGTCGCCGTAGTTCATTATATGGCCCACGCGGTCGGACACTTCGGCAGCCTTTGCGCACATGCCGGGGCAGATCATGCCTATGAAGTCGGCTTCGATCTGGAAATCGATGTCGTCCGCATGGGGGTTGTGCCGCCAGTGGCCAGAAGCGGGCGGCATGATCCCGTCGAGTATGTTGCGGCGGGCTGCCTGGTTGGCATGCCATAGTTTGTAGTCGGCATGGGCGAAGGCCAGGGCCAGCGAGTCGGCCGGAACGTCCACCCCGCAGCGGGCCATCACTTCGACAAACGTGAGATCCATGTACACGTCGTCGTACAGGCCGGGATCGTCGCGGAAGGTCTCCAGGGCGTAGTCGTCGTACCATACCATGGGGGCCTGGTCGTGGATTATGCCTCCTTTGTATTTGAATTCGGTGGGTCCGCCGTAGGTGCAGCCTATGGTCTGCCCGGCCCAGCCCCCTTTGATCTTATCGGTCAACGCTTCGCGGCTGATCTCCACAGTGGCGCCATAGGGGATGGTGGCGGTGCGCGGGGTACACCCTGCGGCCAGTAGCAGCGATATGGCTAACATCCGTTTCATAACTCCATGGAGGTTTGGTGCCTTACGCCGGTGTAATAGACTATGTCGTTTATTCGAAGCAGGTAATTCTTTTCCGGGTTGAGCCACTTGAGTTTAACCGTGTGTGGACCCTCGGGAAGAAGGTATTTCCAAGCGGGTTCCAGGCGGCGCTCGGTGTTTTTCATCGGCATTACGGCCGTGTGGTCCGGCTTGCCGTCGATCCACACCTCTATCCGGGCCACATAGGGGTCCGCGGGTTCGGCCAGGCCGAAGACCTCCGAGCCTATGTGCCTCATCGAGACGCGGGCGGCATAGTCGGCCGTCACGCTAACGGTCTTGACCAGGTTACCCCAGATGATGAAGCCGTTGCCGTCGAAGGAGAATTCATATTCGGAATCCATCCAGCAATCCTTGCGGTCACGCAGACGGGGATAGGTGTTCTCGAAATTCTGCTCAAAGGGCAGCACTTCGGGCTTGCGCACGGGAATTACCACTTTTCGGTCGTCCGTCGTGCCGCCGGCGCGGGTGATCATTTCGAGAGCATGCTTCAGACTCAGGTCGTAGGCTTTGGTCAGGGAGATGTCCGTTCCCTCGAAATCGAGCGTTTCGATCTCCTTCAGGGGTTCGAGCCATTCGGCCGGTATGGCGTCGTAGCCGTGCATGACCCCCAGCACGCCGCCCACGGTGGCCGGGTTGCAGTCCGAATCCTGTCCGCAGCGCGCGGCGATCTCGATCGAGCGCGAAAAATCGCCCCCGCCGTATAGAAGTCCTATGGCTATGTAGGCCGCGTTGATCTTAGCGTCGATATTGAAACTAAGGAATACGCCCTTGGGGCAGCCTACGTCGCAATTCCAACGCTTGTGCATCTCGAACCAGCACTGCTGCCAGTCATCGGGATTCTGTTTGTGCAGGCGGCGCACGTCGTCCACGCAGCGGTAGAATTTGCTTTCGGCCGGAATGCCCTCAAGTGCGGCATCCAGGACTTTTTCGGGTGTATCGTACAGGAAGGCGGCCGAATAGAGGCCCGCCACGAAGGCCCCGCCGTAGAAGCCGTCGCCCGAATTCATTATGTGGCCCACACGCGAGGCTATATCCAGCGCCTCGGGCAGCAGGCCAGGAGCCATCAGCCCAATGAAGTCCGCCTCGATTTGGAAGTCGAGGTCGTCGGCGTGGGGGTTGTTGAGCCAGTTGCCCGACGCCGGGGGCATAACCCCGTTGCGTATGTTGTAGCGGCCTGCCTGGTTGGCGTGGGCCAGATGGTACTCGGGTCCGGCGAAGCGCCGCGCCAGTTCCTCCTGCGAGGCGTCCAGTCCGGCGGCTTCGAAGCTCTCGACGAAGGTAAGGTCGTTGTAGATGTCGTCGAACAGGCCCGGCTTCTTGTCCCACCAGTATTTGACGTAATGTTCGCCCCAGGGTATGGGCTGGTAGTCCTGGATGGTGGTTCCGGTGAATTTGAACTCGGTGGGGGCCCCGTAAACCACTCCTATGGTCTGCCCGGCCCAGCCGCCGCGGATCTTGTCGGAGAGTTCCTCTCGCGATAGTTCCTTTTCGGTGAGTGGCTTTTCTCCGCAGCACGAAGCCAGCAGCAAAGCCACAGCTGATATGTGGATGAATTTTTTCATGGCTTACAGAGGTGGATAGACCGAAAGTTCGGTCACTGAGGTGAATGAGGATGTGCCTTTGGTGGGTTTATTCCAGTGGTCCTGTATCTTGGTGTCGCCTATGATGCGTATGGCGGTGGTCTCCACGGGGGAGAACTCCAGCAGGAACTCGACGAAGTTGGGCTGGAAGAACACTATGTCTGTGGCGGGCAAGGCGGGCGTCGAGCGGTAGCCGCCTACGTCTTTCCAACGGCCCTCATTGTCCTTGTACTGGATGTTGAGCGAGGTGAGCCATCCGCCGAACTCCTCCATGCAGCCTATGTGGAAGCCGATCATGCCTATCCGCTGGGGCGTTTCCCAGCCGTAGCCCAGGTAGTCGACCTTGGGGATGTCGGCGTTGGCGGCCAGGGTGTAGAACACCGAACCGGGGCCGTTCAGTTTTCCGTCGCGTATCACCTCCACGCTATTTGCATACATAGGTTTACCGTAAGTTATCCAGCATTTGTATAACGCGTCGGTATTGAGGTTTCTTACGTTGGTAAGCACTGTGTCGGCCTCGGGGGCGAGGTTTTTCCCGCGCACGACGAGCGAAAAATCCTTCTCGAGACTCGTCTTGCCGTTGGATAGCGAGAGGGTGATCGCATAGCGGCCCGCACGCGAGGGGGTACCGTGGAGGCGGGCCCCGTCGAGGATCATGCCGTCGGGCAGGGAGCCTTTGGCGAGCGTCCAGCGGTAGCTCTCGTTGGACGCGCAGCTGAAGCGGTAGTCGGCAGCCTTGCCCCGTTCGAGCCTCGGTGCCGGACCCACGCAGAATTCCATGGGGGGGGCGAAGCGGCCCGAAGTGTTGATGGTAAGGGTGTTGCCCGAGAGTTTGCCGCCGTGGGCCGTAACCAGGGCCACGGCCTGGCTGACGGTGCGGTCGATCATATCCTCGATCGAGGCGTCGGGCATGTCGTAGCGCGTGATGTTGATGTAACGGTCGTTGAAGGGCTTGGTCCATCCCTTGATGGGCATGGTGAGCGCCGCGGAGAACGATTTGGCACCGTAGATCACGCCCAGTATGCCGCCCACGGTGGCCGTCTGGTTGTCTGCGTCGAAGCCCATGGCGCAGCCCAGATCCATCGTAAGCTGCAGGTCGCCCTTGCCGTAGAGCATTGAGAGTATGCCGCAGGCACCGTTGAGGTTGGCGTTCCAGATGGTCTTGGTCATCTCGTCCTCCTCGACGTAATATTTTTGGGCCATTTCGGCGCGTGCCTTGGTCCAGTCGTTCGGGTATTTGTCGTATAGGGCCAGCATGTGTTGCACGGTGGCTTTGTAGCGGTCACCCTCGGGGAGGTACGTAAGTGCCTTTTCCACCAGTTTACGGATATCCTTCTCGAAGAACGCCTCGGCGTACATGGCCCCGTAGTGTACCGTGGGCGAGGTGGCCCAGCCGTCGGATGTGATGCGGGCCGCCCAATCCGATTTGCCCGCCGCGTAGAGGGCCATGCCCGGGGCGGTGTAGGCCCATATCTCGTTGATGAGTTGCGGGTCGATCTGGTACCAGTGGGGGTTGCACTGCATGCTGCCCGTGAAGGGGGGCGTGAAGCCGTGGTGCATCAGCCCCAGGGCGGCGCGGTTGGCCAGCCACACGCGGTCGCGGATGTGGTACATCCATCCCTCGCGCATCTGGGCGTAGGAGGGTTCGTGGCCGTATTTCTCCATCAGCGTCAGGTAGAGGTACTCCACGTCCGTGTCATCGTCCGAAAAGGCCCCGTCGTACTGCTCGAGTTTAATGAGGCTCTTCGAGTACCCGTAGGGCCAGTCGGCCTGGTTACCCGGATTTTCGATGAATTTATTCTCGAACGGCAAACCGTAGATGTTGCCCACCATCTGGCCTATCCACGCTCCGGCGATCTTGTCGCGCAGCTCGGCCATCGTAATCTTTTTCTGTGCAGCGTTCGCCGCAGAGACCGTCAGGGTCCCGACCAGCATAACGGCCGCTATTTTCAAAGTTTTCATATCAGTTGGTATATCCGTCGTTTTGGATGAGGTTGGGATTCACCCTGCGGCGCTCTTCTGGCAGTGGATAAAGTTTGCGCGTGGGCGACGAGACGTCGGGTTTACTCCACCCCGTACCGAGGTATTTGCCGAAGCGGATCATATCGTTGCGGCGCCAGCTCTCCCATGCGAATTCGCTACCCCTCTCCGTATAAAGGCTCTCAAGGGTGAGCGTGCCGGCGGTGAAGGGGGCGAGTCCGGCTCGGGTGCGGATACGCTGGAAATCGGCGTTGGCGAGCAGCGCATTGAGGTCTTTCGACTGGCGTAGCAGGGCCTCTGCGTACATATACAGCACATCGGCGTAGCGGAAGATGGCGAAGTGGTTGCCCATCCCTATCATGTTGTCGGCGTCGACCAGCACGCCGTCGATCTGGTAGGTCCATTTCCAGATGCGGGCCCCCTGGTTGCTCTGGCGGCGTGTGGAGGCGCCGCCGAAGCGCGGAAATGTCGTTTCGGGGAACTGCGGGTCGATCACATAATTGACCCCGCCCGTCATTATCGGATTGCCGTTGATGTCGTACTGCTGGCCGAAGAGCCATGTGTCGTCGCGGCGCGTGTCGCCCGTCTCGTATTTGGTGAAGAAGTCGGGCTGACACACGAAGCCGTCCCACACCGTGGCCGTGATGTTGAATTTAGAGGCGAGGATCTGGTTGAGGCCCCAGAAATGGAGCGTGAAACCGTTGTTGTCGCTGGTTGTGTAGACGTTGTCATAGGGGATCGAGAGCATGTTCTCGCCCGAGATCTGGTTGCCCATCTCGAAATTGGCCTTGTAGCTGCTTTCGACGCTGTAGGCCCCCGAGGTGAACACGGCGTTGCATGCAGCTTCGGCCTCGGCCCATTTGGCGGTACCCACCCACTCCTGGTGGTTGAGGTAGATCTTGGCAAGCAGCGCATTGGCGGCCCCCTGCGTGAAACGGCTGTAATTTTCCGTGCTTCGCGTGATGTCGAGATGCTGGATGCTTTCGGTGATCTCCGTGATAAGGAACGGCACTACGTAATCACGGCCTTTCTGGGGCGGCATCGACTTGTCCGTAGGGTCGGTCGAGAATGGAATGTTGCCCCAGGCATCCACGGCCCAATAGTAGTAGAGCGCGCGGAGCAGCCTTACCTGCGATATGAGTTTGTTGCGCTCGGGGAACTGGGCCTCGGAGCGGTTCATCTCGTAGATGGCGTCGTTGCAGGCGGCTATACCGTCGAAGACGAAATCCCAGCCGGTACGGATCAATTTGTTATTGACTGGAAAGGAGTGGGTCTGCAATTCCTGGTACCGTGTCTCTCCCCACTCGCCCGAGGGGTTGATGGGTACACAGCACTCGTCCGACGAGATCATGTTGAGGGTCCACAGGCTCTGCTCGGTGCAGTAATTCTGCAGGGTGGAGTATGCCTGGCCCGAAGCGCTGAAGAACATCTGCGGGCTGTTAATGTATTGGTCCCTCGGCAGGCCCGAGTAGACCGTTTCGTCGAGATTCGTACAACCCCACATGAGCGCGCAGGCTACTATCGGCAATATATTTTTTATTTTCATAGCTCTTTGTGTATTAGAATAATACGTTTATTCCGAGGGTGAATACGCTCGTGCGGGGATAGTAACTCAGGCTCTCGATGCCCGGCGTGAGGCCCGAAAGGCTAACCTCGGGATCTACGCCTGTGTAGTCGGTGATACAGAGTATGTTCTGGGCTGTGAAGCTGATCCTCATACGCTCGATGTAAGGCGACTTGAAATCCAGGTTATAGCCCAGCGAAATGTTGTCGATCTTGAAATAGGTGGCGTCTTCGATGTATTTCGACGAGTATACCGGCGGGCCCATGAAAGGTTGGCCGTCCAGCCACGACGAGAGCACGTTGCGCAGACCTATGTTCTGGATGTTCTGATAATAGGCGTTATATGAGTTGAAAATTTTGCCCCCTATCGAAGCGCGGGCCATGATGTTGAGGTCCCAGTTCTTGTAGGCCAACGTATTGCTCCAGCCCAACACGAAGTCGGGGTAGGCCGAACCCACTCTCTTCCATTTAGTCTCGGGAGGTACCGATGAGCCTACGGCGCCCACGAATTGATCGCGCCCACGGCTGTCGAGTCCGTCCCAGATCGGGGCGTAGAACGTCCCTAACGATTCGCCTGCTATGATCCTCTGGCAGTTGACCCCCATTGGAGTGTTCAGCCAGCCCACGACAGAGGTGGTGTTGGCGAACTCTTCATTGGTGAACTTATTCAGTTTATTGGTGTTGCGCGAAAAAGTCAGCGTGGTGTTCCAGCGGAAATCCCTATTCTTGACGGGAATGGCGTTGAGGGTTATTTCAATACCCTTGTTGGTAAGGTCGCCCACGTTGGCCAGTTTCCAGGGGACGTAATTGGGAGGCACAGGTACGTCATACTCGTTGAGCAGGTTGTAGGTGTTCCTGGAATAGTAGTCGATGGTACCGCCCACGCGACCTGCCAGCAGCGAGAAGTCGAGGCCCATGTTGAACTCGGCTTTCTCTTCCCACCCCAGGTCGGGGTTGGGGTTCTGGGCGGGCATGTAGGCGTTCTGCCACTGGCCGTTGTAGTAGTAATAGCCGCTGGTACTCATGAGGAATTGCGAGCGGTAGCTCGGTATGTCCTGGTTGCCAGTAACGCCGTAGCCGACCCTGAACTTTAGCTCGTTCACCCAACGGACGTCCTGCATGAACTCCTCCTGGCTTATGCGCCAACCGGCGCTCACGGCCGGGAAAAATCCCCATCTGTTATTTTCTCCGAAGCGCGTGGAGCCGTCGTTGCGGAATGAAACCGATGCGAGGTATTTTTCGTCGTAGTTGTACATAGCCCTGCCGAAGTACGAGATATACGTGTTGCTTTCCTTATAGGAATCCATTTCGCCTTGGCCCCGCCTGAGGAATGCCCCGGCGCGTATGTTGTTGGTCCCCCATACGTCGAAGTCGAAGTCTTGGTTCATCATGTATGAACTTTGGAACATGGCTTTCTCGTAGGCGTATCCTGCGACGGCCTGCAGGTTATGCTTGCCAAGGAAGGTGCGGGTGTAGTTGAAGGTGCTTTCGAACTGGACCGAGTTGGAGTACTCGTTGGATATCGAAGCCATCCCGCCGGCGCCTATCATGCTGGGGTAGTAGTCGGTGCGGTACTCGCGCGACTCGTAGCGCTGCTGGGTGTAGGCCAGGAAATTGTCCCATTTGAGGCCCTTTACTGGCAGGATGTTGAGCGTAGCTCTGACGCTGGCGCCCACGTCGTCGGCCTGGCGCTCGGCGTCGCGCTCGTTGATCATGGCCACGGGGTTGTAGTAGCCCACCGTGTTAAGCACGCGACTGTAACCGCCCGATGCGAAGTCCGCGGGATCGTAGACGCTCTCGGTGGGGTTGTGCATGAAGGCCTGTTCGAAGGCGCTGTTGATCGCGGGCGAGTATTTGCGCTTCGAGAAGGAGAGGTTGTAGTTAAGGTCCAGCCAATTCTCGAACGCGCTCTGGCGGATATTGGTCTTAACCAGGTACTTGTCCGAGTCGTTGCGCTTCTGGATGCCCTGGTTCATCTCCACGTTGAGTACCGTGCGGTGCGAGAATTTTTCAGAACCTCCCGACACGGCGAAACTGTGTTTCTGGCTGAACGGCGTGCGGGTGATCTCCCTGAGCCAGTCGGTGTCGCCGTCGTAGAGCGACGACGAGGCCCCGGGGGCGTAGTTGGTGATGGTCCACCTGAATTCCTCGGCGCTCATCGGTTCGGCTATGCGGGCTATGGACTGAATGCTCCACTGGCCGTCGTATTCCACTTGGGTGACACCGGACTTGGCGCGTTTGGTGGTTATTATCACCACGCCGTTGGTACCACGCGTGCCGTAGATAGCCGCCGCTGAGCCGTCCTTGAGTACGTCCACCGATTCGACCTCCTGGAAGTTGATGTTGCGGATGTCGGCCCCGGCCACTCCGTCGATGATGATAAGCGGCCCCTGTCCGCTCATCATGGTGTTAGTGCCGCGCAGCAGCAGCTCGAATTGAGCGTTTGGATCGCCGCCAGAGGGGTTGACGACGCTCAGACCGGCCACCTTGCCCTGCAGGATCCCCGCGGCGGTGGTGAAGGTACCCTGGTTGAAGTCTTCGCTCTTCAGGCTAGCCACCGAGCCGGTGATCTCTTTCTGGGTCGTGGTGCCGTAGCCGATCACTACCACCTGGTCGACCTTAAGCGCGTCTTCGGAGAGTTCTATTTCAAAGAATGTCTGCGCCCTTACGGTCACCTCTTGCGTAAGGTAGCCCAGGGAGCCTACGGAAAGGACACTGCCCGAAGGGGCCACGATGGTGAATTTACCCTGGTTGTCGGTCGTCACGCCGTTGGTGGTCCCTTTAATAATTACCGACGCACCCAATAAGGGTTCCTTGTTGACGGCGTCCCTGACCACGCCATTAACCCGCTGGGCTTGGGCGGCCGAGGCGAAAACGAACGCGAGAGCCAACGTAAGAGCCGTCGTTGCTATCTTGCGAGTAAGGTTTGACATCATATATTCGGAAGTTTTAGGTTTTTGCAGTATTTGGATCACTGTATCTCCCTGCGATAGGGGATTGACGATTGCGCCCCCATGCGGGTAACGGAAATGGCGGCGGCCTTGGTTGCGAAGCGGACGGCCTCGGAGAGCGTTTTGCCCTCGGAGAGCGCCACGCACAGGGCTCCATTGAAAGTGTCGCCGGCAGCAGTCGTGTCCGTCGCCGTGACCTTTTGGGCTGGTACGCGCTCGGATGCCGCTTTGTTTTTCACCAGCGATCCAAGCGAACCCAGGGTGACCACTACGTTCTGCACACCGAGCGCAAGCAATGCGTCGGCGGCATTCTCTGCACTGTCCCAGTCTGTTACACTCATTCCCGTCAGGGCCTGGCTCTCGGTGCGGTTGGGGGTTATGAGGTAGAGGCGCGAAAGGAGTTCTTTCGAGAGGGTGGCCGCAGGCGCGGGGTTGAGTACCACTTTGGCGCCTGCAGCAAAAGCTATCCGGGCCGTGTATTCGATCACCTCCATCGGGATCTCGAGTTGCATGAGAAGGTACTCGGCGCCCTCTATCAACTCGCGGACGGCCTCGATGTCCTCAACGGTTAGTTTGGCGTTGGCGCCGGGGGCCACGACGATGCTGTTCTCGGCATGGGCGTCTACGCTTATCAGGGCCACTCCCGAGGGGGTGTGCGCGTCTATCATTATGCGCGAGATGTCCATGCCGTCTTTTTTATATCCTTCGAGGGAACCCCGGCCGAACATGTCGTCGCCGACGCGGGCCACGAACGACACCCCGTCGCCGAGCCTGGCGACGGCCACGGCCTGGTTGGCCCCCTTGCCGCCGGGCGTCATCATGAACGTTCCGCCCAGGACGGTCTCTCCCGGTTCGGGAATGCGTTCGGTCTTGATTACCAGGTCGGTGTTGGAACTTCCTATTACGACGATCTTTTCCATATGTTTGGGAGTTGTTTTTGTCCGATTTTTGCCCGTTGGCTATTTATATCCTTGCTTATGATTCAGCGCAATCGTTTGTGCAAATATAAAAAGGAAAAAATAAATTTCAAACCTTTTTTGAAAATTTATGGCAAATAACTAATTTTGCCGCAGTAACAACTCCTGACAGGAAATGAAGAAGGATACGCTGAAAAGTATTTCACAACGCACCGGATACTCGATGACGACAGTGTCGAGGGTACTCAACGGGAATGCTAACAAATACAGGATCAGTAAAAAAACAACAGAAATAATAACGGCAGAGGCCCGCGAGAGCAATTTCACCCCCAGTCTTTTGGCTAAAGGATTGCGCACAAATAAAACCCGAACTATAGGGTTGCTTGTACCCGGGATCGACAACCCCTATTTCGCCAACATAGCCAGCATCGTGATCTCGGAGGCCAAAAAAGCGGGCAACACGGTGGTACTCGTGGACTCAATGGAGAGCGAAGAGAGCGAGCGCGAGGAACTTTCATCGCTCGTTTCGCGGCAGGTGGACGGGGTGATAGCCGTCCCGTGCGGCCAGAATCCGTCGTATCTGGAAAACATAGACCGCGGCGGCACCCCTGTGGTACTCATAGACCGCTATTACGACAATACCACCCTGAGTTACGTCTGCACCGACAATTACCGGGGAGGCTACGAGGCCACATCATACCTGTTGCAGAACGGCCATGCCAATATCCTTTGCATAAGGGGGGTACCCCATTCGACCCCCTCGTGCGAGAGGGCGCGCGGCTATGCCGACGCCATGCAGGCGCATGGCTGCGCCAATGAAGGAGGCATCGAGGGCAGCGACTTCTCCGTCCGTAACGGCTATCTCGAAACTAAACTCGCCCTGCAGCGCTCCAAACCGCCTACGGCCATCTTCGCCATGAGCAACACCATCCTGCTGGGAGCGCTCAAAGCCATCCGGGAGGCGAGCTTGCAAATCCCTTCGGATATTTCGATCATCTCGTTCGATAACAACGTTTACCTCGATTACCTCGATCCTGCCATTACGCGCATAAGCCAGCCGATCAATGAAATAGGTGCTATGGCTATCAAGCTGCTAATGCAACGCATAGCGGGGGATGGCGACATGCAGCAGGCGCGGCTGCAACTACCTCCGCAACTGGTCGTCTGCAATTCGGTGGCCAGGGTGCGGCAGGCCGAGGAGGCATACGGAAACCAATAGACCGAAAATACGGCCGGAAGGTATCGAGCCAGGATTTATTGCGGAATTTGCCATATCTTTATAGAAGAAGCCGAGAGGAAAACCCCGGTATCTGTGTGTAAAAGTGTGTGTAAATTTAACTGGTAAACGCGGTGTCGGCAGCAAACGCGACGGATTGATATGCCGTTTGTATCGCGCCGCGCTCCGGGTACCATCAGAGAGCGACTTCATGTAAAAAATATTGGCAGCTTTTTTTCATCGAAACAGAGCGAAAAGTAATGCGGGACCTGACAGCCCCGCATTACCCGTTTAAACATTAATCCGGATAGTTTTCTAAAATTTATCCAGGTTCATCACTTTATTCCACGCCGCGACGAAATCATCGACAAATTTTCCCTCGCTGTCCGCACTGCCGTACACCTCGGCAACCGCCCGCAGCTCGGAATTCGAACCGAAGATCAGATCGGCCCTGGTTCCCGTCCATCTTACGTTTCCGGTCGCGCGGTCTCTGCCTTCGAACAGGTTTCCCGATTCCGACATGGCTTTCCAGGTAGTATTGAAATCCAAAAGATTGACAAAGAAATCATTAGTCAGCTGTTCCGGCCTGCGGGTCAATACCCCGTGTGCGGACCCGTCGTAGTTGGCATTCAGAACCCTTAATCCGCCGATCAATACGGCCATTTCGGGAATCGTCAATGTCAATAGCTGTGCTTTGTCCACCAATAATACTTCGGCAGGAATGCCCGAAACGGCGGCGCTCTGGTAATTTCGGAAACCGTCGGCCTTAGGCTCCAGCACGGCAAAGGAATGGATGTCGGTTTGCTGCTGCGATGCGTCATTGCGCCACGGCAGGAAAGGAACGGCAACCGGATGCCCCGCATCTGCGGCCGCTTTTTCTATGGCTGCACAGCCGCCCAGCACGATCAGATCCGCCAGGGACACTTTCTTATTCCCGCTTTGCGCATCGTTGAATTCTTTTTGGATAAGTTCCAACTTTGAGAACACTTTTTCAAGCCGGGCCGGGTTGTTCGCCTCCCAATTTTTCTGAGGCAACAGGCGGATCCTGGCCCCATTGGCTCCGCCACGTTTGTCTGAACCGCGGAAAGTGGAGGCCGAAGCCCAGGCGGTGGAGATCAATTCGGGAACGGACAGCCCCGAATGGATGAGTTTATCCTTCAAGGAAGCGACATCCGCCTGGTCGATGGGCTGGAAATCCACCGCAGGAACGGGGTCCTGCCACAAAAGCGATTCATGGGGAACTTCACTGCCAAGGTAACGGGCAGCCGGACCCATATCCCTGTGGGTCAACTTAAACCACGCCCTTGCAAAGGCGTCGGTAAACGCGTCGAAATCTTCCAGGTATCTCCTGGCGATAACGTTATACGCAGGATCCATCTTCAGCGCCAGATCCGCCGTGGTCATCATCGGGGCATGGCGTTTGGCAGGGTCGTGGGCATCCTCTACCGTGGCATAGGACGATTTGTCGGTCGGGATCCATTGATGGGCGCCCGCAGGGCTTTTGGTCAGTTTCCAGTCATATTTGAACAGCGTTTCGAGATATCCGTTGTCCCACCTCGTTGGGTTGGGTTTCCATGCGCCTTCCAATCCACTGCTGATGGTGTCGCCGCCCTTGCCCGTGCCGAAGGAGCTTTTCCACCCCAGGCCCTGCTCTTCGATACCGGCGGCTTCTGGTTCGCGCCCTACGTGCGTGGCGCTTGCCGCACCGTGCGTTTTGCCGAACGTATGTCCTCCGGCGATCAGCGCAACCGTCTCTTCGTCATTCATCGCCATCCGCGCGAAAGTTTCGCGTACGTCCCTG
Source organism: Rikenellaceae bacterium (assembly GCA_031550125.1). Lineage (GTDB taxonomy): Bacteria > Bacteroidota > Bacteroidia > Bacteroidales > Rikenellaceae > JAVBOW01. Next base: position 27,112 of record JAVBOW010000016.1, read on the forward strand.
GCCGATAAGATCGGATCGGGATTTCGGTCGGGGCCTTCCGGGTTGACGTAGATCAATCCCATTTCGACGGCAGCCAAAGGATTTTCCAAATCCCTCTCGCCGCTGTACCGTTTTTCGCCTGTCCAATTCCTCTCCGAGCCCCAGTATACGTCCTGCTCGGATTCCCAGATATCCTCCCGGCCACCTGCGAATCCGAAGGTTTTCAACCCCATCGATTCCAGTGCGCAGTTGCCGGCCAGTATCATCAGGTCGGCCCAGGAAATCTGTTTTCCGTACTTTTGCTTGACAGGCCATAGCAAAAGGCGCGCCTTATCCAGGTTCACATTATCCGGCCAGCTGTTCAGCGGAGCGAACCGCTGGTTGCCGCGTCCCGCGCCCCCACGGCCGTCGGATATTCTGTATGTCCCGGCGCTATGCCAGGCCATGCGGATAAACAACGGCCCGTAGTGGCCGTAATCTGCGGGCCACCACTCCTGCGAGGTGGTCATCAATTTGAAAATGTCCTCCTTGACCGCCCGCAGGTCCAATTTCTTAAACTCCTCGGCATAGTCGAAATCCGCCCCCATGGGATTCGACGCGGGAGCATGCTGGCGAAGGATGCCGAGGTTCAATTTGTTGGGCCACCAATCCTTGTTGGAGGTTCCCGTCCCTGCGACCGGCTTCGATCCGCCGTGGAAAGGGCATTTGCTTTCTTTCGAGTCCATAATCAAACCTGTTTTAGAGGGTTACTTATTGAATTTACCTGTAATGTGCAGGGTTATATCCTGTATGTCAAAGTCCTTTATTTCATTGCCCTTGAAATAATCACGGATAAGCTCGTCCAGTTTTTCGTCTTTGTAATCTTCTATACGATCCGTTCCGGGAGCGTATAAATGGTGATGACGGGACATAACCGCATCATAGCGCGTAATATCTTTTTCTGTTTTCACTCTCGCCAGAAGGTTATTTTCCGCCAAAAGATCCAATACCTTGTATACGGTGGCCACCGAAATGTTCGGGTAATGGGGTTTTATCCTGTCAATTATATTCTCCGCAGCCGGATGATTGCCCAATTCCGCGACGGCCCTGAAAACAGCCACGCGCTGGGGTGTCACCTTCAATCCTTTTTCGGTCAGTTTATCCGCAAAATAGCCATTCATGGGAATTATCGTATGAGCATAATTACTCTGTAAAGATAATTATTATTATCAGATAATAAATATCCGAAAAATGAAATCGGATTTTTCTGAGTCAATATGAGGATTATGTAGTGACTGTAAAAAACACGGAAATCGTCGGCATCATGAAAAATGCTGACAAAAACAGGGAAATACAAACGCCAATGATTTGTTTGTCAAATTATTGGCGTTTTTTAGTGAGGTTTGAGTCGGCTTTTAAACCATTGATTTACGTTTAATTAACTTGATCTTGACTTGGTAAATATCGATAAAATTGGTTGTCCTATTTTGAGTCTAATTGAGTCCAATTGAAGCGAAACGGGTTCAATCATTTCGGGTACCTAAGTAAAGATAAGAACTCCTCCAAGTATTTGCAGACACGCGTTTTATTATTTGCACCAAAATTAATGCATAATATCGCATTTCTTTTTGTATTTTTGGCAAAAGTTACAACGACCAATAAATCGGCAATCTTTGAAATTCGGGCCATTCCGCATCCCTTTTGTACCTGTAAATTCTAACTCACTGATTTGGACCGTTAGTTTTTTGCATCTAAAGTAATGACAGTGGAGAGCTGGCGGAGGAAGCTCTTTCCGGCTATTGTTCTTAAATGAAGCCTCCGCATCTTGCACCATAAATTGGGAGGTAATGGTTTAACTGATATTTGACTTAATTTTGAGGTGTCGCATTCGAATTGCCGCCGGATAGAGACTTAAATAAACGACCTGAATTATAATGAGAACTTTCGTAAAGGGGGCTTCCGCAATTATGCTTTTTTTGTCCCTGTCGTTTGCGCATGCGACGGCGGGCAGTGGTAAACTCTCGGGATTCATAGTTTCCGATTCGCATTTTGGCTGGCTCGGCAAACAGCAACCTTCGCCCGCAAAGCAACTTGAACTTATGCGGCTCATTACGGGGCGGTTTCCCGACCTCGATGTTTTCATCGACACAGGGGATGCGCACCATGATTATGCGCTCGACGACGCCCGCGGCGATTGGACCGACATAGTACAGGGAGGATGCGGCAAATTACCATTCTATTATATTGCAGGGAATCATGACAATAACAATTCACTGACCGTCGATGATCCCGCCTACGATTACGACTCTGAATTCCGCACGAATAAACTCGGAAGTGTCGAATGCCAGCCTTATTACAGTTTCGACATAAAAGGCGTCCATTTCGTCTCTTTGCCACAGGCGATGGACCAGGCCTATGTAACCGAAAGCTCCCTGGCGTGGCTGAAACTCGATCTGGACATCCACAAAGACAAAACAACGATAATCCTGAGCCACAACGCCCTGGCAGGGACCGCCTCGGTTCCTGACGATCCCGGTTACAGGCAGGTATCCAACAGCAAGGCGGTGTTCGACCTTTTGAAAAAATATCCGCAGGTCGTAGCGTGGATGTACGGACACAACCACACCTATGAAGTAGTACCACTTGACGGCATTGTATATGTTTCGAACGGACGTTTCGGCGGATTCGAACCCAGGAATGCCAAATTGGGAGGCATATATTTCGAGATTACCGATAATGAGGTGACAGTGAAGTGCTTCAGCGCGGAAGACAATAAATTTTTCGATGAACTGCCGGGCATGGGAGCCATGAGCTATACGCTGCGGCGGCCTACGTCGCTCGATCCGGCCGAGGCGCCTGCCGTGTGCTACGGCATGGGCGGTTCACCGCACGGTCAGGCGATAGACGCATACCGCCACCATGTGGGCGGCAGCAGGACACTTTATGTTACCGGCGCGGAAAATCCCGTCATTAACGAAAATTCGCAGCTCAGCGTCTACACGCAGCGGAGCGCCATCGACTGGCAGACAAAACATTTATCAGGATTCTCGTTCGAGCCTAACGAGGAGAATCCGGTAAAAAACGACCCTACGTGGCAGTGGATCGATCCGGGCGTCAGGATATTAAAACGTGAAGACCCGCGCTCGACCAAAGGCATCTTCGCACCGGGGGCCACTCTTGGCCAGCGAAGTTATTATCGCTGTTCGCCCGGACAGCGTTACAAAGTGACTTTCGTGGTGAACGCCGGTGCGGGCGGCCAGATTGCGGTTCCTCAGTACCGTATGTTCGAAAAACATTTCGTTAGGGTGGCGGATGGCAAGGGCGGTATGCAGAAACTCCCTGCGGGAGAGTCGCAGCATAGCTGGGAATTCGAGATTCCCGCCCTGGATCACGTCGCCAGTATATATTCCGACCCTGCGAGCGATAACGACTACATGTTAACCGTGGGGATCGTCTTTTCAAACGTAACGTCGGATATCGACATTCTTTCGATGCGCCTCACCCTTGCCGACGCCGTCGACTCGGACGTGACGGCCAGTGCGGTCATATCGGTAGACGGCCAGAGGTTTGCCGTAAAAGGCAACCTGCAGGCAGGGCAAACACGCTCGTTCGACATAGCGACGAGCGCGGATTCCAGAACGTCCTACAAATTCGACCTGCAGGGAAATAAACGCGTCACGTGGCTCGAAAAAGTGACCTCGCCGCGGTTCCAGGTGCGTAATGCCACGGCCTGCTACCGGGACGGCAAACTGGTGATCGGTCCTTTGCGCAACAATTTTTCAACGCGACAGGAAGTGGTAATAGTACCCATGACGTGTAAATACGAGCTGCCCTACGTTCACCGCATACGTCATGCTAAAGAAGTGACGATAACCGAAGCCACACCCGACAAGCGCCAAATAACGATCGATGTGGGAGGACTCTGGATACATACCATGGGGGAAGTGGATATAGTGTGCGACCGCGCACCCGCCACAGTGAAAGGAACCACGGAATACAAGTATGCTAACGGTATGTTAACCGTGAAGGTAAAGCGAGAAAGCACTTATCATATAACCTGGCCATAAGACCGGCTAAACAAAAGCCTGCACATTTAAAAACCAGACTAACGCCGAATACAACCGATAGTGCGAGTATTAAGACTGGCTACCTGAGAGATCCGGTAGCCTTTTTTATTTGTAAAATAATGATTATCTTTAGGAAAGCAGGAGCGGGGGAATCTATGTATTTGTGTGTGAAAATGTGCGTAAATTGAAAATAGCCGCCATAATCATTTGATCGCAAGTGGCTATTTTCTTTATTTTGAGGTCTGAAGCGGGCGTAAATTTCCTAATGCAGTGATTAGTAGATAATAGTAAAGATGATTCTGGGCGTATTCGGATAAATGCTCGCCCTGTTTTCCTCCTTAATTATCCCATATCATCAATGCAAACTCGTGGTCCCCGCTGGTCCCCAATTTGGTCCCCGGATCGGTCTCCATTTTGGGTGCTGTATTGGTCTCTTCAAGATAGTTAATACGGAAATTATATGCATTTGCCCGAGATTGCTCGAGTCCGTAAAATTGATTAGGATGTATCAGGGGGTCAATTTAGTGCGTTGAGAGGGGTCAGTTTGGTGCGTTTTATACAAGAATAGCAATTAATGGCAAGATTCGAGAGTTGGAGTACCCATCTGATTTTCTCTATCTTGTGGATTATAACCTTTTTGCTATCGCAGATCAAACAGAAAATGATGATCTGAGGAAACTCATTAATAATATTAGAGACAGAAAATTACTAAAAAGAGCTTTCTCAATTAATCGGGGATCGATTAAAAAAACTTCTGTCCCTCCTGTTGATATCTCGGATTTGCGGGATATATTAAGTAAGCGAAGCGAATTAGGCGATGCGACAACATTGGACAAGCTAAGTGCTGAGATCGATCGTAATTGCCAGGCTTCTGTTGAAGAGGCAAGTATGACCGGGATAATAAAATTGCTTGATCAGAAATGTGGTGATTCTGATCGAAATAGCTATTTAAGGACACTAGCAAAACGGATATGGGAAAAATCAGAAGTCAAGTGTCTTTTACAAGAGGTGTGGATAGATATACCCAAAGCCCCCCTATCGCAAGAAAGTCAGTCTGTAATGGTTAGATCACGTAACTCATCGGTAGCAACAATTAATAGCTGTAAGAATATCGACAATTATTATCCTTTTGCACAATACAGGGATTTATATGAGAATAACAGATTGAATGGCTATGTTTTTGCACCGGAAGATTGTTTAGATAAAGTTGCTCAAGCCGCAAAAGAAATATTAGAAGACGAACTTAATGTCGAATTCAACGAAACGGCATTTACTCATGGTAAATAAGTAGTGAGTCATTCCTGTCGAGAGAAGTCTATTAGATCAAGGTGGAAATGAATAAAGGCGATCAGCCTATTTTCGCGAATCATTATTGGCAGAAAAAAGTTAAGATAAATTAAGCCAAAATCCGCTCTCGCCGTACAAATGCCGTACAATTCAAAAAGAAAACCGCCTTACAAACATCTGTAAGGCGGTTTTAGTGAGGTCTGAAGCGGACGCTATAAATATTAATCTATTTTAATTTTTCTTAATCTTAATTAATCTGTATGTCAGTCTATTATGTTGCTTGTCTATTGAGTCTTGCGCAAGCAAAAAAGAATAAATTCGGGCTTGGTATTACAAATGTATTACAAATATCTCATATCTTTGTCGCTGTGAAATCAATTCATTATGGCGACCTTTCGTTTCTATGTCCGCTCATCAGCGAAGAATAAACTGGCAAAAATCCAGGTGCTTTTCACGGTCGGCCGCGGCAATCAGTTCTATGTCGACAGCGGCTTGGCGGTGCTGACCGATGCCTGGAGCGATAAGACCCAGGGTATTAAAAGCCGCTATGCGTTCACGGATGATTTTACCAATGAGATGGGGCTGAAACTGACGACCAACTTGGCCGAGCTGCGCAGTTTTATTCTCAAGGTTATGGCCGAAGACGCCGCTAACGATATGACCAAACTCAAGCTGGAGAAGATCATCTACCGTTTTCACCACCCCAAGTCCACCATCGAGAAGAAAAGGGAAACACTGCGTGACTACATCGTTCGCTATGCTCGCGAAATTGAAGATGGTACACGTCTCAATATTCACAAGCTGCGGTACGGCTATTCGACCGTCAAGAATTACAAGGGGTTCATCGTGCAGTTCGACGAGTTCTGCAAGGCCCGGCGCAAACGGTTCGACTTCGAGGACATCGACATCAAGTTTTATGACGATTTCGTGGCGTTCTTCTCTGCAAAGAGTTACTCGATTAACACTATCG
>JAVBOW010000030.1:0-55453 GCA_031550125.1 Rikenellaceae bacterium
ATGGCGTAATTGGTAGCCGCGCCAGACTTAGGATCTGGTGCCGTGAGGCGTGGGGGTTCGAGTCCCTTTATCCGCACTTAAGGTCGTGACGACATTGCCCTCCATATGCGTGGCGGGCAATGTCGGAACATTTTTCACCCTGCCAAAATTAAACTATCATATATGAACGTCGTAAGAGAAAACCTCGCCGATCTGACCACCCTGCTGAAAGTCACCGTAGCCGCCGCCGATTACACCGAGGCGGTGGATAAAGCCCTGCGCGAATACAAACGCAAAGCCAACGTCCCGGGCTTCCGCCCCGGCATGGTGCCTATGGGCATAGTAAATAAAATGTACCGCAAGGGCGTGGTGGCGGAAGAGTCGTACCGCATCGCGTCGAAAGCCTGTTTCGACTACATAGAAAAGGAAAAGGTAAACTACATAGGCGACCTGCTGCCCAGCGAGCAGCAAAAACCTCTCGACTTCGACAACGACGACCAGCACGAGTTCGTTTTCGAACTGGGCCTGGCCCCGGAGGTCAACATCCCCCTCTCGGACAAGGACAAAGTGGAGCGTTACGTCATAAAACCCACCAAAGACATGCAAGAGGGCTACCGCACCAACTACCTGCGCCGCTTCGGCCGCCTGGTGGATGTGGATAAGATAGAGAAGGAAGAGGCCCTGAACGTTACGCTCGACAACGCCTCGATGAACATAGAGGACGCTTACGTGGGGCTTATCGGCATGAGCGACGAGGAGCGCGCTATGTTCATAGGCAAAAAAGTGGGCGACAAGATGCAGGTCAACGTGAACGAGCTTTATAAAAACCCTTCGCAACGCGCCTCCATCCTGCAGGTGAAAGAGAACGAGCTTAACGGGATAGATCCGATATTCGAACTGACCATAACCAAGATACGCAAATTTGCGGAGCCTGAAATGAACGAGGAGTTCTTCAGGATGGCCTTCCCCGGCGGCGAAGTTACGGACAGCAAAGGTTTCGATAAATTCATAGACAGCCAGATAGAGAAGGAACTCTCGGTACATACCGAGGAGCTTTTCTCGCGTGCCATGCAGCGTTTTCTGCTCGAGAAGGCCGGCCTGGCCATGCCCGAGGAGTTCCTCAAGCGTTGGCTGTCGGCGATAAACGAGGGTCGTTTCGGCATGGAGGAGATAGAACGCGATTTCCCGCAGTTCCTCGACATGATGAAATGGAACATCATCCAGAAACATTACGTCGACACGCTCGGCCTGACGGTGACCCAGGAGGATATGCTCGAAGAGGCCAAAGCGTCGGCGATGGCCCAGTTCGCCCAGTACGGCATGCCGTCCGTAGGCGAGGAGATGCTTACCAACTACGCCAACTCGATGCTCGAGAACAAGCAGGAAGCCAAAAAGATACAGGACAAGCTATTCGAAACCAACGTGATCGCCGCCCTCGCCCCCATGGTGAAGGTTGTGGAAAAGAGCGTATCGCCCGAGGAGTTCGGCAAGAAAGTTGAGGAGTATAGCAAGTAATCCGCAATAGGAATGGTTTAACGTGGGTCGCTTGCGGGCAACTCACGTTAAATTTTATAAACCTTACCGTCATGAAAAAGACCGAATTCGAAAAGTACGCGACCGGGCATCTGGGGATCGGCAGCCTCAAACTGCACGATTTCCACTCCATAAGCAGCAACTACATATCGCCCACCATCATAGAGGAACGTCAACTGAACGTGGCCGCCATGGACGTCTTTTCGCGCCTCATGATGGACCGCATCATATTCCTCGGCGTGCCGGTGTATGACGACGCCGCCAATATCATCCAGGCCCAACTCCTGTTCCTTGAGTCGGTAGACCCGCGCAAGGACATACAGCTTTATATAAATTCGCCAGGAGGGTCGGTGTCGGCCGGGCTGGGCATCTACGACACCATGCAGCTCATAGGGGCCGACGTGGCCACCATATGCACCGGCCTGGCGGCGAGTATGGCCGCCATACTGCTGGCGGCAGGCGAGAAAGGCAAGCGCTCGGCCCTGCCGCACTCGCGCGTGATGATACACCAGCCCCTCGGAGGCGCTCAGGGACAGGCTTCGGATATCGAGATAACCGCCCGCGAGATCATGCGTACAAAACGCGAATTGTACGAAATACTCGCCATGCACACAGGTAAGAGCTACGAGCAGATAGAACGTGACGGCGACCGCGACCACTGGCTCTCCTCGCCCGAGGCCCGCGAGTACGGCCTGATAGACGAAGTACTCGTCCGCCGTCAAAACAAAAAATAATATGGCAAAGAAAAACACCAACGGCAACAAGTGCGCGTTCTGCGGCCAGGGTGCGGGCGAGCTGTTCTCCGCTATGGAGCAGGGTATATATATCTGCGAGGAGTGCATAGAGCGCGGCCACGGCCTGGTAAAGGAGATGCGCCGCGACAAGAGCAAAGGAAAGGCCGCGCCCATACGCATGGAAGAGTTGCTCAAACCGACGCAGATAAAAGAGTTCCTCGACCAGTACGTCATCGGGCAGCATCAGGCGAAACGATATATCTCGGTGGCGGTTTACAACCACTACAAACGCTTGTTGCATAAAGAGAGCGGAGGCGCATCCGACATAGAGTTGGAAAAATCGAACATAATAATGGTGGGACCTACAGGCACCGGCAAGACTTTGCTGGCGCGGAGCATCGCGCGCCTGCTGAACGTCCCGTTCGCCATGGCCGACGCCACCACCCTGACCGAAGCCGGGTATGTGGGCGAAGACGTAGAGGGTATACTCTCCAAACTATACCAAGCCTCGGACTACAACGTTGCGCTGGCGCAGAGGGGGATAGTGTTCATAGACGAGATAGACAAGATAGCACGCAAGAGCGACAACCCCTCCATCACGCGCGACGTGTCGGGCGAAGGAGTTCAGCAGGCCCTGCTCAAGATACTCGAAGGCGCCGTGATAAACGTGCCGCCCGAGGGTGGACGCAAACACCCCGAGCAGAAATTCATCCAGATAGATACGACCAACATCCTCTTCATCTGCGGCGGGGCTTTCGACGGAGTGGAAAAGAAGATAGCCTCGCGCCTGAACACCAACGTGGTGGGCTACGGGCAACTTAATAAGGAAGAGATAGATCGCGGCAACCTTATGCAGCACATCATGCCCCAGGACCTCAAGTCGTTCGGCCTGATCCCCGAACTCATAGGACGCCTGCCAGTGCTGACCTACCTCGACCCGCTGGGCCGCGACGCCCTGCGCTCGATACTCACCGAACCGCGAAACGCCATAATCAAGCAATACGTCCGGCTGATGCAGATCGAGGGGATAGATCTTTTGTTCGACGACGAGGTACTCGACTACATAGTCGACAAAGCCATGGAATTCAACCTCGGAGCCAGGGGGCTGCGCTCCATATGCGAAACGATAATGATGGACGCCATGTTCGAGATGCCGTCGAGGGAGGAGCGCGGCAATATACAGATAACCAAGCAATATGCCGAGGAGAAGATGAAAAACATGAACTTCACCCGGCTGCGCGCCGTAGGGTAACGGGGGTCTGAAAGGAGAGCGGTATTTCAAAACCTGACCAAATCTGCCGGCCGGTTCGGGTCGGTTCGTCCCTTAGCGGATAATCCCAGGGCGTCAACCCAAACAGATGACAGCGTAATATGTCTGCATATTCAGAGATAAGAAAGGTTTCGAATATTGAAAATATGAATGGGAATATCGAAGAACCGGCGTTTCTTACTCATTATTTACACGATCATTCCGATAACGCGTCCCGATATTACGCTGTCTACGCAAAATCCGCCCTAAAAGTTATTGCACCATCGTTTGGCGCATAAAAATAAATCTGTAAATTTTCACGGCGCTATTTGTTGTTTCCCTTTTTAATCTTACCTTTGCACCACTTTGTTTCAGGCATAGTAAGTTTTTTGAAATAGATATAGTCGGAGGACGGGCAAACCGTTCCGAGGGAACAGCGTCCGGTTGCGGAGTTGTTTAAACCTCATCTCCGACCCTCTAAGGTTCTTTAGGGAGCGGGCCATATCAGGAATGCAGTTTTCCTGCCGAATATCCCCCGTTTCCCGAAAATAGGAAAACCCCAACCCCACATTGCCCAGATGGCGGAATTGGTAGACGCGCTCGTTTCAGGGGCGAGTGTCGGTAACGACGTGCAGGTTCGACTCCTGTTCTGGGCACTCTCAAAAACGCTTAATCCGTTGCAAAAAACGATTAAGCGTTTTTGTTTTCCTCTCTGCGACCGCAAATCCTGGAAATTGAGACCGATGCCAAATGCTATCTAATTATTCTGAAAAAGTAATCACCCATATTAATCAAAATGTATTCTTTAAGGAGTTTACCTTTGATAAGAACGACTTTATAGTAGATAATGGCAACAAGGTGGAGTTGGCTGATAATGTATTGTGGCTTGAAGATTTATTAATGATTATTCAGATCAAAGAAAGAAACAGTACGGATGGCGAAGCGTCGATAGAAAAGTGGTTTGAGAATAAAATTCTAAAAAAAGCAAAAAATCAAATTAAAAACACAATACAACTTTTAGATACTCAAAAGTCGATTATAATTTCAAATGGTCACGATCAGCAGTTCAAAATAATTCGGTCTGACATAAAACAAATTCACAATATAATAATCTATCACCCCACGACAGAACCACCCAAAACCATTTATAAATACAAGTATTACCTTAGTCGGGATAAAATATTTATCCACATAATCACATCTGAAGATTATAGTAACCTATGCCGCTTTCTTGTTACGCCGCCGGAATTGAGTGATTATTTATTATTTAGGCATGATTTACTATCAGCCTATCCAGATGCAGGCATACTTCCAGAACAATATATTTTAGCCCATTTTTTTCAAGAACCGAGTGATTTAACTATAAATCCAGCCTATATTACACGTTTCCCAGACATTTGTAAACAAATGGAATACGACGATAGTTTTTATTTGGGCGGAATAATAAAACTCCTACATGATACTTTGAAACAAAAAGGATCGGAAGATTACATTCATATCGTCAAAGAATTTGCTAAACTCAATCGATTTGAGTTAAAGGCCGTTAAGGAGCGGCTGATGGAAGTTTTACAAACCGAAGTGTCGGATCTTCCGATAATGATGAAACGTTGTACATCACAAAGAACTGACTGTGGTTTTGTAATAATGAAATTAAATCCGATCAATGAAGCACATCATTTTGATGCCCTAAAGAATTTCACGTTGGTTTTCAAATATAAATGGAAACTCAAGAAATGTATTGGATTGATTATAAAACATGTAGATGAATATTTTGACTTGGATTGGTGTTATGTTGAAAGCAAGTGGGAATATGATGAAGAATTGCACGAGTTAGTGAAACAGGAAGCTGAACTTTTCACTAATCCAACTCGTAAATTCAGACCTTGGTATGGGGAACTTTATGATATACGTGATAATTGAGAATCCTCAGCCGATAAGTTACTGATAATGTTATGATATGGTAATATTTACCTCAATTTCACACCCTCGTTCCAAAATAGTTCCACTTGATTATTTTTAGCTGATTTCAGACAAAAAGAAAAGCCACTTACATTATTTGTAAGTGGCTTAAAATCACCTCATTCACTTGCGGAGAAAGCGGGATTCGAACCCACGATACCCTTTTGGAGTATACGCACTTTCCAGGCGCGCGCCTTCAGCCACTCGGCCATTTCTCCTTGGTGCGGGGCCTTCACGGCTCCGGGGGACAAAGGTACAAAAAAATAGATTTGTAACAATACCCCGCACGCAGGGAGCGGCCTAAAATAAAGAAAACATACACCGGACAGGATGATTTACCTCCCGTAAATATACGGCGACCCTATTCAAAACGGCGCCGTACGGTGTTTACGCCCGTTATTTCGGCAATTCGTAGTCCACCATCCAGTTTATGCCGAATTTATCGGTCAGCATACCGAAAAGCGAATCCCAGAAGGTCTTCCCCATAGGCATGGCCACATAGCCGCCCGCGGCAAGACCGTCGAAGATGCGTCGCGCCTCATCTTCCGACGACGGGTTGACGCATATGGAGAAGTTGTTGCCGGCGACTATCTTAGGCGAGCCAAAAGCTTCGGACACATCGCTTCCAAGCAGCATCGTCTCCTTGCTTATCGGCAGGCCCATGTGCATGATCTTGTTTTTGTCCGCATCGGGAATGGGGCGGTCGGACGAGGGCATGTCGCTGAAACGGCCTACATAATTGAACTGTCCGCCGAAAACCGAGCGGTAGAAATTGAAAGCGGCCTCACATTGGCCGTCGAACGAAAGATAAACATTTACCGTTGTCATGATTAATTTTCAATAAGTTATTATAGAATAATTTGCCTGTCGGCAGCCAGGACAAAAACAATGTTCGTGCCATGGCCGTTGACCATACCGTAACGTACGGCATGGTCAACGGCCATCATAAACTTCTTGTAATGCAGCCATATCTATTTTGTGCATCTTCAGCAGGGCGTCCATCACGCGTTTGGTGCGGACGGGGTCGCTCCCGTCCGTCATACTCTCGAGAGTATCGGGGACTATCTGCCACCACACGCCGAAACGGTCTTTCATCCAACCGCACTCCCCCTCTCCCCCATCTGCGCCGAGGGCGTCCCAGAAATAATCTATCTCCGCCTGCGAGGCGCACTCGACATAGAACGAGAAGGCTTCGGTAAAGTTGAATTTATGGTCGTACCCGCTGTCCATAGCCATGAGATCCTGGCCGCAGAGGTTGAATCGCGCGTGTATCACATCTCCTTCGGCAATACCGTAAGGATTACTCTTCCCCGCCAGGACCATCTCCTGTACCGAAACCTCGGCGAACGTCGAACGCCAGAATTCCACCGCCTCCGCCGCCTTGCGGTAAACCGGGCCGGTAAACATAAGGAACGGAGTCACATATTGCCTGCATCCGCACACTCCCAACTGCCACGAAAACCCGTAGCGATCCTGCAGCCACCCGTAACGTTCGAAAGGCGGCATCGCCTCGCGTTCCATCAGCGCAAAGCCGCCCTCGATAAGTTTGTCCCACAGCGCGTCCAACTCGGCGGCGCTCTCGCAACCCACAAAGAACGACGACGCAGGCGTGAATTTAAAGTACGGCCCTCCGTTAAGGGCTATGGCTGGCTGTCCGGCCACGGTGAAACGCACGGTCATCACGCCCCCGGCGGGCATCATCCCTCCCTCGGGATAGCGGGTAGCCGCACCCACGGCGCCGTCGCGAAATATCGAGGCGTAGAACCCGGCCGCCTCTTCGGCCTGCGTATCGAACCACAGGCACGGCGTTATTTTAGATGCGTTCATAAAAATCGGTTTAATGATCCGTGTGCGTCCATGCCAACGCCTCTATCTCCACCAGTAATTCGGGACGGCAGACCTCAGCCCTGGTAAAAAGGAGGCTGGCGTCCGGATAGGCGTCCCTCACCGCAGGCATTACGGCATCGTAATCTCCAGCATTCTTAAGGTACACCCTCGCCGAGACGACCTGTGCGCCGGTAAGGCGCGTCAGCACGGCGATATTCTCCAACGTGACCTCGGTCTGGCGGACAGCCCCGGCGTCGCCCAGGGAATCCTCACTGCGTATGGCGGCCGTGCCGGAGATGTAGGTGAGCGTACCGGACGGATATCCCACCGTACGCGCCCGTTCGAATTTGGGCGTCGAGGGGTCCGGGGCGTTCCCTGCCTCCAGCACCCGGCGCGTGTAAGCGTGCGCTGCCCTTTGCAGCGGATTGTCGACCGTAGCCGTGTGCAGGCCAGTGGCGGCGTTTATCTCCACCGACACTCCTCCGCCGTCGGTTCCTATCCCCGTGGCGGCCGGATAGCCTCCGTCCCACTCGCCGCCGGCATAGAAGGCGCTGCGGGCGTCGTTCATGGCCTGGTAGTGCTGGCATCCCGACGTGGAGAGTGTTATGCCCTCGACATAATTCCATTGGCGCACGACGGAACCTACGGGAAAACCCTCGCGGGCCATAAGCGCCCCGGCCTGCCCGAACACCTCCGCAGCCTGCAAGCCGGGCGAGGAAGGCAACGCGACGTTATGCCTTCCGACCGACAGGAACATCTCGCGCGCCGCGCCGTTTTCAACAACTATATAAGGTATTTGCCCGAAACGGCGATACGATACGTTGTCGCCCGGCCCCATGGCGCGGTAGTGCGCCTCCGCGGCCAAAGACGCCCCTACAGGGGCCTGCGCCACCAGATTCCACACCGGCGCGGCATGGCCGCACCGCGCCACGGCGTGGCGCGCCGCTTCCACAGCCGCATCGGCGTCAGGGCCGCAGGCGGAGGTGAAAAATGTTATCCTCACCAGCGGCGCGCTACCGCCGCCAAGGATGGCCTCGCACAGGATATCCCCGGCGCTCTCCCCTGCGAATACCCTGCAGAAATAGTCTGGATATATACGGGCCATCGGTTAGAACCCGTTTAAATTCGTCAATTCCATCCTTCCGTACACAAGTTCCATACGCATCCTATTTTTTCTTCGTTTTTCCCGCCGTATCGCCGGAGGCGTCTTTCCCAGACGTTTTCTTTTCCGTGTCACGCGACGCGCCATCGCGTCGGTCGTTCTTTGCAGACGAGGGTTGGCGCGTCAGCACCACGGGGGCCAGCACGGTCACCGCGGCGTTGAAAGCCTGGCGATTCTGCCCCGCCGTACGCTTGTTGTCTATGCGTCCCATCGCGGTTATTACCACGGGGACTATCGAGGCTCCCTTGCCGGTGCATTTGAGTTTCAGCTCGGCATGGTCGCTCGCGACCTCCGCCACCACGGCTTCGGCCGTCACGGAACGGTCGGCCGACCTGAGCGTTATCGTCACCGGCTCGGCGAAGCCTTCCCGGCGCGATATATTCACCTTAAGCGACGTGGTTCCCTGACGCGCGAGGGCCACCGGCTGCCCGCCGGTTTCGACCGTCACGCTGAAAGGTTGTTCCGGACCGACATGGCTGCGAAAATCCGATATGGGCAACATGTGGGTGTAGTAAAAAGCCTGCATCATGCTCTCCACGGGCTGGGCGTAACGCGCCACCTGCTTGCCGTCCTGCTCCACGCTGCCCTTTACCTTCAGGTTCAGGTTTCCCTCGGGAACGCCATGGGGAGCGGTCACCGTCATGAAGAGCTTCTTCGAGCCGGGTGGTATGACGCCGGGACTGGTCTCGAAGCCTTCAGGCAACCCCTCCACGCTCACGTCTATGCGGCCGTTGAAGCCGTTGCGCCTGGAGGCCGTCATCGTCAGCAGGGCGCTGCCGCCGGAAGGGATGGAGAGCGACGACGGCTCTATCGCCAGCGAAAAATCCACCTCCGGCCTGTAAACTTTGAAGCGGTAGGCGTAATCCGCCCCGCCGTTGCCCTGCGTCTCCGAAAGGCGCACCATATATATTCCCGGCTTTTCGATGCGCTGTATGGAAACAGGATCGGCGTGGTGCGTGAGCAAGGGTTCTTCAGGATCGTCCACGTCGTCCACCTCGGCCAGTTGCTTGCCGTCGGGCGCGTATATGGTCATCTTCATATCGGCGGGCGAGCCAAGGCGGCGAGCCTTTACCTCGAACATCAGCTGTCCGCGCCCGTCGGCCCTGACGGCATACCAATGTTCCTGCATAGGCCCGGCCATCACGGCGTCCACCGCCTGCCCGGAGGCGAGGGGCATGGCCGTACTCCTCGACAGGTTCGGTTTCCATGGTTTGGAGGCCAGGTCCGTACGCTCGAACAGTACCTTGTTGGAGTAATACCCGGAAGGCGTCTCCACCTGCACTGCCTGCGTCTCCTGGCGCGATGAGGCGAGTTTCATCCTGCCGCGGGGCAGGTTTACGCCCGATAGCGTAACCTCGGCCTTGCCGCCGACCTGCCCTCCGAGCGGGAACACGGAGGTGATGAACGGCAGTTCGCCTATATCGATGCGATAGGTGAAATCCTCGCGTCCCCGGAAGAGCGCGTCGCGTATCTCGGCCGTGTAATCGCCGTCGGCTGGCGCACGGAATATCATCACCGGGTCTACCTGGAAACGGTAGTCGTCCTCATAGGCCACCTCGCGGCCCGACGCGTCGAAAAGCCGCAGCACAGGCTGGAACCATCCCGGCACGGCGTCGGCTATATAAGGTATGAACACGCGGCCCTGTACCCTGAGCAGGATAGCCTGCCCCTTGCGCGCGGCGAAGGTGAAACGGTCGGCGTCGGAACGCATCACCTGACCGCATACCGTCACCGGAAGTTTATCCAGGCGGTTGCCTTCGGCGTCGTTAGGCTCCTTCTCCAGGACGTCGGGTAACGTGCCGACCTCAAAGAAGAGACGATTCGACAGCCCCTGGCGTCCTTCCAGCCGCACGTCGCGCAGGCCGGGTTCGGCGTCGGGAGCTATCGTGACACGGAATCGTATCTGGTCCGCCAGCTGCAGGTTGTCCTCCTCGCCTATCTCGCCCTTCGAGGGGCGTCGACGCTGCTGCCCGCCTTTGTCCTCTATGCGCTCGGCCGTTACGCCCCGGCCGCCGAAAGTCATCCCGACGGCGTTGGACAGATTCTGCCCGCCCACCGTAACCTCCACCGTAGTACCCCTCTGCGCTCCTGCCGGATAGACGAACCCCATACTCGTGCGCTGCTGTCCCGCGGCCGTGAGGACGGCGACGGACAGTGCGGATGTTATTATTATATGTCGCTCTTTCATGACTTCATGATTTCGGTGAGCATGCCGGCGCTCTGCTTGGTTTTGCCCAACGACGGGAACAACGGTATCTCGCCCAGAGAGGGGTGGCGCACCGTACCTTTCGGGTCGACGCCCATCAGGGTGTAGACCGACGCCCACAGGTCGGCCGGATAGATGGGCCTGTCTATGACCTTCTCGCTCTTGCCGTCGGTCTTGCCTACCACCTCGCCGCCCTTGAAGCCTCCGCCGGCCACCAGATATGAGAAGGCGTCGCCCCAATGGCCCCTGCCGCCGTTCCACGGCGGACCCCAGGCTATGCGCGGCGTGCGGCCGAACTCGCCGCCCACCACCACTATCGTATCGTCCAGCAGGCCTTTGGCCTCAAGGTCGACGATCAGCGACGAGACGCCCTTGTCGAGTTCCGCAAGCCTGGCGTCCATACGTTTGAAATGCTCCTTGTGGGTATCCCAGCCGCGAAAACGCACCACGGTGAAAAGCACGCCGTTCTCCACGAGCTTGCGCGCAGCCAGGCACGACTGGCCGAAAGAGGTCATCCCATAGGCCTGGCGCAGCTCCTGCGGCTCGGCAGAAAGGTCGAACGCCGTGCGGGCCGGACCGAGGATAAGGTCGTAATCCTGAACGCGGTATTCGGCCAGGCGACGCGCCTGCTCGGTAAGTTCCGTCTTCTGCCCCAGGCTGTCGAGTTTATCCAGCAGGCCGCGGCGGGCGCGCAACTCGTCGTCCGAGAGGCTGTGATCGTATATGCCGTTGACGTCGAAGAAACGTTGCGCCGGGTCGCCGCCCGTATCGTAAGGTTTGTATTTGGCGGGGAGGAAACCTGCCTCGTTGAAACGCGTGGAAGAGGCCGTAAGCGTTATATAGGGAGGCAGCGGGTTGCGGTAACGCCCTTCGGAAAGGAACGACAGCATGGCTCCGACCGACGGGTAAACCACCGAACCGCCCGTAAGGTCGCCCGTGAGCATGCGATAGTGGGCCGTCTCGTGCGCGAAAGTGTTGACCATCATACCGCGCAGCAGGGCGTAGCGATCGGCTATTTTGGCCAGGCGGGGCAGTTTTTCGCCTATTATCACCCCGGGGACCACGGTCTGCTGGGGGTCTTTGTAGTTACCGTAATAGTCGCGTCCGGCATCGGGCTTGGGATCGAAGGTGTCGGTTTGCGACGACCCTCCGTCGAGCGAAATGTAGATAACCGACCGGGCAAGGCCCGATCCGCTCCCGGCCGCTTTGGCCGCCGTGGCAGCGTTCTTCTGCGCCTCGGCCCCGGCGGCCGACGCCGCAAAAGAGAAGAGGCTGTTGGAGAAAAGGAGTCCCGCGCCTATGGCCAACGACTCTTTCAGAAATTCCCTGCGTGATTTTTTTTCAGCCATATATCTAATGTCAATTAATAAACAGGAACTCTTCGCTGTTCATCAGCGCCCAGGCCACGGACTCCACGGCCTGGCGTGTCGCCGCCTGCGCCTGTTTCCACGGTTGGCCCTTCTGCTTTCCGTCCGCCTGCTCCGTGGCGGCCCGGCGCGCCCCGGCCACCCACTCGGTGACGGCCTCCACCTCCTGCTGCGAAGGCATGCGCCCCAGGATGGACAGATAGAGCCGCGCCGCCACGCCGCGCGGAGACGGGTTGCCTTCGAGCATTTGCCCTATGTTGGGACTTTTGCGTAATTTGTCGTATATCGTTTTGGAATTAAGCATATACAACACCTGCTTGGCGTCTATGCCGTTATCGCGGTTGCTTTCCAGCGGCAAGTCCCTCGACGGACGCCCGAAGAGGTCGAGTTCGGGCGTAGTTACCGTGCCGTCGCCTATCTGGGCGGCGCGCGTGCCGGCGGGATAGTTGGTGAAAGGTTCGGGCGCGCGGCTCGAGTAGCGGTCGGCCACGCCCGTCACGTCGCATATGGCGTCGGTTATCTGCTCGGCCGTAAGACGCCGCATGGCGAAGTGCGAGAAATAGAGGCTGTCGCCGCGGTTACCCTCCACGGAGAGGCTGCTCGTAGAAAACGTCCTGCTCATAACTATCTGGCGGACGAGCGCCCTCAGGTCGTAGCCCGAGGCGATGAAACTGTCGGTAAGGTACTCCAACAACTCCGGGTTAGGGCAGAGATTGCCCTCGCCCATATCGTCGCAAGGCTCCACCAATCCCCGGCCCATCAACCAGAACCACACGCGGTTGGCCGCGGCGCGGGCAAACTGTCGCTGCGAGGTGAGCCACACGGCGAAAGGCTGGCGGAAATCGCCGCCTTTTTCGAGCGTTATCTGCGCTCCGTCCTCCATCTTCACTGCGGCGAAAGGCGGGAGTACGTCGCCGTCGAGCCACAGTATCTCCTCTTTCCACTCCGTGGTGTTCTTGAACTTCACCTGCGTGAAGAACGCCCGCCACTCTTCCGGAGTCTGGCGGCGTCCCATGAAAAGCACCGACGCGTCGTCGGCCCACGCCTGAGGGGTACGCCGCGTACCCGTACGGTAGAAATTCACCGCCGGCGAGCGGAAATCGCTGCCCGTACATACGAGCAGCTCGCGCACCATGCGGTCGTAAGGCGTGGCGGCGCGGAAATGATCCGTCAGCCATTTGTTGTAGGCCTGCACGGCGTTGGGCCACAGGTTTGAGGGAAATTCCGACTTTATGCGCAACAAGTCTCCGTATTTGAGCGTCATATGCTCCACGAAACCCTCGCTGGCAAGAAGGCTGTCGAGCGTCCGTCCCCGGTCGGGATCGGCAATGAACGCGGCCGCCTGCGCGGCGGTGGGGATGCGGTCGGTAAGAAGAAGGTGCATGCGCCTGAGCAGCCTCGCGCTGCTGCATTGCACCGACGAGGGAATACCCGCGGCAGCAAGGCGCACCGACACGAGCCTGTCGATACGCGTGGTATCCTGGGCGAAAACCGCAGCGCGGGGAAGGCATAAAAGCGTTGCGAGCAATAATATCCGTTTAATGGCAGTCATTGTTCCCGGCATTTTCCCGAAAGGTATAAATTTTTACGATCAATCGACATACCGCGCGGCGAACAGGAAAAAAAGGAAGGCAAAACGACCGGTCTGAGCAGGGCGCACGCGCAGAGGCAAAACGGCCGCGCTACTACTTAAAATAATACTCCTTGCATATCAGCATATTAACGAATAAAATAGTTTTTTTTGTAAAAAACCCATAAAAAAACTTGCTGATTCAAATCAAATTACAATCTTTGCGGCCATTATTATAGTTATTTAAGTTAAAATATTACATTTTATTATCTAATTAGTTATGAAAAACCTATTCGCCATCGCGGCCGTATTGGGCCTTGCCGTGACCGGCTGCGTAAAAGACGACGGGGTGAATCCCAAAGCCGACGGCAATCAATTTTTCGATTTCGCAACCACCCAAACGGGCAACATCAGCGTCAGGTATGACCTTGCCGGCTACGATTCGGGCATCCTGTTCGAAGTGTACGCCGAAAACCCCGTGGACGCAGCCACAGGCGGCCGCAAAGAGGGTGTCAAAGCACTATTCAAAGCCAACACCGACGGCCGCGGAGTTTTCTCCGGCCGCATAAACTTGCCATCCTGCCTCACATCGGTTTACCTTATGACCGACGCCTACGTGACCCGCAACCTCGTGGAGGTACCTGTAATTGCCGGAGCGATAAGTTTCGACGCCGCCTCCCGCTCGTCCGCAACTTCGGTCGCTTCGCGTACGCTGGCGCAGGGAGCCAACCACTCCTATCCCGACATCTACCGCTTTATCGACGACCGCGACGACTGGAGCCAGCTCGGACGCCCGTCCAACATCAACCAGCCTACCGGCGCGCCCAAAACGATCCCTTCGGGCCTGCTCAACGACATATTCGCCACCCTGCCGATCGGACACAACCTCGAGCAGGATCCAGCCAGGAATTACCTGGTCGATCCGGATTGCTCGCACGACATCCACGTAAAGGACAGTTGCCAGATGGATATGGTTTACCTCGGCGACGGAGCCACCTACAATAACGTCGTCGGATATTTCATCTATAGAGAAGGGCAAAGGCCGTCCACGCCCGGAGAGATCGCAAACGCCACCGTGGCCTTCCCCAACGCCAAGATAGACAACTGGAACGGATGCCTGTTCCCGGGCGATTACATAAGGCTCAAATACCGGGACGAGGCCAGCGGCCGCTGGTCCGACACCATACCCGCCGGATATTGCGTGGGTTTCTTCCTGCACCAGTGCGCATTCGACGGACCCAACACCTACGACTGGGGCCACAAGAATACGGCCAACATATACGACATAAACGCCGTCGTAAACCCCATCTATTACTCGAACGCCCACCTCAACTACACCGACTATCCCGGAATGGCCGACAACAACCGTCAGCACACGGTCGCGCTGTATAACTACAACACGGGCGACACCAACCGCGACGTTGTGGTTATCGGCTTCGAAGACATGTCGCGCTGGAACGGATGGTGCGACTACGACTACAACGACGTGCTGTTCTACGTGCAGACCACTCCCGCCACAGCTATCACGATCCCCGGCGGCCACGACGACAACGACCTGGACCCGGATCCCGATCCCACGCCAAAAGGATATGAAATAGAGTACGAAGGCACTTTGGCATTCGAAGACCTGTGGCCCTTCCGCGGCGACTACGACATGAACGACCTGGGCATAAAATACCATTCGGTCGTTTACTACAACGCACAGAACCAGATATACAAAACCATCGACACCTTTACCCCGGCCTGCAAAGGCGGCAGGCACTCCAACGGCTTCGGCTTCCAATACGGCGTGACTCCCGGGCAGGTGACCGGCTGCGCCATCAACCCCTCGGCCGGCGCGCCCGTAGCCTCCTACCCCACCTTCCCCGGCATGGCCATCGAGGCAGGGCAGTCTAAAGCCGTAGTAATGCTCTTCAACGACATCAAACCGTTGCTCACAGGCCACTCCTCCGACATCGACAAATCGGGCCAGCTGCCGCTCCACACCTACACCGTGGTAACCGAATTCAACAACGTTACGGCCGCCGAACTCGGCTTTCCGCCATACAACCCCTTTATTATCGTCCAACCGGCAGGTACCGACGAGGATCAGCGCGCCCGCGAGGTACACCTGACCAACTACCGCCCCACCGACCTTTGCACCGATCCGGCCGACGTTTGGTTCGGCAAGGGCCACGACAAGTCCAACAAGGCCGATCTGTGGTATGTCTCGTCGGAGAGGTTCCCCTTCGCGATCAACATCCCCTCCATGTCGTTCAGTTTTCCGGACGAATACCAGCGCATCGACCTGGCCTACCCGCGCTTCGCCAACTGGGTGTCGACCAGGGGTGCGCAGGACGCCGACTGGTGGAAATAACGCGGTCTTAATGCGAGTTCCGTCCGGAGGTCGCGCGATATAATGGCCGCCACGTTGCGGCCGCCGTCCCGGCAAAAGCCATCCTAAAAGGGGTGGCTTTCGTTTTTGTCGATAAAGTGTCGATAAAACGTCGGACGAGGCATCGGAATACTACTAATTCTGCGTACTTTTGTAGAATGGATTATTGTATACGACTCAAAGCGTAAAACACTTATATACGCATGACTATCAAATTATTACTGCCGCAGGACGGAGTTATGTCGGTGGCCGGGCCGGCGGAGGCCGCGGTGAGTTCGCTGTGGCTCGATTCGCGGGCCGTCGTCCCGGGCGGGCTTTTCTTCGCCGTAAGGGGCGCGCTATCCGACGGACACGCTTTCATTGAAGCCGCGATCGAAAAGGGCGCCTCGGCCGTGGTTTGCGAAACATTGCCGGCAACCATTCGTCCTGGAGTGGCCTATATCCAGGTGAAGGACACCAACGCGGCCCTGGGTTTCATGGCGGCCTGCTTCTACGGGAACCCCTCGCATAAGCTCAGATTGGTTGGCGTAACGGGAACCAACGGCAAAACCACCACTGCCACGCTGCTGTACGACATGTTCCGCGCGCTGGGATACCGCTCGGGACTCATCTCGACGGTGGCGTACAAGGTAGACGGCAAGGAGGAGGAGGCAACCCACACCACCCCCGACGCCATAACCCTCAACAGACTGCTGTCACAGATGGTCGACGCCGGATGCGACTACTGCTTCATGGAGGTTTCGTCGCACAGCATAGTGCAGAACCGCATAGGGGCGCTCCGTTTCGCGGGAGGCATATTCACCAATATAACCCACGACCACCTCGATTACCACGGCACTTTCGCCGAATACATAAAGGCTAAGAAAGCTTTCTTCGACTCGCTGCCCGCCGACGCCTTCGCGCTCGTCAACGCCGACGACCGCAACGGCGCGGTGATGGTGCAGAACTGCAGGGCGCGCGTAAAGACCTTCGCCCTCCGCAGCCCGGCCGACTACAAATGCCGAATAGTGGAGACGCATTTCGACGGCATGCTGCTCAATATCGACTCGCGCGAATTATGGGTGGGTTTCCTGGGACGCTTCAACGCATACAACCTCACCGGGGTGTATGCCGCCTCTTTGCTGCTCGGCGCAGGCAGTGACGAGGCGCTGGTTGGGCTGAGTTCGCTCAAGCCGGTCAGCGGTCGTTTCGAGAGCGTGCGTTCGGCCTCGGGCGTGACGGCCATAGTCGATTACGCCCATACGCCCGACGCGTTGCAGAACGTGATAGACACCATAAACGAGATACGCACGCCGGAACAAAGCCTCTACGTTATCGTGGGCTGCGGCGGCAATCGCGACGCCGCCAAGCGTCCCGTGATGGCGCGCATAGCGGCCACGGCGGGCGGCACGGCTATCCTAACCAGCGACAACCCCCGCGGGGAGGACCCGGAATCCATCCTCGACCAGATGGAGGCCGGCCTGGACCCGGGCATGCGCCGCCTGCGCATAACCGACCGCCGCCAGGCGATACGCACTGCCGCCATGATGGCCTCGCCGGGCGACATCATCCTCATAGCGGGCAAAGGACACGAGAACTACCAGGAGACGGACGGCGTCAAACGCCATTTCGACGACAAGGAAGAGATAACCGCCGCCTTCGCGGCAATTTAAACAGGGACGACCATGTTCTACCACCTTATAGAATACCTCCAGGGGCATTTCGACATTCCCGGCGCGGGTATGTTCCAATATCTCTCCTTCCGCGCCGGCGCGGCCGTAATACTGTCGCTGTTGCTGGCCATAGTAATAGGGCACAGGGTTATAGCCATACTCAAACGCAAACAGATAGGCGAGGACATACGCGACCTGGGCCTGGAGGGCCAGCTCCAGAAAAAAGGCACGCCCACCATGGGCGGGCTGATAATCCTCGGTTCGGTGCTGATCCCTATACTGCTGTTGGGCAACCTGCGGAACATATACGTGTGGCTGATGATCATCACCACGGTGTGGCTGGGAGCGATAGGGTTCCTCGACGACTACATAAAGGTCTTCCGACGCAACAAGGAGGGACTCAAGGGACGCCTCAAGGTGGCCGGACAGATAGGGTTGGGGATAATAGTCGGCACTACCATGTGTTTCAGCAGCCAGGTTGTCGTACGCGAGACCTTCAACCGCAATCCAGGCTCGGGAGACATAACGCAGGTACACGAATCGTCTACCAACCGCACCGTCTACGTCGCCCCTGCGGAAAAAAGCACCAAGACCACCCTGCCGTTCCTGAAAAACAACGAGGTGGACTATCACTCCTTCTTTCCCCGCACGGCCACCGGCGACGCCATGACATGGATATTCTACGTCATCATAGCCACGCTGGTGATAATTGCAGTTTCCAACGGAGCCAACCTCACGGACGGACTCGACGGGCTTGCCGCGGGCGTCTCGGCGGTTATCGTGGTAGTGCTGGGCATTCTGGCCTACCTCTCGGGCAATATGCTATACTCCGGCTACCTCAACCTGATGTTCCTGCCCGGGACGGGAGAGCTGGTGGTCTTCGCGGCGGCCATGGTGGGGGCGCTCATCGGTTTCATATGGTACAACTGCTTTCCGGCCCAGGTGTTCATGGGCGACACGGGATCGCTCGCAATAGGGGGGATAATAGCCGTTTTCGCACTTTCCATCCGCACGGAGCTGCTGCTGCCCATCCTGTGCGGCATCTTCCTGGCCGAATCGCTCTCCGTTATCGTACAGGTGGGGTATTTCAAATATACGAAACGCAAATACGGCGAAGGGCGGCGCATCCTGCTCATGTCGCCGCTGCACCACCACTACCAGAAACGCGGGTTTTTCGAATCGAAGATAGTGGTGCGCTTCATCATCATACAGATATTGCTGGCGGCGGTCACGCTGGTAACCCTTAAGATCAGGTAATTATGGCGCGGATAGTGGTTTTGGGCGGAGGCGAGAGCGGCTACGGCTCGGCGGTACTGGCAAAGGCCAAAGGGTTTGACGTGTTCGTTTCCGACGCCGGCGCGATAGCTCCGCGCTACGCCGACATCCTGAAACGGTGGGATATACCTTTCGAAGAGGGCGGACACACCCTGGAAAAGATATTGTCGGCCGGAGAGATAATCAAAAGCCCCGGCATCCCCGACAAAGCGCCCGCAGTGGCAGGCGCGCGCGCAGCCGGCATCCCCGTGATATCGGAGATAGAGTTCGCCGGGCGTTACACCAAAGCCCGTACGATAGTCATAACCGGCTCCAACGGCAAGACCACCACCACCACCCTGATACATAAGATCCTCTCCGAGGCAGGTTACGACGCCGGCCTGGCGGGCAACATAGGCGAAAGCCTGGCCTACCAGGTGGCCACGGCCGACAGGGATTGGTACGTAATAGAGTTGAGCAGCTTCCAACTGGACGGCATGTTCGACTTCAGGGCCGACGTAGCCCTGCTGATGAATATCACGCCCGACCACCTGGACCGCTACGACTACCGGATGGAGAGCTACGTGGCCAGTAAATTCCGCGTCGTACAAAACCAGCGTCCGGAGGACTTCTTTATCTATTCGGCGGACGATCCGGTTACCGCAGCCAATATGCCCGCAGGCCTGTCCATGACGCTGCTACCTTTCACCGCATGCGGCTCACCGTCCCTCCGGGGGGCGTGGGAGGAGGGCGGCGTACTGTACGCGCAGGTGGACGGACGCGGATTCTCGATGCCTGCGGACGAACTCCGTATCCGCGGCCTGCACAACAGGTATAACGCAATGGCTTCGGCCCTCGCCGCACTGGCGGCGGGCGTGGACGCCAGAAAGATAAGGGACTCCATGGCCTCCTTCGCCGGCGTCGAACACCGGCTCGAACCGGTGGCCGAGATAGGCGGCGTGCAATGGATAAACGACTCGAAGGCCACCAACGTCGATTCGGTATGGTACGCCCTGCAAAGCATGTCGCGCCCCGTTGTGTGGATAGCCGGCGGGACGGACAAAGGCAACGACTACGCGGCGCTCGAAGGCCTGGCCCGCGAAAAGGTCAAGGCCCTGGTATGCATGGGAGCCGACAACTCCAAGATAGCGGCAGCTTTCGCAGACATGGTCCCCGAGATAGCCGATACGCATTCGATGGACGAGGCGGTGGCCGCGGCCGCGGCCCTGGCCTGCGAAGGCGACGCGGTGCTGCTGTCGCCGGCATGCGCCAGTTTCGACCTGTTCCGCAACTACGAGGACCGCGGACGGCAGTTTAAAGAAAAGTAAAACGCATTGAAAGAACAGTGATGGAACCGACAGTAAGAACGACCGGAGGCGAGGATACGGCCAGAGGAGGCGGGCTGTTCGCCGGCCGCCAGGTGCTTGCAGGCGACAAGGCGCTGTGGGTGATAGTATTCGCCCTGATGACCATCTCGCTGCTGGTGGTATACTCGGCCACCAACTCCAAAACCTACGCCGACGCTGGCGGCGACACGGCCCACTATTTCGTTCGCCAGTTCTTTTTCATGCTGCTGGGACTGGCGGTAATGATATTCGTACACCATATCAACTACCAGCATTACGCCCGTTTCGCCATGCTTGCCTTCGGGGCGGCGTTGGCGATGCAGGTACTCACGTTTTTCATCGGCGTCAACCTGAACAGCGCAGCGCGGGTCATCCCCATACTGGGATTCACCGTCCAGCCTTCGGACTTTCTGAAGGTGGCGCTGGTTATGGTGCTTGCACGCCAACTGGCCCAGCGGCAAACCATAATAAACAAAATAAGGCTGCTGCCCAAATTCTTCGGCGAAGGTAAACTCACGGGCGAAAAGAACGCGGCGGTTTTCAAAACCACCACCGTCCCGTTGCTGCTTCCTGTGGCGGTAACCTGCGCCCTCGTCCTCCCGTCCAACCTCTCCACGGCAGGCATCATCTTCTTCTCGTGCTGGATAATGCTGCTTATAGGGAGGGCCAAATGGAGCGAACTGGTAAGGCTGATGGCCATAACCGCCACGGCCGGCGCGGTTGTGGTGCTGCTAATGGCGGCATTCAACATAGGACGCGGCCGTACCTGGATAGGGCGTATAACGCAATTCGCCGGCATAGAGAAGGCCGAGGGCGGCAAAGCCGTCGACATGGACGACGCGCAGGCCTACAACGCAAAAATAGCGGTGGCCTCGGGAGGCATCCTGGGCAAAGGGCCGGGACGCAGCACGCAGAGGGCGCGCCTGTCGCATTCCTATTCCGACTTCGCTTACGCCTTCATTGTTGAGGAGTACGGGGTTATGGGAGCCACGCTGGTGTTGCTGCTCTACCTGTGGCTTTTCTTCCGCACTATATCCATATTTCAGAAATGCGGGACGGCGTTCCCGAGCCTGCTTGTGCTGGGGCTGGGACTCATGATATTTTTCCAGGCGCTGGTCAATATGCTGGTATCCACCGGGCTGTTCTTCGTCACCGGGCAAAACCTGCCGCTGGTGAGCATGGGCGGATCGTCGGTGCTGTTCATATCGCTCGCCCTGGGGATGATACTCGGAGTAAGCAGGCAGGTGCAGGAGCAATCGCTCGACAAGCCTAAAGGAGAATCATTATTAGAGAAATAGTTATGAAGGTAATTCTTAGCGGAGGAGGCACGGGCGGACACATCTATCCCGCCGTGGCGGTGGCGCAGGCCCTGGAAAGGAAACTGGGCGGGGACGTGCAGATACTCTTCGTTGGAGCGGAGGGGAAGATGGAGATGGATAAGATACCGGCGCTGGGCTACGATATCGTCGGGCTGCCCGTGGCGGGTTTACAGCGCAGGTTTTGCGCCGAGAATTTCCTGCTTCCGGTAAAAGTCATACGCAGCCTGCTGAAAGCGCGCCGGACGATAAAGGATTTCGGAGCCGACGCGGTGGCCGGTTTCGGCGGCTACGCCAGCGGCCCCGTGCTGTGGATGGCCCAGATGGCGGGCATCCCGACGCTCATTCAGGAGCAGAATTCATTCGCAGGGGTGACCAACAAGATACTCGGCAAACGCGCCCGCCGCATATGCGTGGCATACGACGGCATGGACAAATTCTTCCCGGCGGAACGTATAGCCATGACAGGCAATCCGTTGCGCGGCAATTTCGCCGAGAGCGCGTCCAAGGCCGAGGCGCTGAAATATTTCGGCCTCAAGGAGGGCCTCCCCACCCTGTTGGTGGTTGGCGGCAGCCTCGGCACGCGTACTCTCAACGAGATGATGAAACGATCGGTGGACCGCATAACCGCCGAAGGGAAAATACAGGTAATCTGGCAGACGGGCAAGATATACGAGCGACAGATAGACCTTTTCATGAGTGGGCGCTCCTCGTCGGGCGTATGGCGCGGGGCTTTCATCGACCGCATGGACATGGCCTACGCCGCAGCCGACGCCGTGGCGTCGCGCTCGGGAGCCTGCACGGTGTCGGAGCTGTGCCTTGTAGGCAAGCCCGTGATATTCGTCCCCTCGCCCAATGTGGCCGAAGACCACCAGACCATGAACGCCCGAGCGCTCGAAAGCAAACAGGCCGCCGTGCTGATCCCCGACGATAGGGCCATAGCCGAGGTCATGCCCGCCGCCGAGGCCCTGCTCGCCGACCCCGGGCGCATGGAGCGTCTCTCGAAGAACATATCGGCGCTCGCCATATCCGACTCCGCCGACAGGGTTGCCTCGGAGATACTGGCGCTGGTTGAAAACAAAGATTGAACATGGAATACAAAAACATATACCTTATAGGCATAGGAGGGATAGGCATGAGCGCCCTTGCGCGATATTTCATGCACGAAGGTTGCCGCGTGGCGGGTTACGACCGCACGCCGTCGCCGCTTACCGCCGAGTTGGAGACGGAGGGCGCGTCGGTGCATTTCGACGACAACGCCGACCTCATACCCCACCCTTTCCGCGACGAAACCGCGACGCTCGTCATCTACACGCCCGCCGTACCGGACAACCACGGGGAACTCAACTGGTTCCGCGACAGGGGCTTCCGTGTGGTTAAGCGGTCGCTGGCACTGGGCGAGCTGTCGGCGGGCAAATACCTGATGGCCATAGCCGGCACTCACGGAAAGACCACCACCACCACCCTCGCCGCATGGCTCAACCACGTGGCGGGCGGCGGCGGCAGCGCCTTTCTGGGCGGCATATCGCGCAACTTCGGCACCAATATGGTGCTGGGCAAAGGCAACCGCCTGACGGTGGAGGCCGACGAGTACGACCGCTCATTCCTGCAACTGCATCCCGACGTGGCGGTGATAACCTCCACCGACGCCGACCACCTCGACATCTACGGCACCGTGGAGGCCATGAGGGAGGCTTTCGCCCAGTTCGCCGCCCAGGTAAAGCCAGGAGGCGCGCTGATAGTGAAATCGGGGGCCGCGCTCGAAATGAGGAATAAAGCCATAAACGTCTACAGCTACGCCTACGACACCCCGGCCGACTTCTACGCGCGCAACATAACCCTCCGCCATGGGGGATATTACGATTTCGACATATCCACGCCCTCGGGCCTGATAGAGGGTTGCACCCTGGGCATACCCGGCTGGGTCAATATAGAAAACGCGGTGGCCGCCGCCGCCATGCTGTGGGCCGCAGGGTGCGACACGGAACTGCTCCGGGAAGCGCTGGCCTCGTTCAAGGGGGTAAAGAGGCGTTTCGAGTTCCACGTCAATACGGCCCAGAAGGCCTATATGGACGACTACGCCCATCATCCGGCCGAACTTCACGCCGCACTTACGTCGCTCAGGGGCATGTTCCCCGGCAGGGAGATAACCGCCGTATTCCAGCCGCACCTTTACACGCGCACGAGGGATTTCTACGCCGAATTCGCCCGCGAGCTGTCGTTGGCAGACAAAGTGGTGCTGCTGCCCATCTACCCTGCCCGCGAGGAACCCATCCCGGGCGTCGGCTCCGAGATGATAGCCGAATTGGTAAGCGTCCCCTGCGTCATAGTGGAAAAAGAGAAACTGATAGCGTACCTCTCCGGGCAGAACACCGACGTGCTGGCCACGTTCGGGGCGGGCGACATAGACCGCTACTGCCAGGGCATAGCCGACATAGTGGCAAAAAGATGAAAAAATTCCTCGACACAGCCGCCTCCGTGGCCGTCTGGGCCGCCATAGCCGCCTACCTTGCGTGGGCCGGCCGCACGGCGTCGCTCCGGCAGCGCGACATACCAGCGGCCGGCGTGGAGGTTGCCGTCCGGGACAGCGCGCTGCTGAAGGTCATCACGCCGGGCATGGTCAAGGCGTGGATAGCCGCCGAGGGCCTGATCCCTCCCAACAGCGCCGCCTCCGAAATACCCGCGGAGAAGATAGCCAGGCTGGTGCGTTCGAGGGGATTCGTCAGGCAGGCCGTCGTTTACACCGACCTCAAAGGGATTACCCACGTGGAGCTGTCGCAACGCCGCCCCATGGTGCGTTTCTGCACATGGTCGGGCTATAACTGCTACATAACCGACGACGGATGGGTGCTTCCGGCGCAACCCCACGAAGCCATATGGCTGCCGGTGGTTACGGGCGATTACACCCCCCCTTTCGCAAAGGATTACGCCGGCCCGTTGAAGAGCGGCGAAAAAAATTATTCGGAAAAAGAGATTTTCTTACGCAAACTCATTAATTTTGTAAAATTCATAACCGAAGACGATTTTTGGAGCGCCTGCATAGAACAGATCAACGTGGTCGAACGAAGCGGGGGCGGCCAGGGTATCGGCGTGTACAGCCCCAAGGTGGAGATAGTTCCGCGTGCGGGCAATCACATAGTGGTACTCGGGTCGCTGGACGGCTTCGAAAAGAAACTCGGCAAACTGATGAAATTCTACCGTAGCGCGCTGAGCTACGAAGGTTGGGACAGATACAAAACCATCGACCTGGAATATGACGGGCAGGTCGTATGCACGCAATAACCGTCACACAGAGACAACCGCGCTGCGCATCCCGCCGGGATAGCGCGGCCAACACATAAGCAACGAAATGGAGAAAAAGGATTATATCGTAGCCATCGACCTGGGCAGCAGCAATGTAGTGGTGGCCGTGGGCAGCAAGAACGCCGACGGCAAGCTGGAGGTGGACGATATCGCCGTACGTCCGGCCGAAGGCGTGGTGCGCGGCGAGATCAAGAATATCGAGCAGGCCTCCAAAAGCATAAAAGAGGCGATAGAAGAGGTAGAGGATCGTCTGGGCATCAAGATCACCGAGGCCTACACCGGCATTTCGGGCCAGCACATCAAATGCGCGGCCAACTCCTACCACGTCTACGTGGGCCGCGACGGCGAGATCCGCGCCGAAGACGTGAGCAAACTGCGCGACAGCATGCGTAATGTGCAGGCGCCGGTTGGCGAGTGCATCCTCGATTTCATCCCGCAGTATTACGTGGTGGACGGCGAGGAGCAGGTGGCCGATCCGGTCGGCATGTTCGGTCAGAAACTCGAGGCCACCTTCAATTTCATCCTGGGCGAGGCCAACGCCATATCGCGCCTCGAAAAGGCGCTGATGAAAGTGGACGTGCGCCAGGCCCAACTGCTCATAAACCCGCTCGTCACGGCCGACGCCGTGGTGCTTCCCGACGAGAAAGAACTGGGGGTTGCCGTGGTTGATATGGGAGCCGGCACGACCGACATATGCATCTACCACGACAAAGTGGCCCGCCACATAGGCGTCGTGCCGCTGGGGGCAGACATGATAAACAA
Source organism: Rikenellaceae bacterium (assembly GCA_031550125.1). Lineage (GTDB taxonomy): Bacteria > Bacteroidota > Bacteroidia > Bacteroidales > Rikenellaceae > JAVBOW01. The sequence continues at coordinate 25,594 of JAVBOW010000030.1, forward strand.
GGACATCCGCGCCTACGGCATACTGGAGCGTTACATCGAGGAGCTGAAAGTGAAATACGGCAGCGCCGTGAGCAACAACGCCAGCCAGGAAAAGCACATCAAGGTGCCGGGCCGTACGCCGCGCGAGCCTAAAGAGATATCGTTCTACAACCTTGCCGGGATAATCGAGGCGCGGATGATGGACATTATAGAATATGTGATGGCCGAGATACGCCGGTCGGGCTACGAGGGCAAACTCGGCGCGGGACTCGTACTTACGGGAGGTTGCGCCCAGCTCAAGGATATCGACCTGCTGGTGAAGGCGCAAACGGGACTCGACGTACGCATAGCAAGCCCCAACCTGCATGTGGCCGAAGAGTCGCAGGAACTGGCCGCCGACACCCGCCTGGCGACGGCCATAGGCATCTTGCTGAAGGGAGTGCAGAGCGGCAAGGCCTCGCGTGTGGAGAGCGTACGCCGCATACCCACCCCCGCCCCGCAGCAACAGCAACCCTATAGTCCGCCGCGCCAGGAGACGCCGGTGCTGCCCATGGAGGAACGTCCGGAAGAGACCGGCGCGCAGACGGACGAAGCGGAACAGCACGGCAAGAAAAAGGATAAGAAAAAGAACCTGCTGACCAACTTTATAGACAAACTCACCAAACCGTTCGACATAATCGACGACAACGACATATAACACCTCCGAAAGCGCCCGCTTTAACTTGCCTGCGGGAGCTTAACTTTTCGCTAACAGATTCCAAATGGAAGAAGGAATAGATTTCGGCCTCGAACCTGTAACCCCCTCGATCATAATGGTCGCAGGCGTGGGCGGCGGCGGCAGCAACGCCGTCAACCACATGTTCGAGCAAGGCATAGCGCAGGTCACTTTCATGATCTGCAACACCGACCGGCAGGCCCTGCGCAGCAGCCCGGTACCCAACAAGATAAAACTGGGGGAGAAACTCACCGAGGGCATGGGCGCGGGCAACATTCCCGGCCGCGGACGCGACGCCGCCCTTGAATCGCTCGACGAGATCATGGCGGCTTTCAAACGCGAAGGCACGCGCATGGTGTTCATAACCGCAGGGATGGGCGGCGGCACAGGCACCGGGGCCGCTCCGGTCATAGCCAAGGCGGCCAAGGAGTCGGGCATACTTACGGTGGGCATCGTCACCCTGCCTTTCCGCGCCGAGGGCAAGATCAGGGCGATGAACGCCGCCGAGGGCATCGAAGAGATGCGCGGCAACGTAGACGCGCTACTGATAATCAACAACGAAAATATACAGGAAATATACGGCAAACTCCCATTGAAGGAGGCTTTCGGCAAAGCCGACGATATCCTCGCCTCCGCCGCCAGGGGTATAGCCGAGATCATCACCCGCGAGGGTATCATCAACGTCGACTTCGCCGACGTCAGCACCGTCATGCGCGGCAGCGGCATAGCGCTCATGGGTTCGGGGCGCGCCTCGGGCGAGGAGAGGGCGCAGAAGGTGGCAGACATGTCTATGGCCTCGCCCCTGCTTAACCACAACAGCATAATTGGGGCCAAGAACATACTGCTCAACATATCGTACGGCGACAAGGAGATAACCATGGACGAGGCCTACGGCATAGTGGAGTATATCCAGGAGCGGTCGGGCAACGGCGCCAACATAATCTGGGGCGCCGGCCACAATCCCATCCTGGGCGACGACATAGAGGTAACGATAATTGCCACCGGTTTCGACATGGACGAGACGGAGGTGTGGAAAGGAGGCGCGGCCGAGCGACCGGCCCGCACGTTCGTCCCCGCCAATCCCGCCCCACCGCAGCCCTGCGGGCCGGGCGAGCAGGCCGAAGGCGAAACGGGCCAGACGCCCGTCCAGCCGATGAGGCAGCGTTGGCAGCCCCCCGCCGAACCTGAATCGCCCTTCAAGCCGCGGCAGGCGACAGCCGCTCCTGCCGCGACGCCCGCAAGGCAGGAGACGGCGCAGCAGGAAGAGACGCCGCAGCGCACGCAATTCTCCCCCTCGGGGCGGACTATAGAGGTAAAGGCAGACGACACATACGACAACATCAAGGAGATCACCGAAATACCTGCATTCCTGAGACGGAAGACCAAATTCGTCACCCAGGCCCCGCCCAAAGCGTCCAGGTCGGTGATAAAAGACGACCAGCAGGAGGAGTCGGGCAAACCGGCCGAAGGGTCGCTTTTCGACTGACAAACCCCGTCCAAGACGCCGCAATGATGGCCATACCAGTTTCGATAGTGACTTTTCTGCCCTTCGAGCCGCACCTCCTGCTCCTTTTCGCGGTGATGGCACTGCTGTTGTGCGTGTCGGCGTTGGTGTCGGGTTCCGAAACGGCGCTCTTCGCGCTCTCGCCCGCCAACGTGGAGGCCGTGAAGAAGAGGCGTTCGCACAGCGACCAGGCCATAATGACGCTGCTCTCGAAACAGGACTACATGCTGGCCACGATCCTTATAGTCAACAACCTGGTCAATATTTGCATTATCCTTCTGGCCAACAGGATATTCGACTCGCTGTTAGAATTTTCGTCGCAAGCGTGGCTCTTCGCGGCCAAGACGGTGATGGTGACCTTTATGCTGCTGCTCTTCGGCGAGATCATGCCCAAGATCTATTCGGCCTACAACCCGCTGGGCTTCGCCCGGACGGTGGCCATTCCGCTCGTGTCGCTCATGCAGATCTTCAGGCCGTTCGCGTGGCTGTTGATACGCAGCGGCAGTTTCATAAGCGATTCCCTGGCAAGGAAACGCGGGGCCATATCCATAGACCAGCTCTCAAACGCCATGGAGATCACCCGCAACCAAACCGAAGAGGAGCGCCAGATGCTGTCGGGCATAGTGAATTTCGTCAATATCGACGTGGAGCAGATCATGAAACCGCGCATGGACATCGTGGCGCTCGACATCGGGGACGATTACGCGCAGGTTAAGAGCGTGATCAACCGCTCCGGTTTCTCGCGCATACCTGTCTACGAAGAGAGCCTCGACAACATCAAGGGAGTGCTGTATGTCAAAGACATACTCAGGCACATAGGCGAGGATGCCGGCTTTGAGTGGCAGAAACTCCTGCGCAAACCCTATTTCGTACCCGAACACAAAAAAATAAACGACCTGCTGGAAGAATTCCGCTCCACCAAAGTCCATATGGCCATAGTTGTGGACGAGTACGGATCGACGGTGGGACTGGTGTCGCTGGAGGACATCGTGGAGGAGATAGTGGGCGAAATATCCGACGAGTCCGACCGCAGCCCTCAAGCCGAATACCAGAAAATAGACGACAACAACTATATCTTCGACGGCAAAACCCACCTCAACGAATTCCTCAGGGTGATAGACCGCGACGAGAGCCTGCTGGACGACGTCCGGGGCGAGGCGGAAACCGTGGCCGGCCTGATGCTCGAAGTCAAGCGCGATTTCCTTAAGCAGGGCGAAAGCATCCTGGTCAAAGGCCTGCGTTTCACAGTCAAGGCGCTCGAAGGACGCCGCATCGACAAGGTTCGCGTCAAAATCAATTGAGAAACCCATGCCGGAAATATTTTCGACAGAGGTCTGCGGCGGCAGGCTTGCCCTGTGGCGCATGACGGAGAGCGGCGAGGAGCTGCTCGCTTCGGCCCATCCGGACGACGCCGCTTCGTGCAGCGGCTTCGGCTCGGCCGCCAGGCGCGCCGAGCGCCTGGCGTGGCGGGCACTCGCCAGGACCATGCTTCCCCCCGGGGTGTCGATAACCTATGACCGCCGTGGCGCGCCAATGGTGGCGGGGACGGCAGGGGACACCTATATAAGCGCTTCTCATTGCCGTGGTTATGCGGCGGTTATAGTTTCACGCAGGCCGTGCGCCATAGATATCGAGAACAGCGGCAAAGATTTCGGCAAAGTGGCCCGCAGATACGTTTCGCCCGGCGAACGCACGATGGAAGAGGCGTGGGGGGCTGATTTCGAAGGCGCGGTATGGTGCGCAAAGGAGGCGCTATACAAATATTCCGGGCGGGAGGGACTCGACTTCCTGTCCGATCTGCGCCTTACGGCCATGGACGGGGTTGCGGGTACGGCCCTGGGGTCGATCTGCGGCGGTACGCCTACAGAGGTGCGTTTCGCCCGTTTCGAAGATATCTTAATCGCATACATATGATTTTCAGGCCGGCGGTTCAGGCAGACTCGGTGCAGATAATGCACATAATCCGGGACGCGAGGGAGCGTATGCGCCTCAGGGGAAGCCTGCAGTGGCAGGGATCGTACCCGGCCGAGGCGGATATAGCGCGCGATATTTCGCACGGTTACGGTTATGTACTTTGCCTCGGGGATTGCGTGGTGGCCTACGGGGCCGTGATATTCGATGGCGAGGCGGCGTACGACGCCATAGAGGGAGCGTGGCCCGACCAGGACCCTTACGTGGCGGTACACCGCCTGGCCGTGGCGGAAGGGATGACCGGGCGGGGCGCAGGATCGGAATTCATGCAGCGTACGGCCGGACTGGCCCGCAGCCGCGGCGTACGCAGCTTCAGGGTTGACACCAATTTCGACAACGCCCCCATGCAGAAGATAGTCGCCGCACAGGGATTCCGATATTGCGGCAAAGTGCATTACGACGGCTCCCCGCGGATGGCCTACCATAAAAACATATAACGCGGCAGATATTTGTTGATTTTATAACACAGTGTTGTATTTTCAAAAACATTGTTTTATATTTGTACCATAAACGCGCAACCATGAATTTTACGACAGCCGTCAACCACCATCACCGCCCGATTATCGACAGGTAGCCGGAGGGTATGTGATTTATGCGCATCGACAGAATAGAGGGCTTACCTGCAAGGGTCAAGCCTTTTTAATTTTACGTAATGATAAGAATAGCCATACAGGCCAAGGGCCGTTTGAATGAAGAGAGTCTCGGGCTGCTCGCCGAGGCGGGCATAGACATAGAGCCAGGCAAGCGTAAACTTCTCACCCGCTCGGGGAATTTCCCCGTGGAGGTGCTTTATCTGCGCGACGACGATATTCCGCATGCCGTCGCCATGGGAGTGGCCGATCTCGGCATAGTCGGCCTGAATGAGGTGGAAGAGAAACGGCAGGAGGTGGATATCGTCCACCGGCTCGGTTTCGGACGATGCCGCCTGTCGCTGGCCATACCCAAGGGAGAGAATTATGCGGGGCTGTCGTGGTTCGACAAACGGCGCGTAGCCACCTCGTACCCCAGGATACTCTCGGCATTTTTCGCCAGAGCGGGAGTGAGGGCCGACATCCACGAAATAGCCGGATCGGTGGAAATCGCCCCGTCGGTTGGTATGGCCGACGCTATATTCGACATCGTATCATCGGGCAGCACGCTTGTTTCCAACGGATTGATCGAAGTAGAGCAGGTACTTCACTCCGAGGCGGTAATGATATCCGGCCGCTCGCTGGGGGACGATAAGCGGCAACTGTTGGAGCAGCTCGTTTTCCGTTTCGAGTCGGTGGAACGCAGCCGCGGAATGAAATATGTATTGATGAATATCCCCTGCGATAAGGTAAACCAGGCCGTAGCCATACTCCCGGGCATGAAATCGCCAACCATACTGCCGCTGGCGCAGGAAGGATGGTGTTCGTTGCACGTAGTTATAGGCGAGAGCGAGTTGTGGGAGAAAATAGGGTTGCTCAAAAAGGCCGGGGCAGAGGATATACTTGTGCTTGCTCTCGAAAAGATGATACGATGATACGCATTCTGGACAATCCGCCGCGCTCGGAGTGGCCCGGCCTGGTCCGGAGGGCCTCAGACGGCGACGGCGCCATAGCGGCGCGCGTAGCGCAGATAATATCAGAGGTACGCACAGGAGGCGACGCGGCCCTTCGCAGGCTGTCGGCTTCGATAGACGGCTTTGCTCCGGAAGATTTCGAGGTGGGCGACGGGGAATTCGCCGGCGCCGAATCCGTCGTCAGCGACAGGCTGAAAGAGGCGATAGGAGTCGCATACGGCAATATACGGGCGTTCCACGCCGCCCAGTTACCCGCAAAGATCGACATGCACACAATGCCCGGCGTAAGGTGCGTCCAGCGCGCCGTACCGCTCAGGCGTGTGGGGCTTTACATTCCCGGCGGCAGCGCACCCCTCTTCTCCACCGTACTTATGCTGGCCGTACCCGCCGCAACGGCCGGTTGCGACGAAGTGATAATCTGTACCCCTCCCGGCCGCAACGGAGCCATCGCTCCGGAAATACTCTATGCGGCGCGTCTGTGCGGCGTAAAGAGGGTTTTTAAAGTAGGCGGCGCGCAGGCCATAGCCGCTATGGCGTTGGGTACGGAGAGCATCCCTGAAGTGGACAAGATATTCGGCCCCGGCAACCGCTATGTCACGACGGCTAAACAGCAGCTCAGCGTAACCGACACGGCCATAGACATGCCCGCAGGGCCTTCGGAGGTGATGGTGCTGGCCGACGGCTCGGCCCGTCCCGGATTCGTGGCCGCCGACCTGCTCTCGCAGGCCGAACACGGAACCGACTCCCAGGCCATACTGGTAACCGACTCCGCCGACATGGCGGCGCGCACGGCCGCATGCGTCGAAGAGCAGCTGAAAACGCTGCCGCGTTCGGAGACGGCGCTCAAAGCACTCGACAACAGCTATATAATAATCCTCGAAAACAGCGGCGACATGGCCGACTTTGCCACCCTCTACGCTCCGGAACACCTGATAGTCTCCACAGCCTCCCCCTGGGAGACGGCGGAGCGCATACCCACGGCCGGCAGCGTCTTCATAGGCGGCTACACTCCCGAGAGCGCGGGCGACTATGCCTCAGGGACCAACCACACCCTGCCCACGGCGGGCTGGGCGCGCAGTTTCAGCGGAGTGAACACGGAAAGTTTCATGCGCAGGATAACCTACCAGGAACTCACGCGCAATGGCCTGGCAGCCCTCGGCGGCCACATTATGGAAATGGCGCGGGCCGAAGGGCTTGAAGGACACGCGAGGGGAGTGGAGGTAAGATTGAAAAACATGGAAAATGAGTAAGCGAGTAAGAGACCTGGTACGCAATAACATAGCCAACATGACCCCCTACTCCACCGCAAGGGACGAGTACAAGGGCGAAGTGGGCGTCTACCTCGACGCCAACGAGAATCCATATCCCAACGGCGTCAACAGATATCCCGACCCCTACCAGGGCCGACTGAAGGAGCGTCTGGCGGAAATAAAAGGATGCCGACCAGGGCAAATATTCATAGGCAACGGCAGCGATGAGGCCATAGATTTGTGTTTCAGAATATTTTGCGATCCTCGAAGGGATAATGCCGTGAGCATCGCCCCCACCTACGGCATGTACTCTGTGGCCGCGGCGATAAACGATGTGGAATTCCGCCCGGTAATGCTGCGTGAAGATTTTTCGGTAGACGCCGCCGCCCTGCTGGCCGCGGCGGACGAAAATACCAAACTGCTGTTCCTCTGCTCGCCCAACAATCCCACTGGGGCGCTCATACCGCAGGAGCAGATCGTATGGATACTCGACAATTTCGACGGGATGGTGGTGGTGGACGAGGCATACATGGATTTTGCCGGCAGCGAGGGCATGCTGCCCCTGCTCGACGGCTATCCTAAACTCATCGTACTGCAGACCCTGTCCAAGGCGTGGGGCATGGCCGGACTCAGGCTCGGCCTGGCTTTCGCCTCGGAAGAGACGACCGGACTTTTCACGCAGGTGAAATACCCCTACAACATAGGCGTCCACACCCAGGCCGCCGTACTCGACAGGCTCTCCGCCGGCATACAGGAACAGATAGCGCAGATAGTGAGCCAGCGCGAAGGGCTGGCCGCCCGGCTACGGCTCTCGCCTCGGGTGGAGAAGATTTTCCCGTCGGACGCCAACTTCCTGCTGGTTAAGGTAGACAGGCCGCGCGAAATTTACGACGCGCTGATAGCCCGCGGGATAATAGTCCGCGACAGGTCGCACGCGCCGGGATGCGGGGGATGTCTGCGAATAACCGTAGGTACGCCCGAAGAGAACGATAAACTGATGGAGGAATGGAACAAATTATGAAAAAGGCGCTATTCATAGACCGCGACGGCACCATAATAGCCGAGCCGGACGACGAACAGGTGGACAGCTTCGAAAAGTTGCGTTTCCTGCCCGGAGCCATATCGTCCCTTGCTCGCCTGGCCCGCACCGGCGAATACGAACTGGTGATGGTGACCAACCAGGACGGGTTGGGTACGGCGAGCTTCCCGGAAGAGACCTTCTGGCCCGTACACAACCTCATGCTGTCGGTGCTGGAAGGCGAGGGTGTTCGTTTCGACGACATGCTCATTGACCGCACCTTCCCGCACGAGAACGCCCCCACGCGCAAACCTGGGACAGGAATACTGGGACGATATATGGACGGAAGCTACGATCTGGCCAACTCCTTCGTCATAGGCGACCGCCTGACCGACCTGCAACTGGCCGCCAACCTCGGCGCGAGGGGCATATTGGTGCAACCGGCCGCCAAAGGACGCGACATGGCGGCCGGATCCGGCCTGCAGGACGTCTGCGCCCTGGCGTGTGACTCATGGACGGAAATAGCCGGATTCCTGCTGTCGGAAAGCCGCTCGGTGAAGGTGGAGCGCAAAACTCGCGAGACGGAGGTAACGGTGTCGCTCGACCTCGACGGACGCGGCGAGTCGCGCATAGCCACCGGGCTGGGTTTCCTCGACCACATGCTCGACCAGATAGTACACCACGGTGGCGTCTCGCTGGAGGTGGATTGCCGCGGCGACCTGCACGTAGACCAGCACCACACTATGGAAGACGTGGCGATAACCCTGGGTGAGGCGATATACAAAGCCCTGGGATCTAAACGCGGAGCCGAGCGTTACGGCTTCGCGCTGCCTATGGACGAATCGGCGTGTGTGGCGCTGCTGGACTTCGGCGGGCGCAGCGACTTCGAATGGGACGCCGCATTCGCCTCGGAAAACGTAGGCGACGTACCCACGCAGATGTTCAGACACTTTTTCAAAAGCCTCTCCGCGTCGGCGCGGTGCAACCTGCACATAAGCGCCCGCGGCGAAAACGACCACCACAAGGCCGAGGCCATCTTCAAAGCCTTCGCGCGGGCGCTGCGAATGGCCGTACGACGTACGCCGTTCTCTTACGACCTTCCGAGCAGTAAAGGAATACTATGACCACTATAATAGATTACGGCACGGGCAACCTCCGCTCGGTGGCCAATGCCCTGGCGCGATTGGGCGAGCCTTATGAGATCACGTCCGATCCGGCCGCCGTCGCGGTCGCCTCACGCGTCATACTACCCGGCGTGGGAGAGGCGTCCACAGCCATAAGATCGCTGTCGGACAGAGGGCTGGCAGAGGCGGTACGGTCGCTCAAAGCGCCCGTGCTGGGCATCTGCATAGGCATGCAGCTAATGTGCCGACGCAGCGAGGAGGGAGCGGCGGAGTGTCTCGGCATATTCGACGCCGACGTGCGGATGCTGCGCGCAAAACCGGGGATGAAGATCCCGCATATGGGCTGGGACACGATAGAAAAGCTGTCGGGGCCTCTTTTCGACGGCATAGACAACGGAACGTACGTATATTACGTCCACTCCTTCGCCCCGGAGCCGTCTCCTCAGGCAATAGCCGTCACCGCCTACGGGACGTATTTCACGGCGGCGCTGCAGAGCGGCAACTTCCACGGCGTACAGTTCCACCCAGAAAAGAGCGGGGCCGCCGGGGCGCGCATACTTTCCAATTTCCTTAAGCTATGATACAGATAATACCCGCGATAGACATTATGGGCGGACAATGCGTCCGGCTCACGCAGGGCGACTATGCAAAGGTGAAAAACTACGCTAAAGATCCCCTGGACGTGGCGCGCCAATACGAGCAGGCGGGCATAACGCGCCTGCATGTGGTGGACCTGGACGGAGCGCGCGAAGCCTTTCCGGCCAATCTGGGCGTGTTGGAGAAGATAGCGTCAGGCGCCAACCTCGACATACAGTACGGAGGCGGGATAAAAAACGGCCAGGCTATCCGCGCGGTCTTCGACAGCGGGGCTTACCGTGCAATTTGCGGCAGCGTGGCCGTCGTCCAGCCCTCTCTTTTCGAGGAGTGGCTCGGGGAGTTCGGCGGCGAAAGGATAATCCTCGGGGCCGACGTAAAGGACGGCCTGGTCGCCACCCACGGGTGGCAGGAAACATCGGCGCTGGGCGCGGCGGAGCTTATCGGCCGTTTCCTGCCCGCGGGGCTTCGTCAGGTCATATGCACCGACATCTCGCGCGACGGGATGCTCGCCGGGCCGGCCTTCGACCTATACGAGGAGTTGATACGGTCGTTCCCGGGCCTGGAGATGACGGCAAGCGGAGGGATAAGCAAAATGGCCGACATAGAAGAGCTGGACAGGCGCGGCGTACCCGCCGTGATAGTCGGCAAAGCGCTGTACGAGGGGAAAATAACGTTAAAGCAAATAGAAGCATGCTTGCGAAAAGGATAATACCGTGTCTCGACGTCAAGGACGGGTCCACCGTCAAAGGCGTCAATTTCGAGGGATTGAAAAATGTGGGCGACCCGGTGGAGCTGGGCTGCAAATACGCCGACGAAGGGGCCGACGAGCTGGTATACCTCGACATAAGCGCCTCCGGCGAGGGTCGCAAAACCTTCACCGGCCTGGTATCGCGCATAGCGGAGCGGATAGACGTCCCATTCACCGTGGGCGGGGGCATAGGCTCGCTGGACGATGCGGCGAGGCTCCTGGATGCGGGAGCCGACAAAGTCTCCGTCAACAGCGCCGCCGTTCTCGATCCCGGCCTGATAGATCGTATAGCGGGACGCTATGGAAGCCAGTTCCTCGTGATAGCCGTCGACGCCAAGCTGTCGGGCGGCAGATGGAGGGTAACCACGCACGGCGGCAGCCGCATAACAGACAAAGAGCTGATAACATGGGCCGTAGAGGCCCAAAGCAGGGGCGCGGGAGAGATACTCTTCACCTCGATGGATCACGACGGCACAAAGAGCGGCTATCCATGCGAAGCGTTCGCCGCCCTGGCCGACGCGCTTACGATACCCGTGATAGCCTCGGGGGGCGCGGGAAGCGTGGCCGACATAGCCCGGGTGCTGACCGAAGGTAAAGCCGACGCCGCCCTGGCCGCCAGCATATTCCATTACAACGAGATACCCATTCCCCGCCTCAAGGCCGAATTGGCCGCAATGAACATACCGGTAAGATTATGACAGACTTCAAAGACCTGGACGCCTCCAAAGACACCGGAGGGCTGATCCCCGCCATAATACAGGACGCGCGTACGCTGGCCGTCCTGATGTTGGGCTACATGAACGCAGAGGCATACGCCCGCACCGTAGAGACGGGCCGCGTAACCTTCTTCAGCCGCAAAAGGCAAACCATATGGACTAAAGGAGAGACGAGCGGCAACTTCCTCGAAGTGGTGGATATACAGGCCGACTGCGACAGCGACACCTTGCTCATAACGGCCAACCCCGCAGGTCCCGTATGCCACACCGGCGCTCAGACTTGTTTCGGCCCGGACAGTAACGCAGGATTCATACGCCGCCTGGAGGGAGTGATACAGGAGCGGCGCAAGACTATGCCCGAGGGTTCGTACACCACCAAACTATTCAACGCCGGCGTAAACAAAATAGCCCAGAAGGTGGGCGAAGAGGCCGTGGAAACGGTAATAGAGGCCGTGGCCGGGAATCGCGGCGCGATGCTCTACGAAGCGTCGGACCTCATATACCACCTGCTCGTGCTGCTCGAATCCCAGAACTGTTCGATAGCCGACCTGGAAAACGAACTGGCCGCCAGGCATAAAAAATAAGGCAGGCCGCGCGTACCCGCAAGACGACGCAAACGGGCCTACTCGGACGCAAACCGGTAAAGCTCCGCTATCTCATCTTTCCAACGGGTTTCGTCCGGGGTTTCGAGGATCAGGGGAATGTCGTCGAAAGCCGGGTTGCGGGCGATGTAGCGGAACACCCCGGTGCCGAGGGTTCCGTGACCCAGGCTGGAGTGGCGATCGACATGGCTTCCCTCGCCTTTCATACTGTCGTTCAGGTGCATTCCCCGCAGGTAACGCATACCTACGATCCTGTCGAATTCGGCGAACGTCTTCCGGCACGCCTCCTCTGTCCGCAGATCGTAACCCGCGGCGTAGGCGTGGCAGGTGTCTATGCACACCCCAACCCTCGTCTTGTCCTCTACTTTGGATATTATATAGGCGAGGTGTTCGAACGCGAAACCCACGTTCGATCCCTGCCCCGCCGTATTCTCTATTACGGCGCAGACGCCCTGCGTACGGTCGAGGGCCATGTTAACCGATTCGGCTATCAGGTCGAGGCACTTTTCGGGCGGTATCTGACCCAGGTGCGAACCGGGATGGAAATTCAGGCGATCAAGGCCCAGCTGCCGACAGCGGGCCATCTCGTCGAAAAACGCCTCGCGCGATTTTTCCAGCGCGCCGGACTCGGGATGTCCCAGGTTTATAAGGTAGCTGTCGTGCGGCAGGATGTGGCGCGGTTCGAAACCCAGCCGGGCGCAATTCTCCTTGAACGCCGCGACGGAGCGTTCGCTCAACGGCGGGGCGTTCCACTGCCTCTGGTTTTTGGTAAACAGCGCAAAGGCGCGTGCGCCTATGGCCGCCGCGTTTACGGGGGCGTTCTCCACCCCTCCCGACGCGCTGACGTGTACTCCGAAGTATTTCATGGCTGTAAAATTTAGAACAAAACTATAAATTTTGGCTATCTTTGCAAATCTCAATCCGTCGCAGTCCGACGTAATGACTCGCGACGCGTGGCAAAAAGCATTAATGTTAAATGGGTTTTTACGTCGAACCCACGTTAACCGAGAAATGAAGAAGCTCGTTTTACTATCCCTGCTCCTAAGCGTGTCGGCCGCGGCGCGCGCCCAGTTCACCATCCCCACTACCGAGCCGGAAAAGATGCAGGTGATCATACCCGTCGACTCGTTACGCAGCGCCACATTCAACAACGAATATTTCAGCAGGGCGCGCTGGCAGGCCGAGCGCCGTGCGCTGCGCAAAGAGCGCAACACGGTGGAACTAAACGCCAACCTGGCGGCCACACAAACCCAATTCGTCAACTGGCAGGGCGGCGGCGAGAACACATTCTCGGCCCGCTCCACAGTCTATTTCTTCCACCGCTACAAGCGCAACGTATTCAATTTCGAGTATCGCATAGACGCCCGATACGGGATGAATTACATAGACGACAAGCTGTTCAAGAATGAGGACGAATTCAAAATCAATGCCATTTCGTCGTGGAAAATGCAGCGCAACTGGTCTTACGCCGCAAGCACCAACCTGCGCAGCCAGTTCAGCGTGGGGCGCAAATCACGTACGGACGACACTAAGGTATCGAATTTCATGGCTCCCGGATTTTTCGACATAGCGGTAGGTTTCAACTACAAGAAAGACAAATCGCCTTGGAACATAACGCTCTCGCCCATAGGCGGCAACATCACCACGGTGTTGGACGACGACCTGAGGAAGAGAGGGATCAACGGAGTGCCGAAAGGCGACAAGACCAAAGGACAGCTCGGTCCGTCCGTGCGCATATTCTTCGACAGGGAGTTCGGAAAGACCAAAGCCCTGCGTTACCGGGCCAACCTGTACTCGTTCTCCAACATAAAGACCGCCCCCACGGTGCTGTTCGAGAACACGGTCGATATCAAAGCCACCAAATACCTTACCACAACCCTCTACGGCCGGCTGTATTACGACAAATACTCCGGCACCACCGAGCCGCAATACAACTACTCAGTCAGCGTAGGTCTCTCATACCGTTTCAAGAACAAATAACGGCACGGAGATTGCCGGCATCCAATTCAAAACGACTAATATGCACAGGAATAAAAGGCTCTACATCCTCATGCCGCTGCTTCTGGCCGCCGCCATGACGGCGGGCGTCTTCGTGGGACGCTACACCAACGTGTCCGACCGTTTCGCCAGGCGCGACGCATCGCAGGGGGCAATGCTCAACAACAAACTGGTTTACACCCTGTCCCTGATAGACAAGATGTACGTCGACCCGGTCGGGATCGACACGCTCGGCGAGAGCGTGCTGCCCGAATTGCTGGCCAGGCTCGACCCCCACTCGGTCTACATCCCTCCCTCCGAGGCCGAAGAGGCCAACGAAACCATCGACGGCCATTTCGACGGGGTGGGCATAATGTTCAACATGATAACCGACACGGTGATCGTCCTGAATGTGATACCCGGCGGGCCGAGCGACAAGGCCGGGGTATTGAACGGCGACCGCATAATAAAAATAAACGACTCGATAGTGGCGGGACGCAAGGTCAACCAGGACAACGTTGTGAAAATGCTGCGCGGCAAACGCGGCACCAAAGTGACCCTGGCCATCGAGCGGGCGGGAATAAGCCAGCTCGTACCCGTAACGGTCGAGCGCGGGGTGATCCCCATCAAGAGCGTAGACGTGGCCTTCATGGAGGAACCCGGATGCGCCTATATTAAACTGTCGGCCTTCTCCCGCACATCCTACAAAGAGATCATGGAGGCCCTCGGGCGGCTCAAGGGCGAGGGCATGGAGCGATTGATACTCGACCTGCGCGGCAATACCGGCGGATTTCTCGATCAGGCCATAGTCATTGCCAACGAGTTCCTGCCCGACGGCGATATGATAGTCTATACGCTCGACCGCAACAAACACCGCACCGAAGAGTTCAGCCAGGGGGGCGGATTCACCGACCTGCCGCTGGCCGTGCTGATAGACGAGGGCAGCGCCTCGTCGAGCGAGATACTCGCGGGGGCGCTTCAGGACAACGACCGCGGGATAATACTCGGCCGACGCTCGTTCGGCAAAGGGCTGGTGCAGGAGCAGATACCTTTCCGCGACGGATCGGCCATACGCCTCACCGTGTCGCGATACTACACGCCCGCGGGACGCTCCATACAAAAACCTTACGTAAACGGCGCGGCGGAATACGCCGAAGATCTGACGAAACGCTACATGCACAGCGAATTCTTCTCGGCCGACAGCATCAAATTCGCCGACTCGCTGCGCTTCACCACCAAAGGCGGGCGTACGGTGTACGGCGGGGGAGGCATCATGCCCGACATATTCATCCCGCTCGACACCACGGAGATGACGCCGTATTATTTCGAAGTTTCGGGGCGCAACATACTCTACCGGTACACCCTCGAATACAGCGACCGCCACCGCGCGCACCTTAAAGAGATAACCTTTCTGGCCGAATTGGACAAGATGCTTCCCGGCGACGACAAATTGCTGGCCGATTTCGTATCCTACGCCGCCGCCCGCGGCGTGACCCCAGACCGCAGGCAAATAGAGAAATCGCGGCGGCTGATCATTGCACAGTTAAAAGCGCTCATAGGGAGGAACACGTCGCTCGAGAACGTGGCCCTGTACCACTACCTGAATCCCGTCGATCCGGTAATAACCAAAGCTATGGAGATGCTGCGGCACTGACGCCGCACCCGAAACGCCGATCCGCCCCGGCGGTGTGCCTGAAAGCACACCGCCGGGGCGGATCGCATATGTAATTTACGCGGGTTCCGTTTAACGAACGCACCTGTATGAAGAATAAGTTGGCGCTAAGATGCGCGGCGCATTACGGCAACGACGCTGTGTACAGCCAACACACAATTGACGCAGGCACTGAAACCCTCTACCTAAAAGTACTTGGTCTCTTTGCCTGTTATTGCAGACAAAAGGTTGTTGGCCAACGAACTGGCGCCTATCCTGAAGAGTGCCGGCGTTAACCATTCCCGACCGAGTATCCGCTGCACTATGGTGTAATACAGAGCCGCGTCCTCTGCCGTAGCCACGCCTCCGGCGGCCTTGAAGCCCACCTTGCGACCCGTAAGTTCATAATGGCGGCGTATGGCGGCGCACATGACGGCGGCGGCCTGCGGCGTAGCCGCGACGGGGATCTTGCCCGTCGACGTCTTGACGTAGTCGCCTCCGGCGAGCATAGCCAGCGCCGAGGCTTTGTATATCAATTCAGGCGTCTCGAGCGCGCCTGACTCGATGATGACTTTCAGCACCACATCGGGACCTACCTCCTCTTTGAGGATGCGTATCTCCTCAGCCATACGGCCGTAATCGCCCGTGAGCATCTGGCCCAGGTTGATGACGATATCTATCTCGTCTGCGCCGTTCTCGACGGCCATGGCCGTTTCGAGGACTTTCACCTCGGTGTAGGTCTGTGACGAGGGGAAGCCGCCCGCAACGCTCGTAATGGCTATGTCGCTTTCCCCCAGCGCAAGGCCGACAACCTCAACCATTGAAGGATAGACGCATATGGACGCCACATTGGGGATACCGGGAAAATGGTTATGGAAATCCGCCGCCTTACGCGTAAACACGTCTATGCGGGGATCTGAATCGGTCCCGTTGAGAGAGGTAAGGTCTATACAGCTGTAACACAATTTATAAACATCCTCCGTGCGATTGGCGGACGCGGCCTGGCGCGCCTCCTCCACCGTCCGTTCGACCTGTTCGGGCGACGGGGAATCGCCGTATTGCAGTAAAAGCTGATTGTAATCCATAAACGTATGTTTTATAGGGATGCGAGTCCCCGGAATTGCCTGAATTATTCAACGTATGCGGTCCATGGAGCGCACCAGCGCCTCATCCCTGACTATTCCCCTAAGAGCCAGCCACATGAACATCAGCGACACCAAGGGAAATACGTCGGGCAGGGAAAATACCACCGACCCGTCGCCGAAACCTTCCACGGCTTCGCGTGTCATCCAGAGGTAATAACCCACCATGACCTGCGCCCCGGCCATGATCACAAGCCCGGCATAGCATAGCCTTATCTGCACCATCCGGCGCTTGAAAAAGAATACCGTAACCAACGGCAGCACGGCGCAAAGGCACAGCAGGATGCCCATATAGTTGGCCGAAGCGCCGTAATGCACCGTCCCGTCGGCATCGGCGCTGCGCAGGCCGAAAGCCATGAGCTGCACCTGCTGCCCGTCGCCGGTTATGGCGGCCAGCGGCAGCAGTACGGTGAGCGACATGAGTATGGCCGCCAGCAGAAGGTATAATGTCTGAATCCTCTGGATCATTTGCCTGTGGTTTTGTCTATAAGGTATTTGTTGCGGTCGGCGGCGTTGCGGTTCACCAGATCGCCTATGAATCCGGCCAGGAACAGCTGCACGCCTATCACTATGGCCAGCAGGGCTATGTAGAACACCGGCTGGTCCGCCACGCCCCTCAGAGCCATCCCGTGCGCCTGTTTATAGAGCTTCTCGGCTATTACCCAAACGGTCATCGCGCCGCCTGCCACGAACATAAGCGTACCAAGGCTGCCGAAAAAGTAGAATGGGCTTTTGCCGAAACGCGACAGGAACATCACGGAGATAAGGTCGAGATAACCCTTCAGCATACGCTCCATACCGAACTTCGTGTAACCGTATTTGCGGGGATAATGTTCCACCACCTTCTCTCCTATCTTGTGGAAACCGGCCTGGCGCGCCAGTATGGGAATGTAGCGGTGCATCTCGCCGTAAACCTCGATGCTCTTCACCACCCGGCGGCCGTAAGCTTTTATGCCGCTGTTGAAATCGTGCAGCTTAATGCCCGAGACGCACCTCGCCGTAGCGTTGAAAAGTTTGCTCGGCAGCGTCTTGCCTAACGGATCGTGGCGCACTTTCTTCCATCCCGACACCATATCGTAACCCTCGTCATGCACCATGCGGTAGAGGGCGGGAATCTCGTCGGGCGAATCCTGCAGGTCGGCGTCGAGCGTAACCACCACATCCCCCTGCGCAGCTTCGAAACCGCAGTATAAGGCTGCCGACTTGCCGTAATTGCGCATAAAGCGTATGCCGCGCACGCGGGAGTCAGCCGCCGCGAGGCGCTCCACCTCGTCCCACGAGTCGTCCGTGCTGCCGTCGTCAACCATAACCATCTCCCAGCGCAGGCCCTCGGCGTCGAGCGTGCGGGATACCCACGCGGCAAGCTCGCCGAGCGATTCGCGCTCGTTCAGCAACGGCACAACGACCGATATGTCGGGCTGGCGTCCCATTACTCTTCGGCGGGACCTTCGTAGAAAGGATCGGCCTGGCGCTTGGTGAATACGGATACGATCAGTCCTATGAGCGTAAAGGCTATCACTGTATTGAAAAGGGAGCCGATGAATATCAGCGCCGGATTTGATGCCATCCTGGCCGAGACGCTCATGCTCTCCTCTATATTTTCGGCCGAGCCTGCGAACAGCGGGTTGGACTCCAGCATCTCGCGCGAGCGTTCTATAGCGGCGTCCACGACCATGGCGTAATAGTCGGCCATGACCATACGTATGAGTACATAGCCTATGCCCGCGACCACACCCGACACTACGCCCGTAAGGACGATAAAGCCCAGGCACTGGCCGTAGCTGTAGCCCGCGTCGCCGGCCGAAAGCGCCCTCGCTTTGCAGAAATACCAGCTGCATCCGGCGATAACCGCCCAGGTAAGCAGGCCTGTGGCCATATTATAGCCCGAAAGCTCCCATTTGAGAAGCGCTGAAACTATACCGACCGCGACAAGGCCAACGCCTGTAAGCAAGCCTGCCTTTAATACGTCCCTAAACATGCCGTCCTTCAATTTCTTTTCCATAGTATTTTTAATTTTAAACAGTTTCTTATATCAACTCCCCTTTGCCCTGTCGCAATATCGCCGGTTCGTCGCCGGTAAGGTCCACGAGAGTCGTAGGTATGTTGTCGCCGTAACCTCCGTCGATAACCATATCCACGCGGTTGCCGTAGCGCTCGTGTATCAATTCGGGATCGGTGGTGTATTCCACTATCTGGTCGTCGTCCTTCACCGACGTAGTCAGCAGCGGGGCGTCCAGCGCATGCACCAAAGCCTGCGGGATGGGATTGGAGGGAATACGCACACCTATGCTGCGGCGGCGGCCCAAAGCCTTATCCGGCACGCGCGACGAAGCGGGAAGTATAAAGGTGAAAGGCCCCGGCAGGTTGCGTTTGAGCAATTTAAACGCAGGATTATCCACCTTCACATAGTCCGACACGCGGCTTATATCCTCGCAAACCAGCGTAAGTTCATGCTCTTTGCCCTTCACTGCCCGCAAGCGCTCCAGCCCCCTGGCGCTACGCGCCGAGCAGCAGAAGGCGTAGACGCTGTCCGTGGGATAGATCACCACCCCCCCGTCCGCAAGAACCCTGGCGGCCTGGGCCACCTGGCGTTCGTTGGGATTGGACGGATAGATCTTTACAAGCATATATGAGGCCGGCAAAAAGGGATCGGTTTCAATTATTGTTGGCTGCGCAATCGAGCATCATCTTCCACTTACCCTTATCATTTCAAATCCTCACGGACTTAAGTCCGCTCCGGTTTGGAAAACAGGACGGACGCCGGAAGCGCAATGCAAAAAAGCGGCGCGCCTTGCTACAACGGGACCAATCCAAAAAAATCCAAAAAAAATCGGGTAAGCTACTTATATCGCACCGCTACAACCACCTACCCTTGCTGTCTTCCGACCCTGGGGGAGTTCAGTAGGAGCTGGTCGTATAAGACTTACCCGAAGCCACAAAGTTATGCAAATTTTATATATTTGCAAGCGCAAAACATAAAAGAAACAGGTGACTAAAATAATAAAAATATCGCTGTGGGCCGCGGGAGCGGCCGTAGTGGCCGTTTCGGCCGTAGCAATCGCCATATATATGAACCTTTCGGGCAGGGCCGTGGAGCATCCCGGAAGCATATGTCTGCCTACCGGTTCCTCTTTCGGCGTCCTGCTCGACTCGCTGGGCGGCGACGGAGAGCATCTGCGCAAGATCGCCCCTTTCCGGAGGGCTGCGCGCCTCTCCGGTCTCGATAAAAGGGTCAAGCCCGGACGCTACATACTTAAGGAGGGCATGAGCTACCGCGAAGCGGCGCAGATGTTCCGCCGAGGCTTGCAAATACCCGTACAGCTGACGTTCAACAATATCCGCACTTTAGACAACCTCGCCGGCGCTTTAGCCCGCCAGGTGGAACCCGACTCGGCGTCGCTGGCCGCATTGCTGGCCGACCCCGCCACGGCCGAAAGCTACGGCTTTACTCCGCAGACGTTCATGGCCATGTTCGTACCCAACACCTACGAGGTCTATTGGAATATTTCGGCCGCCGCGCTGCTGGACAGGATGCATAAAGAGTACGGCCGTTTCTGGAATGCCGACCGCCTGGCCAAACTCGAAAAGACGGGGCTTACGCAAACAGGGGTCTCGACGCTGGCCTCGATAGTGTACGAAGAGACCAAAATACCCGACGAGATGCCCTCGGTGGCGGGCGTGTACATGAACAGGCTTAGGATAGGCATGCCCCTGCAGGCTGACCCAACGGTGAAATTCGCCGTAGGCGACCCGTCCATCCGCCGCGTACTCAACGTCCACCTGGCCGTAGACTCGCCGTACAACACCTATATGTACAAGGGGCTGCCCCCGGGGCCGATATGCATGCCATCGATAAAGGCCTTAGACGCCGTGCTGAACTATGGTAAACACAACTATCTGTACTTCTGCGCTTCGCCCGATTTCAACGGACGCCATCGCTTCGCCGTCACCCTGGCCGAACACGCCCGTAACGCCCGGGAATACGCCAATGCGCTGAACCGTGCCGGGATAAGGTAACGGGGCCGCCTGCTTTTCAGACTGCTCCGTTTTTAAACGAAACTCTCGTCAACGGCATGAAAAGGCAACCGCCCCCGACGTTCCGGAGGCGGTTGCCTGCATTATAGGATATAAGGTCCCTAACCTTTAGCCTGCCGCTTGCGGTCGTTTTCGTCCAGCAATATCTTCCTCAGACGCATGGATTTGGGAGTTATTTCAACGTATTCGTCCTCTTTGATATATTCGAGGGCCTCTTCGAGCGAGAAGACCACAGGGGGGGCTATATTCGTCTTTTCGTCCGATCCGCTGGCCCTCATGTTGGTAAGTTTCTTACTTTTGGTGAGGTTTATAGTAAGGTCGTCGCCGCGGGTGCTTTCTCCAACCACCTGCCCGCAATATATATCCTCCTGGGGGGCGACGAAGAAACGGCCCCTGTCCTGGAGTTTATTTATCGCATAAGCGTACGCCGTCCCCGTCTCCATGGCTATGAGCGAACCCGACGTACGCAACTCTATGTCGCCCTTAAGGGGTTCGAAACCCCTAAGGCGGTGCGTGACGACGGCCTCGCCGGCGGTGGCGGTAAGCAAGTTGCTCCTCAGGCCGATTATCCCCCTCGACGGTATTTCGAACTCGAGCCTCGTCCGTTCACCTATGGAGTCCATCTTGAGCAGCGATCCACGGCGGCGAGTAACCATCTCTATGGCGCGGCCCGAGTACTCTTCCGGCAGGTCTATGGTAAGCTCCTCCACCGGCTCGCATTTATGCCCGTCTATCTCTTTGATTATTACGCGGGGCTGGCCCACCTGGAGTTCGTAACCTTCGCGGCGCATGGTTTCGATAAGCACCGAGAGGTGCAGCACGCCGCGCCCGAAGACTATGAAGCTGTCGGCAGTGGCACCCGGCTCCACCCTCAGGGCGAGGTTCTTTTCCAGCTCGCGGTCGAGGCGCTCCTTAAGGTGGCGCGAAGTGACGAATTTACCGTCGCGGCCGAAGAACGGCGAGTCGTTGATAGTAAACAACATGCTCATCGTAGGCTCGTCTATGGCTATCGGTTCCAAAGGCTCGGGGTTGTCGTAATCGCAAATCGTGTCGCCTATCTCGAAGCCGTCTATGCCGACCAGGGCGCATATCTCCCCGCAGCCTACGCGCTCCACTTTCGTCTTGCCCAGGCCGTCGAACACCATCAACTCCTTTATCCGGCTCTTCTGCATAGTCACGCCGTCGCGTTTGGCCAGGGTTATGTTCATGCCCTGGCGCAGTTCGCCGCGGGTGATCTTGCCCACGGCTATACGCCCCAGGTAGGGAGAATATTCGAGCGAGGTCACGAGCATCTGCGGAGTCCCCTCAACCACGGGCGGCTCGGGTATCTCGTCTATTATGGTATCCAGCAGCGGCGTGATATCTTCGGTGCGCTCTTTCCACACGTGCGACATCCAACCCTGCTTGGCGCTGCCGTATATGGTCTTGAAATCGAGCTGATCTTCCGAGGCGTCCAGGGTGAACATCAGGTCGAACACCTCCTCGTGTACCTGCTCGGGGCGGCAGTTGGGTTTGTCCACTTTATTGATCACCACTATCGGTTTCTTTCCCAGCGATATGGCCTTCTGCAGCACGAAACGCGTCTGCGGCATGGTGCCTTCGAAGGCGTCCACCAGCAGTATCACGCCGTCGGCCATGCCGAGTACGCGCTCCACCTCGCCGCCGAAATCGGAGTGGCCTGGGGTGTCTATAATGTTTATTTTGTGGTCTTTATAGCGCACAGATACGTTTTTCGAGAGGATCGTTATCCCCCGCTCGCGTTCCAGGTCGTTATTGTCCATTATCAGTTCCCCCGTCATGGAGGATTCGCGCATCAGGTTGCCCTGCAGGATCATTTTGTCTACCAGGGTCGTTTTCCCGTGGTCGACGTGGGCTATGATGGCGATGTTGCGCAATTTTTGCATCTTCACATTTTTTAAGGCGCCAAAGGTACGAAAAAGCGCCGGAAAATATGCACGGCAGCCAAGAATCTGTCCAAATATAGATATATTTGCCCTATGAAAGAGATATTGGAAGTGGCCCGCCCCGGCCGCGGCGCATCGAAAGTAGTGGTGGGCGACGTGGCGACGGCCCTGCCCGCCTTCCTTCCACGGGAACGGCGGGTGGTTGTAATAACCGACGCCAACGTACACCGGCGCTACAAGGAGCTTGTAGACCGCTACGAATACATACTGGTCGGTATGGGCGAGACCAACAAGACCATATCGACCGTCGAGAAGGTCTACCGCGAACTCATCGTCATGGGAGCCGACCGCAGCGCCTTCATCCTGGGCATAGGCGGCGGCATAGTCACCGACATAGCCGGTTACGTGGCTTCCACATACATGCGCGGGGTGGATTTCGGCTTCATGGCCACCACCCTGCTCGCGCAGGTCGACGCCAGCATAGGAGGCAAAAACGGGGTGAACGTGGACGGATACAAGAACATGGCCGGGACTTTCAACCAGCCCGATTTCGTGCTTTGCGACATCCCCATGCTGCAAACGCTGCCCGAAAGGGAGATGCGTACCGGCATGGCCGAGATAATAAAGGCCGCCGTTATTGCCGATCCCGCCCTGTTCGCCCTCCTCGAAAGCGCCGATCCTGCGGAGCTAATGTCCGACCCCCTCCTGCTGAGGCGGATGATAACGGCCGCCATAAAAGTCAAGGCCGCCGTGGTGGAGGCCGACGAGAGGGAGGCCGGCGAGCGCAAGAAACTAAACCTGGGACACACCATAGCCCACGCCATAGAGAAATCGGGACGCGACTACACCCACGGCGAGGCCGTGGCCATAGGGCTTGCGACGATAAGCGACGCCGCCGTGAGGATGGGCATGCTCTCGGGGACGGACCGCAACCGCATAAAGACCGTGATAGAAAGGATGGGGCTGCCGCTCTCCACGTCGGCCGACCCAAAGCAGCTGATCGGCGCAATGGCCTCCGACAAGAAAAAGAACGGAGGGAAGATAGACCTTATAGTTCCCGTACGTATAGGAGAGTGCCGCATAGTCCCCGTGCCGCTGGACGAGTTGGGGAAATATATCGCGCCAGACGTCCTATAAAATCCGCTTTGACCTGATTTCGCACCTAACGAATAACAAAAGATGTTTTCCATAGACCAAACCAAACCTGTTTTTATTGCCGGGCCATGCGTGATAGAGAGCGCGGGGCTGCTGGACGAAGTAGCCTCCGAGTTGGCGCGCATACGCGGCGAACTGGGCGTGCAGATAATTTTCAAAGCCTCCTATGACAAAGCCAACCGCACGTCCGTAAGCGCTTTTCGCGGCCCGGGCATAGACAAGGGCCTCGGGATGCTGGCCGACGCCGGAGCTAAATATTCGCTTCCCCTGCTGACCGATATCCACGAGTCGTGGCAGGCCGCCCCCGTGGGCCGCGTCGTGGACGTGATACAGATACCCGCCTTCCTCTGCCGCCAGACCGACCTGTTGGCGGCCGCCGCGCAAACCGGCAAAGTGGTGAATATAAAGAAGGCGCAATTCCTGTCGGGGCAGGATATGCTCTACCCCGTGGAGAAAGTGCGCGAATCGGGCAACGGCAACGTATGGCTCACGGAGCGCGGCAACGTCTACGGCTACAACAACCTTGTGGTGGATTTCCGTAACATTCCCGACATGCTGAAGATAACGTCCCGGGTGGTAATGGATTGCACCCACTCGGTGCAACGTCCCGGAGCCGCCGGGGGCAAGACGGGCGGCAACCGCGAGTTTGTCCCGGCCATGGCACTGGCCGCCAAAGCCTTCGGGGCCAACGGATGGTTCTTCGAAACCCATCCCTCGCCCGACTGCGCCCTGAGCGACGGACCCAACATGGTTCCGCTCCGCGACATGGAAAGCCTGATCAAAAGTCTGCTGTAAACCTAACCAATAATAAAAACACTATGGAAAACAACAATGATATCCGCATTACGGATGAGTCGAAAGCCTATTTGAAAGAGACGGCCGCATGGGCCTCCTTCCTCTCTATCGTACAATTCGTGGCCACCGGCATGGTATTCCTGGGCGGCCTGGCGGTGACATTTACCGGCGCGGCCATAAAGTACGCCTTAGACATGCCCTTCAACCCGGCCTTAATAGGCATTGTTTACATCATAGCGGGCGCGCTTATATTTTTCCCGGCCTATTTTCAGATGAAATTCGCCTCTGAGATCAAACGCGCGATCCTGACCGGCGACACCGTGACGGCAACCGGCGCGTTCGAGTACCTCAAATCGACGTATAAATTCAACGGCATAGCCACCATCGTTTCCATCGGGCTGGTAGTAATAGTCGTACCCATCGTGACCATATCCGCCGCCATAGCTGCCATGTAAATTGCCGCGACACAATAAATGCGGGGCGTCGACGTTCGACGTCATGAAACCATAATGTTCTAACCCGATGAAAAAAACACTCCTGTCGGCGCTTTTCACGGCGCTCGCCGTATCCCTTTCGGCCCAGCTTAAGGTTACGGAGCATACCCTGTCGAACGGCCTGCGCGTATGGCTCAACGAAGACCATTCGCAGCCCAAGGTCTCCGCCGCCGTGGTGGTGAACGCCGGAGCCAAAGATACACCCGAAACGGGGATAGCCCACTACCTGGAGCATGTCATGTTCAAGGGGACCGACAGGATAGGCGTCACGGACCGTCAGGCGGAGAAGGTGATCCTCGACTCCATATCGGCGCAGTACGACCTGCTGGCCTCCACCACGGACCAGGCCGCCCGCCAACGCATACAGGCCGTCATAAACGGCATGAGCGTCCGCGCCGCAGCCTACGCCATCCCCAACGAGTACGACCGCCTGATTACGCGTTACGGAGGCAGCGCCCTGAACGCCTACACCTCGCAGGACCAGACGGTTTACATCAACGACTTCGCCCCGGATTACGCCGAGCGGTGGGCGCAGATAGCCTCCGACCGTTTCATCGATCCGGTTTTCAGGTTGTTCCAGAGCGAGCTGGAGACCATCTACGAAGAGCGCAACATGTACATGAACATGATGGGCTACCAGGCCATAACGCTCGCCATTGAGCGTTTCTACGCGCCGCACCCCTACGCATACGAGGTGATCGGCACGCCCGCCAACCTGAAGAACCCGCGCCTGTCCGAGATGGAGGCCTTCTACCGCAATTTCTATGTAGCCGGGAATATGGGGCTGATACTGTCGGGCGATTTCGATCCTGACGCCATGCTGCCCCTGCTGGAGAAGACTTTCGGACGACTGGCAAGCGGAGAGCCGCATAAAACGTCGGGCGCGGCGCCCAAGCCGTTCGCCGGGATCGAACGTTTCGAGGTGAAACTGCCGGTACCGGTAATCAAAGCTGTGGGCCTGCTGTGGCGGGGCCCGAAAGAGTACACCTTCGACGACGGAGTTATGGACGTGATAATGACCATGCTTACCAACGACAACCAGACGGGGTTGTCCGACCGCCGCGTGACGGAAGGTAAACTTACGGCGGTAATGGCCGTCAACGACGCCTCGGAAGAGACCGGCATGGCCGGCGTGATAGCGATCGCGAAGATACCTTTCGGCTCGGAATCGGGCGCTGCAAAAATGATCCTCGAAGATATAGGGAAGATCAAAAAAGGCGATTTCCCGGACGAATTGCTCGAAAGCGTAAAGCTCGACTTACAACTCTCCACCATGCGAAGCATCGAAAGCATAGACAGCCGCAGCGGCCTGTTGGCCTACCTGTTCACCTCGGGCATAACGCTCGACGAGTGGCTCGCCGTCCGATCACGTGTGGACAATCTCACCCGCAAGGAGGTAATGGAGGTGGCGGAGCGCTACTTTACAGGAGACAGGCTGGAGATAACCAAGAAAACAGGAAAATACAAGCCGGAGAAGGTGGAAAAGCCGGGTTTCGAACCCATCCTGCCGCCCAACGCCGAGGGCAAATCGGCCTACGCCTCGGCCCTCGAGGCGCTTCCCGCCATAGAGGCGCGCCCGCGCCTGATCGACTTTACGGGCGACGTTTCGCAAAGCGAGCCGCTGCCCATGTGCTGGCTCTACCATAAAGAGAACAGGGTCAACTCACTGTTCGCCATCGATTTTATTTTCCAGTGCGGCGAACGCGACGACAGTAACCTGGCCCAGGCGGCCCAGTACCTCCATTTCATCGGGACCGACTCGCTTGCCTTCGACAAATTCAGCGCCGCCATGCAAAAGGCCGGCGGCGGCATATCTTTCGGAAGCGACCGCACGTCATTCACCGTATCCGTAACAGGCCCGGATGAGAATTTCGACGCCATAACGGCCCTCGTCGGCAACTTCATGCGCCAGGCCAAAGCCGATCCCAAACAGATGAAAAAGGTGGTGGACGCTGAAAAGATATCGCGTAAGGGCATGGAGGAGTCCAACGACGAGATAGCCGACGCCCTGCGGGAAAAGACGATCTTCGGGGCAAATTCCACATACCTTACGCGCAACTCCCTTAAACAGGTGAAAGCCCTCGGCGGCGGCGATCTGCTGGACTCTTTCCGCAAGGCCCTGGCAGCCGAGTGCGACATACTCTACACAGGAGCTTTGCCCGAAGGCAGGGTGGCCGGCGCGGTGAAGGCCCTGCTGGCGGAGCCTGCGCAAAGGACGCCCGCAGACAACGCCATATGCCGCCCGCTTGAGGCGTACGATGCCCCGCAGCTCTTTTTCGTCGACCGTCCGGGCGCGTCGCAGACCATAATATACGGATATATCCTCTCGCAGGCCAACCCGGGGCAGGCGCAGTGCGACGCGTCGAGGCTTTTCGGCTCGTACCTCTCGGGCGACATGTCGTCAATCCTTTTCCAGGAGATACGCGAATTCCGGTCGATGGCCTATGGCGTGGGCGGGCAGTTCGTCATGCCGCCCGCACTCGAGAAAGACAAACCGTGTTATATGCAGCTGCGCATGTCCACGCAAAACGACAAGGCGCTGGAAGCCCTCTCCATACTCGACTCGCTGATGAAGGGCATGCCCGTCAAGCCGGAGCGCGTAGACAATTCGAAACAACTGCTAATAAACAATATAAACAACGACTTCCCCGATTTCCGCACTCTTCCCGGGACGGTGGCTTCGCTTAAACGCAGGGGTAACGGGGCCGACCCGTCGGCTTCGCTCGTGGCCGCCCTGCCGTCGATGGACATGGCTGCGATAGAGGATTTCTACAAAGCCAACATAGCCGGACGACCTATAATATATATGGTCGTGGGCGACGCCAAAAAAATCGACGCGAAGCAATTTTCCAAATACGGAAAAGTGACGGAAATCAAATCAAAAGACCTGTACAGGTAAACCGATGAAAAAACTGATCATTGCCGCCGCGATGCTTTTAACCGCCGCGAGCGCGCCAGCCCAGAAAAACGACCTCGAGGCTTACGACAGGATAATCTATAAAAGTTCGGTGGACCCCGCCCTGGCACTCTACGTACGCCGTCCGGATGGAGTTGCCGCGGGCGCGTCCTCGCCGGCGATAGTGTTCTTCTTCGGCGGCGGGTGGACGAGCGGCACGGTGGGGCAGTTCCTTCATCAGGCCGACCATTTCGCCGGACGCGGCATGGTGGCCGTGCTGGTGGACTACCGCGTCTTCAACCGCTACAAAACGCCGCCCACAGAGTGCGTGGCCGACGTAAAATCGGCCATGCGATACCTGCGCGCCCACGCCGCCGGGCTGGGCATCGACCCGGACAGGATAGTGGCCTCGGGCGGCTCGGCCGGAGGCCATCTGGCGGCAGCGACGGCCTACGTAACTGCTTTCGACGATCCGGCGGACGACCGGGAAGTGTCGCCCCGCCCGCAGGCTCTGGTGCTGTTCAATCCCGTGGCCGACAACTCGCCCGAGACCGGCGTCGGATCGGCGCTGGCGGGAGGACGGTGGAGGGACTTCTCGCCCATGCACAACATAACGCCGCAGAATGTGGTCCCCACCCTGTTCATGATAGGCTCGCGGGATAAGCACGTTGCGCCGGACAAGGCGGAGCTGTACGCCGAAACCACGCGCAAGGCGGGCGGCGAATGCAAGCTGATAATATACGAAGGCGCGGAACACGGCTTCTTCAACTACCGCGAGGGCAAAGACCTAAAATACTACAACGAAACGCTGGGCGAAGCCGACGCCTTCCTGGTGAAACTCGGCTTCATCAAACCTTTGAATTGACAGGCATGAGAAAACTTATCTGCATCCTCGCATTGATACCGCTTGCCGCCTGCTCGCAAAAAAACCGTGGCACGGGAATAACGCTACTCGACAAAGGCGCGTTCGAGGCCGTCGTAGACGGCAAGCAGGCAAGCCTCTATACGCTCACCTCCGCGTCGGGCATCACCATGCAGGTGACCAACTACGGCGGACGCGTAGTGTCGCTCTGGACGCCAGACCGCACCGGCCGATACGAAGATATAGTTATAGGATGCGACTCGCTGCGCAAATACATCGAGACGCCGGCCTCGCGATTTTTCGGCCCCGTGGTGGGGCGTTACGCCAACCGGATAGCCAAAGGCGAGTTCGCGCTCGACGGCAAGACCTACCGCATCCCCGTCAACAGCACGGGCCAGGCGCTGCACGGCGGGCCCAAAGGTTTCGACCGCGTCGTGTGGGACGTGGATTCGGTATCCGAAAGCCGTATAGCGATGCACTACCTCTCGCCCGACGGCGAGGAGGGTTTTCCCGGCAACCTGCACGTGAGGATGGTTTACGAGCTTACCCCCGAAGGCGACTTCCGCATAGACTACACCGCCTCCACCGACGCCCCGACGGTAGTCAACCTGTCGCACCACGGCCTGTTCAACCTGCGCGGGCAGGGCAACGGCACCGTCAACACCCACGTTTTGGGCGTCAACGCCTCTCACTACCTGCCCGTGGACGAAAATATGATCCCCGACGGGCTGATAGCCGTGGTTAAGAACACGCCCTTCGATTTCCGCACCCCGACGCCCATAGGCAAGCGACTCGGGACGCCCGACATGCAGTTCGAGATCGCCAAAGGCTACGACCACAACTGGGTGCTGGACCGCAACAGCGTCGATCCGATACAACTGGCCGCCGTAGTCTGGGAGCCGTCCAACGGCCGCTGCATGGAGGTATGGACGGACCAGCCGGGCATACAGTTCTACGGGGGCAATTTCCTTAACGGCAAAACGAAGGGGAAGTACGGCAAGCCCATCAAGTACCGCGAAGCCCTGGCCCTGGAGACGCAGAAATTTCCAGACAGCCCAAACCGCCCCAAATTCCCGTCGACAAGGCTCGATCCGGGAGAGACCTACCGCCACGCCTGTATCTACCGCTTTTATGCAAGGGAGGAGTAGGTACTGTAAAATATAAACGCGCGATCCGGGCAAT
>JAVBOW010000012.1:0-26201 GCA_031550125.1 Rikenellaceae bacterium
AGCGCGCTGATGATGCCGCGCCACTTCCGCGACAACGGCTACACCACCCTGTGGGCGGGGTTTTGTATAAAACCCCACCCCCCGCGCCTGGTCAACGGCCGTACATCAACGCTACCGTCCGTTTAACTATTCGTGTCCCAATTCTTCGGGCGTTATTTACATTCGAAGAACGAGAGATTTCGAGAAGATTCCAGATTACGCCAACTCTATCGACGTACCGCCGTAGCCGGGTTCGGCGATGGCTCCGGCCGAACATATCACCACCCTCGATACGCCCTTTTCCAACGAGCGGAAGGCGTTTTCGAGTTTCGGTAACATGCCTGCAGCCACTGCGCCGGAGGCTTTCATGGCGGCGAAAACCGCCGGGGTTATCCGCGCCACGACAGAATCTTCGTCCGTAACGTCGGAAAGCACGCCTTTTTTCTCGAAACAGTAAATCAGTTCAACCTCGTTTTCGGCGGCCATAGCCGCGGCCAGCGACGCAGCCACGGTGTCGGCGTTGGTGTTGAGCAGCCCTCCTTCGCCGTCGTACGTTATAGGCGCTATCGCCAGGGTGTAGCCGTCCGACAGCATCTGCCGCGCGAGGGCCGTGTTTACCCTCGCCGGATCGCCAACAAAGCCGTAATCAACCGGTTCGGGAGCGCGGCGGCGCGAGACGATAAACTCGCCGTCGACACCGGAGAGGCCTATTGCGGGGCAGCCCGCAGCATTCAACTTGGCCGTTATGGTTTTGTTGATAACTCCGGCGTAAACCATCGTTACTATCCTGAGCGTTTCGGCGTCAGTAACGCGGCGTCCGTCAATCATTTGCGCCTGGATTCCGAGCGATTGCCCTATGGCGGTGGCCACTTTACCGCCTCCGTGGACGAGTATCTTTTCGCCGGGTAATGTTGATAACTTACACAGAAAATCATCCAATGCGGCGGGGTTATCGACAATGTTTCCCCCTATTTTAACAATTTTCAACATTTCGTCAACCTTGCGCTGTTAATAACTTTTCGAACGAGGAGAGGAATATGTCGGCGTGATGGCGCGTGATATTTAGTGCCGGAAGCAGGCGGACGACCGTCTTGCCCGACGCCCCCACGAATATCTTCTCGTCGTGCAGCAGTTTTTTGCGCAACGGGGCCGAATCGTCTTCGAGTTCTATGCCTATCATCAGGCCGCGCCCGCGTATGTCCTTTATGCCCGGCATGGATCTGAGCCTGCCCGTTATATAATCGCCCGTTTCGGCGGCGGCGGCCATAAGCCCTTCATTATCTATGGTGTCGGCCACGGCTATGGCTGCAGCGCAGGCCAGCTGGTTACCCCCGAAGGTGGTGCCGAGCATGCCGTGAACCGCTGTGAAGGCCGGCGAAACGGAGATGGCCCCTATGGGGAATCCGTTGCCGATGCCTTTGGCCATGGTGTAGATGTCGGCGTCCACTCCGGCCCAGTCGTGCGAGTAGTAGCGGCCCGTACGTCCGCAACCGCATTGCACCGCATCGGCTATGTAAACCGCCCCATGCTTGTCGCACAGGCGTCGTATGGCCTGCAGAAATTCCGCCGAGGCCACGCGTATGCCGCCCACGCCCTGTATGCCCTCCACGATAACCGACGATATCTGGCCTCCTTGCGCTGCGAAAAGCTTCTCCAGTGCCTCCACGTCGTTGAAAGGCAGGAATATGACGTTGTCCGTCCGGTTAACCGGGGCAACTATCGAGGGGTTGTCGGTAACGGCCACGGCCAGAGATGTGCGTCCGTGGAACGATCCGCCGAAAGCCACCACTTTGCTGCGTCCGTTATGGAACGAGGCCAGTTTGAGCGCGTTCTCGTTGGCTTCGGCCCCCGAGTTTACCAGAAAGAGCCGGTAATCCTCCTTGCCCGACAGGCGGCCCAGCTTTTCGGCCAGCGCGCGCTGCTGCTCTATTATCACCGAGTTGGAATAGAATCCTATCCTGTTGAGCTGTTCCGTTACCGCGCCGACATAGGCGGGGTGGGTGTGGCCTATGGATATTACGGCGTGTCCTCCGTACATGTCGAGGTACCGCACCCCCTTGTCGTCCCATACCCACGACCCTTCGGCCCTCACTATGGAGACGTCGTTGAGCGGATATACATCGAAAAGTTTCATCGTAAATATCTTAGACTGTTTCTTAGAATGCCGAGGCTTTGAGTCTCAGGCCCGCCATGGGGTCGAGGCCCAACATAAGGTTCATATTGTGGACGGCCTGCCCGCTGGCGCCTTTAAGCAGATTATCTATAATACTTGTGATTAGTATCTTGCCTCCGTGTTTCTGTATGGACAGCAAACATTTATTGGTGTTGACCACCTGCTTGAGGTCCACCGTCCGCCGGCTGACACGGGTAAACGGAGTGCCGTCGTAATAATCCTCGTAAAGTTTGCGTGCCGCCGCCTCGTCCAGGTCGCAATCGGTGTATATCGAGGCGATTATGCCGCGGGTAAAATCGCCCCGCCAGGGGATGAAATGAATATCCGACCCCAGCGAAGGCTGTAAACCACGAAGGCTCTCGCCTATCTCGCCCAGGTGCTGGTGGTCGAACTCCTTGTAGGTGGACATGTTGTTGGCCCTCCATGTGAAATGTGAGGTTGCGGCCAGTTTCTGCCCAGCCCCGGTAGATCCTGTAACGGCCGAGACATGTACGTCGCTCTCTATAAGCCCCGCTGCGGCCAGCGGAAGCAAACCCAGCTGCAAGCATGTGGCGAAGCAGCCCGGATTGGCGACGCTGCCGGCAGAGGCTATGCGTGCTCCGTTAAGCTCCGGAAGCCCGTAGACGAACTCGCGTCCGTCGATACGCGCGCCTGCCGCCAGACGGAAATCCTGACTCAGGTCGATAATCCTGACGTTTGCCGGAATGGCGTTGCGCTCCATGAACTTGCGCGAATCGCCGTGGCCCATGCAAAGGAAAAGCACATCGAGGTCCGTACGCAGCGTATCGGTAAAACGCATGGACGTATCTCCCTCCAGATCGGTATGCACGTCGCTAAGGCGGTTACCCGCGTTGCTGCCGCTGTGGACCATGGCCAGCTCCACGTCGGGATGGTTCAAGAGCAGCCTGACGGTCTCGCCGCCCGTATAGCCGGCCCCGCCTACGATCCCTGCTGTGAAACGTCTATTTTTCATCGCCGTTTATCTTGTAGTAAATCTTATTCTGATTGCCGAATATCCGGCCGAAACCCTGCACGTCGGCGGCCGTCCAGTCGCTCATCGTTTCGCCGTAAGCGCCGAATTTATTGCTCATAAGGTCGTGCGGGCTGGATATGCCCGCCACAGTGAAACGGTAGGGATGAAGGTCGACGTAAACGTCGCCCGTAACCGTGCGCTGGCTCTTTTCCAGCATCGCCTCCATGTCGCGCATAACGGGGTCGTAATACTGGCCCTTATGCAGGTGGTTGCCGTAGAAGGCCGATATCTGGTCTTTCCAGAACAGCTGCCACTCCGTAAGGGTGTGCTTTTCGAGCATGTGGTGGGCCTTGATGATGATCATGGGGGCGGCGGCCTCGAAACCTACGCGGCCCTTGATGCCTATGATGGTGTCGCCCACATGCATGTCGCGTCCTATGGCGTAGGGCGAAGCTATGTTTTGCAGCGCCTTTATGGCGGCTATACGGTCGTCGTAAGAGACGCCGTCCACCCCGGCCAGCTCGCCTTTGGCGAACGTGAGCGTAACGCGGCGCGTCCCGGTCTCGGTGAGTTGCGACGGGTAGGCCTCTTCGGGCAGGGTCTTGTCGGAGGTCAGCGTCTCCCTGCCGCCCACCGACGTACCCCATATGCCTTGGTTGATGGAGTATTCCGCCTTTTTAAAGTCGAAATCGACGTTGTGGCCGCGCAAATAGGCTATCTCCTCCTCGCGGGAGAGCCTCTTTTCCCGTATAAGCGCCAAAACCTCTATCTCGGGGGCTATTATATTGAATATCATGTCGAACCTCACCTGGTCGTTGCCCGCTCCCGTACTGCCGTGGCAGAGATAGTCGGCGCCCAGCTGCTGCGCGTAACGGGCTATGGCCGTTGCTTGCGATATGCGCTCCGAACTTACCGAAATGGGATAGGTTGCGTTCTTAAGCACATTGCCGAATACCATATATTTGATCGCGCGCTGATAATAATCCTGCGTAACGTCCAGCGCCACATAGCTTTTTACGCCAAGCGCCCAAGCCCTTTCCTCTATGCGTCTCAGCTCCTCGGCCGAGAATCCGCCGGTGTTGGCCAGTGCGGCGTGGACTTCGAGTCCCATCTCTTTCGACAGGTAGATGGCGCAGTAGGAGGTATCCAAACCCCCGCTGAAAGCTAAAACTACTTTTTTCATTTTATTTCGTTTGCGGCCCTGGCGCGGGCCGGTGGTTTATAAATTCTCTATGTCGGGACGCGGTACGCGCGGCGTATCCGCCTCGGGATCGAAGAGCATGGCCGTACAGAGACAGTTCTTGCGCTCTTTGCTCATTAGTATCTGATAGTTGACGCAGCTTTCGCACCCTTTCCAGAACGCCTCGTCTGTCGTAAGTTCCGAGTATGTGACCGGACGGTAGCCAAGTTCCGAGTTTATCTTCATCACGGCCAGGCCGGTCGTCAATCCGAAGAGTTTCGCCCCGTCGAACCTTTTGAGCGACAAATAGAAAGTGGCCGTTTTGATGGCCTTGGCAAGCCCTATGCGGCGAAATTCGGGATTGATTATAAGTCCCGAGTTGGCCACGTAGTTACCGTGTCCCCACGACTCGATGTAGCTGAATCCGGCCCAGCGCCCGTCGCAGTGAAAGGCTATCACGGCCTTGCCTTCGTGCATTTTCGACGCTACGTACTCCGGCGATCGTCGGGCTATACCTGTGCCGCGGGCCTTGGCGGACTCGGCCATTTCGTCGCAGATGGTCTGCGCAAACGGGGTATGCTCGTCGGTGGCCACGGAGACCACAAAATCGTCGATAGTCATTTTGCTCGTAACGTGCTTTAAGTCAATAGTTGATATTTCAGGGCCGCCGTGATTTGCGTACTGGCGTCCATGAGCAGGCAAAAGTATAAAAAAATAGGTTTAATCGGCCCGAAAAAAGTTAATTTTTCAGCCGATATGATTTATAAAGGCGATTTGTGTTCAAATTCACACATCGCCGCCGCCACTTTTTCCGCCGTGACGCACGGCAGCAGTTTGCCGTCGCACGATTTGAGGCTCACCACGCCCTGCGGCGTAACGGCGAATATCTCGTCGGCCGTAGCCGCCTCATGCTCCTCCACCCGCCTTATTGCTACATTTTTGCCTATGGCTTCCAGCGCGGCCCGGCCGAGCATGGCCGGCACGCTCTTTTGTGCGCCCGACTGCGGCGAGGGGGTCGCGGTTTCGCGGCCGCGTACGAAAAAGAGAGGATATTCGCCCACGCCCCATTCCGAGGCCGCGCCATACGGCTTCTCGCACCTCACCTGCCATGCCAGTCCGGTCAGGGCGCCTGTAGTCGAATGTATGGCGGCGTCGCAGCCCTCCCGCACGGCATGCCGCAGGGCGTAGGCCGAACAGATGGCGGATGTGGTGCATGGAACGTTCTCGAGGAAAGACGTATACGGCATTACCGCAGCCTTAGGGCGCTTATGCCACAACGTATAGCCGTTGTACAGCAGTTGCCCGCCTATGTCCGCCGAACAGAATGCCGAATAACCGTCCGTCGCGCCTTCGTCCGGCTCTAAGCTGTATTCGACGATGGCCAGCAACCTGGCTCCGGCGGGATATCCGGATTCTGCGGCCGCCGTTGCGATCTCCTTGCTTATTATGCGGGCGTCGCAGCCCGGATCTATGCCGTACATGGAGAAAAACGCCTCCCGGGCGATATCGATATGCGCCTCGAGGTGCAACGGCCTCCCTCCGGCCACGGTGACGGCCTGCAAGACGGAATTACCCTGGAACGCTTTCATGGCCCGGCGTTAAAAACCGTTCAGGAAAGTGCGGATGAGCGACGGCTCCATAAACAGAGGGAAGGCGAATCCGTACGCGGCTCCGGTTATGTGCGCCCAGTGGTTTATGTTGTCCTGCCTGCGCCTGGCCAGGTAACTTTCGTACAATATGTACAGCACGCCGAATATGATCCCGGGGATGGGTATTGCGCCGAAAAAGTATACGTTCTGCATGGGGGCGAAGAAGATAGAGGTGAAGACGACGGCCGAAACCGCCCCCGAAGCGCCAACCGAAACGTAGTAGGGATCGCCTCTGCGGCGCAAAAGGTCGTAGAGGGCGGGGACTGCTATTCCGCCCGAATAGAGCAGCAGGAAAGCCCCCGTGCCGCTCCATACCGTCCCGGCCTGCTGCTGCAGGGCGAATGTCTGTTCGACGAATGTTCCGAACGACCAGAAAACGAGCATATTGACAAGGAGATGCGTCCAGTCGCCGTGAACGAAGCCATGGGTTATCATCCTGTACCATTGCCTGCGCCGCCAAACCTGGTATGGCGACATGGCCAGGCGGTCGAAAAGCCCGGGAATATAAAAGCACAGCGCCGAGACGGCAACCGTAAGGAATATAATTATGTACGTCATGTGGATCTAAATATGGGATTGTATTACATTTTTGTCCGCAAGAGTCCGTCGAGCATCTTGCGGCGGGCTTTGATAAAACTCTCGGAATATACGTTCTTTCCGTGCGACGTAATGGCTATATTCAGCTTTATTTCCATTGAAACCCGGTTTTATGGCAGGAGGAATATTTTGAGCAACAACTCGCGCAGCAACTCGCCGTCCGTGGCCCCGCCGGCGTTCATCCCTTTGCTTTTCATGTCGTATTCGCGTATCAGTCCGAGGACTCCGAAGGTTTTGCGGTTGGGGTAGCGCGCGGCGGCCTGGCGGTATTCGGCCAGGAAGAACGGCGAGCCTATCTTCAGCATGCGGCACAGCTCCATGTCGGCGGGCATGGCCGTGCGGCGCGTGCGCGACAGCCACGACTGGTAGTTGAGGATGAATATGCGTTGGAAATGCGAGAAAAGCGTCGATAAGGTCACCACCAACGGATATTCCTTGGGGTTGCGGGCAAAGTGGTCGGCTATCATCAGCGCCCGTCCCGCGTTGCCGTCCGAGATGGCACGCGTCAGCTCGAACGTATTGAAATCCTTGCTTATGCCTATATTCTGCTCTATGTGGTCCGGCGTGATCTCCTTCGTGTCTTCCGGCAGCGAAGTCGTCAGCTTGTCCAGCTCGTTGGAAATTTTGGCTATGTCGGCGCCCAGATGGTCGGTTAACATGGTCAGGGCCTTCTGGTCGATGCGCTTTCCCCTCTCGGATATAAAGCCCGCCAGCCACGCCGACAGTTCGTTGTCGTAGGGCCTGGGGGACTCGAACACCACTCCCCGCTCGGCTATGTGTTTGTAGAGTTGGCTGCGCTTGTCGAGGTTCTTTTCCTTATGGCACAGGACCAGCACGGTGGAGGGCGACGGGTTTTGGGTGTACAGGCTTAGTTGCTCTATCTTTTTCAACTGCTGCGCCTCCCGCACGAAGACCACCTGGTAGGCCCCCATCATGGGCATCTGGCGACACAGGTTTATTATGGCTCCCGCCTCGCTGTCGCGCCCGTACACCACGGTCTGTCCGAAGGCCTTCTCCGCCTCCGTGAGAATGCTTTCGGAGAGGATGTCGGCCAGGCGGTCAATAAAATAGCCCTCTTCGCCCATCAGCAGATAGACGGGGGCCAGGCGCTTGGCGGCTATGTCGGCGCGAAGTTTGCCGAAGTGGGCCGAGCTGTCCCTGAAAGATATTTTCCCGCTTTTGGCCATACCGGGCAAAGGTACGAAATTATCCTTTGCCGCCGCAGGAAAAAGGAGGTTGGCTTTATATTTGCAAATATTTTTTCGTAACTTTGTTTAAGCAGTGTTTAACACTAAAATTTAAAGCTATGAAAACGTCTAATGTGATGGCCTTTATCGGCGGAGCTATCGCCGGTGCGGCAGTGGCGCTGTTGCTCGCTCCCGACAAGGGCGAGGTTACGCGTCGCCGGATTAAAGAGTTTGTGGAAGACGAAGTGGAGAAAGTAAAAAAAAACTGTAAGTGCGGGTGCAACGATGCGGCGGAGGACGGCGCGCTTCGCGGAGAGTTGATGGATAATATCTGATAACGTAAATATGGACAAGGAAAACAATATGGCCGGCCGCATAGCCGACGACGTGGCCAATTACGCCGGATTGCGAATAGACGCGTTCAAACTCGACGCGGTGGAGAAGCTGTCGCTGGTTTTCAGCAACGCTTTCGGGGTGGTTATGTGCATAGTCCTGGGCAGCATCGGGCTTCTCTTCTTTACCGGCATAGCCACATGGCTGCTTGGCGCATTGCTCGGGTCGCTGCTTTGGGCGTCGGTCATTATGGGTTCGTTGTTCGTCGCGGCGGCCGTGGTGGTTCTGGTAAACCGCCAGCGGATGTTCGCCGATCAGATGGTAGCTCTTTTCAGCCGTATGTTGTTCAACTCCAAAGACGGACGTGAATCATGAGACGCATGCCGGAAAAATCGGACTACAGCGCCCTGCGCTCGATGAAGGAACTCAGGCGCGAGCGCGAAAAACTGCGCTGGCAGATAAACTCGGCCGAGGACGTCCTCGGCCGCGATTACCGCGAGGTGTGCGAAATGTTCACTTTCGCCAACATAGTCAAGACCGTATTCAGCAGCATAGAGAACATCAAGGCGCTGATAGAAGGCGTTCGCAACGGCTACGCGTCGGTCTCTTCGATGTTCCGCAAGCAGCGGTGACTATCGTCCCTTATCCATGTGAAACGCGGAAGAATATCTTCCGCGTTTCGCATATCATGGGCTTGCCTCAATTATGTATTGGCCGCGCGATACGCGCGCCAAAGCGGTATAGACCCGGATTTTCAATTGTGTACGGCTCGTCCCCCTCAGATGGATTTATAGCCCCGGGGTTGAGTCGGGGGGGGCCGCTCTATCTGTAATCCGTGAATTCGACCAACAGGTCGGGCGAGAACATCACCCTTTCGTGGTATTTCAGGCACACGGGGTGGAATATCTGGGCCAGGATTTCCGACCATGCGATAGGATAGCCCGGATTGTCGCCCAGGATATTGCCCGGGGCGGCTTTCAGTGCCTCGAGATATTTGTCCAGCCGCCTGTTCTGCTCGGAGTGCCATTCGTATGTGAGCGGGGAGAGCGGTTTGCATATGTATGCGCCGTTGCCCGTCAGCAGGCTCCAATTCCTTTTTACGTCTTTCCCTATCCTGCCCGGCATATTGGGTACGCCGTTGGCTCCTATCTCGGGATAACCGGCCAGCCAGCGCGAACTGTCGGAGTTTAGCCTCTCAAAGGCCGAACGCCATGAGCCGAGCGGTCTCTTGATGTCGGAGTATCCACCCCCGTGGTGATGCATGAAATAGCAGCGTAGATAATCCGAGCGGTGGACCAGCGAAAGATACTCGTAGGCGGGATGCAGAGGGAATCCGGGCTTGATATATCGGGGGAGCGTCTGCGGCGTTATCAACTCAACCGGAACCTCCAGCATGCGTTCCATCTCGGCGAGCGAACGCTTCCTGTTTGGGGTTAGCTCGTTGTCTCCCGTCCAGAAACAGTACACCGTCAACGGCGCAGGGGCGGTAGTGTCGCTTACATATTCCGGGCGTACTGTGTTATTTTCCAAGAATGTACGCGCATAGCGGCGTGGGCTGTAGACATATGGCCCTCTGCGCGAAAACGGCAACGAACAGAGGTCGATAAACGATTTGGCGGCAACCTTGCCCCGGTAAATTATCTTTAATTTGCTGGTCGGATGGAACATGACGGTTTGAAATAGGTTTAGTTGAATTTGACGAGTGTTTACCCGAGCCGCCCCAGTACGTCGGTCAGCAGCTTCCAGAATTTACCCACCGTGGATATTTCGAGCCTTTCGTCGGGCGAGTGTACACCGCGCAGGGTGGGGCCGAACGACACCATTTCGAGGCCTGGATATTTTTCGAGGAACAACCCGCATTCAAGGCCCGCGTGTATGGCCCTCACTTTAGGCTCCGCCCCGAAGAGCGAACGGTAACTCTCCGTAGTGGCGGCCAGCAGGGCCGATGAGGGGTCGGGCGCCCATCCGGGATAGCCTTCGGAGTGCTTTACCTCAGCTCCCGCAAGGCTGAAGACCGCCTCCACGCTGCGCGCGGCGTCCCATTTGGCGCTTTCCGTCGACGAACGCTGCGAGGTGCAAACCACTATGCGTCCGCCCTCGCCTCGTTTTACCGAGGCCAGGTTGGTGGAGGTCTCCACAAGGCCGGGCATCGAGCGGCTCATGGCCAGCGGGCCGTTGGGCGCTCCCTGTAAAGCCCCCAGCAGGGCGTCCTGCGTATGTTTGTCGATCAGGTGCTCCACCTCTCCCCGGTCCACTTTCTCCAACGTGAATTTCATCGACGGTTCGGTGAGGCGGAATTCCGCCCGGCACTCTTCGCTGACCTTTTCGAACAGCTTGCCGAACTCTTTTTCCATACTGTTCCTCACACCGGCTATGGCGTAGGCCTCGCGCGGTATGGCGTTGCGCAGATTGCCTCCGTCTATGGCGGCCAAGCGCAGGTCGAGATCGCGTCCGGCTTGCCATAGCAGCCTTGCGAGCAATTTATTCGAGTTGGCCAATCCGTCGTTTATGTTGTCGCCCGAGTGGCCTCCGCGGAGTCCCGACACCGTTATGCGGAAGAATTGCATGCCTGCCGACACGCGATCCTGCACGGGCGTGAAAGTGGCGACGGTGTCTACGCCTCCGGCGCAGCCTATGAAGATCTCTCCTTCGTCCTCCGAGTCGAGGTTTATCAGATAGCGGGCCGATATCATGTCTTTGCCAAGTCCGAAGGCTCCCGTAAGCCCGGTCTCCTCGTCTACTGTGAAGAGCGCCTCTATGCGTCCGTGCCTTATGCCGTCGGCGTCCAGCACCGCCAGCGCTGCGGCCATGCCTATGCCGCAGTCGGCCCCCAGGGTGGTTCCCTCGGCCTTTACCCAGCCGTCCTCAATGCGGACGCGTATGGGGTCTGACATGAA
Organism: Rikenellaceae bacterium; assembly: GCA_031550125.1. Classification (GTDB taxonomy): domain Bacteria; phylum Bacteroidota; class Bacteroidia; order Bacteroidales; family Rikenellaceae; genus JAVBOW01. Next base: position 10,969 of record JAVBOW010000012.1, read on the forward strand.
ATCGAACCGGACGTCGGAGTTTTTCTCGCACACCATGTCCATATGGCTTTGCAGCGCCACTGCCGGCAGAGAGCTATCCGAGGCGGGTTTTATTATCACCACGTTGCCCGTTTTGTCTACTTTGAACTCCAGGCCTTTCGCTTTTGCGTATCCTGTGAGGTATTCGCGTATTTTCTCCTCGTGTTTCGAGGGGCGCGGAATGCGGGTGATCTGCTCGAAGAAGGACCATACGGCCTGTGGATCGAGTCCTGAAAGTTGGGATGGCATATATATAGGTTTATCGAGGTAAAGTTATTATTTTTCCGTTAATTTGTAAAAAAAATCGACTATGGTGAAAATAAGGATAGGACACGGCTACGACGTACACGCCCTCGCCCCTGGCCTGCCGCTGCGCATAGGCGGGGTCACGATTCCCCATGAAAAGGGCTGCGTGGCCCACTCCGACGGCGACGTGCTTATACACGCCCTCTGCGACGCCCTGCTTGGGGCCGCAGCCCTCGGCGATATAGGCCTGCACTTTCCCGATACCGACCCCTGCTATAAAGGCATAGACAGCGTGCGCCTGCTGGAAGAGGTTGCCGCATTGTTGGGCGGCAAAGGTTATGCCATAGTCAATGCCGACGCCACGCTGTTGTTGCAGCGTCCCAAAATAAAACCTTTCGTGGCTCAGATGCGTCAAACGCTTGCCGCCGCCATGGGGATAAGCGCGGAAGAGGTGTCCGTGAAGGCCACCACCACCGAGCAATTGGGCTTTGTGGGCAGGGAGGAGGGCGTGGCGGCCTACGCCGTGGCGCTGATAGAGCGCATATAGCGGCTTGCATGGAGTTTCTCCATGCTTATTCTTCTATTTTCGCTGCCCGAAATGCGGATTTTTCATGCGAATTGTTAAATTTGTAGTAGTAAAAAACAATGCGCTATGAGATTTCGCTCCGTTATTCCCTTTTTCGTGATGATGATATTTGCAGGACAAGCGGTTAAAGCCCAGTCGGGGTTGCCTTCCCAGAAGGTGGGGGATATGGAGCTTGTGCTGCTTTGCGAATCGCAGTGGACCGGCGACCGTTCTATCCTGATAGGGGCCACCGACGAAATATGGAACACCTACGCCCCTACGGGCATCTATTTCAATGCCGTCAACGCCTTCCTTGTCCGTACGCCGGACGGTCCGGTGCTTATCGACACCGGCTACGGCAAGAAGCTGCCGGCAAATCTCGCCGAGGCCAAGGTAGCTCCGGCCCAGGTCGGGGCGGTGATGCTTACACATATGCACGGCGACCATATAGGAGGCCTGCTGCGCGGCGGCAAGGCCGTCTTCCCCAATGCCGACATTTACATCTCGCGTGAAGAATACAACCATTGGAGTGCCTCGGACAATAAATCCGCCAAAGAGGTGCTGGCGGTCTATAAGGAACGCATAAAACTTTTCGACCCGGCACAGCTTTCCGACCACGTATACAAGGAACTTCTTCCTGGAATTGCACCGATAGCCGCCTACGGTCATACGCCGGGCCATACGATGTACCTTCTGAGGTCTGCCGGCCGGTCGTTGCTCGTTTGGGGAGATATGGCCCACGCCATGGCCATCCAGATGCCCCATCCCGAGGTGGCCGTGCGTTACGACGACGATCCGGTGTCGGCCGTCAAATCCCGTACCGCCGTCCTCGAATACGTGGCCCGCAGAAAAATCCCGGTGGCCGGAATGCATGTCCCGTATCCGGGGATGGGTACGGTCGATAAGGCGCAACTGAACAAAAGCGCGGGAGGCCGCTTCGCCTTTTTCCCCTATAGCGTGAATTGACCGCGCCGTTTATATCTCCATCTCGCGGCGCTTTTCGTATATCGACCTGAGTTCGGCTCCCGAATATTTTCCGGTCACCTTCCCGTCGCGGTCTTTTATCACCAGTTCCACGAACGACTGGCCGAAGAAGCCGGAGGGGACGAAACCTCTGGTGATGAGCGTATCGCCCGATATCTTTACGTTGGGGAAGTCCTTCATGTTAAGGAACAGATAAACCCTGTCCGATACAGAGGGCAGCGCGGATTCGTCGTACGATCCGATATTCTCGGCGTACGCGAATTTTATCTCTGCGTCGCGTATGGTCTCGTAGAACGCCGCCGATTCCGCCTTGACCCTCTCTGCGTTGCGTACGCTCTTTACGGCAAGGTAGCTGAAAAGGGATATTATTATGACGTAAAGCACGGCTATCGTTATGTTGCTCGCTCTCATTTGTTGTCGTTTTTAAGTGTTGTGAAACTTTTTACCAGCTCGTCGGGCGTTACGCCCAGAAGTTCCATGCGCGAGAATATCCGGGGAAGCTGCTCGCGCATGAACTCCTCGCGGCCTTCCTCCACTATCCTGTCGTACGCGTCGGCGCTGACGAAGAATCCTATGCCGCGCTTGTTGTATATTATCTGTTTCTGCTGGAGGTAGTCGTAAGCCCTCATTACGGTGTTGGGATTCACCTGCAGGTTTACCGCCAGCTCCCTGGCGGAGTCTATGCGCTGCTCGCCCTCCCACTGGCCTCGCAATATTTTTTCGGTCACCCAATCGTATATCTGGAGGTAGATGGGTCTCTCTCTGTTGAATTCCATGTCTCTAAGCGTTTTGTCGTTTGACGAACCGGAAGTAGGCCGACAACCATATCAGCACGGATATTATAATGAATATCTTGGACAGGATGAACTCGGCCGCCGCAGACCCCACTGAGTACGTTACGGTCAATTCAACGGGCGCGTCCCTGAAGTAAATATCCAATAAGCTGAAGAATCCGTCCAGCTCCACCGTTTCAGGTAAGGCGGAGGATACGTAGAATGCCAGCGAGGCCATGAATACCACCACGGGCAGCCATATGACCATCTTGCTGACGACGCATGCGATAAAGTGGTTCTTTATGCGTGTGGCTCCGGCGAATATCACCTCGGCGCTGGCCGCCCAGTATACCATCAGGCCCCAGACGGAATATTTGCAAAAGGCGAAGACGTTTACCGGCTCGTCGTTGTAGAACGTCGCGAAGAGCGCGTGTACGGGCAGCGTAAGGGCTATCATCACCAGCGGGCATATGACGGCCGAGTTGAGCCACACCAGGGCGAAACGCTCGTGCGTAGATACGGGCAGCGTGTTGCTTATCGGCGACAGCAGCTTATTCCTGAATACGCGCATGTCGCTCATTGCCATTACCACGCCTGAGATGCACAGAATGAGCGTCTGGGGGATGACCATCGCCTCGGCGGAGAATTTATTGAACTTCAGGACGTAGTAGGCCGTGCAGAGTAGAAGCGCCATGCCCGAGACCCCTATAAGGTAGAGCTTGTAGTTTTCCGAATAATGTTTTCGGAGCAATGCGCCGAAGCGCGTTATGCTGAAATTGTCGTTCATATTGCGGTGGTCTTAATGGGTTCGAATATCGACAGTAATTTTTCGCGGTGTTCGGTGACGGCGTTGAACAGCAGCCCCAGGTCTACCGGCGACTCCTCTCCAGTGGCGTTGCGTCCCACGCCGATGCTTCCGGTGAGGCTCTCTTCGCTGTAGATAACCTCGCCCATATCTTCCGACAGGCCGAATTGCAGGCGCGTGGAGATGTCTGCGGTCGGATAGTTGAAGAATATGCCGTTCTTATCCATTATCACGATGTTGTCCAACAGTTTGTCGAGGTCGGCAACCTGGTGGGTCGATATTATAATGGTCTTTTCGGGGCAGGCGCAGGAGGCTATCAGGCGGCGGAAAGCCGCTTTGGACGGAATGTCGAGGCCGTTGGTGGGTTCGTCCATTATAAGGTAGGGGGTGTTGCAGGCTATGGCGAAGGCCAGGTAGGCTTTTTTAGTTTCGCCCAGCGAGCCGTTGCCCAATTCCATGTCGGCCGTTACCCTGAACTGGCGGCAGCAGTTGTCGAACATCTCCTGCGAGAATGTGGGATAGAAACCGCGCGTGGTTGCGACCAGTCCGCCCAGCGTGGTTGCCGGAAGCGAGAACTCTTCGGGAACGTAAACCAGCCTGCACAGCATCGACGGCAGGCGTCTTGACGAATCCGCGCCGTCTATCTCCACACTGCCGCTTTGCGGTATTATCAGGCCGCAAATGGTTTTGAGCAGGGTGGTTTTGCCCGAGCCGTTCAGACCCAGCAATCCGTGGATCTTGCCTTCGGCCAAATCCATCGATATGCCGTCGAGTACCTTCCTGCCGCGTCCGTAGGCCACGGAAAGATTTTCTGTTCGTATCATGCATTATTGTTTTAGTGTATTAATAAACTAATACACTGCAAATGTAATGACGTTTTTTTTATCTGCAAATTTTTTAGCGGAAAAATCGCGCCAGCCCGTCATATGCGGGATCGGTCTGAAAAATATCGGATCGGTTTTAACTTGTATGTTGGCTGCGCATATCGTGCATCGTCTTTCACCTATCCCTCTCGTTTCAAATCCTCACGGACTTTAGTCCGCTCCGGATTGAAACTCAAACGATAAGCGAAGCCTGACGTACGCCATGCACAGCGCTGTTACCGTAAGGCGCAGCGTTTTCTCGCACCGCGCATATTGACGCCAACCTGTTTTAAGACCGGGTCAAAAGTAGTAACTGGTTCTTCATACGGGACAAGTGCTTTGGACGCCGCACGGCGCAAACACGTTCGCGACGTCATGTGCAAAGATATCCTGATCCCTCGTAATATCACTGAAATGCATCCTGTCGCTCTATTTGCGGCAGATGCAGTCTTCCAGGTGGTCGTTTACGTAGCCGGTGGCCTGGAGGTGTGCGTAGCATATGGTAGTGCCGAAGAATTTGAATCCGCGGCGTTTCATGTCTTTGGATATGGCATCCGACATGGGGGTGGAGGCCGGTACGTCTTTCATCTCCCTGTAAAGGCCCTCCACCGGTTTGCCGCCTGGCAGGAAGCCGCGCAGGTAATTGCAGAAACTGCCGAATTCCCGCTGCACTTCGATGAATTTCCCGGCGTTGGATATGGCCGCCTCGATCTTCATGCGGTTCCGTATTATGCCCGTGTCCTGCATCAGGCGCTCCACGTCGCTGTCGGTGAAGGCGGCCACCCGCTGCACGTCGAACCCCGCGAAAGCCCGACGGTAACCCTCCCTGCGGCGCAGTATGGTTATCCAGCTCAGACCTGCCTGGGCGCTTTCGAGCGTCAGGAATTCGAACATGGTGCGGTCGTCCGTCACCTCGCGGCCCCATTCGTTGTCATGATAGGCTACGTAGAGCGGGTCGTCGCCGCACCACGGGCAGCGGCAGCCCTCTTTATTCCCCATAATGGTAACGGAGCGTCTGCCTGAGGTCGGGATGGAGCGATTTGCCCACGGGACATGTTTCCGCGGCGCGTTCCAGGATAACGGTCTCTTTTTCGCCGTATTTGGCTGGCAGGTAGGCGTCGATCACTATTTCGCCTATACGCCTGGGATTCGACTCCATTATTTTGCTTATCTCCAGCCTGGTGCCTTTAAGGTCTATCTCCAGGCGTTGCGCCGCCTGATCCATCAGCGTCAGCATGCAGCTGCCCAGCGCCGCGGCCACAAGGTCGGTGGGGGAGAAGAACTCTCCCTTGCCATGGTTGTCGACGGGGGCGTCGGTGATGATTTTGTTTCCCGACCTCACGTGGGTGGCTTCGGTGCGAAGGTCGCCCAGATAGATTGTTGTTATGGTTGCCATGGTATATAATTTAATTTAATGAAGCAGTATCAATTATTTGCTGGCCGCGCATATCGCGCACCATCTTCCACTTATCCTTCTTGTTTCAAATCCTCACGGATTTCAGTCCGCTCCGGTTTGAAACTCAAACGATAAGCGAAACCTGACGCACGCTATGCACGGCGTCGTTGCCGTAAGGCGCAGCGCTTCCTTGCGCCGCCAACCTGTTTTTGGGCTGATCCGGTTTAATAGATACAAAAATAGCGTTTCCGGCATTAAAAGCAAACCGCCACACCCGAAAAGGCGCGGCGGTCCGGCGGATTTAACATAAACTCGCGTAAATTAGGGGTAAGATCCCCGATTTACGTTATCACTCCTGGTTAAGTACCTGCTTGAAAACGTCCAGGTCGGCGGTGGAGTGGTTGTCGATATATTGCGCGGCCGCCTTGTTCTGGGCTGCTGCGTAGCGGGCGTACACCTCGGCCGACTGGCGGTAATCGTCGTCATGGCCGGCCTGCTGCATCAGAAGGTGCGTGATGATGATGTGGGCGGCCATCTCCACCATGCGGCGGGCGTGGAAGTCGATGTATTCGTTGTCGGCCGTAGCCACTACTTTCTCCACCGCTTCGGCGTACTGGCTGCGCATCTCCACCAGGCGGTCGAAGATATGCTTCATGCCTGCCGGAGCGCCTGCCAGCTCGTATTTCTCCATTTGGGAGAGATATGTGCCGGTGGTGACGTGGCGTATGGCGGCCACAACCTGCAGCTGCGACGTGCCTTCGTAGATATTCATTATGCGGGCGTCGCGCACGAGGCGTTGGATGGGATAGTCTTTCATGTATCCCGATCCACCGTGTATTTGCAACGAGTCGTACGATACCTGATTGGCGTATTCGCTGGTCATCAGTTTCATCAGCGGCGTGAAGGCGTCGGCTATGCGCTGGTAGGCTTTCATTTCGGCCCTCTCTTCCGCCTCGAGCTTGCGCTCGCGCGAGATCTCGAATTCATATATCTTGTACATCTCCACGAAACGGGTGGTTTCATATAGCAGCGCGCGCGAACCCTGCAGCTTCGCCTTCATGTTGGCGAGCATCTCGTATACGGCGGGGAACTGGATTATGGGTTTGCCGAACTGTTCGCGCTCGTGGGCGTATTTGAGTCCCTCGCGGTAGGCGGCCTCCTGCAGTCCGGTCGATTGGGCGCCGATACCCACACGGGCGGCGTTCATCAGTCCCATGACGTATTTGATCAGTCCCATCTTGCGGTCGCCCACAAGCTCGGCGGGGGCGTTGGTGAATACCAATTCGCAGGTGGGCGAACCCTTGATGCCCAGTTTGTTCTCTATGCGGCGTACCTTGACTGCCATGTGGGCGCGGTCGTAGACGAACATCGACAGGCCGCGGGCGTCGGTAGTACCCTCCTCGGAGCGCGCCAGTACGAGCGAAATATGGCCGTCGCCGTTGGTTATGAAACGTTTCACTCCGTTGAGCAGCCATGTGCCTTTCGCTTCGTCCCAGTGCGCCTTGAGCATCACGGCCTGCAGGTCGGAGCCTGCGTCCGGCTCGGTGAGGTCCATGGCGCAGGTTTCGCCGCGGGCCACCCGGGGAAGGTATTTGGCTTTGATCTCTTCCGAGGCGTACTCGTTGAGCGTCTCGGCGCAGTCTTGCAGGCCCCAGATGTTCTCGAAGCCGGCATCGGCGCGGGCCACCATCTCGTTGGCGGCAACGAAGCAGGCCAGGGGCATATTCAGCCCCTCGTATTTACGGGGCAGGGTCATGCCGAAGAGGCCGGCTTTGGTCACCGCCTCTATGTTGCGGGCCGTGCCTTCGGCGTAAACCACGTGGTCGTCCACCACTTTGGGGCCGTATGTGTCCACGTCGTCGGCGTTGGGGGCTATCACCTCGCCGCACACCTCGCCGGCTATGGTCAACACGCGTTTGTAGTTGTCCATGGCGTCCTCGAAGTCCACGGGGGCGTAGTCGTACTTGTCTTTCTCCGTGAAACCGCGCTCTTTGAGTTCCACGATCCGCTTCATGAGCGGATGCTGCAGGTGGTACTGGAGATCCTTATTGTCAGAAAAGAAGTTTGCCATATTGTCTGTTTTTTAATTTTTAGCTGAGATTTCGGGAATGTGCTTTGCGAATAACTCCGCGAGCGCCTTTTGTTGTCCGCCGTCCATTGCGCTTACGGGCAGGATCACCGCCTGCCGTTTGCCGGTGTAGAGGAAAAAATGTTCTTCCGTCCCCGTCCATTTACTGAACGCGTCCCATTTCAATTCGCTCGCCCCGAATCCGGTTTTGTTTGCCAGGCCCTCTTCGGATACGGTCACTTCGTGCCGGCAGAACAGGTTGGCGTTTTCGGGACTGGCCGCCTCTTTGCTGTAGAACCTCCTTATGCTCCAGTCGAAGAATCTGGGGTAGAAGAGGGTCCAAAGCACGGCAAATGCGCCTAAGGCGTATCCCGCGGGATTATTGAAAGCGTCGAAGTCGGCAATGGCCGGGATTAAGAGCAAAAGCGGTATGAGGAGCGAGAACAGAAGTTTCCGCCGGCGGATATTTCCGCTGCCCGACGTCTGGCGCATTGCGAGCGCCATGTAATCGGCCGGGGTTATGTCGAAAACCAGTTTCATTCCCTTGCGTGCAACTACTTGCTGTTCTGCTTGTAATATTTTATCATTTTCGGGATGACCTCCAGCAGGTCGCCGGTTATGGCGAAGTCGGCTATTTTGTTTATCGGGGCGGCCGGGTCGGTATTGATGGATATGACCATCGCCGAGCCGTCCATGCCCGCCGTGTGCTGTATCTGTCCGGATATGCCGCAGGCTATGTAGAGTTTAGGACGCACCGTAACTCCGGTCTGGCCCACCTGGCGGGCATGCTCGGCGAAACCGGCGTCCACCGCCGCGCGCGAAGCGCCCACTTCTGCGCCAAGGACCTCGGCAAGTTCGTAGAGCAGCTTGAAATTCTCCTTGCTGCCCACGCCGTAACCGCCGGAGACTATCACCGACGCGCCTTTTATGTTGATCTTGCGCTCTTCTATCTGGCGGTCGATTATTTTGATGGCCAGATCGGCGTCCTTGACGTATTTTTTCCAGTCGATCGCTTTCAGCTCGCCTGCGCCGGGCTTTTTGGCCTCCTCCTTGCGCATCACGCCCTCGCGTACGGTGGCCATCTGCGGGCGGCAGTCGGGATTGATGATGGTGGCTATGATGTTGCCTCCGAAGGCGGGGCGGATCTGGTAGAGGAGGTCTTTATACTCCTTGCCCGTCTTGTTTTCGGTATGGTCGCCTATCTCGAGGCTGGTGCAGTCGGCGGTAAGGCCGCTGCGCAGGGCCGACGATACGCGGGGAGCCAGGTCGCGCCCGAGGGTGGTAGCGCCGAAGAGGGCTATCTGCGGTTTCTCCTGCTCGAATACGCCGCACACTATGGAGGTGTGGGGGAGGGTGCGGTAAGGAGCCAGCTCCTTGTCGTCGGCCACCCATACGGCGTCGGCTCCGTATTTGGCAAGTTGTTTCTCTATGCCGGCCAGGTTGTGGCCCAGGGCCAGCGCCTCGAGCTTGCAGCCCAGACGGTCGGCCAGCTCGCGGCCTTTGGTGAGAAGCTCGAGGCTCACGTCGGCAACTACGCCCTTCTCTATCTCGCAATATACAAATATGTTGTTCATCGTTTTGTCCGTTTTTAGCGTTTAACCGAGCGTGTGGCTTGCAATGAGTTCGGCCATAAGACCGTTCATGTCGTTGTCGGAGGCAGTGAGCCTCTTGGCTTCCTTGGCGGCGAAGACCACATTCTCTATCTTCTTGACCTTGGTGGGCGAGCCGGAGAGGCCGAAATCCTCGTCGCGGCCGTCGACGTCCGCCGCTCCCCATTCGAATATGCGCAGGTAATCTTTCACCTCGCACATGCCGTTGTAGCAGTTGTCGGGTTGCTCCGCCATTTCGCCGGGCGTTTTGGCGTGCTTGTATTTCATCACGCGCCTGGCGTTCTGCGGGCGGCATTCGGGGGCAGAGGCGTTGACGGTCAGCACCAGGGGCAGCGGGCCTGAGACCACCTCGAAGCCGTGTTCCAGGCGGCGTTTGACGACTATCTCCTTGTCGTTGAGCGAAACTATCTGCTCCACGTAGGTTATTTGCGGCAGGCCGAGCTTTTCGGCCACCTGCGGGCCTACCTGGGCCGTGTCGCCGTCTATGGCCTGGCGGCCGGCGATTATGATGTCGGGTTTGATCTTCAGCAACGCGCGCGAAAGGGCGTAGGATGTGGCCAGGGTATCGGCCCCTGCGAATTTGCGGTCGGTGAGCAGGTAGCCGCCGTCGGCCCCGCGGAACATGGCGTCGCGGATGATGTCGGCCGCCCTGGGCGGACCCATAGTGAGGATGTGGGCCGTGCTTCCCGGAAGCATGTCCTTGATGACCAGCGCCTGTTCGAGGGCGTTTAGGTCTTCGGGATTGAAGATGGCCGGCAGGGCCGCGCGATTCACCGTGCCGTCGGCCTTCATGGCGTCCTTGCCCACGTTGCGGGTGTCGGGAACCTGCTTGGCCAGCACAACGATTTTCAATGTTTTCTTCATTATCGATATGATTTTGTTAAGATTTCAATTTACGGGGCCTCTCCCGTTCCGGCCGCAGGGCGAAGCGGGAACAATCCCACAAATATAGACATATTTATGACACAGGCAACCTCTTCGGCCCCTGTTTCGCCTATATTCCATGCCCTGCCGCGGCGATCAGGATGCGTAGTATGCCGCAAAAACAACATAAATCATAAAAATGCGTTTAATCATATTAAATATAGTCTATCTTTGCGACACTATATAAGATAATAATATAATTTCGTATACAAATAATGAAAAACTACGTTATCGACAACGATGCGCTGTGGTCCGATGCGCAGAAAATGTCCGGAACAGGTTGGTGTGTGGTTGATCTCGACAGGCGTCTTGTCGTCTTGTCGCGTTATTTGTCGGATATCCTGCATATCCCCGACGGCGTTTGCGACATAGACCGTTTCCGCGGCATGATCGATCCCGAATACCTTTTCCGGTCCGATATCGGCCGTAACGAATGGGCTGCAGGTAAGGTCTACGACCAGATTTACCCTCTTATGGTGGATGGAACCCGGGTTTGGGTGCGCGTCAGGGTCGAGGCTTCTGAAAGGCAGGCGGACGAGGGGTCGTTGTCCGTAGGCACGATACGGATCATGGACCAGGCCGATCCTTCCCTTTACGCCCGCGACAAGCAGAGTGCGCGCCTGGGGGAACTTATCGATTCGCAAAGCGACGTCTCGGAGCTTTTGCTGAATCTTTTGCAGACCCAGGACGCGGATTCGATCATAAACGGCATCCTGCAGAATATCCTTGAGAAATTCGACGCCGACCGCTCCTATATCTTTTCGTTCGATGCGGCGGCCCGCACGCACAGCTGCGTCTATGAGGTTACCGTGGCGGGCGTAACGTCCGAAATGGAGGGGCTGCAGAATTTCCCTTTCGACGCCACGCAGTGGTGGTGCGACGAATTGCTCGCCAACCGCCCGATAATTCTCGACGAGGTCAGGTCGCTGGACGGCGTGCATCCCGCCGAATTCGAGATACTCGACATGCAGTCCATCCGCTCGCTCATGGTCATGCCGCTGCTTTCCGGCGATGGGGTGTGGGGTTACATAGGGGTGGATATCGTGGACCGCTACCGTACGTGGAGCCTGGCCGAGCAGCAATGGTTTCGCACCATATCCAATTATATAAGCGTATGTTTGGCCATGCACCGCACGGCTTCGGAGGCGCGCCGCACGCAGGCTCTTTTTGATTCCGTATCGCACTTCGCCGAGGTTGGTTTCTTCAGCATCGACGTGGTGAGGGGTAAGTTCTACGCAACGCCGCAATGGTATAACAATATGTCCGTTCCGCCGTTCGGCTCGGACGACGTCTCTTTATATTCCGGCCTTATGGTCTCGTCCGTCCATCCCGACGACAACGCCGAGATGCAGGCCCATATGAACGGTCTGCTGGAGGGCCGCATACCAAGTTTCAAGCAGGATATACGCGTCCGCGACGGCGAAGGCTGGCGCTGGCTGCGCTGCATGAATATGACGTCGGAATACGACCCGTCCGCAGGCAAGGTTACGGTCATTGGCCTTAACAGCAACATAACCGAGACCAAAGACGTGGAGAACACCCTGATCGAAGCCCGGCGAAAAGCGGAGGAGAGCGACCGCCTAAAGTCGTCTTTCCTTGCGAATATGAGCCATGAGATACGCACGCCGCTCAACGCGATAGTGGGTTTTTCGAACCTCCTGACCGAAACCGACGACAGTGACGAGCGCCGGCAGTACGCGTCGATAATACAACATACCAACGACTCGCTGCTGCAGCTTATAGCCGACATACTCGACCTTTCCAAGATAGAGGCCGGGGTACTTGACATTTCGATGGCTCCCGCCGATATCAACGTTTTGTGCGCCAACGTTGTCAGTTCGATGACCATGAAGGTGCATACGGGCGTGGACATGATCTTCGATCCGGGTTTGGAGAGGTGCGCCGTCCGCACCGACCGCAACCGTCTGTCCCAAATACTGGCCAACTATCTCGGCAATGCCGCCAAATTTACGTCCGAAGGCGCTATAAAGCTGTCTTATGCTCTGCTGCAGGACGGGCAGATAGAGTTCAGTGTGGAGGATACAGGCATGGGCATGACCCCGGAACAGTTGGAGTCCGTGTTCGGCCGCTTCGTGAAGTTCAACCATTTTATTCCGGGTACGGGCCTGGGGCTGTCGATATGCAAGAGCATAGCGGAAAAAATGGGAGGCAGCGTAGGCGTGGAGTCGGAGATAGGTCGCGGATCGCGTTTCTGGGTGAGGTTGCCATATGTTCCCGAGTCCATCGATGCCCAGACGCGTCCTTCGCCCGTGGCCGCCGCCCGACGCTCCGCTTTGGCTGACGGAAGGAAAAAGGTGCTGCTTGCCGAGGATACCGACAGCAACGCCCTGCTGGTTACGGCGGCCTTGAAGGATCAATATGAACTTTTGCGGGCCACTAACGGCGCCGAAGCCGTGGAATTGTGCACCGCCCACCGTCCGGATATAATACTGATGGATATGAAGATGCCGGGAATGGACGGTCTGGAGGCCACCGCCATGATACGCAGGACGGACTCCAAAGTGCCTATAATAGCCATTACGGCGTTCGCTTACGACAGCGACCGCGAGAAAGCCTTCGAAGCCGGATGCACGGCCTACGTCCCCAAGCCGATAAGCCCTTCGCGATTGCGCGAGGTGGTGCGGCTCTATATCTGACGGACGATATGCGATTCTATTCCCGGTGCGGGGTTGGCTGAGGCCGATCCCGCCCCGGGAATTTCCCGTTATTGCGTCGCCGCGTGAATATTTATTAGTTGGTAGTTGGTTATTAATTAATCTTGGAGTAGCGGCAATGTTCCTGCATGCGTGAGATTTTCCAGGCTTCCTGCAAAATATTTTTGACGGTTAACAGTGCTATTCCATATCGTTTTACACCCGGCGGACGCCGTCTGCCGGGTGTAATTATTTTGTCGTGAGAAGGGGTATGGGTATCAAATGTTAATAAGTTTTCGTTATATTTGCATACAGTGTAAAGTATATTGTTTAATTTTGGATAAATTTTCACTGGTCGAACGGCCGTAGGGTTCTTTGGATTTTTAGTGCGCGCCTTTGTTTCGCCGGCGGAGGAAATAACCTTGATTTAACCTTTCCTTCACTTTTGCTTAACAGGAAAGCGCTTGCTTTGCGGCAGCAAAGGGGCGTTGCGCGCGATGATTTCCGGAGCGATCTTCCTGTCGTCGGTCTGTAATGCGTTTGCCAAACATTTTAAAGAGGATATTATGAAAACTTTAGGAAAAAACACGTTGACATGGGCATTGGGGCTTGTGCTTTCGCTCGCCGCCATGACCATGACCACCGGCTGTAAGGACGACAATGCCACAGACGGCGCTCCGAACCTGACCGTAACCCCTACGACTGTCCCCGTACCTTTGGAGGGTAGCACCACGCTTACGATCGACATCAAATCGAACCGTTCCTGGACGATAAACATTCCTGCCGACGTTACCTGGCTGATGGCCGACAAGCTCTCCGGCAAGGGTAACGCCACCGTTACCTTCTCCGCAGGCGCTTACTCCGGCAGCAGCACGCGCACCGCGGTCGTTTCGGTCAAGAGCAGCGATTTCAACAAGACCGTTCCCGTGACTTTCAGCCAGTCGGCCATGCCGGTCGACGGATACGCCTCGTTCTATGAGACATGGAACGATGCGGAGAATAACGGCACCGCCGCCGTGAACGGCTGGAGCGTCGTACACCTCCAGGGCGATCGCGACTGGGGCGGCAAGATCTTCAATGAGAACAGGTACGTGCAGGCTACCGGCCACAGCACCACCGCTCCCGAAGGCCCGATGGAGGCATGGCTCATATCGCCCGCCCTCGACATCGACGCCGCTTCGCCCAAAACCATGTCCTTCTCCACTGCGGCTGGTTATTTCAACGACGACACTAAACTCGAGGTGTATGTGATGAACTCGGCCAACCCCTCCACCGCCACCAAGACCAAACTCGAAGGCGTGAGGATCGTAGCCAAGACCGATCCGCTCAGCGGCAGCTACACTTCGTGGATCCCTTCGGGCGACGTCAGCCTCTCCTCCTATACCGGCACCATATATATAGGTTTCCGCTACACCGGCACTATAGGCAACAGCAAATCCACCACCTACCAATTCGATAACTTCCGTTTCGGTAACGCCGAGGCCCCCTCGCTTCCCACCGTCACCACTTCGCTCCCGGGCGATATCTCCGGAACCACCGCAGTGCTTGGCGGTTCTTACATCCAGGGATCGGGTGCGGTCACGGAAGTTGGCGTAGAGTATAAACTCAGCTCCGCCGGCACCTACACCGTACAGGCCGCCGCGGCGGTAGCCAATCCTTTCTCCGTCACCGTCACCGTAGCCGACGGCAGCGCCTATACCTACCGCGCTTACGCGAAAGCCGGCGGCCAGACGGCATACGGCGAGGAAAAGACCTTCACCGCAGGCACTCAGGCCCTTGGAACGAGGTCCAACCCCTATAGCGTAGCCCAGGCCATCACCGCACAGGGCGAATCGGGCAAGTACGTACGCGGATATATAGTAGGTATTGTAAACAACGGCGTTACGAGCTATACCGGCGTTTCCGACGCGAACTTTACCGCTCCCTTCAACTCCAGCACCAACGTATTTATAGCCGATAACGCCGCGGAGACCGATCCTGCGAAATGCGTCAACGTCAAACTTAACGACAATCCTTCGTCCGTTCCCAGCATGCGCGGAGAGGTGAACCTTCTCGACCATGCCGACAATAAAGGCAAGCTGCTGCTTGTGGGCGGCAACCTGAAACAGGCCTTCTCCGCACTCAGCGGCATAAGGGAAATTACCGACTACCAGATGACCGGCTCCGGCGCAGCGTCTCTGAGCGTTACTCCTCCGTCGATGACCATCGCCGCCGAGGGTACGGCCCAGACTGCCAACGTAACCGCCACCGCCGGCCTCGCATGGTCGGTATCCACCAACCAGACGTGGTGTAAAGTTAACAACGGCGCTACGGCCAACGGCACCGGC
>JAVBOW010000028.1:0-20367 GCA_031550125.1 Rikenellaceae bacterium
TGCCCGTCAGCGGCTTACCCGCTTTCAACGCTTCCAAGGCCCTGGCCTTGAAATCAATAAAATCAAAATCGTCTGACATATAAAAACTGTGTTAGGTAAAGTTAATAATCTTTTACCTGACACAGTTTAATTTACACCCTCTTATACGCGAAGAAATTGAAAGGTATATGTCATCCCACCGATTTGGGTTTAAAGGGATGTTGGTGATGATACCTATGGATGCGAATGATTTTGAAAAACACATTCGATCTATATTGACAAAGGAAGGTGCAGATGATTATTTAGCATCTACTACCCCTACAACTATCTCGCAGGATTTACACACAACCAAGTAAATCTTTGAATTTGGGATTGATAAAGCATAAGGTACTGCTATAAATTCATGTGTTCCACATTTAGGACAAAAAGCCTTTCCAAAGAAAAAAATATCTTGATATTGCACTGTACTCCGCTCGCTATGGGTGCTGGTTTTATTTCAGCGACATATAAATCTCCTCATAAACTAAAATATGGGTGGAATACTGAGTATGGCCAATAAGCCTCCAGGCTGCCTAATATTAAGTCGGAAGATAAAATAACTATGACGAGGTTGTCAAAGACAGCTATACTGTGATCGTAATAACCTACTCTATAAAACCACTCCCGCCCATCTTTGGCGGGGGAGTTTTATTTCTGCTACACAGTTTCTACTAACACACATATTTCTATGTAATCTGCATATTCATTCAAAGCTATTAATATCAGAATTGTGCATTGAAAAGACCTTGTAAACAAAAACGGCCTTTCGCTATTCCCTGTTCGTTTTACTCCATAGCTGCGGAGCCGTGGTCGCCGCTTCCTTTATTGTTGCGTCACGCTTATGCGTTGTGTCAATCTGCCTGCCTGCAGGGTTATGTAGGCCGTGCGCGGGGGGCCTGCGTTTCCTTCAAGGAGGATGTATGTATCCGTTATCGCTCCTCCGGGGCCGCCTGTGGCGGTTAGCGTCAGCCAGTCCACAGGGTCTCCCGGCAATACGCCCTCAACGGAGGCCGCGCTCCAGCCCTGCGCGTAATCCGTATATACGGACAGTTTGTTGGCCGGCGTGGGCGCCGATGCTTCCGTGGCCGGTAGAAAATAGGCGCCCTGCGATACCCCGAGCATATATTGTCCGTTGAACGCCACGTTTTTGACAACTCCCAGGTCGTAGACGAGCATACGGGTGCGTAGATTGGACGGAACGGTGTATGAAGCCATGGCTTCCATGACGGAACCGTACCCCGGTCCTTCGACCGCCGTTACTGTCACCTCATACAGGAAGTTGCGCAGCAGGGGCATGTAATTTCCCGAGGCGTCGCAAAAATCCACCCTATAGAAATAGTTCTGTCCGGCGAACTCCCCTTCGAGTACCAGACACACCGCCTGGCTGCGGGATATTTCGGAAGCGTCCGAAGCCGCTGCTGATTCGAACGTATAGATCCGCCGGTTGAAAGGATTTACGCCCGAGGCGGGGTATGTCAGGTAGCTTCCCGTTTGTTTCCCCGGATTGGCGGGCAGGTTGGGGACCGACGGTATGGCCTGGACGATGTGTCCCTGCGCATCCCACAACGGGGCTATACGTCCGGCGGTGTTGTAGTTGCACAGGTATATGTTGCGCTGCGTAAAGTCGGGCGTTTCCACCCTTACGTCCACGGCCGCCGTCATTCTCACCATCTCCACGCCGGAAACCGTCATTTGTTCGGTTACGCGGATCACTCCGCTTTCGCCGAGCATTGGGAATGGGGTGTAACTGTCTCCCTCCGTATCCCACGGCCCGGGGTCGGCGAACCGTAACAGGCCGAGTGCCGTCGTTTTGCCGACGCCGGGAGTTATCGACCCATTGTCGATAAGGCCGCCGACCACCGCATGCGCGTTGGCCACGAACACCAGGTCGTAGTTCGTCCCCGCAACGAGTTCCACGTCGAAGACGGCGTTATACTGCGTGCCGGAGCCGCCGTTGGATATGTTCGTACCTTGCCGGTAGTATTCGAACGACTGGTTGCCGTTGCCGTCGTCACGGAACGCCAGCACGTCTATTTCGCGCACTTCGTTCTCTTTGTTGCCATCCATGGCCCGGGAGGAGGGAATATTCTCGCCTGAGATGTTAAGTATGACCTTTACGGGCGTCTCTTCGCCAGGTCCCGGTTCTCCGGGTCTGGGCGAGGGCCTGTCTTTCGAACAGCCCGCGGCAGCCAGGGCGAGGGCCAGGGCTACGTTCAGTAATATTTTGCGATAACGTTTCATGGCTTTATGAATGCGTTTGATTTTTCCCGTTTACTGCGGGTTTTCTGCGACGCACCGTATGGCGTACGCGTCGGCGTGGACGAAAAAGCTGCCGGTGCTATACGAAACCGAATTGGACGTGAAGCTCAGGCGGGGGCTTACGCTGACATTGGAGGCTGTACTCCAATAATATCCGTTACCCGTCTGAACCAGTACGCCGCCGTTGTTCCGTGCGCCTGTTACAGGATAGAACCCGCCTACGCCTGTATTCGTGCGTCCGCTGCCGTTCCAGATGAAGTTACCGGTGTTGAGGCCCTGCCACAATGCGTACGTCGGGACTTTGTATCCTTCGGGACACGGGTCGTATATCTCCTTTTCAGGCAAGTCGCCGCCCCACGAGAAAGGCCTCGCGTTGTAAGTGCCGGTGAAAAAACCCAGAGGATTCCGCACGGAGTTGGTTATTTCCGTCACAGGCATATTGATGTTGCCGGCTATCTGGGTGATATCCGGTTGCTTGGACCTTCCATCCTTGTCGTACCATGCGTCGGCCGCTCCGGGGAATGGGTCTTTGCGTCCCCATTGGTAGAGCAACCCGCCGGCTCCGGGATTGCCCGGAGTACTGCTCAGTGCGCCCAGGTTGCGGTCGAGCCAGTTGCCCGAGGGCCGGAAGTCCGTCACCCAGATGTGCCAGCTCCAGCGGATTACGCCGTTCGTCGTAACGGCCACCACCGTATTGCCCTGGCTGCTTCCCGGTCGGACGAGCAGATATCCTGACGAGCCGTCGCCGGCCGGTACGACGGAACTCACCGCGCCCTGTTGCGAAAGGCCGGCCGGCGAGTCGGTCCATATGAATCCGGCTCCGAGCAGATCGTTGGGGCCTATTTGCCGGCCTATGACGGCCGTTCCCGTCACCGAAGGTTCGTTCGCGCGTTCTACAGGAATAAGGATGGGGTATGAACCAGGAGCCATAATATAGCAGTTAGACATTCCTTCGGGTACGCCCGACGCCAGCCATATCTTAACGTCTACGTCGGGACATACGCCGTCGGCGTCGCTGAAGGTCAGTATGGCGGTGTCCGCCGTTTTTTGGGGATTGCCTGCAAGCATGGCGTCTTCGTCGTCGTAGGTGGTGAAAAATACGGGTTCGTTGTCGGCGTGGCCGCCGGATGTCGTCTGTAATACGGCCAACCCGCCCTGAACGTTTGTTCCCGGTTTGATCCGCACCGTCCAGCCGAAATTCGAACTGGCCGTGACCTCGGCCTGTTCGCCGTTCATGAAGTAGATCGACGACCAGCCGTAAGTGAGCCACGAATCTTTGCCCTGGCTTACTTTGACCACATATCGCAGGTTACCTGCCGAGACCGTGAATTGGGCCGTGCGGTCGACGCCCGTGCCGTTTGCCGCACCTGTAACCTGTATGTTCCTCGCCGGCGAGCCGTCCGACCCCGCGTTGTCCGAAACCGCCAGCCATCCGCCTCCTCCGGAAGTATAGATCACCGGGCCGATGAAAACTCCGGCGGGCAGGCCCGTGTCGGCTCCAGTGTAGTCAGTTCTGATCGCCATGCCGGCCGAGAAAGCCTCCCTGCCTGCGTTGAGCCTGTCGCGGCTCAGCTCCAGGCTGTGCTGCCCGTCGAATACGACGCTGCTCACGGCCAGGTTCCACGGGGTTATTTCTGCGTCGACGACGGCCGACCCGAAGAACGCGTCGTCGGGCGTGGCCGCGCCTTTGCCTGTGAACTCGCGCACTACGACGTTGTACACGTGGTTGCGCAGAATATCCTGCGAGACGTAACCTGAGGGCGTTTGCGGCGTCTTGATGTCTACGCGGTAATAGCTTATCTCCCCCGAGGATGACGGGTTGCCGCCGGTGTCGTAATTGCCTCCTATCACCAGGCATGTGGCCAGCTCCCTCTCACGCGTTCCTTTCGCCTCGAAGGTGTATAGGCTTTGCCTGAGCGCCCCCGAACCTGGTACGCCGTAGACTATCGATGGTTCCAGTGCGGTGGGATCGTCGGTCGTCCCCGGATAGAACGGCGGGACTTCGGCCTCCACGACCCTCTGGTTGGCCGCATCCCACAGGGTGTCGCCATAGGCTACGTAGCCGGCCGTCTTGCGGTTGTATATCATAGCCTGCGTCATGACGAAATCGCCTGCCGCGGCCGGAGCGAGGCTCACGTCTATGCGTGCCAGCATGCGCAGAAGGCCGTAGGGTCCCAGGACGGACGTCGAAGAGGTTACCGTGACGGGGGCGGTTTTGGCATACATGGGTATAGGGGCGAATTCGGTCGAGCCGTTGTTCCTGGCCGGCCATTCGCCCCTGCTTGTCGCCACTATCTTTTGCAGCGCGCCGGACAGATAGTCCAGTTGCGTTATCCCCGAAGCAGTGTAAGCCGCCGAAGCGTTGGCCAGTATGACGAAGAGCTGCGGCCGGTCGTGTTTTCTTACCGTGGCCGCAAACGAGCCTGCGGAGGAGTCGTATGCGCCCGGGACGTGGTAGGAGTAGCGGTAGCCGCCGTCCTGCAGCACGAATGCCAGCAGATCTATAGAGCCGATGAAATTTTCGTCATGATCGGAAAGCGTCCTTGCCGTAGATATGCCGGCGCGCGGAAGTTCCAACGTGAAACTGACGCGTATCCAGTCGTGGTTTTTTCCGGCTTGCCCATCCTCGCGCATGCACGAGGCTATTGCCAGCGCCGAAATAAATATAAAGAAGCGTTTCATAACTTTCCTGTGTATTTATAAGATAGGCGTGGTGTCGACGTAATCCCAGTCGGGTAAGGCTACGATTACGGAGGTTTCCGTAAACCGAAGCATTATCCGTATTGTTTCGCCGCCCCCGTCGCGGATTACCAGGTCGGGATAGAATTCCGCGATGTACTCCTGCAACGACAGGGTGTGGCCTGCCGTCCCTGCCGAATTGACGACGGACACCTCTATCGGGTTCTCGTTGAGGAATTCGGGCGTGTAGAACCGCGAGAGGTAGGCCGCGCCTTGCGGGGTGTTCACGGCGCGCCCCGGCTGCAACATACTTTTGGGTGCGGCCGCCAACGGCTCCATGTCGAAATGATATCCCGGGATGAGTCCGGATAGTCCGGCGGAGGGCGCGGAGAGACCCTGTACGTAAACTTCGACGATCTTGTGACGGTTGGTGAAGTCCATTGTCCCGGAAGCCGTTCCCGAAGAGGGGACGGTCAACACGTTGCCCTCGGCGCCGTTTACTCCCGGGGAGTGGTAGAGCGAGTCGCCGGTCTGGACGCCCGAGTAAAATATATAGGACTCTTTCGGAGTAAACCCGTCCGTGTCGGCCACTCCGGTGTTTGGCCCTATATTGCCCCAGCCTATTATCTCGTAGGCTCCGGCAGGCAGGTCTATCGTCGTGCCGTGGAAAACGCCCGGAGCGGTCGTCACCTCTACGGAGCGTATGAATTCGCCTCCGGCCCGGTAAATATAGAGGTTGACCTTGCCGATATGGCCGTCGAAGAGGTCCTGCCCGTCCTGTATGTAGCGGAACGTAAGGGTTACATTCCCGGACGGGGGACACGGGCCTATCTCTTCCCTGACGCATCCATGCCAGAGGATGCAGGCAAGTAGCGATATATAGGTTGCGGCTTTCACGATTGCAGGATTCTAAGGATAAAGGCGCGGCCGGCCTGTCCCCGCTCCCGGCAAAGGCCGGGAGCGGAATTCATATAAAACAGGCTGTCGCCGCCGTTAAAGGGTTGCCGGTCAGAATCCGGGCTGTACTCCGTCTTCGAATGTCCAGTCTATCAGATTGACTGTAACCTCCACGTCCAGCGTTTCCAGTTCCGGCTGCTCGGAAAGGTCGTCGGCGGTAAACGCTATGTTGGTTATCCTGTAGATCTTGCCGCGCTCGAACGATGTGATCAACGTGCCGCCGCTCGTGCGGAAGGTCTTGACGGTAAGGAATTGAGGATTTGGAAAGTCGGTGATGTCGTCGAGACGGATGACGATATGGGGGACAAGGCCCGCAAAGACGTTGTACGACCATACGTTGCCAACCGCCGGGGTGTAGGCGTTGGTGCCGCCGTCCAGCGTACCCACGCCCGAGGCGTTGTAGTCGAAATATTTCCCGTTGTCGACCGCCGGGTATCCGGCCGCGCCGGACAGATAGTCGGTCGGATCTATGCCGTTGTCCCTGAAGTCCGCCGTATTGCGGGTGGCGTTCAGGTATTGCTGGCCGTCGTATTTATTGATGAATATGCCCTCGATAATCCAACTGCCCGCGATGCCTGTGCCCCCCGTAACGGCACTTATTTCTATCCTCGACGCCAGCGGACGCACGTCGATGTCGGCCGTGGCCACCGTCGAAGGAGCTACGGGCGGTATGATCGGGCTGCCTCCGTAAATCGTCGCGGCGGTTATGCCTCCGGAAACGTCGTATTGGTCGTTAAGCGAAATGACCGTCTGCTCTACTGCGCTGTAAGCTCCTGAAGTGGGCAGCGTTATGCTTGCCGGAACGTTGCCGGGGAGGTATATGGACAGGGTATTTGCAGGAACCGAGATTATGACGCCCGCCTGTAGCGTCTCTATGCCTACCGATGTGGCGGTGAGCGCGGCGTTATCGTCGGTTATGCCCAGGCGTCCGGTTATCTGTCCCGAACCGGACACGAAATAGAGGTAGCCGCTGTTGAAAACCAGCGTGGGGTCCGTCACCCCGGGAGAAATGGATCTTGAAGAAACCTTGTCTATCTTTACCAATACGTCGCGGACTTCCCTTTCGGCAGTGGCGTCGTTTGATTTGTTGCAGCTTGAAAATATGGTTGATATTGCCGGTAAAGCTGCGAGCAGAAATACTAATCCTCGTTTCATAATTATCAGTTTTAATTATAAGAAAAAATATTAATATAAATATATGTTATTACATGATGGGCATTTCAAAATGCGTACCAAAGCAGTATTTGCTTTGTATTCATGTGTTTATATTAAAGTAGCCGGCAGGTTTCGGGGTGCGTCCCTGAAACCTGCCGGTTGTTTTTACGTTGCGCTGCGAGATGGCTGAGGTTATGCCGATTCTAAGGTCATTCCTGATAGGCGTCCCACGCGGCCCTGGCTTTCCGGTACTCCTCCATACGGCGCAGCAGACCGAGGTTGCGGGCCGATTCGGGCGTTGTGGAGGCTTTGTCGAAAAAAGTCCGCGCCCGGGCGTAGTCCCCGTCAAGCATGTACATAACCCCCAGGTTATTCCACGCGCCCGGATAGGAAACGTAGGGTTCGAGGTAACGGCGGGCGGCGGAAGCGTCGCCGCGCTCGAGCAGCACGGCCGCCTCGTTGAGGTTGGCCACCGTGTCGGAAGGGAACAGGCGTACGGCCACGTCGAATACATGCCTGAATTCATCGCTTTCCTTCGGATACGCGTTGGCCACCAAAAACATCTCGTTGAGGCTCATCAGCCCGGGGTTGATGAGTATCCTTTCCTTGCCTTCCTCCACACTGAAGGCGCGCACGGTGTAGTCGAGGCGGTATTCCACCCGCCGCAGTTGCGGAAAATACTTACTTAGCAACTCGGGATAGGCCCCCGTCGATTTTATCTTCCTCTCTTTTACGTCCGGATCAGCGTCGCTCCTTATCACCGCCAGTATGGCGTCGCGATGCGCTATGTCCGATCTCTCTATGAGGCGTTCCAGCCCGTTCCAGTCTTCGGCCGCCGAGCTGACGGAGAATATGGCGGCGGGGTAGGGATATCCTTTCTGCAGGTAGTCGCGGAGGGATTCCGCGCGTTGTTGCGCTATACGCTTGTTTGCGGCGTAACTTCCCTCGGGCGAAGCGTAACCGCGCAAGGCTATCGAATCTATCGTCACGTCCATGTCGCCGTGCAGTCGGCCGATAGTAGCGCGTATCTTGTCGAGTTCTTCCGCGTTATTGCGGAAAGCGGCTATTATGGCCGATTTGCCGGCGGGGAAGTCCAGAAACGCGGACCCGCTCATTTTGCGGTTTTTCTCCGCCTCTGCGACGGGGACTATATATGTTACGGCCGGAGCGTCGGTTGGTTTGACCGGTTCGGCCGGACGCAGCGTCGTCAGGACCACCGAACCGCCAGGGGTATGTGCCATCGCGCAGCCGTAAACGTCCTCCCGCAGGACGAGGCTGGCGCCGGCCATCCACGGCTCGTAAACAGTCTCGGCGGCGTAAGGGATCATGGCCGGAGATAGCGCCGCCGCCGCGTCGTAGGGTAGGGGGCGGTTGAAGTACGCCGCTCGACGGGCCGCCTTCATCCGGTTGCGTCCGCTGACCACCACCGGCGCAAGTTCGCGCTCGCCCGTCCCTGAGCGGATAACGGGCGTCAGTACTATGGCTTCGGTGCGGCGCAAGGCCGCGCGGGTGGCGTCTATTTGCATCGATACCGTGATTTTGCCGCTTGTGTAGGCTACCGCCGCGTCATGCGCTTCGATGCGTCCGTCCGGGGACGTCTCCCGTGCGCCGGCTGCGGTAACCATTCAAAGCAGCCCCAGAGCCGAATATTTGAAAGACATTATCATAATTTCAGAATATCATAAAGATAAGGGTGAGTCCCGCTTTTGTGGGACCCCAGTAATTTTTATGGCCGCTGTCGATCTTTTGGCCGCACATCGCGCATGGATACTTGTCGTAATTCACGCGGGCGTAACCGGCCCCGAGGGTGAATTCCAAGCCCCAGCGGTTCGACAGGATCCATTGGTAGCCCCATGATAGTCCCGCGCCGAAGAATTCGCCCTGGTAATTGTAATCTTTCAGGCCGGGCCACAGACCGAAAGGCATCTCTATGTTGTTGACGTTGAATTGTCCGCCGTGGAGGTGTACCCCGAAAAAGTGGCCGTTGAAAGCTTCGCAGAGCCAGTAGCGATATTCGGGTTGGGCCATTATCACTTTAAACTGCCTGTTGTCGGAGAATGTCCACGGGTTGTAACTCACCGGCACGTCGAGCGTGGATCGTACGCCCAGGCGAGCTTCTACGCCCAGGTTGACGGTGGTGGTTGCGTCGTAGAGAAGGTTGGTCTTTACGCCCATGAGCTGGCCCAGCGCCGGCAGTGGCAACAGGCTTATTAAGAGTAATATGATCTTATATTTCATAACGATGGTTTTATTTATGGCGGCCGTGGCCGCGTCCTGCGTCCGGGGGAGTCAGGCGTCACAGCCTCTTGCCGTCGCTTTTGCGTCCTTCCGGTTTGGCATGCACCTATCCAACAAGCGTGCTAAACTAAGCCCCGGCGATCATCGTCTGATCGCCGGGGCTTGGCATTTTGGGTGTGAGCGGACTGCGAAACCGCAGCACGATTTAATTTTCCGGGATTAAATCACGCCGGCAAGGAAATCGGCGCAGGCTTTCGCGCAATCGCGGCATATCCGGGCGCAATCGCGGCAATGCTCTTCGCTATGCTTTGAACACTCTTCGGCGCAAAGTCCGCAGGCTTTTATGCACAGCGTCAGTATGTCTTTCATGAAATGCCCCTGACGATGCACCAACGAAAGGGTGGCCGAACATATTTCGGCGCACTCCTTGTCGATTCGGATGCATTCGGCCATCATAGCCACGTGTTTTTCGTCGAGGCAGCCGTTCATGCAATCGTTGCAGGCGTGTATGCACTCCGCCAGCTTATGGGCGAGCGCTTGGCTTTCTGGTCTCATAACCGTTATTGTTTTTAGTTAGACCATGCCCCGTGCAAAACGGATGCCATTGCGGCAGCCTTATATTACAAGCGGTTGAGGAGGAGAGATCAAACGGATCCTGAAAATTTAAGGCCACAGGCGAGCCTGTCGATGGCTTTTGCTATCCTGTCGGCTTTCGTTTGCTCGGTCTTGGCCGAATATACCCATTTGACGTAATTGTGCCGCTGGCTTTCGTTGAGCGTATTGAAAAATTGCAGCGCCCCGGCGTCCTCCCGCAGGCACAGCATAAACTCTTCGGGAACTTCCAATTGCTCGGCGCAGGAATACAGGACGACCCGGACGTAATCGCCGGCCTGCTTTTTGATCTTTTTCCTGATCTCCGATTTCACGGACAGGAACAGCGTCCCTTTTCCCGACGGCATCAGGTGATAATTGCTGATCTGATAGCCGTCTATACTGCCCTTTACGCGCACCCAACTGAAAGGGGCGTTTTTGTCGGGCAGTATCTCCGGTATTACGGTATAAGTCCAGCCTCCCTTGCCGGGCGATTTTTCGAGCAGGTACTCCCTGTCTACCAGCGGTTTTTCGCTCTTCATATCTTTACGTAAAATGCCAATATGCGTTCGGCCCGGAGCGAAAATGCGACGAACGTCGTTCATTCGCTGACGCCGGGCAACGAGAAGCAGCGGTCCCGAAACTACTCGATGTTCACTTAAGGCGATATTTCAGCCTTATTTCATCCTGCTCCGCCCTGCCCAGCGAGGCGAAATATTTTCTCCATCCGGGGCAAAAGCCTATATGCCATCGCCAGAATCGTCCGACGAGCGAATGGGGAGCCTTGTCATACCTGGCGCGTACGGGGCAGTGGGCGCAATTATGTTGATTTGCCGACATAACGGTTAGTTGTTTGTTGCAGGCAAATGTAGGTAATTCTCTTTGAAATTTCATGATGCGCCTATGGAATGATTGTTGTTTTTGCAACGGCAGATTCCATGTATTTCGGACGGGGTCGATTCCAACGGATTTTTAAAACCGATAACGATGAAAACTTATATCAGAAATGCGATTGTCCTGTCGACCGTAGTTTTAGGCGGAGGCGCATTGGCGCAGGTCTCAGCTCAAAAACTTACTCCCGCACAGGCGGAGCGGGAGCAGGCGTACATCGCAGACGCGCAGGCTCGACCGTTTTACGACTATGTATTCACCAATTCGTACGGTGCGGAATCCGGCGGGGAATCGGGCGAGGAGCCGAAAAGGGAATTGACGCTGGAAGAGGTTGTCAAGGAAAAGCAGAATCCCATGAGCGGATTCAAAAGCGTATTCCTGCAAAATATAACTCTTCCGGTTGGCGAAGGCAACGCCAATTCTCTGTCGGTCCAGCCGGTGTTCCCTTTTACCGTCGGCAAGGTAAAGATCAATACCTATACGATCATCCCCATACAGTGGATCCCGGCCATGCAGGCTGGCGGCGATAGGGTTTTCGGAATGGGAAACGTCTTGTTCAACGCTTTCCTGCGGCCTGCGGGGCCTCCTAAAAGCGCTTGGGTCTGGGGCTTTGGACCTACCCTGCAGATCCCTACGCGTACTTCGCCCGAACTGGGCAGCAACCGCCTGAGCATGGGGCCTGCGGCCTTGCTTTACTATAATGGCAAGACTGTTTCGGGCGGCGTGGTGGCTCAGAACTTTTGGTCGTTGGGCGGTACGGGCATAAACCGGGTGGATTTATTCAGCGCGCAATACGTAGCGTATTACAATTTTCCAAAAGCATGGTATCTGGAAAGCAATGCAACCGTTACCGCCAATTGGCTGGACGAGGCAGACAACAGATGGACCCTGCCTTTAGGGGGAGGAGTGGGAAAAACTTTCAAAATGGGCAGATTCTACTATAGCGCATCAATGCAGGGTTTCTACAACGCCGTTGCGCCAAAAGGCGTAGGCCGATGGATGGCGATCGCCCAACTGCAGATTATATTCACGCAATAGGAAGCGCCGTGATAACGGTTTTCTTTAATTTCCCGGACAGGTCTTTCCCGGACCTTCCCGGGAAATATTGTTGCGTACATGGCAAATTCATTTCAAATCCTCACGGACTTTAGTCCGCTCCGGTTTGAAACTCCAACGATAAGCGAAACCTGACGCACGCTATGCACGGCGTCGTTATCGTAAGACGCAGCGTTTTCTTACATCACGCATATTGACGCCAGCCTGTTTTTCAGGCTGGTCCGTTTTTCAGGCCGATCCTTTGTAATTCGCCCGTAGTTTTTGCCGTTTCGCCTTTCCGTTTAAGTTTTTAAGTATAAAAATCTTTTCTTTGCGGGCTGAAATACGAAACCTTTAATGAAGAAATTTATTTATCTCTTTGCTGTCGCCGCATCGCTATCGGCCGCAGCCATGGCCGCCACGCCCACCGGGACGGTCACGGGCAAAGTAATGGACGCCGACAGCTACTCCGCCGTACAGGGAGCCATAATAGAACTTGCGTCGTCCAAAGGGAAAGGGCCGAAATATTACGGCAACTCCGACGCGAGCGGGAGCTATGCCGTCAGCGAAGTGCCTTACGGCGATTACAAAGCGCGCATATTCCTGATGGGCTACAAGGAGGCAACGGTGAACGTGTCGGTAAAGTCTGCCACTCAATCCGCCGGTACGGTGAACCTGAGCATGGATTCCAAGACGCTGGCCGAAGTGGTGGCCGTGGGACAGGCCATACGCACCTCACAGAAAGGTGATACGGTGACATATAACGCCGAGGCTTTCAAGGTGGCGAAAGACGCCGACGCCGAAGGCCTGCTTACAAAGATGCCGGGCATACGCATAGTGGACGGCGCCGTCGAAGCGCAGGGCGAAACGGTCAGGAAAGTGCTGGTGGACGGCAAGGAGTTCTTCGGCGACGACGTCAACTCGGCCATAAAGAACCTTCCCGCCGAGGCTATTGCCAAGATAGAGGTGTACAACAAGCAGAGCGACCAGGCCGAACTTACGGGCGTGGACGACGGACAAAGCTACAAGGCCATCAACATCGTCACACGCAGCGAT
Source organism: Rikenellaceae bacterium (assembly GCA_031550125.1). Classification (GTDB taxonomy): domain Bacteria; phylum Bacteroidota; class Bacteroidia; order Bacteroidales; family Rikenellaceae; genus JAVBOW01. Next base: position 12,880 of record JAVBOW010000028.1, read on the forward strand.
ATGCGCCAAGGCCAGTTCGGCAAGGTGTACGCCGGTTACGGTTTTGACGACAAATATATCGCGGGCGGCAACGTCAATATATTTTCAGGGACCAACCGCTTCTCCATCATAGGACTGTCCAACAACATGAACCAGCAGAACTTCTCTTCGGAGGATATCCTCGGGGCCATGGGTTCGGGCGGCGGCAGCGGCGGTATGCGTACAAGGACGAGCGGCGGTGGCGGCGGTGGCAGTTACGGCCGCGGCGGTTCGTCGAGCGGATTCATGGTGCCGCAGCAGGCCGGCATATCCACCACCAACGCCATTGGGATCAACTACTCCGGCCAACTGGGAAGCAAAGTGACGCTCCAGGGCAGCTACTTTTTCAATAATTCCGACAACGACAACGTCAACGACACCGGAAACGAATACTATTCGCAAACCGACACCCGCAGGTTGAACAACAGCTGGACGAAATCGGGGACGAGCAACCTTAACCACCGCTTCAACGCCCGCGTCGAATACAAGATCAACGACAGGCACTCGATAATGTACCGCCCCTCGATAAGCTACCAGAACAACGAAAACCGAAGCCGTTTCGACCAGACTGAGGGTTCGGGGACATACGTCGAAGGCAGGCAGACCATGATGAGCGACACGTCGAACGTGCGCCGGGGGGAAAGCAGCTACGACAACAGCGGCTACAACATCTACCAATCGTTGCTCTACCGCGCCAAACTCAACGACAAAGGCCGCGCGCTGACGCTGGACGGCTACCTGAGCATGAGTACCAACGACCGCACGGCGTACGACTCGTCAAAGACGGTCTACTACCCGCTGCCGAGCGTCGAACAGCGCGACGTCTACACATGGACGGTCAACTCGGCCGACCGCTACAGCCTGCGCGCCACGGCGTCGTACTACGAGCCGCTCTCGGCGCGCGTGATACTGAACGTGCAATATCGCGCGGGATATAACGACCAGCCCGCGAACAGGAAAGTTTACGACTACCTCTTCGGCCAGGGACGTTTCAACGACCAGATCGATCCCCTGCAATCGAATATATATACGAGCAACTACCTGACGCAGAGCGCGGGACCGGGAATTAACTATTCGAGTCCCAAAACCGTCCTGTCGGCCAATGTCAGCTACCAGTACTCCTCGCTCGAAGGCGACCAGAAATACCCCGTCGCCGGCACTATGAGCCACTCCTTTAATAATGTGGTGTATTTCGGGATGCTGCGCCAGACCTTCTCGCCCAACAACACCCTGCAGATGTTCATGCGATCCTCCACCGACAACCCTTCCGTGAGCGACCTGCAAAACGCCATCAACCTGACCAACCTCCAGTATGTCACGCAAGGTAACGACAAGCTGAAACCATCCTACGAGCATAACCTCTACCTGAATTACAACCGATCGATGGTGGGTGCAGGACGCACGCTTATGGTGATGCTTGGCGGGTCGGTACGCAGCAACTACATAGCGGATTCGCTCATACTGCGCCATCCCGTCTACGGAGGCCGCTACTCCCGTCCCGTAAACATGGACGGCTACCGCTCCATGCGCAGCATGGTAAGTTACGGAACCCCTGTCAAATGGCTGCGCAGCAACATAAACATAAATGCGGGGGTGGACTACTCGCGCCTGCCGAGCTATATTAATTCGATGGAGAACGTAGCCTCGTCGCTTAACTACAACGGCGGCGTGGTGCTGAGCAGCAACATAAGCGCGAACCTCGATTTTACGCTGCGTTACAACGTGGGTTACAACACCGTAAACAACACCATCAACGAGAGCAACGACAATTATTTCTTCAACCAAACAGCCTACGGCCGCTTCAAATGGGTGTTCTGGAAGGGTTTCACGCTTGCCTCGGACGCGTCGTACACCAAATATTCCGACAAGTCGGGGACGAGCAACCTCGAATACCTGATAGTTAACGCCACGGTAGGTAAAAAGGTGTTCCGCAACCAGAGGGGCGAGATAAATTTCGGGATTTACGACGCCCTCGACCAGAACCGCAGCTACCGTCGTTCGTTCTCCGGTACGTCGATAATAACCACGTCGAACAGCGTAATAAGCCGTTATTTCGGTATAAATTTCATCTATAACCTGCGTAATTTCGGCAAACGCTCGTCGTCGAGGCCCCAGGCGGAATCGCCGGAAAGTTTCGTCCGCCCCGAAGGTGGCAGGCCGATGATAATGATGCCCGGCGGCGGTCCCGGAGGCCCCGGAGGGCCATTCTAAGGACAATGGCGTCTCGACATGAGACGCCATTGCCTTTTTACACAATAACTTTCGTTTGTTTTTTTAAGCCAAAAAGAACTCCGGAGTTGTAATTTATAATTTAAAGGTATATATTTGCGGCATTATTTATAGAAAATACTATTAATTAACATATTAATCTAATCTTAACTATTATTATGAAAAACTTTTCGATCGCAGTTATTGCGGCCCTTGCGCTGGCATTCGCCGGATGCGTCAAAAACGAGAGCCAGGCCCCCAAAAAAGATTATTTCAATTTCTCTACCAAACAAATCTCCAACCTCACGGTTTCCTATCCGGCAGAGGCCCACTTTATCGTTTATCTGGCCGATCCCGCAACCAACCCGGATATAAAGCCCATATTCAAAGCCAACACCATCAGCGGCACTTATAACGGCACTATCATGCTGCCTGCCGGCGTTGACAAGATCTATATACTCACCGCGGCCGACGAAGAGGACAACCTGCCCGTGGCCGAGGTGAGCGTGGACGGCGCCAAACCCATCGTCGTAAACATGGCCGATTACGGAATAGAGCCGCGCTCGGCGCGTTCCATGCGTCCCGACGGCCCATATGAGTGCGAGTGGATGGGATTCCTCGCCTTCGAAGACCTCTGGCCCCTCAAAGGAGACTACGATATGAACGACGTGGGAGTGGAGTATGCATGCAAGGTATTCTTTAATGCCGATAACACCATCATCCGCATAGAGGATAAATTCACCCCCATTCGCAAAGGCTGCTCGCACCGCGACGGTTTCGGATACCAGTACAACGTGGCTCCGGACGCCATAGCTTCGGTGACCATGAGCCGCCTCGCTCTGGGCGATCCCGCCCCCGTTCCTTACGTATCGCCTTATGCCGTAGACTCCAAAGGTCTCGAAGCAGGCCAGACGGACAAAGCCACTTTCATGATCTTCGACGATGTGGCAAGCGAGGTGAACGGCCCTACGTTCGATTATGTGGGCAACCAGCAGAGCGCCAAATATAAATACATCGTAGACGTTGTGTTCAGCAATCCGTCGCTCACGATGAACGAGGTTGGCTATCCTCCCTACAATCCCTTCATCTCCATCGATCACCGTGATGGCGACTCCCGCCGCCGCGAGGTACACCTGCCCGAATACCGTCCCACCATGAAGGCCCTGGCCGACGGCGCGGACTGGTTCGGCAAATACGACGACCGTTCGGACGTGAACAACAACCTCTGGTACGTCTCGGAAGAGCAATTCCCCTTCGCCCTCGACCTGTGGATATTCTCCTATCCGGCAGAGCGCGTACGCATAGACGATTATTATCCCCGCTTCGCCAACTGGGCGCGTACTAACGGCACTCAGGATTGGAACTGGTACTACGACCACATCGTTTGGTAGCGGATCGCATATCCATACAGACGGGCCTCTCATCGAGGCCCGTTTTTTTTGACATTCGCAAAATAAACCGGCGGGCCGTACGGTTTTTTAATTAGACAGTTTATTATTAACTTTGAACGTGCGGTTGGGTTCCGCCCCACGCATATGGAACCATGAAAACAGTACTCCTTATTCTCGCATCTTTTCTTTTGTGCAGCCTGCCGGCGCCGGCCCAGGATGCCGAAAATACATATGTGGTCAGCGGCGTTGTACGCGATTCGCGCACGCATGCCCCTATCGAATCGGCATCGGTAACGCTGTCCGGGATGCGCGTAGGCACGGTGACCAATGCCGACGGGTTCTTCTCTCTAAAACTCAGGCGCGTACAGGGACAAATACTCGAAATATCGCGCATGGGATTCACGTCCGCCGGCATGGCGCTCGACGGACGCGGAATAAACGACACCACGATATACCTGCGCGAAAACCCGGTAAGGCTGCGGACGGTTACGGTAAACGAAACCGATGCCCTGGAGGTGCTGAAAAAAGCCGTCTCATTGATAGGGTCCAACTATTCGGCCGGTAACACCGTGTCAACCTGCTTCTATCGCGAGACCATACGTAAAAGGCATAGTTACATAGAGGTTTCAGAGGCGGTCACCGAAGTGTTCAAAACGCCGTACTCGCGCGGTTATACGTCGGCCGACCGGACCAGGGTGGTCAAAGGACGCGCCCTGATCAGCACGAATCCGCGCGACACGCTCGGTGTCAAGTTGCAGGGAGGCCCGGCAGGGGCGGTAAGCCTCGATTTGGTAAAAACCGGGGCCGACGTACTCGATCCCGCTACATTCGTCTACTACGATTACTCCATGGCCCCTGCCGAAGCTATTGGCGACAGGCCGCACTATGTGGTGGAATTCGTCCCCAATGCCGATATCCCGTCCGTAACGCTGTTTCGCGGCAGGTTCCATATCGACAAGCAAACCCTGGCTATCTCACAGGTGGAGGCCTCGATGGACATGTCCGACAAAAACAAAGTCACAGGCTGCATCCTTGCAAGAAAACCCCCAGGGCTGCGCTTCACGCCGGAAGAGGTATATATCAAGCTGATTTACGACACTCGCCGCGACACCAAGGCATGCTTGTATTATATGCAAACCCGCATGCGTTTCCGTTGCGATTGGCGGAGGAAGCTGTTCTCCACGGCCTACACGGTCGTCTCTGAGATAGTGGCTACAGACGTGGCCGACGGGGTAGGGGCGGGATTCCCGCAACGAAGCGCATTCGGGTCGGGACAAATATTTGCCGACCGCGTATCGGGTTTCTACGATCCTGAATTCTGGGAAGGTTACAATATAATCGAACCGAGCGAATCGCTCGAAGATGCCGCCCGCCGCCTGCGCAAACGGACAGAATAACCTTCAACCGATCTATAGCCCGACTTTCAGATGCTCAAAATAGCACGTATAATACTTTTTGCACTTGCCGGTACGGCGGGTTTCGCATTGCTTTATTTCGGCTCGGCATGGTGCTGCTCGCGCATAACCGTACCGGCGGAAAAAGGCGAACCCCAAGAGATGTCCATATTCATAAAGACCAACGGCGTACACACGGATATAGTAATGCCGGTACGCAACATGGTGATGGATTGGAGCGCGAAAATTCCATATAGCGATAATTTATCGAAGGATACCGTCTATACCTACCTTGGCGTAGGCTGGGGAGACAAAGGCTTCTTCCTTGACATGCCCACATGGGACGACCTGACTCCGCGCCTGGCTTTCAATGCCGCATTCTGGCTGAATACCACTGCTATGCACGCAACCTATTATAAGGAGATGCAGGAGGACGACAGTTGTCGAAGGATAATGATAAGTTTCCGCCAATACGCCAGGCTAGTGGATTTCGTGACCGGACGCTTCGCGCGCGACCCCGCCGGACAATTCATTAACATCCCAACAGACGCCGCCTACGGCCAAACCGACGCATTCTACGAAGCCATAGGGCATTACAACCTCTTCTACACCTGCAATACGTGGTCAAATTGCGCCCTGGCCGCATGCGGCCAGAAACATTGCCTGTGGACCATATTCGATAAGGGAATATTCCTGAAATACAAATTATACAGCTTCGGATCGCCTTCGGTGCAGTAAATAACATTGAATTACAGCTTATTGCAAGTAATGAAAGAAAAATAAGACAAACACATATAATGTTATAGGATAAAAATTTTGCAGATAAAGAAAAAAGCCCTATATTTGCGGTGCAAAAGGGGAAAATAGAGCAAGAAAATCCCCAAAGCAAACCAACGGTGTGGTAGTTCAGCTGGTTAGAATACCTGCCTGTCACGCAGGGGGTCGCGGGTTCGAGTCCCGTCCATACCGCCACCTAAGAAAAACCCCTGATAATCGACTGATTATCAGGGATTTTTCATTTCACTTTACCTGCCTTCTCTGAATCATGAAACATATTTATAATCAAGGTATTAGTAAAAACAAGTGCTTATTGTTTTCATCTGCTCTGTAGCCAATCCGTAACCATTATACGACAAACCGCGGCATGGTCACAAATTGGCTTAGAAGAAATCTTAATTTGCATATTGTGTATATAGCTAACAATTGGCCGGTTTAATCTTCTGCTATTTGTTTTGTGATTATCAGAGTGGACTGAGGGTTCAAGTCCTGCCGCGCCCGCTTTAAAAAATTATCAATGACAATGTGGTATATTATTTGTCCATGGCATGGATATTAAAACCATGAATATATGAAAACAACATTCCGACTCTCCACTGTATTGCTGGCATTTGTTTGCAGCATATCGGCCTATGCGCAGACATCCACCGAAAAACTGACTCCCGACCAGGCGAAAGAAGAACAGGCGTATGCCACCGCCATCCAGGCCTGCCTGTGGGGCGAGCCGTTCCGCATGTATGCCCTGTACGCCCCCGTGGCGGTCAAGGGCAATTCGATGGGGGTGAATTTCTATGTGAAACACACCGAGCTTAAAACCGCTGCCGACCGGTTCGTGGTGACGCCCACCAACGTGACCATCGACGCCTACGCCTACACCGACCTGACCAAAGAGCCAGTGGTGATCTTCGTCCCGGCATCAACCGAAAAACGCTGGTATATCGTGCAGATCGGCGACAGCTTTGATGAGGTGATCCACAACGTGGCCGGAACGAAAGGCGCGCAACCCGGAACCTACATCGTTACCGGGCCGGAATACGAAGGCCCCGTTCCAGGCGATATGACGCAGATCCGCAGCTGTACCAACATCGGCATGTCGGCCGTGCGTATCTTCACCTCCGGGGGCGACGATCTTGCAAAGGCGGTCGATTTCCAGAAAGGCTTTATGCTGATGCCCCTCTCGCAGTACCTCGGCAAAGGCATAGCACCTGGGCAACCGCCCGTAACGTCGGCGTTCGCGACCTTCAAGAGCGCCGCGCCCGCCGAACTTCAGGCGCTCGACCTGATCGGCTTCTGGATGACGCAGGCGCTTCCCGCCGCGGCCGACCAGAACGATCCGATGGTGGCCTCGTTCCACGCGATCGGACTGAGTGCGGCCAACGGATTCCAATGGCAAACGCTCGATGAAGCGACCCGCCGAGGCGTCGTGCGCGGGATCAAAGCGGTCAGCGACATGATCGACAACAAATGGGCGAATATCGGCACGACGGTCGATGGCTGGAAATACACCTTCGCAGGCGGACGCTCGGGCCATGACCTGGCACTGCGCGCGGCGTTGGCCAGAGGCGTGACCGGCGCCGAACTCTCCACCGAGGTGCTTTATCCCAACACCACGGTCGATGCCGACGGCAATAAATTGGACGGGGCCAACAAATACGTACTTCATTTGGATAAAGACCAGATACCGCCTGTCAGCGTATTCT
>JAVBOW010000003.1:0-64880 GCA_031550125.1 Rikenellaceae bacterium
CCCCCTTTTTTTTGACATACCCATATATCGTTACTGCTTTTGAAAAACCCGAAATGTTCCACGTGGAACATTTCGGGTTTTTCAAAATTTAAATGAATTTTGGTTGGACGGATGAAATTGTTCCACGTGGAACAATTATCTCCCAAAGTATATCAGGAGGACGTTTATGTCGGCGGGAGATACTCCGGGTGTGCGGGATGCCTGGCCTATCGTGGTCGGGCGGATGCGGGTTAGTTTTTGTCGTGATTCTATGGATAGCGAGTTTAGTGCGGAAAAGTCGAACCCGGCGGGAATGGCTATGTCTTCCAGTCGTCTCATCTTTTCCGCCACATGCCGCTCCCTTTCTATGTACCCTTTGTATTTTATTTGTATTTCCGCCTGCTCTATTATTTCTTCGGTGTAGGCGGACGAGGAGAGTAGTTGGGAGAGTGCGGGCAGGCACCGGGCGAGTCCGCGGATCGAAACTTCATTGCGTAGTAATACGTCGTATAGCTTTCGTCCTTGCGTCAACGGCGCGGAATTTACCGATTCCAAATAGTCCTGTAATTCCGATGGAGTGACGCTCTGCTCGTGAAGGAAAGAAATAAGCGATTCTGAGAGCGATTTTTTTTCTTCGAAAATACGGTATCTTTCTTCCGTTGCGAGTCCTACTTTACGGGCAATAGGAGTAAGTCTAAGGTCGGCGTTGTCTTGCCGAAGCAAGATGCGATATTCCGCCCTGGAAGTAAACATGCGATACGGTTCGTCTACGCCTTTGGTAACAAGGTCGTCTATAAGCACTCCTATATACGCTTCGTCGCGGCGTAGCACCAGCGGCTCTTTTTCCGCTAATTTAAGGTGGGCGTTTATTCCCGCCATCAGGCCTTGCGCCGCGGCCTCTTCGTAACCTGTGGTGCCGTTTATCTGGCCCGCGAACCATAGATTGGCCACCAGTTTGGTCTCCAGGGTGTGAAGCAGTTGCGTAGGCGGGAAATAATCGTATTCTATGGCATAGCCAGGACGGAAAAGCTGCACGTTTTCCAATCCGCGTATTTTACCCAACGCCTCGAACTGCACGTTGTAGGGCAGCGACGACGAAAAACCGTTAAGATAATATTCGTTGGTGTGCCGTCCCTCCGGTTCGAGGAAGAGCTGGTGGGTCTCTTTGTCGGCGAATGTGCGTAATTTATCCTCTATACTGGGACAGTAACGCGGCCCAACGCCCTGTATTATACCTGTGAAAAGTGGCGAATCGGCAAATCCTTTGCGTAACGTTTCGTGTACTTCGGCCGATGTATACACCAAAAAACACGGTAATTGCTCTTTTACGGGGCTTATTTCCTGTAAAAATGAGAATTTGGACGGGTTTTCGTCGCCGTATTGAGGCTCGAGAAGCTCGAAATTTATCGTTCTGGCATCGAGCCTGGCCGGAGTTCCCGTCTTCATCCTGCCTGTTTCGAAGCCCGCAGCCCGGAGCGATTCGGTCACGCCATGGCTCGCCGCATCGCCGCTGCGGCCGCCCGCAGCGCTGTTGCGACCCACATGCATAAGGCCGTTAAGGAATGTGCCGGCCGTGAGTATGACGGCCTGCGCCCGGAACTCCACCCCAAGGCGCGTCGTCACGCCGCATGCTGCGCCGTTTTCGATAAGTATGTCGGCCGCCGTATCCTGCCATATGCTCAGATTAGGCGTATTTTCGAGCGTTTGCCTCCAAAGCGACGAAAATAGCTCCTTGTCGCATTGCGCCCGGGGACTCCACATAGCCGGCCCTTTCGACCGGTTGAGCATTCTGAATTGTATGGTGCTGCGGTCGGTTATTATGCCTGTCTGGCCCCCGAGGGCGTCTATTTCGCGTACTATCTGCCCTTTTGCGACGCCGCCTATGGCCGGATTGCACGACATGGCTGCAAATTTTGCCATATCCATGGTGATCAGGAGTACCGACGATCCCATTCGGGCCGCCGCGGCCGCCGCTTCGCAACCCGCGTGGCCGCCCCCCACCACTATTATGTCATATTCGGTTTTCATTCTTCGCTAACAGGCTGCATATTACTGATTTTCTGGTGCAAACCCGAGATAGAAATCCTCCTTGTCCCGCATCGTCTTCTCTTCGTCGGGCGTTTTGTCGCCATAGCCGCACAGGTGCAGGATGCCGTGTACCATAACTCGCAACATTTCGCGCCGTGCCGTCTGCCCGTAGGTGCGGGCGTTGTCGCGAACGGTGTCGACGCTTATGTATATATCGCCCGATATTTTATCTCCCGAGTCGCCGGGAAATGTTATCACGTCGGTAAAATAGTCATGCCCGAGAAACTGCCGGTTAATGGAAAGCAGGTATGAGTCGGAACAAAATACGATGTCTACCTGGCCGCATGCCTTGCCTTCGCGTTCCATGCAATCCGCCAGCCAGGCTTTCGCTTTGCGCTTTCCTTCGAATGAATACCTGCAGTCGGCATTATGGTAGTTTATCGACATTTACGCTGATTATTAACGAATTAGCCATGATTCGGGGTTCATGCTCACTGAACTCTTCCAAACCCCGAAATAGAGTACGTGTTCATCGGCGTCGTCCGAGTTTGGCAGCGCGCCTATGTTTTGGTTCATCGCCACTTTATCTCCCGATTTTACCGATACCGTTTCCAGGTTGGAGTAAACGGTAAGGTATTCGCCGTGCCGAATGAAAACAGTGCTGTATTTCACCCGAGGAATGGCAACCACTCCGCTTACCGTGCCTTCGAATACGCTGCGTACGGCGGATCCCTTGGAGGCGGCTATGGTGACACCCTGGTTATTCTCCGTAAGCCTGGGGTTGGCGTAGTGCTGATGGAGTCCGTAACGGCTTATTATCACCCCTCCGCGTACAGGATAGGGCAGTTTGCCCCGGTTTTGGTCAAATCGTCCCGACAGGGCTGTTACCTCGCGCCGCTCTTCGGCCGAAAGCACCTGCTTGCTCTGTTTTTTCGCCTCTTCGGCTATTATCCTCGATATCTCCTGCTGCGCTATGCGGGTCTGCTCTTTTTTTGCGGCTATCTCTTTGGATATCTTGCTCTCTTTGTTTTTGAGTTCGGTCAGGGTTGAATTGTAGCGTTTTTCGTCCTGGTTCAACTTACCCATCTCCCTGTCCAGGGCGGCTTTCGCCTTGTCCAATTCGTCGATTTTAGTGTCTATCTCGTTGATTTTGTCACGCAGTATGCCCGACAGAGAGTCGATATGCGCCGATTTGCCCTCGCGCATGGCATTGTAGCGGCGCATGTAATCTATGCGGCGAGTCATGTCATTGAAATCGCGCGAGGCGAAAAGGAAGGCCAGATAGTTATTCTGAAGATAATTTTTGTACGACTCCCGTATCATATTGCCATACTCCTCCTTGAGCAGGCGTTGTTGCGACGACAGCCGGTCTACCGACGTCTGTTTGCTGTGCATCTCCGAATTGAGGATGTCTATCTGCGCCTGCATGGCGGCCACCATTGTGCGGCGCGAAGTTATGCGTTCATGCACCAGATCCAGCTCCCTTTGACTGGCCTTGCGGTTCTTTTCCGTGGCGTTCAGCAGGGCCGTATTACGCCTTATGTCCTCTTCCGTTTTCTGTATCTGTTTTTTGAGGGCATCTACCTTTGAGTTCTGAGCCGTCGCGGTCAGGGTGAGGCATAGCGCCACCAATCCTATGAATATAAGCCTTTTTATTTTCATTTGCTCTCCGCTTTTTTGAGCCGTTCGTCTATTTCCTCCTTGTCGTAGCCTTTTTCGAGGGCCTTGCGCCAATATACCGTGGCCATGAATTTTTCTCCCATTGCGAACAATATGTCGCCGTAATGGAGGTACAGCACTTCGCTGCCCGTGGTATCGAGCGATACGGCCTGCAGCATGACTTTTTTGGCTTCCGCCAGACGTCCGGCCTTGAACAGCGCCCAGGCGTATGTATCGAGAAACGTTGGGTTGCCTGGCGATAGCGCCGTGGCTTTTTCTGCCATGGCCACCGCTCGGGATATATCGCGTCCGCCGGGGCCGTCGGTGGATAGATAATAGCTGTAGTTATTGAGGATAGTGGCGTTGTCGGGCCACAACCTCAGGGCTTTGTCGTAGAGGGCGAAGGTTTTGCGGGCGTTTTCCTGCTTGTAGTACTGGTCGCCTATCATGCCTGTCACCACGCTGCGTATGGAGTCCGTGCGGGAGTATTTCAGGGCGTGGCGGTAAGCTTCCAGGGCTTTGTCGTCGCGGTCGAGGAACGATTGCGCGCTTCCCATGCGCAGGTACAGGTCTACGTTTTCCGGAAAGCGTTTGAGGGCAAGCGCGGTATATTTGGCCAGCGAGTCGGGCCTTTTCAGGTAGGTCTCTATGTCAAGGACTGTGTTGTATATCTCTATCGGGGCCTCGGGCCTGCGGAGCTGCGACTTGTAAAACGCGAGGCCCTGCTCGGCCCCTGCGGAGGCGATCATCGAGCCTCCGTAAAGGTCTATCACGTCATAGTTGTCGGGATATTTTATGAACAGCGACGAAATAAGGTCTTTTATCTGGAAAAAGTTCTCGGAATAGAAACCTCTGTTGAGCATCAGTTCGTTGATATACGCCACTTTGCCTCCCGCCGTAATGTCGTCCGACTCGATCATCCGTCGGGCCGTGGCAAAGAAATTCGGCCAGTCGCCCTTGCGGCGGTAGAAGTCGTTCATGGCCACTATCGTTTCGATGTCGTCAGGATTTATCTCCGCGGCCTTGGTGTAGGCGGCCAGGGCCAGCGAGTCTTTGCCCGCCCTGTCGTAAAGCCCTCCCAGTATGCGGTAGTTGCTATCGTCCCATGGCGCGTCGGCAATCATGTTGCGCGTCTCTGTTATTGCGCGGTCGTAGAGTCCCGTCTCTATCAGCAGCTGGCGTCTGAGATTGGAAAGCTCGTCTATGCGCCCCAGCCTGTACTGCGCCGAATCGAGCAGCGATATGGCTGTAAAAGGCTGCCCCTGTTGTTGATACAGGGCTGCCAGCACGCGATGGTTCTCGGGGTTGTAGGGTGCGCGCCTCACCAGGTCGCGGTAGATGTCCAGGGCCTGGCCGTATTGCCGGGACACGAGCAGTAGATTGCCCAACTGCCCTTTGTACCAGAGGTTGGCGGTGTCGAGGCGGCATGCCCTGCGACTGTATCCTATGGCCCGGGGAAGGTCGGTCTCGGCCGCCAGCGACGCCAACTCGTAGAACGACGGCGCGTGCGTGGAGTCTGTCGAGACGACTTTTTTGAAGATCGCCTCGGCGTCGCTTTTCCTGCCCGTCAGGGCGTGCTTCATCCCTTCGGTGTACAGGAACGTGGTTTGGAGTGCGCCGTCGCGCGTAGCGCCGCCCGCTCGTCTGTCCGACGGACGAAGAAGGGCGCACGATGCTGTCGCAAGGCACGCCGCCAGAATGGTTATGCCTCCCGCCCTGCGCATGATCAGATGACCGAATCGAATTGCGATAGGAAGCGGACGTCGTTTTCGAAATAGAGCCTCAGGTCTTTGACCCCGAATTTGAGCATGGCTATACGTTCCACGCCCATGCCGAATGCGAACCCGCTGTATTTTTTAGAGTCTATGCCGCATGCTTCCAGCACGTTGGGATCCACCATCCCGCAGCCCATTATTTCGAGCCATCCGGTTCCCTTGCACACGTTGCATCCCTTGCCTCCGCACAGGTTGCACGACACGTCCACCTCGGCCGAGGGTTCGGTGAAAGGGAAATACGACGGACGCATGCGTATGGAGGTCTGCTGCCCGAAACACTCGCGGGCGAAATAAAGGATGGATTGTTTCATGTCGGCGAACGACACGTCCTCGTCTATGTAGAGGCCCTCCACCTGGTGGAATATGCAGTGTGCGCGGTACGATATGGCCTCGTTGCGGAACACCCGCCCCGGGCATATCACCCTTATGGGCGGTTTTTGCGACTGCATGGTGCGTACCTGGATGGAGCTTGTGTGGGTACGCAGCAGTATATCGGGGTTTTTCTCTATGAAGAACGTGTCCTGCATATCGCGCGCGGGATGTTCGGGCGGGAAGTTGAGCGCCGAGAATACGTGCCAGTCGTCCTCTATCTCGGGGCCGTCGGCCACGGTGTAGCCCAGCCGCGCGAAGATGTCCACTATCTGGCGGCGGACTATGGATATGGGGTGGCGTCCGCCGGGTTCGTCGGCGCTGCCCGGACGCGTCATGTCCTCGCGTGCGGCGTCGCCGTCGATGTTTTGTATGAAATTGTCTTTAAGTGAATTGACTTTATCTGTGGCTGCGTTCTTGAGCTGGTTGATCTTTTGTCCCAGCTCCCGCTTCAGTTCGGGAGCCACGTTTTTGAACTCTTCGAGTATCTGGTTGAGTTCTCCTTTTTTGCCCAGCATGCGTATGCGGAACTCCTCTATTTCCGCTTCTGCCCGCGGCACGAACTCTTCGACGCGATGCAGGAGCTCTTCTATTTTTTCTTTCATTTTTGCAGGTTGCTCTCTTTATGACTAACTTTGTCGCAATAATGTATCCGCCAAAGTTACTATTTTTTTCAAGATTCAAACCGATTCCATGTTCAAAAGACTCCTTTTTACCCTCCTGGCCCTGCCTGCCGTCCTTTCGGCCGCAGGGCAGAGCGTGGGCCTGGTGCTGAGTGGCGGAGGCGCCAAGGGCCTGTATCACATAGGGGTTATAAAAGCACTGGAAGAGAACGATATACCCATAGACTACGTCTCCGGCACCTCCATGGGTTCCATCATCGCCGGCCTTTACGCGGCGGGCTACACCCCGCAGCAGATGGAGCGCGACTTTACCGATCGCAAGGTGATCTATTGGACTACGGGCCAGATAGAGGATAAATACAAGTATTATTTCAAGCAGATGCGCCGCGACGCCACCATGATGCCCCTGACGCTCGATAAAAAGCCGGCCGATGGCCCCAGGGGCAGGAAAGGCGCGCTGACGCCGGGCAACGCCGTGCCGACCAATCAGCTCGACCTTGCGTTTATCGAATATTTCTCGGCCGCTAACACCGCCTGCCGCGGCGATTTCGACAGCCTGATGGTGCCTTTCCGCTGCGTGGCCACCGACGCCATGGCCCGCCGCGAGATGACGTTCGATAGCGGCGATTTGGGCCGGGCTATACGCGCATCCATGAGTATTCCGCTGGTATTCAAACCTGTAAAAACCGATTCGACGGTGCTTTACGACGGCGGACTGTGTAACAATTTTCCATGGCAGGTGTTGTGCCGCGATTTCGACCCCGATATACTGATAGGCAGCAAATGTGTGGAGGGCTACTACAATCCCGAAGACAACAGCCTGCTGGACCAGGTCTTTTCCCTGGCGATGATGAACACAGACTACTCGCTGCCCAGGCCCGGCGACATAATGATAGACCGCATCTTCACCGACGTCTCCATCCTCGATTACGATAAGGCCGCGGAGATCATAAAGGCGGGGTACGACGACGCCATGGCGCATATGCCCCGGATATTGTCCTCCATTACGCGCCGCGTCGACTCCGCGGCAATGGCTTCCCGCCGGGCGGCATTCCTTGAGCGTACGCCCAGGCTGCTTTTCGAACAATTATACGTAACCGGCGTGAATTCCCGGCAGCGCGGCTACGTACGCAAGCTGCTCAACATGCCCGATGACAAACCCTACTTCACAGTGGAGGATTTCCGCAGCCAGTATTTCAAGATATTGGCCGAAGGCAAGATAGACGCCGACTATCCGGAGGTTGCCTATAACGGCGCTACGGGATTTTACGATATGACCCTCAACATGCATGCCCTGCCGAGCCTGAAGTTCAAGGTGGGCGGCAACATATCGTCCACGGCGCTCAACCAGGCCTATGTTGGCCTGGAATACAACAATGTGGGGCGGAGCGCCCACTCTTATTTCCTGGACGGTTATTTCAGCCCGTTCTACGTATCCACGTCCGCCTCTTTTCGCACGGACTTTTTCGTACGCGCGCCGTTTTTCTACGAGGCGGGCATATCCTATAATTTCTATAACTATTTCCGCAGTGATTACGGCAGTATCTCCCGCATCAACGACCTCTCCTACGCCAAATACGGCGATTCGTACGTCAACCTGGCCCTGGGGATGCCTGCGGGACGCCACTCGGTGCTGACCCTCCAGGGCAACGCGGCCATAGACAACTATAACTATTCCGAGTCTACCAAAGTATACGAAAAGGGGGATACGCTCGACAGGACTAAATTCAGGTTTGTGGGAGCGAAACTCGAGGTGGAGCGCAACAATATGAATTACACCTTGTTCCCTACCCGGGGGATAATACAGAAAGCCTCGGTGATAGCCGTTTCCGGCAACGAGCGTTTCTACCCCGGAAGCGCCGGACGGGCCGGCGACCAGGGCTACATGTCGCAAAACCGTTCCTGGGTGGGCGCCCAATATGTACGCGAACATTACTTTATGCGTCCGGCCAAGTGGTTCACATTGGGGTATCTGGCCGACATAACCATCACCAACCATCCCAATTTCGCCAACGCCAGCGCAACAAACCTCACCTCGCCGGCCTTCACCCCCACGCCGCACAGTAAGATCGTATATATGAAAGAGTTCAGGGCCTCGTCGTTCATCGCTGGCGGTCTCGTGCCGATATTCCTTTTCAAAGACAACTTCTACCTGCGTACCAGCGCATATGCGTTTCTGCCCGGATATTACGACAAGAGCCGCATGGATACCCGCCACCGTATAAGGTATATGTTCGATTCGTCGCTAATCTACCAGACGATCCTCGGCCCGGTGAGCCTGTCGCTATCCAAGTACGACACATCCAAGCGCAACTGGTTTATAACCTTTAATTTAGGCTTGGCTATCTTTAATAAAAAAGGATTGTTCTATTGACGCCCGGCGGGATTTCCCGGGGCGGAGCCGTCGACTTGTCATGGCCCTCACAACGCGCCTTTATTCCGACGCTTGTCTGTAAACGGCCTTTCCCCGGACGGTTATCTCGAGCAGGCCGCCGTCGATCTTCGCGAGCGACGGACCGCGCGGGTTTTCGGCGTCGGTCCATGTATCTTTTTCCGCGGCGGGCGACAGTACGGCGGGTTTCTCGCCCGGAATGAACAGTTCGACTTTCGATCCGTCGCCGCTGAATACGGCATAGGCGGCCTGGGTCGCGTCCGGGTCCGCGGAGATCATCTTTATCCCCTCTTCGAACACCCTTATGCAATCCTGCCTCACTTCGCTCCACGTATAGCCGGCCGATGCGCGGCATCCGTGTTTGTCGGCGTCTGCGCCGGGTACGGTTTTTACGCCGGTTCCCGCGCCGGTGTTTTTCGCGTTTTTGGATACGCAGCCGCATGCGGCCGCCAGGGCGACTATAATAAGCGCAGGGATGATCTTTTTCATATTCAGGAAATGTGAAGGACTAAACCCTTGAGGTATTCCCCCTCGGGATGGTATATGCTTACCGGGTGGTCTGCCGGCTGCGTCATCTGGTGGATTATGCTTGCACTGCGTCCGGCTATGGCCGCCGCGGAGAATACCGTAGTGCGGAAGAGCTGCGGCGAGACGGCCTGCGAGCAGCTGAACGTGAAGAGCAGCCCCCCGGGCCTGATGCGGGCTATGGCGTCGGCGTTGAGGCGGCGATAGGCTATAGTGGCGGCGTCCAGGGCTTTGCGGTGCTTGGCGAATGCCGGTGGATCGAGGATTATCATGTCGTAACGTCCTTTTTCCGATGCGCGGACGAACTCCATGGCGTCCGCCGCGATGGCGTCGTGCGGGGCGTCGCCGCCGAAGTTGAGGGCTACGTTGCCTGCGGCCATCTCTATGGCCGCCCGCGAGGAGTCCACCGAGTCGACGCTGCGCGCCCCCCCTGCCAGGGCGTATACCGAAAACCCGCCCGTGTAGCAGAAAGTGTTGAGGACGTCCCTGCCGGCCGCGTAACGTTCCACGAGCGCCCGGTTCTCGCGCTGGTCTATGAAAAACCCGCTTTTCTGACCGCTCTGCCAGTTTACGGCGAACCGGTGGCCGTTTTCCATGACGGTATCTTCTCCATCGGGCGTCAGTCCGTCCTCATGCCACAGGTAGCCGTCGCCGGACTCTGCTCCGGCCGTGAAAGGGGCCGTCTGTGAGCTTTTGTCGTAGACGGCCCGCAGCGCGCCTCCGTAAATCTCGCGCAGGGCCGCCGCTACGGTCTCCCGTATCATGTATATACCTGCCGAGTGGGCCTGCATTACGGCCGTAGAGCCGTAGATATCCACCACCAGGCCGGGCATGCGGTCGCCTTCGCCATGCACCAGGCGGTAGCATGTGGTACGCGGGTTGTCCGCCAGGCCGAGCGACCGCCGTAGCGTATATGCCTCGGCCAGCCGCTCCGTCCACCACCGGGCGTCTATCTCCTCCCTGCGGAAGGAGAGTATGCGTACGGCGATGGAGCCTGTCTGGTAGTGTCCGCGCGCCAGGAATGCGCCGCGGCAGTCGAGGACGTCCACCACCTCGCCCTCTGCGGGCGATCCGTCAATTTGTTTGATAGCCCCCGA
Source organism: Rikenellaceae bacterium (assembly GCA_031550125.1). Classification (GTDB taxonomy): domain Bacteria; phylum Bacteroidota; class Bacteroidia; order Bacteroidales; family Rikenellaceae; genus JAVBOW01. The sequence continues at coordinate 10,448 of JAVBOW010000003.1, forward strand.
AAAGACCCAGGGATGAAACCTCCCCAACGACTCTTCCTTGCCTTTTTTCAGAATTATATCCGTCATTGTCAATAGCGTTAACCGTCAATGCGCTTCGAGCCAGTTGTCGCCCGAGGCGCATTCCACTTCCAATTTTACTTTCAGCCTTACGGCGGATTCCATCGCTTTCACTATTATTCCGCGCACCTGCTCCTCTTCGGGCTTCCATACGTCCGCCACCAATTCGTCGTGTACCTGCAGGATTAGTTTCGAGTGCAGTCCCCGGCGCTTTATCTCGGCGTGGACCTCTGTCATGGCCAGCTTGATTATATCCGCCGCACTGCCCTGCAGCGGGGCGTTTATGGCGTTGCGCTCAGCGAAGGCCCTCACCGCGGCGTTTCCCGAACGAATGTCCGGCAGGGGCCGGCGGCGGCCGAAAAGCGTCTCCACATATCCATCGGCGTGAGCCTGCCGGATAACATCGTCCATATATCGTTTCACGCCCGGATACGACGCGAAATAATCCTTTATGATCTCTCCCGCCTCGGTGCGCGGTATGCCCAGCCTCTGGGCCAGCCCGAAGGCCGATATACCGTATATTATGCCGAAATTCACCGTTTTGGCCCGGCGGCGTTGTTCTTTGGTCACCTCGCCGATGGGTATTTTGTATAGGCGTGCGGCGGTGGCCGCGTGTATGTCCTCGCCCCGTTCGAAAGCCTCTATTAGCGCCTCGTCTCCGCTGAAATGCGCCATGAGGCGCAACTCCACCTGCGAGTAGTCGGCCGACAGCAGCACATGGTCGGCGTCGGCGGCCACGAAGGCGCGCCTGATATCGCGCCCGCGAGCGTCGCGTATGGGTATGTTCTGCAGGTTGGGATTGGTGGACGAGAGCCGACCCGTGGCCGCAACAGCCTGATTGAAAGACGTATGTACCCTTCCTGTCTTGGGGTTGATCAATGCGGGCAGCGCCTCGACGTAGGTGGACAGCAGTTTCTTCACGCCGCGGTATTCGAGTATCTCCCCTATAACCGGGTGACGGTCGGAGAGCATTTGCAAATACTCCTCGTCGGTACGGTATTGCTTGGTTTTGGTCTGTTTGGGTTTATCGTCTATCTTGAGCCTTTCGAACAGCAATTGCCCCAGTTGCCTGGCAGAGTTTACGTTGAGCGTCGGGTCGCCTGCCGCTTCGCGTATGCGCTCCTCCAGGCCGATTAGCTCGGCGGTGAGTTCCCTGCCCGTCTGCGCGAGTATGGCGGCGTCTATCTTTATGCCGGCCAGTTCCATGTCGGCCAGCACGTCTATCAGAGGCTCCTCTATGGTGCGGTAGAGTTTTTCGAAACCCCCGCCCGTCACCTCGGGCCATAGTTTCTCTTTCAGCCTTACGGTCACGTCCGCGTCCTCGGCGCAATATTCGGCCACGAGGTTGACGGGTACGCGGTCCATGGTCAGCTGCTTCGACCCGCGTCCTATGAGCGTCTCTATCTCTATCGGGGCGTAGTCGAGCAGGCCCAGGGACAGCGCGTTCATGCCGTGGCGGGCGTCGGGGTCGAGCAGGTAGTGCATTATCATGGTGTCGTACTTGAACCCGCGCACGACGATCCCCTCGCCGCGCAACACCATGATATCGAACTTTATATTCTGGCCCGTCTTGGCTATCCTTTCGTCCTCGAACACCGGTTTGAGCAGCGCGGCGAACTCCTTGCGGTTGGAGTCGTCGAACGGTACGTACCATGCCTCGAACGGTTTGACGGCAAACGATATGCCTACCAGCGAACTTGTTATTGGATCTATGCCGGTGGTTTCGGTGTCGAAACATATTTCTTCCACGCCGGAGAGCGTGGCCGCCAGCTCGCGTACCTTTTCCGCCGTGTCCGCCGTGCGGTAGTCGTGCGGGGTGTTTTTTATGTTTTTCGGCCCGTACAACCCTGCGGGGGCGTCAGGTCCGGCCGCCGGCGCTTCGAGATGCGAAAAGAGATCGACCGTCGCGTTATGCGCGACGGCGGCCCTGGCGGCCAGAGCCGCGGTTGCAGGCGCGCACACCTCCGGATGAGGGTCGAATTTCTGCGAGAAAGCCGTGCCGCCCATATCCATCTCGCGCAAGAACATGCGGAAATCCATCTCACGAAACACCTCCCTGAGCGCCTCACAGTCGGGAGCCTCGCATGCCAGCGCCTCGGGCGAGAACTCTATTGGGACATTCACGTCTATCGTGGCCAGTTTTTTCGACAGCAATATCTGCTGGGCCGTAGCTTCGATATTTTCTTTTTGTTTTCCCGACAGGGCGGCTGTGTTGGCCAGTATATTCTCTACCGTGCCGAATTGGCTGACGAGTTTCACCGCCCCTTTTTCACCTATTCCAGGCACTCCGGGTATGTTGTCCGACGCGTCGCCCCACAACGCCAGGATGTCTATTATCAGCCGAGGGTCGTCCACGCCGTATTGCTCCTTGAGCTTGTCGCAGCCCACTATCTCCACCCCTTCGCCGTTTTTGGCCTGTTTGTAGATGAATGCCGAGCGCGACACCAACTGTCCGAAATCCTTGTCGGGAGTGACCATGTAGACGTCGAAGCCGTGTTCGGAGGCCTCGCGGGCGAGGGTGCCTATCACGTCGTCTGCCTCGTATCCGGCCACCTCCAATACGGGAATGCGCATCGCCTCGAGGATGCGTTTGATGTAAGGCACCGATTTTATGATGTCTTCGGGAGTTTCGCTGCGGTTGGCCTTGTATTCAGGATACAGCTGGTTGCGAAAATTGCCCCCTTTGGGGTCGAAGGCCACGCCCAGGTAGTGCGGGCGTTCGTTCTTTATAATGTCGCGGATGAATTTGGTGAACCCGAATACGGCGGAGGTGTTCAGTCCGGCGGCATTACGCATGGGCCGCTGCAGGAAGGCGTAATAGCTTTTGAATATCAATGCGTAGGCATCGACGAGAAACAATCTTTCTTTCATAATTCAATTATCCGCGGCAAACCACTCGGCATACGATTTAGCCGTCTCGTAAAGCCTCAGGGAAAATAATTCCACCCCTGCGGGCAACTCTGCGCGCAGTATTCCGGCGAAACGCGTAACCAGATTTTCGCACGTTGGCTGGTACTCCACCGCCTCCACCCTGTCGAAGCCGTTTTGCAGAGCCTTCACCGTGGCGCCGTTGGCCGCCGTTGCGCGTATGAGCATCGAATGGTCGTATCTGTCCACAATGCAGCGGTTGACCACCTCTTTGAGTACCCCGAAATCTATCAGCATGCCGTGCTTGGGACTCCTCGCGTCGTCTAACGGCGCGCCGCGCACCGTCACCATCAGGCGGTAGGAGTGGCCGTGGATCTGGCTGCACGAGCCATCGTAGCCCGCCAGCGCGTGGGCCATTTCGAACGAAAATTCGCGCGTGAGCCTCACCACGCTCATTTGAGAACCTTTTCTATCTCTTCGACGTTCACCTGGCGGCTGAAGCCCTCGTTGAGCGAGATGAATGTTTCGGTCTCGGATATGGCGGGAACTTTCAATATTCGGTCGAAGATGGTGTGCATCAGGTGTTCGTTGTCGATGCAGTAGAGCTTTACGAGGAGATTATATCGCCCGGTTATGTAGTGGCAATCCACTATTTCCGGTATTTTGCGCAGTTCCTCCACCGTATTGCGGTTCATCGACGGGTCGCCCACCTTTATGCCTATTATGGCGCAGACGGCGAATCCGAGGCTTTGCGGATCGATATCTATCCCGGATCCGCGTATTACGCCGTTCTCGTCGAGTTTACGTACGCGCTGGTGTATGGCCGCGCCGGAAATGCCGCACTCGCGGGCAATTTCCAGGAAAGGCATGCGGGCGTTCTTGACCAGATACTTGAGTATCTTGCGGTCGATGGCGTCGATAGTGATTTTAGACATGGCGCTTCGTTTTATGGATTATTTCAGTACACCTGTTTCCCGTCCGATCTTCGTGAACGCGGCTATGCAGCGGTCCAGGTCGGCCTCGGTGTGTCCCGCCGACACCTGAACCCTTATGCGCGCCTGTCCCTTCGGCACTACGGGGTAGTAGAACCCGGTCACGTATATGCCTTCGTCGAGCATTCGCGCGGCGAATTCCTGCGACAGGCGCGCCTCGTAAAGCATAACGGCGCATATGGCGGATTGCGTGGGTTTGATGTCGAATCCGGCCGCGACCATCCGGCTGCGAAAATATTCCACGTTCCCGGCCAGCCTGTCATGCAGCGCCGTCGACTCCCCGAGCATGGCGAACATCTCTATGCCCGCCCCCACCACCGCCGGCGGCAGCGAGTTGGAGAACAGGTAGGGCCTCGAACGCTGGCGCAGGAGTTCTATGACCTCCCTGCGTCCGGTGGTGAAACCCCCTATGGCCCCGCCGAAAGCTTTGCCCAGCGTGCCGGTTATGATATCCACTTTGCCTCGTACGCCGAAAAGTTCGGTCACCCCGCCGCCCGTGGGGCCTACCACGCCGGCCGAGTGGCACTCGTCCACCATTACCATGGCGTCGTATTTTTCGGCCAGGGCGCATATTTTGTCCATCGGGGCCACATTGCCGTCCATCGAGAACACTCCGTCCGTGACTATTATCCGGAAGCGCTGCGCCTGGGCCAACTTGAGGGTACGCTCCAGGTCTTCCATGTCGGCGTTTGCGTAGCGGTAACGTACGGCTTTGCTAAGCCTCACTCCGTCGATTATCGAGGCGTGGTTCAGCGCGTCGGATATTATGGCGTCCTGTTCGCCGAAAAGCGGTTCGAAAACCCCTCCGTTGGCGTCGAAACAGGCGGCGTAGAGGATGGCGTCCTCTGTGCCGAAGTAGTCCGATATGGTTTTTTCCAGCTCTTTGTGGATATCCTGCGTGCCGCATATGAAGCGTACGGACGACATTCCGTAACCGCGTTCGTCCATAGCGCGTTTGGCCGCCTCTATGAGGCGCGGACTGTCGGACAGGCCGAGGTAGTTGTTGGCGCAGAAATTAAGCGCCTCGCGCCCGCCCGCCTCTATCCTGGCGCGCTGCGGCGAGTTGATTACGCGCTCCTGCTTGTAAAGTCCCGCCTGGCGGATATCTTCGAGTTCTCCGAGTAAAAAATCCTTGATTTTGCCGTACATAATACGATTTGTAATTTACAGTGTCGGATATTTTGGCTAAAGTTACGAATTTTCCGCGGGATTGATAGATTTTCGTAGCGGTTTTTGGTATTTCGCCGCCTATTTTTTATTTCCGAAATAAAACTTTAACTTTACGCCAAACACATCCTTTTGAATTAATGCCGGTTCGCCGCCAAGGCGCATGGGCGTTAAAGGGATATTATGTCAAAACCATACTATTTTAACCCAAACACGCTTCGTACCATGATCAGGAACATGCTGTGCATTCTGGCCTTTGGCTTACCCCTGGCTGCGGCGGCCGACAGGATCGAGACGGTGGCCCGTCCCGGGACCGCGTCCGCCAACTCACACTATGTAAGTAATAAGGCCCCGCTCGCACCCCAGTATTTCATAAAACTTCCGTCGGGAAGCATAACTCCGGCGGGATGGGCCGGCCGCCAGCTCGAACTCCAGAGGGAGGGGCTTAACGGCCACCTGGGCGAGATAAGCTCTTGGCTCGAAAAGGACGACAACGCATGGCTCAAGACCGGCGGCCAGTACGGCTGGGAAGAGGTACCCTATTGGCTCCGCGGTTACAGCACCATGGGTTACCTTTTTGGCGACAAGCACATCCTGGCCGAGAGCCGCGTGTGGATAGAGGGAATATTGTCGAGCCAGAGGCCCGACGGGTTCTTCGGGCCAGAAACCGTCCGCAAGAGCCGCCGCAGCGAGAAACCTACCGTGGACCTGTGGGGCAATATGCTTGCCTTGTGGATTTTACAAAACTATTACGAATACACAGGCGATAAGCGCGTCATCGACCTTATGACGCGCTACTTCCAATGGCAGTTGGCCCTGCCCGACGACAAACTGCTCGAGGACTATTGGGAAAACAGCCGGGGAGGCGATAACCTGTGGAGCGTCATATGGCTCTACAACCGCACGGGCGATAAATTCCTGTTGGACCTGGCCGAAAAGATACACCGCAACACCGCCGATTGGACCCTCTCCACCCAGCTTCCCAACTGGCACAACGTCAACGTGGCGCAGTGCTTCCGTGAGCCGGCCACCTACTACCTTGTCAATAAAGATCCCGGTATGCTCCGCGCGAGCTACAACGTGCAGAGCCTCATACGCCGCGCCTTCGGGCAGGTTCCGGGAGGCATGTTCGGCGCGGACGAGAACGCCAGGATAGGCTTCTTCGACCCGCGCCAGGGAACGGAGACATGCGGCTTCGTGGAGCAGATAATATCGGACAACATAATGCTCCAGATAACCGGCGACCCCGCATGGGCCGAAAACTGCGAAGACGTGGCCTTCAACTCATTCCCGGCCGCCTTTATGCCGGACTACAAGGCTTTGCGCTATCTTACCTGCCCGAATATGGCCATAAGCGATTCGCTCAACCACGCCCCCGGCATCGACAACCGCGGTCCCTTTCTTGCCATGAATCCTTTCAGCAGCCGCTGCTGCCAGCATAACCACGGTGCGGGGTGGCCATATTACATCGAACACCTGATAATGGCAACCCCCGACGACGGCCTGGCCGCGGCGGTATACAGCGCGTGCAGCGCCAAAGCCAAAGTGGGTGCCGGCGTGGAGGTGACCCTTGCCGAGGAGGGCAACTATCCTTTCGAGGAGGCCGTGCGTTTCAGGCTCTCCACCCCTAAAGCCGTCGAATTTCCCCTCTATCTGCGTATTCCTTCGTGGTGCGCCGGCGCTTCGGTCTCTGTCAACGGGCAGAAGGCCGCCGCCACCCTCACGCCGGGTAAATACGTACGCATAGAGCGCACGTGGAAAAACGGCGACCGTGTGGAGCTGTCGTTGCCCATGAAGCTCTCCACCCGCTCCTGGGCGGTCAATAAGAACAGCGTCAGCGTCGATTACGGCCCGCTCACCCTTTCGCTCAGGATAGAGGAGAAATACGAAATGTTCGACAGCCGGGGAGGAGCCATTCGCGATTCCAAATGGCAGAAAGGGGCGGATCCGCAAAAGTGGCCGGCCTACCAGATACTGCCGGCCTCGCCGTGGAACTATGCGCTGGTAACCTCCGTAACCCCCGTGCTGGAGCGTCGCCCATGGCCCGCCGACAACAACCCCTTCACGGTACAGAACTCGCCCCTGGTGTTCAGCGCCAAAGGCCGCCGGGTACCGTCTTGGACTATAGACCGATATGGCCTTTGCGACGTTTTGCCCTACGATTCCGATCCCAGGGCCGACGCGGTGGAGGATATAAAACTTATTCCGATGGGGGCCGCCCGCCTGCGCATATCGGCGTTTCCCCAGGCGGCCGAATAGCGGCAAACCGGATCCCGGACTGTCAAAAATGCGGAAGTTTCGCCGGCCAGGCGAAACTTCCGCATTTTTGCGTCGTATGGATTATCATAGGTTTATCTTGATATCCTTTATCCTTAGCTGAGGCGTGGTGACGCCCCTGTAGTGGTTCTCCACTATGGTATAGCAGACGTCTATTGGCCTGCCGCCCCTTATCCATTCGTAGTGCGCGGGCTGCTGGAACGCTATCGCGCCTATGGTGGTGTTTGGTTTTTCCCTTTGCGTGAGGTCCATCCTCAGGTGTTCCATTTCGGCGCCCACGAGTTTGGCGTCGCCCCTGTTGCTCACGCCGCAGGTCATGAATACGGGAGCGGTGTTGCCAGGCCCGAAGGGCTGGAAACGGCACAGGGCTTCGCGGAATTCGGGCGTTATGTCGCTCAGCAGGAGTTTGGAATCTATCTCGACCTGCGGGACGAGCATCTGCGGATCGATATTCTTATCCACATACTCGTGGAAGCGCCGCGTGAATTCGGCTACGTTCTCGGGTTTCATCGTCAGGCCTGCGGCGTACATGTGTCCCCCGAAGTTTTCCAGGAGATCGGCGCACGATTCGACGGCCTGGTAGAGGTCGAAGCCCGGCACGCTGCGGGCCGACCCCGTGGCGAAGCCGTTGCTCATTGTAAGCACAACCGTGGGGCGGTAGTAGGTCTCGATGAGGCGCGAAGCCACTATCCCCACTATCCCCTTCATCCAGTTAGGATTGTATATTACCGTACTCTTTAGCGACTTAAGCTCGGGATGGCTTTCGATGTAGTCGTGGGCCTGCTGTGTTATGGTGCGGTCTATGTTCTTACGGTCCTGGTTGTAGGTGTCTATCTGGCTTCCGAACTCTTCGGCGGCCATTTCGTTGCGTTCCACGAGCAGGTTTACCGCCGAGTGGCCTCCCGAGGGGGCGCTGTTGATGTCGTCGGCGTCGACGGCCATGCGTCCGGCGGCGTTTATCCTCGGGCCGATCTTGAAGACAATGTCGTCGATGGTTATCCAATGCTCTTCCAGACCGCATATTTTGATTATCGACAGCAGTCCCTTGCGTGGGCGCTCGTTGAGTTTTTTAAGGCCGTAATGGGCCATTATGCGGTTTTCGCCGGTAAGGGGAACTATGTCGGAGGCTATACTGACGACAACGAGGTCTAACAGGCGCTCCACTTCACTGAAAGGCAATCCGTTGACCTGGCAGTAAGCCTGCACCAGCTTCAGCCCCACGCCGCAGCCTGAGAGTTCCTTGAAAGGATATTCGCAGTCGGCTCTTTTGGGATCGAGTACGGCTACGGCGTCGGGGATGGCGTCGCCCGGCAGATGATGGTCGCAGATTATGAAATCTATGCCCTTGCTTTTGGCGTAAGCCACTTTTTCTGTGGCTTTTATGCCGCAGTCGAGGGTTATTATCAACGATATGCCTTTCGAGGCTGCGTAGTCTATAGCCTTCATCGATACCCCGTAGCCCTCGGTGTAACGGTCGGGGATATAGAACCGCAGGTTTTCGTGGCCCAGGCGGCGCAGGAAAATATACACGAGCGCCACCGCCGTTGTGCCGTCCACGTCGTAGTCGCCGTAGACCATTATCTTCTCTCCGGCCTTTACCGCGCGTCCCACGCGTTCTACGGCCTGGCCCATGTCCTTCATCAGGAAGGGGTCGTGCAGATCTTCCAGTTTCGGATTGAAAAAGCGCCCGGCCTCATCAGCCGCATCTATGCCTCGCTGTATTAGCAGGTTGGCGAGGACGGGCGAAAGGCCCGTCTCAAGGCCCAACGCGGCTGCCCGCTCCGGGTCGGCCTGTGGCCTGATGACCCATTTCTTTGCTACTGCCATGTTTTTTTATTATTTTAATATTCATAATCTCAGCAATGCGGGCCGCAAGCAACCCTTTGGCGCGCTCCATATCCTGCGGCGCGCGCAGTTCCCTCTCCATCGAGGTCACCCCGCGATCGGTAAACCCGCAGGGGTTGATCCAGGCGAAATAGCCCAGGTCGGTGTTGACGTTGAGCGCCAGGCCGTGCATGGTCACATAACGCGACGCGCGCACGCCTATGGCGCATATTTTGCGTTTCGGGCCTTCGAGCCACACTCCTGTGGCTCCGGCGTCGCGCCCGGCGGCTATGTCGTAATCGCCCAGCATGCCTATGACGGCTTCCTCAAGGGCGTGTATATACTCTTTCAGCCCCAAACCCAGCTTACCCAGGTCGAGTATGGGATAGGCCACTATCTGCCCCGGACCGTGGTACGTTATGTCGCCGCCGCGGTCGGTGCGGTGGCACGAGGCGTTTATCTTTTTCAGGAATCCCTCGTCTACGAGCATGTTGGCGGCGTTGGCGTTGCGCCCCAGCGTGTAAACGTGCGGATGCTCGCACATGAGCAGGCATTGCTCCCCGCCGCCCGAGGAAAGGGCGTCGAAACATTCCCTCTGCACTGCCAGCGCCTCGGCGTAGTCCATCGTACCCAAATCCCTATAGATAACGCTCTCCATGTCCGGCTTATTTTACCTCGTTCTTACAATGTTCCAAAGCCTCCGCCGCCCTGTACGACGATCGCACCAGGGGTCCCGAGGCCGCATGGAGGAAACCGCGCGCAAGGGCCTGCACACGGTAGTATTCGAACATTTCGGGCGTGACGTATTCTTCCACCTCGGCATGGCGGAGCGACGGGCGCAGATATTGTCCCAGGGTGACTATGCGGCAGCCGGCGGCCCTCAGGTCGTCCAGCGTCCGCAGCACCTCTTCCTCCGTTTCCCCCAGTCCCAGCATCAGGCCGCTTTTGGCTATAACTCCGCGCGAGGAGATGTGGGCTATGGTTCCGAGCGACGTCTCGTAACGCGCCCTGCTGCGTATGCCCGGCGTGAGGCGGCGGACGGTCTCCACGTTATGCCCCACCACGTCGGCTCCCGCCTCCAGGACGATGTCCAGAAGGTCGGCCCTGCCGTCCATGTCGGGGATAAGAAGTTCTACTGTCGTTTCGGGATTCTCACTTTTGACGGCCTTTACCGTGGCGGCCCAATGTCCGGCTCCGCCGTCGGGCAGGTCGTCCCGCGTGACCGAGGTGATCACGGCGTGCCGAAGCCCCATAGAGCGCACCGACTGTGCGACCCTGCGGGGTTCGTCTGCATCGATAGGTAATCCTCCGCCCGTGGCTGTGGCGCAAAAACGACATGACCGGGTACATACATCACCCAAAATCATAAACGTGGCCGTGCGCCTGCCCCAGCAATCCGACTGGTTGGGACAACGCCCGCTCACGCATATGGTGTGCAGGGCATTGCGCCGTAAAATGCCGCCTACCTCGGCGCAATCGGCGCCCGAAGGTAATGCGGCCTTCAGCCAATCGGGTTTTCTATGTGAGTTTACCTTGTCATAGACTTTAGGCATTCAGTGAGTTTATAATTTTCCAATTGAGACAAAAGTACACCTTTTTGTCAAAATAGGCAAATCGCGGAACGCTATGTTGCCCTGCGGTCGGCCCGGCGCATCGCCGCGACCATGCAATAATTTATACAGCAGATATATACGTGTGAATATTATTTCAAAAAACTTCGGGTGGATTTTTCATGGCCGCCATTACGCGAACCAGCCCGGTTCGAAAGGGAACCGGGCCGGCAGGCGGTGCTTGGCCGCGCCTGGAACACAGGCGCCGGAGATGGTTTTACTCTTGCTTCAAAGCTGCGTGTGCCGCAGCCAGGCGTGCGATAGGTACGCGGAAGGGCGAGCAGGATACGTAGTTGAGTCCTGCGTAATGGCAGAACTCCACCGACGACGGTTCGCCGCCGTGTTCGCCGCAGATGCCGCATTTAAGCTCGGGGCGTACGCCGCGGCCTTTGAATACGGCCTCGCGGATAAGCTGTCCCACACCTTTCACGTCGAGTATCTGGAAGGGGTCTTTCTTGAGAATGCCTTTTTCCAGGTATATGGGCAGGAACTTCGAAATATCGTCGCGCGAGAAGCCCAGCGTCATCTGGGTTAAGTCGTTGGTTCCGAAGGAGAAAAATTCGGCCACTTCGGCTATCTCGTTGGCGGTGACGGCCGCGCGCGGCACCTCTATCATCGTGCCAACCATATACTCGATCATCTCGTTGCGCTCGGCGAATACGGCTCCGGCTATGGTGTCGATGATCTTTTTCTGATATTTTAGCTCCTTGTGGTTGCCTACCAGCGGCACCATTATCTCCACGCTCACCGGAACTCCGCGTTTGCGGATGTTGAGGGCGGCCTCGATGATGGCACGGGTCTGCATTTCGGTGATCTCGGGGTAGGTGTTGCCCAAGCGGCATCCGCGGTGTCCGAGCATGGGGTTGAACTCGTGCAGCGACTCAACCTTGGCTTTGATCTTCTCGTAGCTTACGCCCATCTCTTTTGCCATTTCGCGCTGCTCCTTCTCTTCGTGGGGAACGAATTCGTGGAGGGGCGGGTCGAGGAGGCGTACGGTTACGGGATGGCCGGCCATAACTTCGAAAATTCCTTCGAAGTCGCCCCTTTGTATCGGGAGGAGTTTGGACAGGGCCACGCGGCGACCTTTCTCGTCGTCGGCCAGGATCATCTCGCGGACGGCTTTGATGCGGTCGCCCTCGAAGAACATGTGTTCCGTGCGGCAGAGTCCTATACCCTGCGCGCCGAACGACATGGCCACTTTGGCGTCGTTGGGGGTATCGGCGTTGGTGCGTACTTTCAGGTGGGCGTATTTGCTCGCCATCTCCATCAATTTGGCGAAATCGCCGCTCAATTCCGCCTCCCTGGTGGCTACCTCGCCGAGGTAAACCTCGCCGGTGGATCCGTTGAGGGAGATCCAGTCGCCCTCTTTGACCACCGTGCCGCCGATGGTCATCGTGCGGGCTTTGTAGTCGATGACTATCTCTCCTGCGCCGGACACGCAGCATTTGCCCATGCCGCGGGCAACCACGGCGGCGTGGGAGGTCATACCTCCGCGCGCGGTGAGGATACCCTGCGAAACGAACATGCCCTTAAGGTCTTCGGGAGAGGTCTCTATGCGGATAAGGATGGGTTTCTTGCCGTCCGTAGCCCATTTTTCGGCGTCTTCGGCGAAGAAGACGGCCTGGCCTGTGGCTGCGCCGGGCGATGCGGGAAGGCCCTTGGTGAGGACTTTGGCGTTCTTCATGGCGGCCTTGTCGAAAACGGGGTGGAGGAGTTCGTCCAGTTTGCCTGGTTCGCAACGCAGCACCGCCGTCTGCTCGTCTATCATTTTCTGATCGGCCATATCCATGGCTATCTTCACCATCGCCGCGCCGGTACGTTTCCCGCTGCGGGTTTGCAGCATCCAGAGTTTGCCGTCCTGGATGGTGAATTCGATATCCTGCATGTCGGTGAAGTAATCCTCGAGTTTCTGCTGGGTGGCGTTGAGGTCGGCGTAAACTTCTGGCATAACCTCTTCGAGCGAGGGGTATTTGGTTTTGCGATCCTCTTCGCTCACGTTTTGCGCTTTGGCCCAGCGGCGCGAACCCTCCAGGGTTATCTGCTGCGGGGTGCGTATTCCGGCCACCACGTCCTCGCCCTGCGCGTTGACGAGGTATTCGCCGTTGAATATGTCTTCGCCGGTGGCGGCGTCGCGGGTGAAGGCCACGCCCGTAGCCGAGGCGTCGCCCATGTTGCCGAACACCATGGCCTGAACGTTGACGGCCGTACCCCACTCGGCGGGTATGTTGTTGAGTTTACGGTAGAGGATGGCGCGGTCGTTCATCCACGAGCTGAATACGGCGCATACGGCGCCCCAGAGTTGCTCCCAGGGGTCGATCGGGAAATCGCGACCGGTCTTATCCTTAACCGCCTTCTTGAAGAGGGTTACGAGTTCCTTGAGGTCTTCGGTCGTAAGGTCGTTGTCGTTCTTCACGCCGCGTTTTGCCTTCAGGTGGTCCATGATCTCCTCGAAGGGATCGTGGTCTTCTTTCTTTTCGGGTTTGAGGCCCATCACCACGTCGCCGTACATCTGTATGAAGCGGCGGTAGGAGTCCCATGCGAAGCGGGGGTTGCCCGTGCGTTTGGTTATGCCGTCCACGGCTTTGTCGTTAAGGCCCAGGTTGAGGATGGTGTCCATCATGCCGGGCATGGAGGCCCTTGCGCCCGAGCGCACCGACACGAGCAGCGGGTTGCTGTCCGAGCCGAATTGAGCGCCGGTAAGTTCTTCCATCTGTTTGATGGCCTTCTCCACTTCGGGGCGCACCAGGTCTATCACTCCCTGCTGGCCGTGCTGGTAGAATTCGGCGCACACTTCTGTCGTGATGGTGAATCCCGGAGGTACGGGAATGCCTATCAGGTTCATTTCCGCCAGGTTGGCGCCTTTGCCTCCGAGCAGTTCTTTCATTTTGCCGTTACCTTCGGCCTGTTTGTTGCCAAAGGTATAGACTCTCTTTTGGTTGGACATAAAAAAGGTATTTTGAGGTTGTAATTGTCGCTAAGAGGCAAAGATATTAATTTTTCGCAGAATTAGGGCAATTTTTCAAAAGAGAAATACACCCGTACGGGAAGATGGTCGCTGAATCCTCCCGTATACCTCCCCTGCGAGAATGTCCTGAGCGGATGGCCCGTTTGTCCCGAGAGCATATAGTCGCGGACGAATATCCCGCACGAGCTGTATCTCAAGCCGTCTCCATCCTGGAAGGATGCGGGGATGATTATCTGGTCGAAAAGCAGCCTGCGGCCGTCGCGGGCGTATGTACCCGCTCCTTTTTTCGCTTCGGCGGAGAAAGGTTGCCACAGGGGCGCGGAGGAACCGCCCATGGTGCGCAGCATAACCGGGTCTGACGGCGCGGCGTTCATGTCGCCCATTATCACGGGACGCGCCGCCGGATCGGCCGCGCACAGCGAGTCGACGAACGAGAGCAGCGAGCGGAAAGCCCTTTCGCGCACGCCGGCGTCGTTGAGCATCGACGGCATGTGGACCACCACGATATCCACCCTGTGTCCGGCCAGCAGCCCTTTTACGTACAGAAAGCCGCGCCCCGCCGCAGAAGGGACGATACGCGGTTTGCCGGGGAAGAATACGTCGCCTTTGTACAACAGCGCCTGCTCTATGCCCCGGGGGTCGTTGTCCGTCAGGTGTATGTAGGCGTAATCGGTTTTGAGGGCGCAGACCAGGTCGCGCAGAACCGCTTCGTTCTCCACTTCGGCCAACCCCGCAATGTCGGCGGACATGTCGTCCAATACCCGCGCTACGTTGGCTATTTTGGCGCGATAACGCCCCGTATCCCATCGGTTGGTTCCTTTAGGGGTGAATTCGGCGTCTCCGGCGAGCGGATTCGGGACGGTATCGAAGAGGTTCTCGACGTTATAGAAACCCACCGACACCCGCCCCCGCCCTGAGGCGGGGAAAGACGCTGCGGCGATCCCGGAGAGTATCAGGATTATTGCGAGCGGTATTTTTTTCAAGGCGCAATGCAGTTTTTAAGATGTCCGAGCGCATGAGGCCCTTCGCAGAAGAGCAGGTCTGCCGCCGACAGGTTGGGCGCGAACGGCATGCGGTCGGAAAATACCTGGTAGTACGGTTCGGCCCGGAACGCCGGGTCGGGACGGCCCAGGCGCGGTTTGGCGGATAGCGAATGGCGCAAGTCGTCGACGCCCTCCGCGCCGGGGGTAATGTAGCCGTCGGAAAACCGCAACTCAGCTCCGCAGCCCAGTTTTTCGAGCATCCAGGCGGTCAGCCCGGCGTTGAGGTCGTAGAGGAAATCCCACCGTTTTTCGAAGAACGGGGCCAACGAGTCGGCGTAATGGTCGAAGTACGGCGAGGCGCGGTAAGCCGACTCGAGCGACGTCCAGTGGCGGTGCTGCCACCGCCTGGAGTAGTCTATGCGGGTGTCGCGCACGCTCAGTTTCGCGTCGTTGGGCGTACGCGCCACGGGAACGGTCAGGTCGGCCGGGCCTCCGGCGGCCAGTATGGTACACCGGTTGCGCATGCTCTGCTTTATGTAATGCTCATGGACGTCGACGACGCAATCCGTAAAGCACAATTTGGTGTAATATTGTACGCTGCCGAGATAGGCGAGGGGCAGGACGGTCATAGCCCCGAAGGTTCTATGAATATTTCGGCGCGGTCGTAGAAGCCCGAGTTACGCACTTCCACCACGTTTTTTCCCGGCTGCATCTTTACTCCCGGCCACGTTATGGTCCCCCACGAGGCGTAAGCCACGCCGAGAGATATGCCGTTCACCAGAAGTTCGGCCTCCAGCATATTTGAGAAGGCTTTTATCTGCTGCGTATGGTTGCGGCGGCGGTCCCATCTCTTTTCGGCAATGTACACGAAGGGTTTAGCGTGGGTCCAGTTGGCTTTGTAGAACCAGAAGGCATCCTTGCGGTATTTGCGGTCGAACGTTACCAGCCCCTTGTCGTTCACCCCGCTGCCGTCGCCGCCCCTGTAGCAGGACGATCCGTAATCGAACATGTTGTCCGCCACCACGCCCCATAGCATGCTGTCGGCGGCTACGCGGCGGTAATATTCTTCGTGCAGGCGGGTCTGCCAGCGCTCCGGGTGCCACCATCCGGCAGGGTCGGGGCGTAGGAGCGAATCGCCCTCCTGGTGGAGTATGGACGCCCCGGCTCCGTAGCTCACCGCTGACGTGATGTTTCCCCACGAACGGTGGAGGTGCGACAACCATATGCTTATGTCGGACGGGTTGCCCTCGCCCCAACCGAAGTTGTGTCGCCACAGTATCAGGTCGGTTACGGTGTTCACTCCGCCGTCCTGGCTGCTTACCCCGGCCGTGTAGCGCGTAGGGTCCTCTTTTTTTGCCAGGGCGTTGAGTTCTTTTATGTAGGGTACGGGATCGTCGCCGCGAGCGCCGGGACAGTCGAATATACCCCAGATGATTATCGACGGGTGGTTGAATTGCTGGCGGATTATCTCCGTAAGCTGGTCGCGTCCCTGTTTTTTGAAGGCGTCGGTGTTGAAGAAGGCCCTTTCGCCCAACGACGACGGGCCTGTGAACGGCAGGCTGCTCCACACCATTATCCCGGCGCGGTCGCATGCGTCGTAAAAGGCGGGGTCGTGAGGTATGCCTGCCACGCGGACGAAATTGACCCCCATCTCCTGCAGCAGCGCCAAGTCCTCTCCTATATGCCATGGTTGCAGGGCCGTACCTATTCCGGGACGGTCGTATGTTAGGCTCACGCCGCGCAGTGGGCAGTCGTGTCCGTTGAGGATGAATCCGCGGCCGGGTATGTAGCCGAAGTCGCGGAAGCCGGCGTGTACGGCGGCCGAATCGCACGTAAGGCCGTTTTCCGTCACTTTGACCGATACGGTATAGAGGTACGGGTCGGCCGGGCCGTCCCACAGGCGGGGCGACTCAACCTCGAAAGAGAGCGTCGTAGCGGCCAGGGCTTTGGGCGTGACCCGCATTTTTTCCGACGCTGCGGCAACCGTTTTGCCTCCGTCGTCGATCAGCTCGGCCGATACTACCACGTTCTTTTCCGCCGAGGAGGTGACTTTGACGGTGGTTTCCGCAATAAAAACCTTCTCGCCCTTGCGCCGAGAGGAGACGTAGATCCCCTGTGACGAGCAGTCCGTGGGCGCTATGGCCACCTGCCCCGAAACAATGAGTTGCACTCCGCGCGTCAGGCCTCCATATACGTCGGCGTCGCCCGCGGCGGGCATTATGCATGTGGACGGGGCGTTGTCCACCATGGCCCACAGGAAGTTCCTCTCGCCCGGCCTGAGCAGAGGCGTTATCTCGAACGTGGAGGCCGTACCCGCCCCGTCGTGCCGCCCTCCGTAAAGGCCGTTGACCAACAGGGTGAGCGACGTGGAGGCCGCGCCGAAACGGATAAAGACGCGCTTGCCGCCCCACGAAGCCGGAATGTCGATATTGAGGAGGTAGTTTCCCCGGCCGAAAACCCCCGCGCCCCAGGCGTGGGGCAGGCGGACGAACGTTCCCCCGTCGAGGTCGCCCGTCGTGCCGGAGCATAATTTCCAGCCGTTATTTATGGTGTGGACCTCTGCCGCGCGAATATTTCCGCAGAACGCAACAAACAGTAAAATAATGATATATCTTCTCATAACACACGAAATGCAGTAGCAAAGTTAAGAATTATCGGAAATTATTCGTACATTCGTCACGTAATAAGCTTAACAATAACCTAAACGTCATAGTCATGATTTTGGATGTTATTATCATTTTGATACTGCTGTGGGCTGTCTACAGCGGTTTCCGCAAGGGCATCGTCCCCCAGGTTGGCGCTTTGGTGGGCCTCGTCCTGGGCGTCTTTCTTTCCTACTACCTGGGCAGTGCAGTCAACTCCCTGATGAACATTACCAATCCCGCAGGCAAGATAGTCTCCTACATCGTCATTGCCGGCGTGATACTTTTCCTGGCGGTTATCACCGCCCGTTTCATAAGCGACGCGATAGGCGCAATAGGTCTGCGCTGGCTCGACCAGGCGGGCGGGGCCATACTCTCACTGGCCAAATACCTGTTGCTGGTCAGCGTATTGCTCACCATCTTCCATTGGGCCAACGACGGCGAGAAATTCATCGGCGCGGACAAACTAACCAATTCGAAGCTCTACTATCCCGTACGCAACCTCTCTTCCTATATCTTCCCCTTCGTGAACAAGGCCGAAGACCAGATCAAAAAATGGGAGGAGATGGACAAGAACGCCAGGGATGGAGAGACGGCCCCTCAGGAGAGCAACGGTAATTAAGGCTACCGGAAGCCGCTTCGCCGTAATCGACGAGGGAACGGGAGAGGTGGTGGATTGCCGTATACGCGGCCGCCTGAGGCTGTCGGGTTTGCGTACCACAAGTCCCGTAGCCGTAGGCGACGAAGTGGTTTACGAACCCGAGGCCGTCGGCATGGGCATAATAACGGAGATACTTCCCCGCCGCAATTACGTCATAAGGCGCGCGTCGAACCTGTCGCGCGAGTCGCACGTCATCGCCGCCAATGTCGACCAGGCCATAGTCCTGGCCACATTGTTTTCACCCCCGACCAGCTATGAGTTTCTGGATCGTTTCCTGGTCACCTGCGAGGCCTACCGCATCCCCGCCGTCGTGGCGCTGGGCAAGGCCGACACTCTGGCCGGACACAGGGCCGAGGCGGACGAATTCCGCCAAACGTACGGCAAGGCCGGCTACGGCGTAGTGGAATTCTCGTCGCTAACGGGCGAGGGCATGGATGAGTTGCGGGAACTTACCGCCGGCAGGGTTACGCTGGTGTCCGGCAACTCCGGCGTCGGCAAATCGACGCTCATAGCCGCGCTGTGTCCCGGAGCCGAAGTGAGTATAGGCGAAGTGTCGGCGGCGCACGGCAAAGGATGTCACACCACGACTAACTCCACGGCCTACGCTCTGCCGGCGGGAGGTAAACTGATAGACACCCCGGGAATAAAAGGCTTCGGCCTGATAGAGATAGGAGGGAAGGAACTTTACCGCTATTTTCCCGAGATGCTGAAGGCGTCGTCCGGATGCCGCTTCTTCAACTGCACCCACTGCCACGAGCCGGGGTGCGCGGTGGTGAAGGCGGTGGAAGACGGGGAGATAAGCTATAACCGCTATGAGAGTTACTTGAAAATATTGCAGGAAGATGACAAATACCGCAAATAAAACGTCCCCGATAAAACGGGCAGCCGTCCTGCTGTTGGCCTGCGTGCTGGCCCCGGCGCTCCTGTCTGCGCAGAAGGAACATACGCGGAACATAATGTGTCCCGTCGACGGAACCATGTTCGCCGTACCCGTGACGGAGAACATAACCGTCACCGGCCTCTCCAGGGACCTCGAAAAGCTGGGCGACATAGGCTACCACTACTCCACCATGATCTGCTCGTGTCCCACATGCCGCTATTCGGGCTATCACGAGGATTTCGGGGGGCCTTTCACCCGCAAGGCCAAAGAGGATATAACAAGGATCATCGCCCCATACAAGAACCAACCGCCGGGCAACGCCGTCAAATGCGAGATAGCGGCCAAACTGAACATCTATTTCGGCGACAGCAACGACCGCATAGCCAACATCTACCGCGTAGGCTCCTATCTGTTGCGCGGCGACCGCAACCAGGAGTCGAAGCGCAAGGATCTCCAGCGTCAGTGTATCGTTTATCTCAAAAAGGCCGTCGAAGCCAGGGAATACTCCCTCGACAGCGACTATATAACCGCCCATTACCTTATAGGCGAATTTTCGCGCCGCACCGGCGGCTTTTCCCAGGCCATACAATATTTCGACATGGTCCTCAAAAGCCCGCTGGCCGATCCCACGCTGCTTAAGTACGCCGCCGAACAGAAAAAAGCCGCGCAGTCGCGCGACGACAGCAATGGCATCTGATACGGGGCGCGACAGGGAGTGGTATCTCCGCCGCATAGAGTATCTTTCGGAATTCATGACGCCCGAGAGGGCGGCGGTTCTCAGGCGCACCCTCGGGAACCGCACCCGCTGGATGGGCGTATGCATGGAGAACACCTTCCACCCCCAAAACGCCAGCGCCCTGGTGCGCAACTGCGAGGCGTTCGGCATACAGGATATCCATACCATCCAGACGACCTGTAAATTCTCGCCCAACGTACGTATAGTGCGCGGTACGGACAAGTGGATAGACCTGCACCGCCACCAATCTACCGGCGACGCCCTCGAATACCTGCGCGGCAGAGGTTACCGCATAGTCGCCACCACGCCCCGCGAGGGCGGCGCGACGCCCGAATCGTTCGACGTGGCCCGATCACCTTTCGTGCTGGTCTTCGGCACCGAACACGAGGGGATAAGCGCACAGGCGGCCTCCGAGGCAGACGAATCCATAACCATCCCCATGTGCGGCATGGTTGAGAGCCTTAACGTGTCGGCCTCGGCCGCCATACTCCTCTACAACCTTTCGTCGCGCCTGCGCGCGTCGGCCGCTCCATGGCGTTTGGACGACGACCAAAGCGCCGAGATCCTTTTCCGCTGGATGATGGAAACCCTCAAAGACGCCGAAAATATCCTTTCCCGTTTCGACGGCAGGTAATATCCGGTCTGAAAAATCACTCAGGCAACCTGTATTTGGAATATTTTTCCATATTCCGTATAGTTTCTATGGGATCCGGTCGAAAAAAATGTATTTTTGTATTCGTACGAAACATTATACCTTATAATTATGGAAAACTTGACCGCTACACAGTCCGGGGCTGGCCGCAAGGACGGATACGCCGCTCCTTTAGTAGATGTAACCGAGATCGGCGTCGAGCAGGGCTTTGCGATATCGGTACCTGGCACGTTGCCCGGTTTTGGCGACGGAGGCAGCTGGTAATAAAACGTATAACGGGAAAATCTCACACGCCATGAAACGTATATTCGCCTTAGCAGCCATTGCCGCAGCGGCTTTCGGTTGCACTCGCGAGCAGGCCGACAAGCAGCCCGCCCCTAAGAAGCAATATATCATCGCCTCGATCCAGACGCCGGCGGAAGCCGGGCGCGGCGGCAACGCCGACTTCGCGGAATCGGAGTGGATAACCCCGGAAGGACGGACGAGCCTCGGCGGTGACAATGGCCGGCAACTGCTTTGGAGCGCCGGCGACCAGATCAAAGTCTTCGACGGTGATACATATGAGTTTATGGGATTGTTCACTGCAGAACCGCAGGAAGACGCCGCTTCGGCGCTGTTCTCTTCCGAGGCGGCCCTGCCTTTGGAGGAGGGTAAAAATTACACGGCGTTCCCGGCGCTGTTGGTGGACGATGCCTGGATACGCGAAACGCACCCGGTCAACCAGACGCAATCTGCGGCCGGTAACAGCGGCCATATCGGGCAAAGCGCGTTCATTTATGCCCAGAATTTATCGTATTCGGCATCGGATGGTTTGGCGTTTTCTTCGTATTCCGCTTTGCTCGAGTTCGACATAATCAACTCCGGCTCCGACACCGATCCCGACGTCAAACTTCAGAGGATATCTCTGGAGGATATGGACGGCAATAAGACATTCCTTAACTATATAGAGTGGGAGCCGAGCCAGAGTGATGTTTTTGGCTCCGCCGTGAGCCTTACGGCCGCCGACACTCCGTCGCTGTCGGCCACCGCCGCGAAATATTGGATGTCGGTTACGACAAATCTCAATAACGCCACGCATCCGGGAGGCAAACAGGTTAAGGTACGCCTGCAAACGAACAAAGGGACGAGGACATTCACCAAAACCATACCCGAAAACGGATTCGTCGGAGGAATGCTCTACACGGCCACCCTCGACTGGAACAGCGGCGTGGACGAAACCCCGTTCTCGCTCAAATGGCACTTGCTCACGACCTCTACGTCGGGCGTGGCCACCTGTAACGAAAGTCCGGCCATAAGCCCGTTGACGGTAACGCTGAGCCAAAACCTCACCCGCACAGACGGCACCCCCGCCGGCGGACAGGGGCCTTCGTGGCTCGGAGGCAATACGTTCAATACGTCCGCGACGCTTACCCCGCAGGATATTATAGACGAAACAGCTTATTTTTACACCACCTTCACCGCACCCGCCGGTAACGCCATGCGTCTGCAATACATTATGGCCAACGTACGTCGGCCAGGCAACGGAAAAACGAAAATGGGCGTGTGCTACAGTATCAACGGCGGCGCATACAAGTACCTGACAACAATGAATATCAGGGAAAACGCCGGCGAGGGGCTGGAGAACGTGTTCATCGTTTCGTCGGACCAGGAGCCGGTGGTTACCATCCCCGCGGGAGCGTCGGTGACGCTCAAGTTCGTCCCTTGCAGCGGCAGCGGCAACTTCTTCCTTAAGAACACGACCGCGGCCGACAGCTATGCCCTTGTCATAAGCGGCATACTGATATAACCGGCCGTAATCCCTGTGAACCATCGGAAAAACGGGAGCGGCGTCGGCCGCTCCCGTTTTTTATTGCATACCACGGCATAATATATTAACTTTGCGGGGTAATACGGATAAATTATGGAATCCACGTCGCGCTACGCGGGCAGGGGCGTTTCCTCTTCGAAAGAGGATGTCCACGCGGCCATCAAAAACATAGACAAGGGATTGTTCCCCGGGGCTTTTTGCAAGGTTATCCCCGACATCCTCACCGGCGATCCGGACTGGGGCGTAGTGATGCACGCCGACGGGGCCGGCACCAAGTCGTCGCTGGCCTACGCCTACTGGCGCGCCACGGGCGATCTTTCGGTGTGGCGGGGCATAGCCCAGGACGCCGTGGTGATGAACACCGACGACCTCCTCTGCGTGGGCGTGACGGACAACGTGCTGCTCTCGTCCACCATAGGACGCAACAAACGCCTTATCCCCCGCGAGGTCATAGCCGAGATCATCAACGGCACCGAGGAGTTTCTCGAGGCCATGCGCTCGCACGGCTTCGGAATATATTCCACCGGCGGCGAGACGGCCGACGTGGGCGATCTCGTCCGCACCGTGATAGTAGACAGCACCGTAACCGCGCGCATACGCCGCAGCGAGGTTATCAGCAACGACGGCATACGTCCCGGACAGGTTGTGGTTGGCCTTAGTTCGTCGGGCAAAGCAGTCTACGAAACCGAATACAACGGCGGTATGGGAAGCAACGGCCTCACCTCGGCCCGCCACGACGTCTTTGCCAAAACCGTCGGGGAGATGTTTCCCGAGACGTTCGACGGGGGCATCCCTGCCGACCTGGTATACACAGGCGGATACGCCTTGACTGATCCCGTAGAGGCGGAAGGCTATACGACGACGATGGGTAAACTGGTACTGTCGCCCACTCGCACCTATGCGCCTGTGATAACGAGGGTGCTGCGCGAATGCCGCGGCGCCGTGGGCGGCATGGTGCATTGCAGCGGCGGCGGACAGACCAAGGCGTTGCACTTCATCGAAGGAGTGAATGTGGTGAAAGACAACCTTTTCTCCCCTCCTCCCCTGTTCCGTATAATTGGCGCTCAAAGCGGGGCCTCCATGCGTGAGATGTTCCAGGTGTTCAACATGGGCCACCGCATGGAGCTGTACGTCGACCCTGCGGCGGCCGGGGATATTATAGCCATTTCGCAACTCTTCGGCATAGACGCCCGCGTGGTGGGGTGTGTGGAGCCGTCAGCGGAGGCTTCCGTAACGATCCTGCACGAGGGGGAGAAATACGTTTACACCAAATAGCTATGGGAAAAACTGCGATAGTCACCGGAGCCACTTCCGGTATAGGCGAGGCCGTCGCCCTGGCGCTGGCCGCCGAGGGGTACGACCTTATCATCACCGGCCGCCGCGCGCCGAGGCTGCGCGAACTCAAAAAACAGATAGCCGCCGAATTCAAGACCCACGTGCTGCCGCTCGGTTTCGACATCCGCGATCGCGTCCGCACGGAGGCCGCCCTCGACGCGCTGCCCGAAGAGTGGCGCTCGCCATGCCTGCTGGTCAACAACGCCGGCCTTGCCGCCGGCCTGGAACATATAGACCAGGGCGATCCGCTCGACTGGGACGCCATGATAGACACCAACGTAAAAGGACTTTTGTACATCACCCGCAAGGTGGCTCCCATGATGATGGCCCGCGGCGGTGGACATATAGTCAACATAGGCTCGATAGCCGGTATGCAGACCTACGAGAACGGAGCCGTCTACTGCGCCAGCAAGCATGCCGTCCACGCCCTGAGCCAGGGCATGCGCATAGATTTCCTCGGCGCAGGCATAAAGGTTACGGAGATTTGCCCGGGTATGGTCGAGACGGAGTTCTCCGTTGTGCGTTTCCACGGCGACCAGGCCCGCGCCGACGCCGTCTACGAAGGCGTTACACCACTTACGGGCGACGATATCGCCGATGCGGTGACGTGGGCCGTAGGCCAGCCCGAACACGTCAATATAGACCAGATAGTGATAACGCCGCGCCAACAGGCCAACGCCTATTACACCTGCCGGAAAAAATAAATGCGCGGCCGTTGCGTTCTAATGTCGGGGTCGGTTTTAATTCCCCGGCTTCATAATAACTTTCGAAAAGATAAAATTTCCTAAACAACGGTATAGATGGCAGCGGAATACATACTGATAATACTCATAGGCGTAGTGGGCATGATAGTCCAGGGACGCCTGCAATCCGTTTTCGCGAAATACTCCCGCAAACCCTTCCCCGGAGGGCTTACGGGCCGTGAGGTGGCCGAAAAGATGTTGCGCGACAACGGCGTCCACGACGTTACGGTAACGTCGGTGGCCGGACACCTGACCGACCATTTCGACCCCCGCAACAAAACCGTCAACCTGAGCCGCAGCGTCTATGATTCGAACAGCGTGGCCGCCGCGGCTGTGGCCGCCCACGAGTGCGGACACGCCGTGCAGCACGCCAGGGCCTATGCTCCGCTCAGGATGCGCTCGGCGCTGGCTCCGGTGATAAGTTTCTCCTCGCAATGGTCTACATGGGTGCTTCTGGCCGGCATAGCCATTATGGCCATGGGCAACCAGCCCTACATATTCTATATAGGTGTGTCGATGGTGGCCATAACGGCCGTGTTCGCACTCGTCACCCTGCCCGTGGAGTATAACGCCTCTGCGCGGGCAATGGAGTGGCTGCGCCAGAGCCGCACCCTCGACGGAGAGGAGCTTTCACAAGCCGGAGAGGCGTTATCGTGGGCCGCACGTCTTACGTAAAGCCGTCATCTCGGAATGGGGTTGATCAGATCCTGGTACTCTTTCCTTAGCTCTTCGTCGTTCTGGCTTATCACCAGCAGTTTGTCGCCCTCCTGCAGTTTGGTCTTCTTGTCGGGGATACAGTATCTGTTCTTGTGCTTTACCATCACCACCACGGTGTTTTCGGGCAGCGACAGGTCGGAGAGCCTGTTGCTGCTTTGCAGCAATTCCGGCACGACGTCCATCTCGGATATGGCCGCCTTTATCTTCTCCGGCAGCGTTATGTCGAAACTCGCCTCGCGCGATTCGGTGGACAGCCCCAGCAGGTCGGCCGCGTAACCCACCGTCGTCCCCTGCAAGAGCAGCGATATTAGGGTGATGCAGAACACTATATTGAAGAATGTGTTCGAGTGCGTAATTCCGGCTATCATGGGATAGGTGGCGAATATTATAGGTACGGCGCCGCGAAGGCCAACCCACGAAACGTACGCCTTGGCTTTGGTGGAATATCCTTTGAACGGAGCCATGCACACCGCCACCACGACGGGCCGGGCGATGAATATCATGATTACGGCGATAAGCGCGCCAACTCCCGTCACATGCAGCAGGTCGGAGGGATTGACCAACAGGCCGAGGGTCAGAAAGACGATGATCTGTGCCAGCCAGGTGAATCCGTCGAAGAAACCCGCCATACTGCGTTTGTAGGTCATCTTGTAGTTGCCTATGACCAGCCCGGCTATGTATACGGCCAGGTAGCCGTTACCTTTCACCAGGTCGGTGAGCGAGAAGATAAAAAACACCGTCGAGAGCAGCAACACCGGGTAAAGCGAATGGTTTTCGAGGTGTATGCGGTTCATCAGCAGCACCGCCAGACGTCCGAGGAGATAGCCCGCCACCGCGCCTACGCTCATCTGAACGATGAACATCCATATGGCCATCCATGTGTCTATCCCTCCGGCGGAGGTGTATTCTATGAGCAATATGGTTAGCATGTAGGCCATCGGGTCGTTGCTGCCGCTTTCCAGCTCGAGCAACGGCCGCAGCTGGTACTCCAGGCCTTTTTTCTTGGAACGCAGTATGGAGAACACCGAGGCCGAGTCGGTGGACGACATCACTGCGGCCAAAAGCATCGACTCTGCAAACGAAAGCTGGATAAAGTCGCCGAAAAGCAACGACAGCCCGTATATGCAACCTCCGGTCAGGGCGGTCATCAACACCACGCCCAGCGTGGCCAGAGTTATTCCCGGCCCCAGTACTGGGCGTATTTCGGCGAATTTGGTGTCCATACCGCCCGAAAACAGTATGATGCTCAGGGAGAACATACCTATGAATTGGGCGGCCTGCGGTGAATTGAACTGTATGCCCACCCCGTCGTTGCCGAAGATCATGCCTACGCCCAGGAAAAGCACCAGGGCCGGTACGCCGAAACGGGAGCCGGCTTTGCTGACCAATACGCTGGCGAAAAGCAAGGCGGAGCCTATGAGTAGAAAATTACCTGTATCCAATACCATTGCAACACTGATTTGGCGGACAAAACCATTCCGCATTCGCTTCCCGCCCGCATTCGACGTCCGTTATAGCGGCGGGATAAGAAAATTTAAACGGATCCAATGACCCTATTTTTACAAATATAGTGCAAAAACCCGCGTTTTCCTAATGCATTTTGATCCGTAATGGCGCGATAAGGGTCGGATTGTTTGTTTTTTGTTGAAAAGTATTGTACTTTCGCGCCTGATTGCGCCTTGATTTTTGGGTGGGTCGGGGATTGCTGGGCATATTTTCATCGTCGCACGGTATTTTTGAGGGCATTTTTTTGCGTATTGATTATTTATTCGTATTTTTGTGGCCCAAATTGGAGTAAACTGCCGATGTAGCTCAGTTGGCCAGAGCAGCTGATTTGTAATCAGCTGGTCGGGGGTTCGAATCCCTCCATCGGCTCAATAAGTTGGAAGAGAGCAGCTTCGCCTTTAGCGAAGTGTCGGGTAAAGCAAGCGGAATCAGATCGGACGTTTTGTGTTCGGATCTGGTTTTGGTTGGTTTGTCCGGCGAGATTTAACAAAACGGGCCGGGCGCGCTGTTCGAACGAAAAAGAAGAACCAAAAGCATAAACAAATTTCAAATAACTCAAGATTATGGCAAAAGAAAAATTTGACAGGTCGAAACCGCACGTGAACATCGGTACCATCGGCCACGTTGACCACGGTAAAACCACCCTTACCGCCGCTATCACCACCGTTCTGGCCAAAAAAGGTCTGTCGGAACTCCGTTCGTTCGATTCTATCGACAACGCTCCCGAGGAAAAAGAGCGTGGTATAACCATCAACACTTCGCACGTAGAGTACTCGACCGCCAAGCGCCACTACGCCCACGTAGACTGCCCGGGCCACGCCGACTACGTTAAGAACATGGTTACGGGAGCCGCTCAGATGGACGGCGCCATAATCGTAGTTGCCGCCACCGATGGTCCGATGCCCCAGACCCGCGAGCACATCCTGCTTGCCCGTCAGGTGAACGTTCCGCGTATCGTGGTGTTCCTCAATAAGGTCGACATGGTTGACGACGAAGAGATGCTGGAGCTCGTTGAGATGGAAGTCCGCGAGCTGCTGAGCTTCTACAACTTCGACGGCGACAACGCTCCCGTTATCCGCGGTTCCGCACTCGGCGGCCTTAACGGCGAAGCCAAGTGGGAAGAAAAGATCATGGAGCTGATGGATGCCGTTGACGAATACATTCCCATTCCTCCCCGCGAAAACGAAAAGCCCTTCCTTATGCCCGTCGAGGACGTATTCTCGATCACCGGCCGCGGTACCGTTCTTACGGGCCGTATCGAAACCGGCATCATCAAGGTTGGCGACCCCGTTGAGATCGTAGGTCTGCGCGAGAAAGGCGAAAAGCCCCTCACCTCCACCTGCACCGGCGTTGAGATGTTCCGCAAACTGCTCGACTCGGGCGAGGCCGGCGACAACGTTGGTCTGCTGATGCGCGGTATCGATAAGAAAGAGGTTAAGCGCGGTATGGTTATCGCCAAACCCGGTTCGATAACCCCGCACACCGTATTCGAAGCAGAGGTTTATATCCTGAAGAAAGAAGAGGGCGGCCGTCACACTCCGTTCCACAACAAATACCGTCCCCAGTTCTACCTGCGTACGCTTGACGTAACTGGTGAGTGCGAACTGCCCGCAGGCGTGGACATGATCATGCCCGGCGACAACACCACCATCACCGTTACGCTTATCTACCCCGTAGCTCTGAACGTTGGTCTGCGCTTCGCTATCCGCGAGGGCGGCCGTACCGTAGGTGCCGGTCAGATCACCAAGATCGTAGAATAATTCCGGGTTACCGGGCCGGCGTAAATCGTCCGGCGCCGTTTCCGAAAGGCCCGTTTCCGGGTTGCCGGCAGCGGAAATCAACAGACAGCAAGCAGGGGCGGGAAACCGCAAGCGCCCCGCCCCTGTATAACTGTCGGCGTTTTTTGAAACAGGGATGCAAATGCGACGCCGCGAGTGAGGACAAAATGTGAGCGCACTATTGTGCGAGACCATTTTGTACGACCGAAGCAAGGAAGCGGTTGCGTCGATACCGAGTAAAAGTAACAAGGTAAGCGAGCGGCGTTTTTTTGAAATAGGGATGCAAATGCGACGCCGCGAGTGAGGACAAAATGTGAGCGCACTATTGTGCGAGACCATTTTGTACGACCGAAGCAAGGAAGCGGTTGCGCCATATTTCGGAAAAACATATAAATAGGAGTGTAGTTCAAGGGCAGAATAGCGGTCTCCAAAACCGTTGATGGGGGTTCGAATCCCTCCACTCCTGCAAAATTTACAGACCATGAAAGCAGTAAATTATATTAAAGAATCCTACACGGAGCTCGTTCAGAAGGTAGCGTGGCCCACATGGAAGGAACTTCAGGGTTCGGCGATCGTCGTAATGGTGGCGTCGCTGATCTTTGCCCTGGTGATCCTGGCTATGGACTTGTCGTTCGAGACCATTATGAAATCCATATACAGCCTGCTTTACTAACTCGTTAACAGCTTCCGAAAATGAGTGAAAAAGAGCAGAAACAGTGGTACGTGGTACGCGCCATAGGGGGTAAGGAGAAAAAGGTGAAGGAGTATATCGAATCCGAAATACGCCACCTCCACCTTGAAGACTATATCTCCCAGGTGCTGATCCCCACCGAGAAGGTCTATCAGATCCGCAACGGCAAAAAGGTCAGCAAGGAGCGTGTTTCGTTCCCCGGTTATGTATTGGTTGAAGCAGCGTTTGTAGGAGAAATTCCGCTTATCTTACGCAACACGCCCAACGTACTCGGCTTCCTCGGCGACTCGAAAGAGGCCGGCAAAATGATGCAGGCTACGCCCCTCCGTCCACAGGAGGTTGCGCGTATTCTCGGCAGGGTCGACGAAATGAGTGCGGGCGAAGAGGAGAATGAAGTACCTTTCTTCGAAGGCGAAACGGTCAAAGTTACCGATGGTCCCTTCTCGAGTTTTTCGGGAACCATCGAGGCCGTGGACAACGAACGGAAGAAACTTACCGTCTCCGTTAAGATATTCGGACGCAAGACTCCCATGGAGTTGAGCTTTATGCAAGTTGAAAAAGAGTAATTAAAAGACAAGGAAAATTATGGCAAAAGAGGTTGCTGCATTTATCAAATTGCAGATCAAAGGTGGTGCCGCAAATCCTTCCCCTCCTGTCGGTCCCGCCCTGGGATCGAAAGGCGTCAACATCATGGACTTCTGCAAGCAGTTCAATGCACGCACACAGGACAGGCCGGGGAAAGTGCTGCCGGTCATCATTACCGTTTACAGCGATAAGTCTTTCGACTTTATCGTCAAACAGCCGCCAGTAGCCGTACAGCTCAAAGAAGCTGCCAAAGTCCAGAGCGGGTCGGCCGAACCCAACCGTAAGAAGGTTGGTCAGGTTACCTGGGATCAGGTGATGGAAATCGCCAAGGATAAAGCTCCGGATATGAACTGCTTCACGCTTGAGTCCGCCATGCGAATGGTCGCCGGAACGGCGCGCAGCATGGGTATCAACGTCGTAGGTGAATTTCCTAAATTATAAGAAAGAGTATGAGCAAGCTGACAAAGAACATGAAAACAGCGCTCGCCAAAGTTGAGCCAAACAAGCTCTATAAACTTAGCGAGGCGGCAGCCCTTCTTAAGGATATCACCTTTACGAAGTTCGATGCGTCGGTAGACCTTGACATCCGCCTGGGCGTAGACCCGCGCAAAGCCAACCAGATGGTTCGCGGCGTGGTTACCCTTCCCCACGGCACTGGCAAGACTGTACGCGTACTGGTGCTTTGCACCCCCGACAAAGAGGCCGAGGCCAAAGAGGCCGGCGCCGACTATGTAGGCATGGACGACTATATCGAGAAGATCAAAGGCGGTTGGACCGACGTAGACGTCATCATCACCACCCCCAACGTAATGGCCAAGGTTGGCGCTCTGGGACGTATCCTGGGTCCGCGCGGCCTTATGCCCAACCCCAAGACGGGTACCGTTACGATGGAGGTAGGCAAGGCCGTTCAGGAAGTGAAAGCCGGTAAGATCGACTTCAAGGTCGACAAATTCGGTATCATCCACTCTTCTGTAGGCAAAGTTTCCTTTACGGCCGACAAGCTCGTCGATAACGCCAGGGTGTTCATCGACATGATCCAGAAGCTCAAACCTTCTGCGGCCAAAGGGACTTACATGCTGAGTATCTATCTTTCCACTACTATGAGCCCCGGCTTACAGATCGACCCCAAGTCGGTTGACACCAAATCAATCCAGTAAACTATGAACAGGGAAGAAAAAAGAGTAATCATAGACACTCTGGCCGAGAAGCTCCAACAGTATCCCCACTTCTACCTGACCGATATATCGGGTCTGGACGCACAACAGACGGCTGCTTTGCGCCGCCAGTGCTTCGACAGGCAGATCAGTCTGGTGGTGGTAAAGAACACCCTTTTCACCAAGGCCCTCGAGAAGGTGGAGAAGGCCGACGCGCAACTCGTAGGCGTATTGGAAGGATCTACTTCCGTTATGTTCTGCGATAACGCCAAGGCTCCCGCCGCCCTTATCAAGGAGTTCCGCAAGACCAATCCCAAACCCATCCTGAAAGGTGCATGGGCGCAGGAGTCGGTATTTGTCGGCGAAGGTGCGCTGGAGGATCTTATCAACATCAAGAGCAAGGAGGAACTCATCGGCCAGATCATCGGCATGCTGCAGTCTCCTGCCCAGAATGTCATCTCTGCCCTGCAGGCTGCAGGCGGAGGCAAAATCGCAGGCCTCGTGAAGAGCCTCGAAGAACGCAACAACTAAAAAAACAGAAAACAAATAATTTAACATTTCCAGACCATTATGGCAGACATCAAAAAATTAGCTGAAGAGTTGGTAAACCTGACAGTTAAAGACGTAACCGAACTGGCCAAGATCCTCAAAGAAGAGTACGGCATCGAGCCGGCCGCCGCCGCAGTAGCCGTTGCAGCCGCTCCCGCCGCTGGCGACGCTCCCGCCGCCGCCGCTGAGAAGACCGCGTTCGACGTAATCCTCACTTCGGCCGGCCAAGCTAAATTGCAGGTTGTTAAAGTCGTTAAAGATATCACCAGTCTCGGCCTGAAAGAGGCTAAAGACCTCGTTGACGGCGCTCCGAAAGCTGTTAAGGAAGGCGTTTCGAAAGAAGAAGCCGAAAGCATCAAAGCCCAACTCGAGGAGGCTGGTGCTGAAGTTGAGCTTAAATAATTTAAGCCCAAGTCAACAAATCAGGTATAGAGCCTACAAGGTAGGCTCTATACCTTTCCTTATTAGATCGGTTGCGCATACCGCACACTATGTTTTGCACGCCCTCTTTACGGCCGGTCCCTTCGGACCCCGGCCACTTCCGGCGGCTTTCGTGTGGCGGACGCAATGTACGGCCGATCGGGATTCCGCGCCGGTTTTGACGGGTTGGATCTTCAGATTTACCGGGCTATCGGTTAAATAGCAATATGTTCTTTAAAACGAGGCGTTCAGTTTTGCAAAGTTTGCGCTGACGCCTTACCGACGCTATCGGAATTAATAATAGCGACACTTACAATATATCGCAAGACGATGTCCTTAAAGCAGACAAACCAGAGAATCAGCTTTTCGCAGGTAACCAGCCGGATGCCCTATCCCGACTTCCTGGAAATACAGCTGAAATCGTTTCACGACTTTTTCCAACTGGACACTACCGCCGAGAACCGCAAGAACGAGGGACTCTATAAGGTGTTCATGGAAAATTTCCCGATCACGGATACCCGGAATAACTTCGTCCTCGAATTCATAGATTATTACGTCGACCCCCCGCGCTACTCCATCGAGGAGTGTCTCGAGAGGGGCCTGACGTACAGTGTGCCGCTGAAAGCCAAGTTGAAACTATATTGCACCGATTCGGAGCATGAGGATTTCGACACGGTGGTGCAGGACGTCTATTTCGGTACGATCCCCTATATGACGCCTGCCGGAACGTTCGTCATCAACGGCGCGGAGAGGGTCATCGTTTCGCAGCTCCACCGCTCGCCTGGCGTTTTCTTCGGCCAGAGCATGCACACCAACGGCACGAAACTCTATTCCGCCCGCATCATCCCCTTCAAGGGGTCGTGGATCGAGTTCGCCACGGACATCAACAACGTGATGTACGCCTACATCGATCGCAAAAAGAAATTGCCGGTAACCACCCTGCTCAGGGCCATCTGCTACGAATCGGACCGCCAGATACTCGAGATATTCGATCTGGCCGACGAGGTGAAGGTGTCTAAGAGCAACCTGGCCAAGGCCGTTGGCCGCAAACTTGCCGCCAGGGTACTGAAGACCTGGGTGGAGGACTTCGTGGACGAGGATACCGGCGAAGTGGTGTCGATAGAGCGTAACGAGATAATCGTTGACCGCGAGACCATCCTCGAAAAAGAACACATAGACGAAATAACGGAGTCGGGCGCCAAAAGCATCCTGTTGCATAAGGAATCGCAGTCCGGCGTCGACTATTCCATAGTTTACAACACCCTGCAGAAAGACCCCTGCAACTCCGAGAAGGAGGCCGTGGTCTATATCTATCGCCAACTGCGCAACTCCGAGCCGCCCGACGAGGCCACTGCCCGCGACGTTATCGAGAAGCTCTTCTTCTCCGACAAGCGCTACGACCTGGGCGAGGTGGGCCGTTTCCGCATCAACAAAAAACTGGGTCTGGAGATCGATCCGGCGATAAGGATACTCACCAAGGAGGACATGATAGCCATTATCAAGTACCTCATCCAACTCATCAATTCCAAGACCGACGTTGACGATATCGACCACCTCTCCAACCGCCGCGTCCGCACGGTGGGCGAGCAGTTGGCCAACCAGTTCTCCGTGGGCTTCGTCCGCATGGCGCGTACCATCCGCGAGAGGATGAACGTCCGCGACAACGAGGTGTTCACGCCGGTGGACCTTATAAACGCAAAGACCCTGTCGAGCGTTATCAACTCGTTCTTCGGCACCAACCAGCTTTCGCAGTTCATGGACCAAACCAACCCCCTGGCCGAAATGACCCACAAACGCCGTATGTCGGCCCTGGGTCCCGGCGGTCTGTCGAGGGAGAGGGCGGGCTTCGAGGTGCGCGACGTACACTATACCCACTACGGCCGCCTCTGCCCCATAGAAACGCCCGAAGGTCCGAACATCGGCCTTATATCGTCGATGTGCGTCTATGCCAAGGTTAGCGAGATGGGCTTCATAGAGACGCCCTACCGCAAAGTGGCCGAAGGCCGCGTGGATCTGACAGACAAGGGCATAGTCTATATGAGCGCCGAGGAGGAGGAACACCTGACCATAGCGCAGGCCAACGCGCCTCTGGACGAGAAGGGCAACTTCCTCGAGCCGGAGCGCATCCAGTCGAGGGTGGAGAGCGATTTCCCCGTGGTGACCGCCGGCGAAGTGGATTATATGGACGTGGCTCCCAACCAGATCGCCTCCATAGCCGCATCGTTGATCCCCTTCCTGGAACACGACGACGCCAACCGC
The DNA here is from genome assembly GCA_031550125.1 of Rikenellaceae bacterium. GTDB lineage: Bacteria > Bacteroidota > Bacteroidia > Bacteroidales > Rikenellaceae > JAVBOW01. The sequence continues at coordinate 44,306 of JAVBOW010000003.1, forward strand.
GCGCTGATGGGATCGAACATGATGCGCCAGGCGGTACCCCTCATCACCTGCGAGGCCCCCATAGTGGGAACCGGCCTGGAGAAGGATATGATGGCCGACAGCCGCATACATATCATAGCGGAAGGCTCGGGAGAGGTGGTTTTCGCCGACGCGCGCCAGATACATATAAAATACGACCTTACGGACGACGAAAAACTCGTTAGCTTCGATCCCGAAGTGACGGTTTACGAGCTGCCGCGCTACCGCAAGACCAACCAGAACACCTCCATCACCCTCAAACCCACGGTGATGAAGGGCGACAAGGTGGTTAAAGGCCAGATGCTCACCGAAGGCTACTCCACCCAACAGGGCGAGTTGGCCATAGGCCGCAACCTGAAGGTGGCGTTCATGCCCTGGAAAGGCTATAACTTCGAGGACGCCATCGTCATCTCGGAGCGCATCATGCGCGAGGATATATTCACCTCGGTGCATGTGGACGAATACATAATGGAGGTGCGCGACACCAAACGCGGCGTAGAGGAACTCACCTCCGACATCCCCAACGTAAGCGAAGAGGCGACCAAAGATTTGGACGAGAACGGTATAATCCGTATCGGAGCCAACGTCAAGCCCGGCGATATCCTCATAGGCAAGATCACGCCGAAAGGCGAAAGCGATCCGTCGCCCGAGGAGAAACTGCTGCGCGCCATCTTCGGCGACAAGGCGGGAGACGTCAAGGACGCCTCACTCAAGGCGCAGCCCTCGCTCTACGGCGTGGTGGTGGATAAAAAGCTATTCAGCCGCGTCCAGAAAGACAATAAGAAAGGCAAGCAGAGCGAAAAGGCGCAGCTCGAAAAGATCGACGCCACATTCGCCAAAGACACCGCCGCCCTCAAGGCGCGCCTGCTGGAGAAACTGTGGGTGCTGCTCAAGGATAAAACCACCACTGGCATTACCGACTATTTCGGAGCCGAGCTGGTGGCCAAGGGAACCAGGTTCTCGCAGAAACTCCTGGATTCGATAGATTACCTTAACCTTTCGGGAGACAAGTGGACGGGCGACGAGCGCATAGACGCCCTTGTGAGCAAGGCTGTAAACAACTACATCCTCAAATACAAGGAGTGCGACGCGGCGTTGAAACGCGAGAAATACAACATAACCAACGGCGACGAACTTCCCGCAGGCATCATACAGTTGGCCAAAGTCTATATAGCCAAGAAGCGCAAGCTGAAAGTGGGCGACAAGATGGCCGGACGCCACGGTAACAAAGGTATCGTGGCCAAGTGCGTCAGGGACGAGGATATGCCCTTCCTTGAAGACGGCTCGATAGTGGATATCGTACTCAACCCGTTGGGCGTGCCTTCGCGTATGAACCTCGGCCAGATCTACGAGACCGTACTGGGTTGGGCCGGCAAGGAGCTTGGCCTCAAATTCGCCACTCCTATCTTCGACGGAGCTTCGCTCGAGCAGATCAACGAATATGCAGGCAAGGCCGGCATACCGCGCAGCGGCCGCACTTACCTCTACGACGGCGGCACGGGCGAGCGCTTCGACCAGCCGGCCACGGTGGGCGTGATATACATGCTGAAGCTGGGCCACATGATCGACGACAAGATGCACGCGCGTTCCATCGGCCCGTACTCGCTCATCACCCAGCAGCCGCTGGGCGGTAAAGCGCAGTTCGGGGGCCAGCGTTTCGGCGAGATGGAGGTCTGGGCCCTGGAGGCTTTCGGCGCCGCCAACATCCTGCAGGAGATCCTGACCATCAAGTCCGACGACGTCATGGGCCGCGCCAAGGCTTATGAAGCCATAGTCAAGGGAGACAACCTGCCGCAGGCGGGCATACCCGAGTCGCTCAACGTGCTGCTGCACGAGCTTCGCGGTTTGGCCATAAGCGTCAAGCTCGACTAAAGGGGATTGTAGCCCGGGGCCGGGACGGCGCATAGGATGCCGGCGGCTTTGCGGCCATCGCCTCTTTGCAAAATGTTTGGAGAAAAAGAAAAAAGAGATAATATGTCATTCAAAAAAGACAACAAGCCTGCAGTGAGTTTCAACAAGATCTCCATAGGCCTCGCTTCGCCCGAGGAGATCCTGGAAAATTCGAGCGGCGAGGTTCTCAAACCCGAAACGATCAACTACCGCACCTACAAACCTGAGAGGGACGGTCTTTTCTGCGAACGCATCTTCGGTCCAGTCAAGGATTTCGAGTGCCACTGCGGGAAATACAAGCGCATACGCTACAAAGGTATTGTGTGCGACCGCTGCGGGGTGGAAGTTACGGAGAAGAAGGTGCGCCGCGAGCGTATGGGACACATCTCGCTGGTCGTTCCCGTGGTCCATATATGGTATTTCCGTTCGTTGCCCTCCAAGATAGGCTACCTGCTCGGCATCCCTTCGAAGAAACTGGAGGCCATAGTATATTACGAGCGTTACGTGGTCGTGCAGGCCGGAGCGGCCGCGGCCAACGGCGTCAACAACCTCGACCTGCTGGCCGAAAAGGAGTACCTCGACATAGTGGCCGCGCTCCCCAAGGGCAACCAGCACCTCGAAGACAGCGATCCCGAGAAGTTCATAGCCATGATGGGCGCGGAGGCCATCTACACCCTGCTGGAGAAGGTGGATCTCGATTCGCTCACCAACTCACTGCGCCACAAGGCCTATCACGAAACTTCGCAACAGCGTAAGAGCGAGGCGCTCAAGCGCTTGCACGTCATCGAGGCTTTCCGCGAATCCAAGGCCGTCAATAAACCCGAATGGATGGTACTCAAGGTGGTTCCGGTTATCCCGCCCGAGTTGCGCCCGCTGGTGCCTCTCGACGGAGGACGTTTCGCCACGAGCGATCTGAACGACCTGTACCGCCGCGTCATAATACGTAACAACCGCCTTAAGAGGCTCATAGAGATAAAGGCCCCGGAGGTTATCCTGCGCAACGAAAAACGTATGCTTCAGGAGGCCGTTGATTCGCTCTTCGACAACTCGCGCAAGAGCAACGCCGTGAAGACCGAAAGTAATCGCCCGCTCAAATCGCTCAGTGACAGCCTTAAGGGTAAGCAGGGCCGCTTCCGCCAAAACCTTCTGGGTAAAAGGGTGGACTATTCGGCCCGCTCGGTTATCGTGGTCGGTCCCGAGCTTAAGATGCACGAGTGCGGTCTGCCTAAAGATATGGCCGCCGAACTTTACAAACCGTTCATCATCCGCAAGCTCATAGAGCGCGGAATAGTCAAGACGGTGAAATCGGCCAAGAAGATCATCGACCGCCGCGATCCGGTGGTTTGGGATATATTGGAAAACGTGCTTAAGGGACACCCGGTGCTGCTTAACCGCGCCCCGACCCTTCACCGCCTCGGTATACAGGCTTTCCAGCCCAAACTTATCGAGGGTAAGGCGATCCAGCTGCACCCGCTTTCGTGTACGGCCTTCAACGCCGACTTCGACGGCGACCAGATGGCGGTACACCTCCCGCTTGGCAACGCCGCCATACTGGAGGCGCAGATACTGATGCTCGGTTCGCACAATATTCTCAACCCGGCCAACGGAGCGCCTATCACCGTGCCTTCACAGGACATGGTACTGGGACTCTATTATATCACCAAGCCGCGCAAGGGAGCCAAGGGCGAGGGCCTTAAGTTCTATGGCGCCGAGGAGGCCATCATAGCCTACAACGAGGGTGCGGCGGAGCTTCACGCCACCGTCAAAGTGGTGGTAGACACCGTGGACGACGCCGGACAGCCTAAAAAGGAGATGGTGGAGACGACCATAGGCCGTATCATCTTCAACCAGGTGGTCCCCGCCGAGGTGGGCTATATCAACGAACTTCTTACCAAGCGTTCGCTCAGGGATATCATCGGCCTTGTGATGAAGAAGGCCGGCGCGGACAAAGCCGCCGTGTTCCTCGACGACATCAAGAACCTCGGCTACCAGATGGCCTTCAGGGGTGGTTTGTCGTTCAACCTCGACGCAGTACTCATTCCCGAGGAGAAGAGCAAGCTCATCAGGGAGGGCTATGACCGCGTAGACGAGGTGCTGGAATACTATAACAACGGAGCCATCACCAACAATGAGCGTTACAACCAGGTTATCGACATCTGGACCAATATCAACTCCAAACTCACAAAGACGGTACTCGACCACCTTATTTCCGACCAGGACGGCTTCAACCCCGTTTATATGATGCTCGATTCGGGCGCTCGGGGATCTAAAGAGCAGATACGCCAGCTTTCGGGTATGCGGGGCCTTATGGCCAAACCGCAGAAGTCGGGCAGCGAGGGCGGACAGGTAATCGAAAATCCCATCCTCTCCAACTTCAAGGAGGGTCTTTCGGTGTTGGAGTACTTCATCTCCACCCACGGCGCCCGTAAGGGTCTGGCCGACACGGCTCTCAAGACGGCCGATGCCGGTTACCTCACCCGCCGCCTGGTGGACGTCGCACAGGACGTGATCATCAACGAGGAGGATTGCGGCACGTTGCGCGGCCTGAACGCTACGGCGGTCAAGCGTAACGAAGATGTCGTGCAGAGCCTCTACGAGCGTATCCTGGGCCGTACGGCCCTCACCGATGTGCGCCATCCCCAAACGGGCGAGCTTATCGTGGCCGCCGGCGAGGAGATCACGGAAGAGATTGCGGCTATGATAGACAAATCGCCCGTCGAGCAGGTTGAGATCCGCTCCGTCCTCACATGCGAGTCGCGTCGCGGGGTGTGCGCCAAATGTTATGGCCGCAACCTTGCCACGGGCCGTCCCGTACAGAAGGGCGAAGTCGTGGGCGTGATAGCCGCGCAGAGTATCGGCGAACCCGGCACGCAGCTTACCCTCCGTACGTTCCACGTGGGCGGTGTGGCCGGTGCGGTTGCCGTGGAGAACAATATCACGGCGCGCTACAACGGCAAACTCGAAATAGACGACCTGCGTACCGTACCCGTAAAGACTGCCGAAGGCAAGACGGCGCAGATAGTTATCAGCCGCCTTTCCGAACTTCGCATAATAGACGAAAACACAGGTATAACCCTCTATACGCACAACCTGCCTTACGGCTCGACGCTGCTCATGAACGACGGCGACAAAGTATCGAAAGGCGACCTGGTCTGCGAATGGGACCCCTACAACGCCGTTATCATATCGGAATACGAAGGTAAGGTGAGCTTCGAGAACCTTATCGAGGGCGTCACATACCGCGAAGAGTACGACGAGCAGACCGGACTCAGGGAAAAGGTTATCATCGAGTCTAGGGACAAGACCAAAAACCCCGTCATCCGCATTCTCGATAAGTCGGGCGAGGAGCAGAAGCAGTACAACCTGCCTGTGGGCGCCCACATAGTGATGAAGGAGAACGAGAAGGTTAAGGTTGGCAACATCCTCATCAAGATACCGAGGGCCGTTGGTAAATCGGGCGACATCACGGGGGGTCTTCCCCGCGTCACGGAGCTTTTCGAGGCCCGCAACCCGTCCAATCCCGCCATCGTCTCCGAGATCGACGGCGAGGTTTCGTTCGGCAAGATCAAACGCGGTAACCGCGAGATAGTCATCACCTCCAAGGCCGGCGACGTCAAACGTTACCTTGTTCCCCTCTCGCGCCAGATCCTGGTGCAGGAGAACGACTATGTCCGCGCGGGCATGCCTCTTTCCGACGGAGCCATCACCCCCGGCGATATCCTTGCCATACAGGGTCCGACGAAGGTGCAGGAGTATATAGTCAACGAGGTGCAGGAGGTTTACCGCATGCAGGGCGTGAAGATCAACGACAAACACTTCGAGGTCATCGTCCGCCAGATGATGAACAAGGTGCAGATAGAGGATCCGGGCGACACCCGCTTCCTTGAGGAGCAGATCACCGACAAGTGGGAGTTCATGGAGGTCAACGACGAGCTTTACGACAAGGTTGTGGTGACCGACGCCGGCGATTCCACGAGCGTCCAGGCCGGTGAAATAATCTCAGTGCGCAAGCTGCGCGACGAGAATTCCGTCCTGAAGCGTAAAGACCTCAAACTGGTGCAGGTGCGTGATATCATCCCGGCTACGTCGAACCAGGTGTTGCAGGGTATAACCCGCGCCGCGCTGCAAACCAGCAGCTTCATGTCGGCCGCGTCGTTCCAGGAGACTACCAAGGTGCTGAACGAAGCCGCCATCATGGGTAAGGTGGATCCGCTCGAAAAACTCAAGGAGAACGTCATCTGCGGCCACCTGATCCCCGCCGGAACCGGTATACGCGATTACGACAACATCATAGTAGGCTCGCGCGAGGAGTATAACTCCATGGTTTCGCAGTAAATCTGACGCGCTGATACGTTAAAAAAGGTTTGGCGGCCCATCAGGGCCGCCAAACCTTTTTTAACGCGAGTCCCGGACGGGAATTTGAAACTCAAACGATAATCGAAACCTGACGCACGCTAAGCCCAGCGTCGCTATCGTAAGGCGCAGTGTTTTTTTGCGTTACGCATATTAACGCCAACCTGTTTTTCAGGCAGATCACATATCATTATCGTCCTTGCCGTTAGCGCTGATTCTTATCCGGGACTCGCGGTTTTTACGACCGGCGCTGCACACAACGCGGCGTATTGTTACGTACCGGCCTCAATACATAAAATTACCCGGCAGCTCTGAAAAGAACTGCCGGGTAATTTTTCAATGCCGGACGTACTCCGACTCCATCCGCCACGCAGGATTGCCTTTCGTCCGCGCGGCGTTTCGGGTCGTACGACTATTTTTCCGACATGTCGGGTACGGGTTTGCAATATTCGCCCGCGTCGAGTTTGGCGCGGCAGGCGTCGAAGCAATTCAGTGTGTACTCCACGTCTTCCAGAGTGTGCATGGCGGTGGGTATTATCCTCAGGATGATCTCTCCTTTGGGAATTACGGGGTAAACCACCACCGAACAGAAGAGGTTGTATTTTTCACGCAGGTCTACCACGAGGTTGGTGGCCTCCTCCACGCCGCCTTTCATATATACGGGCGTTACGGGTGAGAGTGTGCAGCCTATTTCGAAACCGCGTTTGCGGAATCCGTCCTGCAGGGCATGGGTTATCTCCCACAGCTTTTCGCGGTATTCGGGGTGCTTGCGTATAAGGTCGAGGCGTTTGAGCGCCCCTATAACCATCGGCATGGGGAGCGATTTGGCGTAGGTCTGCGAACGCATGTTGTAGCGCAGGAAATCCACTATATATTTCTCCGACGCCACGAAAGCGCCTATGCCGGCCATCGATTTGGCGAAAGTGTTGAAAAGTACGTCCACGCCGTCTATGCAGCCGAAATGCTCCGGCGTACCTTTGCCTCCGGCTCCCATGGTTCCGAAACCGTGCGCGTCGTCTACCAGCAGGCGGAAGTCGAAATCCTTCTTCATGGCCACTATCTCGTCGAGTTTGCCCAGGTCGCCCTTCATTCCGAATACGCCCTCGGTTATCACCAGTATGCCGCCGCCTGTTTCGGCCGCCATTTTGGTAGCCCTTTCGAGCTGCTTGCGGCAGCTGGCCATATCGTTGTGGGGAAATACGAAACGCTTGCCCGTGTGGAGCCTGAGTCCGTCGATGATGCATGCGTGGGCCTCTGAGTCGTACACCACCACGTCGTGGCGCGTGAGCAGGCAGTCGATTATGGATATCATTCCCTGGTAGCCGAAGTTGAGCAGGAAGGCGTCGGGCTTTCCTACGAAGGCCGCCAGCTCGCGCTCCAGCTGCTCGTGCCATTTGGTCTGCCCGCTCATCATGCGCGCCCCCATGGGGGCCGCCATGCCGAATTGCGCCGCACCTTCGGCGTCGGCCTTGCGTACTTCGGGGTGGTTGGCCAGGCCCAGGTAGTTATTCAGGCTCCAGTTTAGTACCTCGCGGCCGCGGAACGTCATCCTGGGGCCTATCTCGCCCTCGAGTTTGGGAAACGAAAAGTAGCCGTGGCTGAGCTTCTGGTACATGCCGATGGGACCTCCGGCATTCTCTTTTATCCTTGCAAATATGTCCATATAGATTGAATTTTTGTCGAAACCGCCACAAAGGTAAGAACAAAATACAATATAATCTTTCAATGCTCGTTAAAAATTCATAACTTTGCGCCTGCGCTCGTTGTCACGTTCGCGCGCGCGAAACAAAGCCTTTTCAGGATGCATAAGATTATTTTCCGGTTTATGGCGTTGGCCACCCTCTTTATGGGGGCGGCTTCGTGTACCAATTACAGCAAGCTCCTCAAAAGCAAGGATTACGACAAGATGTACCACGAGGCCCTGAAGTATTACGAGGCCAAAAAGTACAACAAGGTCATAACCCTGCTCGACGAGATAACCCCTTACTACCAGGGTATGCCGCGCGAGGATACCATACGTTTCTATAACGCCGCGGCTACGTACAATACGGGCGATTTCCAGACCAGCGAGCTTTTGTTCGACACTTTCCGCCGCACTTTCGGCCGAACCAGCCCCTTCGCCGAGCAGGCCGAGTATATGTATGCCATGGGCTTCTATTACTCCTCGCCCAAGCCCGAGAGGGATCAGACCAACACCGTCAAGGCGCTAATGGCCATAGACGAATATCTGGATCATTATCCCAACAGCCCCAAGCGCGATAAACTCACCGCCTGCATAGCAGAGTTGCAGCGCAAGATGTACGACAAGGAGTTTCTCAACTCGCGCCTCTACTACAAGATAGGCAAGTACAAATCGGCGGTGACGGCCTTGAAGAACGCCCTGGACGCCAGTCCGGAGAATCCCCATCGCGAGGAGATGATGTACCTGATAACCAAATCGGGCTACGAGTTGGCCCATAACAGCATCGAAAGCCTGCAGATGGACCGCTACCTGAAGATGATGGACTACTACCTGAACTTCGCGTCGGAGTTTCCCGACAGCAAATACGGCCGCGAGCTTGCCAAAATGATGGACGAAGCCAAGAGTTACGTCGCTTCGCACAATCCCGAAAAGAATCAAAATAAAGACAATACCGACAATGGAAACGAAAAAAAGTAACGCAGTCCCCACCAACACCCAAACGCGCAAGCTTACCGATCTTGACGCAGCCACGGGTAACATATACGAGTCGGTGGTGATCATCTCCAAGCGCGCCAACCAAATATCCTCCGAGATGAAACAGGAACTAACGCGCAAACTGGCCGATTTTTCCTCTACGACCGACTCCCTGGAGGAGACTTTCGAAAATCGCGAGCAGATAGAGATATCGCGTTACTACGAACGTATGCCCAAACCCACCATAGTGGCTACCGAGGAGTTTCTCGAAGACAAGATCTATTACCGCGAAAATAAACCCGAGGAGGCCTCTCCCGCCCCCGAGGTTTAACATTTTCCCGGTTTCGCCCGGCGAAAGCACGGGGTAAACGGTAAAAATAGTACGCCGATGTTGAATGGTAAAAACATATTGTTGGGCGTAACAGGCAGTATAGCAGCTTATAAAGCTGCTATTCTCGTCCGTCGGCTGGTCGCCTCCGGCTCTTCCGTCCGGGTGGTGATGACCCCTCTTGCCAAAGAGTTCATAACGCCTCTGACGCTTGCCACCCTGTCGAAAAACCCTATTCTGGTGGATTTCTTCGATCCCGAGGACGGCCGCTGGAACAGCCACGTATCCCTGGGCGAGTGGGCCGACGCCTACGTGATAGCGCCGGCCACGGCCAACACTATGGCCAAGATGGCCTCCGGAACGGCTGACAACCTGTTGCTCACCACCTACCTTTCGGCGCGTTGCCCCGTCTTTGCGGCCCCGGCCATGGATCTCGACATGTACGCCCACCCGGCCACGCAGGCCAACCTGGATGTATTGACCCGTCGCGGCGTGCATATAATTGAGCCTGGCGAGGGGGAACTCGCCAGCGGCCTTACGGGCAAAGGGCGTATGGCCGAACCCGACGAGATATACGACGCCCTTGCGGCGTATTTCCAAAAAAAAAAGAGCCTGCAAGGTAAACGCCTGATGGTTACCGCCGGGCCTACGGTCGAGGGCATCGATCCCGTCCGTTTTATCTCCAACCATTCTACAGGTAAGATGGGCTACGCCATAGCGGCCGAACTCGCCTTGCGCGGCGCGCATGTGACGCTCGTGAGCGGTCCCACGCGCCTGCCCGTCCCCGCCGGCGTGGATCGCGTGGATGTGGTCTCCGCCGCCGACATGCTGGAGGCGTCCCTGAAAATATTCCCTTCCTCGGACGGCGCCGTGATGTGCGCCGCCGTAGCCGACTATACTCCCGTGGCCGCCGCCTCGTCCAAAATAAAGAAGACGGAGGGGACGATGAGCGTGGAACTGAAGGCCACGGAAGACATAGCCCGCCATCTCGGCGGGATAAAGGGAGGCAGGGCGCTCGCCGGCTTCGCCCTCGAAACAGATAACGAGATGGAGCATGCCCGAGGCAAGATGGAACGTAAAAACCTGGATTTCATAGTACTCAATTCGCTGCGCGATGCGGGTGCGGGCTTTGGCCACGACACCAATCGGATAACCATACTGGAGCGTGACGGCCATACGGAGTCCTGTCCGCTTGAAAGCAAGGCCGCCGCCGCCGCAAGGGTTGCCGACACGCTCGAAAAATATCTTAACCGATAACCATGTTGCGCAGGCTTACCGTAGAGAATTTCGTCCTTATCGACCGGCTCGACATCGAGTTTGACGGGGGCCTGAATATTATCACAGGCGAGACGGGGGCGGGAAAATCCATCCTGCTTGGGGCGCTGGGCCTGCTTTTGGGGGCCAGGGCGGAGCAGGGGGCGCTGCAGGATGCCGGAAAGAACTGCGTCGTGGAGGGACTCTTCGACATCGGAGGTTATGGTCTGGAGACGTTCTTCGCGGAGAACGACCTCGACTGGTCGCCGTCGGTGGAGGTGCGCCGCATACTATCCCCGTCGGGCACATCGCGCGCTTTTATCGGCGACCAACCCGTGCAGTTATCGCAACTCAAAGAATTGGGCGTAAGATTGATCGATATACATTCGCAGCACCAGAACCTGATGCTGGCCGCGGACGGTTTCCGCCTTGGCATACTCGACAGCGTGGCCCGCAACGCGGAGTTGAAAGGCCGATACGCCGCCGTGTGGGACGAATTGCAGCATACGGCCAAACTTCTCGCGGCCCTGCGTGAAAAAGCCGCCTCCGACCTCCGCGACAGGGATTATATAAGCCATCAATATGAGCAGCTCGCCGCCGCCAGGCTCAAGGAGGGCGAGCTGGAGGAACTCGAGTTGCTGCAGGGCGAACTCGCCCACGCCGGTCAGATACAGGAGGCGTTGGGCCTGGCCGCCGAATTACTGGACGGAGAAGAGAACGGTGTACTTACAAAACTGAAGACCGCCGCGCAGGCCGTAAGCCACACCGCGGCATATTATCCAAAAGCGGCCGGGATACAAGAAAGACTCGCTTCGGCGCTGGTGGAATTGCGCGACCTGGAGGGAGAGATAACCTCCGAAGCCCAAAGGGTGGATACCGACCCTGCCCGCCTGCAGTCCATCGACGACCGCCTCTCCCTGATATACTCCCTCCAAAAGAAGCACGGCGTGTCCGATGTGGTCGCCCTGATAGAGTTGAGGGACGGCTATGCCGCCCGCCTTAACCTTATGGAGTCGGCCGACGGAGCTATATCCGAGACGGAAGAGGCCCTCGCCCGCCACAATGCCGCCGCCTCTGCCCTGGCCGACCGCCTGCACGAGTCGCGGGCCGGAGCCGCAGCCGAGTTGAAAAACCACGTGGAGTCCATACTCGCCCGCCTCGGCATGCCCGGCGCGCAGCTGACGGCCGAGATAGACATGTCCGCCGAGTTGAAGGCGTCGGGTTGGGATACGGTGAGGTTTATGTTCGCCGCAGGCAAAGACCTCACGCCCGGGCCGGCCGAAAAAATTGCCTCGGGCGGCGAAATATCACGTCTTATGCTCGCCCTCAAGTCGTTGGTGGCCGAGCGGAGTATGCTGCCGACGATAATCTTCGACGAGATAGATACCGGCGTTTCGGGGCGCATAGCCGACGCCATGGGAGAGATCATCTGCTCTATGGCCGCCTCTATGCAGGTGGTCAACATAACCCACCTGCCGCAAGTTGCCTCCAAGGGGCTTACGCACTTTGTGGTTTACAAAGAGGCAACCGCCATGGGTACCCGCAGCCGCATAAGGCAGCTTACCGGCGCAGAAAGGGTCGAGGAGATAGCCCGCATGCTGAGCGGAAGCTCGGTTACCGAGGCGGCCATGGCGCAGGCCAGGTTGCTGCTGGGGCTTTAGACCGCGTTTCTTCACTCCCGCTTTATCCGAAAATATTTGGACGTCGTAGTTATTCCGTCGCTTTGTGCGGCTGGGAGGTCTGTCGCATCTATAAATATGCCCGGTAAGTTTTGTTTTTGGTATAGTAATTTATATTTTTGCACACAGCGATAAATTTTAACAAAAAATCTAAATTTGCACACCCGCGGGATAGGCGGATTCTAAATTTAGAGAAAGAGATTATGAGCGAACGTATTTATGTATTCGACACCACATTGCGCGACGGCGAACAGGTTCCCGGTTGCCAACTCAATACGGTGGAGAAGATAGAGGTGGCCCGCATGCTCGAGGAGCTGGGCGTCGACGTTATCGAGGCCGGCTTCCCGGCGTCGAGTCCGGGCGATTTCAACTCGGTTCAGGAGATATCCAAGGCCGTGACCAATCCGGTGGTGTGCGCCCTTACGCGCGCCGTGAAGAAGGATATAGATACGGCGGCCCACTCGCTGTTCTTCGCCAAGCGCGGCCGTATACACACCGGAATAGGCGTTTCGCCATTCCACATATATGAAAAACTGAAGTCCACGCCCGAGGAGATCATAGCCCGCGCGGTTGAGGCGGTGAAGTACGCCCGCAAATATGTCGGCGACGTGGAATTCTACGCCGAGGACGCGGGAAGGGCCGACAACGAATATCTGGCCCGGGTGGTTGAGGCGGTCATAAAGGCCGGCGCGACGGTGGTGAATATACCCGACACCACGGGCTATTGCCTGCCGGCGCAGTACGGCGAGAAGATAAAGTTCCTGGTGGACAACGTCCCCAACATAGACAAGGCCATCCTGTCCACCCACTGTCACAACGATCTGGGCATGGCTACGGCCAACACCATGGCGGGTGTGGCTAATGGCGCCAGGCAGGTTGAGGTAACCATAAACGGCATAGGAGAGCGGGCGGGCAACACCTCGCTCGAGGAGGTGGTCATGGCCCTGCGTTGCCATAAGCACCTGGGGCTGGACACCAACATAGACTCCACGCAGATAACCCGGGCCAGCCGCATGGTAGCCAGCATGATGAATATGCCGGTGCAGGCCAACAAGGCCATCGTGGGGCGTAACGCCTTCGCCCACTCGTCGGGCATCCACCAGGACGGGGTGCTGAAAAGCCGCGACACTTACGAGATAATCGATCCCAAGAGCGTGGGAGTGGACGAGTCGGTAATAGCCCTTACGGCCCGCAGCGGCCGCGCGGCGCTTACCCACCGCCTCGAATTGCTGGGCTACAAACTCTCGCAGGAGGAACTGGACGGCATCTACGAGAAATTCCTCAAGCTGGCCGACACCAAGAAAGACCTTCGCGACGACGACCTGCTTTACCTGGTGGGCGATATAGCCGCCCTCAAGGAGGGTCGTGTAAAGCTCAAGCACCTGCAGGTGCTGTCGGGGTCGGTGATATCCACGGCTACGGTTGTTGTGCGTTTCGGTGACCACGACCGCATGGCCTGCGCTACCGGCAACGGTCCCATAGACGCCGCCGTGACGGCCATCAAAACCATGATCCGCGAGAAGGTGCTGATAACAGAGTTCCTTATACAGGCCATGACGCGCGGAAGTAACGACGTGGGCCGCGTCCACGTCCAGGTTACCGACGGGAAGGCCACCGTCCACGGTTTCGCTGCCAACACCGACGTGGTGAGGGCCGGAGTGGAGGCTTTCATCGACGCCCTGCGCCGGTTGAACGTAACCGAGGGGCCGGAGAAGGAGGAGACGTTTAAGGAAAAGATAGTAAAGGAAATAAAAAAGATAAATGAAAAGAAATCTGTTTGATAAGGTGTGGGACGCCCACGTGGTAAAAAGCCTCGACGGCGGCCGCACCGTGCTTTATATCGACCGCCACTACATCCACGAAGTGACTTCGCCGGTGGCTTTCGGCGGCCTGCGCCAAAGGGGCGTCAAAGTGCTGCACCCCGGAATGACCACCGCCACGGCCGACCATAACGTACCCACCGTCGATCGCCACCTGCCCATCGCCGACCCACTGTCCAAAGGGCAGCTGGAAGCTTTCGAGAGGAACTGTGCCGAGCACGGCATAGAGCATTTCGGCATCGACCATCCCAAACAGGGCGTGGTGCATATCGTAGGCCCGGAGCTTGGCCTGACGTTGCCGGGAATGACGATAGTGTGCGGCGACAGCCACACCTCCACCCATGGGGCTTTCGGCGCAGTGGCCTTCGGCATAGGTACTTCGGAGGTTGAGATGGTCTTCGCCTCGCAGTGCATCCTACAGCCCAAACCCAAAAGCATGCGCATAACCGTGGACGGCAAGCTGCGTCCCGGGGTGGGGGCAAAAGACATAATACTTTATATAATATCGGAAATTTCCGCATCGGGAGGTACGGGACACTTCATCGAATTCGCAGGCGAAGCCATCCGTTCGCTATCTATGGAGGAACGCATGACGGTATGCAACATGAGCATCGAGTGCGGCGCGCGCGGCGGCATGATAGCGCCCGACCGGACAACATTCGATTATGTCCGGGGCCGCGAGCGCGCCCCGCAGGGCGAGGCTTTCGACAGGGCGGTAGAGCGGTGGAAGGAACTCTATACGGACGAAGGCGCGACGTTCGACGCCGAATACTTTTTCGACGCCGCCCGGATAGAGCCTATGATAACCTACGGCACCAACCCCGGGATGGGCGTAGCCGTGACGGGCGTCATTCCCGCTTCCGGCGATCTTAGCGGCAGCGACAGGGCGTCGTTCGGCAAGTCGCTGGAGTATATGGGTTTCCTCTCCGGCGAAAGTATGATAGGCAAAAAGGTGGACTGGGTGTTTCTGGGAAGCTGCACCAACGGCCGCATAGAGGATTTCCGCCAGTTCGCCGGCGCCGTGAAAGGACGCCGCAAAGCGGACGGCGTGACGGCATGGCTGGTTCCCGGCTCCCGCGCGGTTGAGGCGCAGATAAAGGCCGAAGGTCTGGATAAAATATTGGAGGAGGCCGGTTTTGCCGTACGTGAACCGGGTTGCTCGGCCTGCCTTGCCATGAATGCCGATAAGATCCCGGCAGGCAAGTACAGCGTGTCTACCTCCAACCGTAATTTCGAAGGTCGCCAGGGTCCGGGCGCTCGCACCATGCTGGCCGGGCCGCTGGTGGCCGCCGCCGCCGCGGTGTGCGGGACGGTACAAGACCCGAGGGACGTATTCAACATAAAGTGAACCATGCCTATACCAAAATTTACGACCCTTTGCACGGGAGCCGTGCCGGTCAATATAGAAAACATAGACACCGACCAGATAATACCCGCCCGCTTTCTCAAGGCCGTAGAGCGTAAAGGTTTCGGTGATAACCTTTTCCGCGACTGGCGTTACGGCAGCGACGGAGAGCCTGTGGCGTCCTTTCCTCTGAACGACTGCCGTTTCGGCGGCGAAATACTCATCTCTGCCAAGAATTTCGGCTGCGGCTCCTCACGCGAGCATGCCGCCTGGGCCATCTACGACTACGGTTTCAAAGCGGTGGTGTCGAGTTTCTTCGCCGATATTTTCAAAAATAACGCCCTGAATAACGGCCTGTTGCCTGTACAGGTGTCCGAGGGCTTCCTGCAGGAGGCTTTTGCGTCGACAGGGAAGGATCCGTCCGTGAAATTCAAGATAGACCTTGAGGGCCAAACCATAACCAACGTCTCCACCGGATCGTGCGAGCCGTTCGCCATAGACGCCTACAAGAAGGAGTGCCTGCTTAAAGGCTACGACGACGTGGACTATCTGCGCAGTATACGCCCCGAAATAGAGGCTTACGAAAGAAGCAGGTGATGGTACAGATAATGGACACCACTCTCCGTGACGGTGAACAAACGTCGGGAGTGTCCCTCTCCGGCAGCGAGAAGGCGGGTATAGCCCGCCTCCTCCTGAGCCAGGTGGGAGTGGATCGCATAGAGGTGGCCTCGGCCCGCGTATCGGAAGGTGAAATGGCCGCCGTGAGGCTCATCACCGAATGGGCAGCCTCGAAGGATCTGATAGACAGGGTTGAGATACTGGGTTTCGTGGACGGAGGCCGCTCGCTCGACTGGATAGAACAGGCCGGCGGTCGCGTGGTCAACCTGTTGTGCAAAGGATCCGAAAAGCATTGCCGGGGACAGCTCGGCAAATCGCCCGGGGAGCATTTGGTCGATATAAAGGCCGTTATAGCCGATGCAGCCCGCCGCGGCATGACGGTGAACGTCTATCTGGAGGATTGGTCGAACGGCATGATCTCGTCGCCCGACTACGTACGTTTCATGACTGAAGGATTGCGCGGCGAGCCGGTGCAGCGCATAATGCTGCCCGATACGCTCGGCATACTCAACCCCGGCAACTGTTTCGATTTTTGCCGCGATATGGTGGAGCGCTATCCGTGGGCCTCTTTCGATTTCCACCCCCATAACGATTACGATCTGGCCGTGGCCAACGTGATGGCGGCGGTGAAAGCCGGCGTGACAGGCATCCACACCACCGTAAACGGCCTGGGAGAGAGGGCGGGCAACGCCCCCCTGGCGAGCGTGGTGGCCGTCCTGCACGACCATCTTAAGGAAAGGACCAATGTGGACGAGGCCCGCATAACCAAAGTAAGCCGCATGGTGGAGACCTACACCGGCATCCACGTTCCTCCCAACAAGCCGGTGGTGGGTGAGAACGTCTTCACGCAGTGCGCCGGGGTGCATGCCGACGGCGACAGTAAAAACAACTTGTATTTCAACGACCTGATGCCCGAGCGTTTCGGCCGCATAAGGGAATACGCCCTGGGCAAGACCTCGGGCAAGGCCAACATACGCAAGAACCTCGACGCGCTGGGGATAGACCTGGACGACGAGTCGATGCGCAAGGTCACCGAGCGCATAATAGAACTCGGCGACAAGAAGGAGATGGTAACGGCCGAAGACCTGCCGTACATAATAGCCGACGTGCTGAAGGGCGAAACGGTGGAGCCGAGCGTCCGGATATTGGGCTATCACCTCTCGCTGGCGCACGGACTCAAGCCTGTGGCCACCGTAAAGATAGACATAGCCGGACGTACATGGGAGGAGACCTCGAGCGGCGACGGCCAGTACGACGCTTTCATGAAGGCTATCCGCAGGATATACAAGTCGCACCTGGGTCGCGAATTGCCCATGCTGGCCAATTACACCGTCAGTATTCCGCCCGGAGGCCGTACCGACGCTTTCGTGCAGACCATCATAACCTGGGAATGGCGCTCGGCGCAGTTCAAGACCAGGGGCCTGGACGCCGACCAGACCGAGGCGGCTATAAAAGCTACGGTAAAAATGCTCAATAAGATAGAAAATATATAAGGAAATGGAGTTGAAGATAGCCCTTTTGCCGGGCGACGGCATAGGCCCGGAGATAGTCCGAGAGGCGGTGAAAGTCCTCGGCGCGGTAGAGAAGAGATACGGACACACATTTATATACAGGGAGGCCCCGGTGGGCGCGTGCGCCATAGACGCCTGCGGCGACCCCTATCCCGAATCGACGCATGAAATATGCGCCGGGAGCGACGCGGTGCTTTTCGGCGCCATAGGCCACCCGAAATACGATAACGATCCCACCGCCAAGGTACGCCCCGAGCAAGGGCTGCTGCGTATGCGCAAGTCGTTGGGCCTATACGCCAACCTTCGCCCGCTGGCCGTGTTCGATTCGCTGGTTCAGCGCTCGCCCCTGAAGGCCGAGATCGTCAGGGGAGCCGATTTCGTGTGCGTACGCGAACTGACGGGAGGGATGTATTTCGGCCGACCCCAGGGACGCTCCGAGGACGGCGACACCGCCTACGACACCTGCGTTTACACCCGCCAGGAGGTGGAGCGCATCCTGCATCTGGCTTTCGGCCTGGCCCGCACCCGCCGCAAACACCTTACGGTGGTGGACAAGGCCAATGTGATAGCCACCTCGCGTCTGTGGCGGCAGATAGCCGGCGAGATGGCCCCCTTATATCCCGATGTGACGATGGAATTCATGTTCGTCGATAATGCGGCCATGCAGATCATACAGCGGCCCACGCGTTTCGACGTGATAGTCACCGAAAACCTCTTCGGCGATATCCTCACCGACGAAGCCAGCGTCATCAGCGGCTCAATGGGCATGCTTCCCTCGGCAAGCGTGGGGGCGCGCGTGGCCCTCTTCGAACCCATACACGGCTCCTATCCACAGGCGGCCGGGAAAAACATAGCCAACCCCATGGCCCAGATCCTTTCCGCCGCCATGATGCTTGAGCATATGGGGCTGGCGAAAGAGGGCGCTGCCATCCGCGCTGCGGTGAATAAAGCCATAGAACAAGGCGTGCTGACCGAAGACCTCGCAACCGACGGCGCGAGGGCGCATTCCACCTCGGAAGTTGGCGATTTCGTGACCGCCAACATATAGATACATATTATATACAGGAAAAGTCGCTCCGAATCAAACTTCTAAGAGAACCCCAAAAGTTGGACAACGACTTTTGGGGTTCTCTTAGATATTTCGAGTCGGATTCTTTTTTATGTAAGGATATGGCATGCGATCGGAGGCGCTTTTTTGTAACTTTGCAACCGCTATATGGGAAAATGGAGTAAATATTGGCTTTTCAGCCTGCCGTCGCTCAGGGAGCTTGTGCCGCATAATTTCGGAGGATTCCTGTCTGTTTTCTCGTCGCTCGGCTCGCGCAACTTCGCACTCTATTTTTTCGGACAGATAACGTCGCTTTGCGGATCGTGGATACAGTTCGTGGCTATGGGATGGCTCATAAGCAGCCACCTTAAAGGATCGGTGTTCACCCTTACCGCCATGGCTTTCCTTAACCAGATACCCAACCTCGTGTTCACCCCTTTCGCGGGGGTGCTTTCCGACCGCTTCAACCGTTACAGGATAATGGTAACCACCCAGGCGCTCTTCATGTGCCTGGCGCTTATCGTCGCCGCACTGGTGTTGACCGATACCGTCCGGTTGTGGCACATCATGATACTCAGCTTTTGCAGCGGCACGGTGGGCGCGATAGAGGCCCCCGCCAGGCAATCGTTCTATACCAAGCTCGTCCCGAAAGAGGATATGCCCAACGCCATAGCGCTCAATTCCGTGACCATAAACGGTTCGCGCTTCATAGGCCCGGCTATTGGCGGCATACTTATAGGTATCGTCGGCGTCGGCTACTGCTTCCTTATAAATGCGGCCAGCTATATAGCGGTGTTGATCGCGCTCGGGATGATGCGGCTCGAGCCTTTCGTGTCCCGTAAAACCAAAATAGACGTTATTGGCGAACTGCGCGAGGGGTTTCTATACGTGAAAGGATTCCTGCCGCTCAAGACGGTTATCGTTTTTGTGGCCACGGTGAGCTTCTTTGCCATGCCTTTCCAGGCCGTGCTGCCCGCTCTGGTGAAGGAAACTTTCGCCGGCGACAGCAAACTGTACGGCTATATGCTATCCTGCTTCGGGGGCGGAGCGGTCACCGCGGCGCTCTATCTGGCCTCGCGCAGGCACGTACTCGGGCTGGGAAAGGTGGTCACCATCGACGGCGTGCTTATCGGAATTTGCATGATAGGCATATCGCTTACGCGTACCCCGCTGGTGGCATGCATACTTTCCATACCCTTCGGTTTTGCCGCAATAGGTTCGATGGCTTCATGCAACACGTTGTTGCAAAGCATGGTGGAAGATAATAAACGGGGAAGGGTGATGAGTTTCTTTACGATGGCCTTCGCCGGGATGGCCCCAATAGGCGGCCTTTTATACGGATGGTGCGCCCGACATACGTCGCTGCCTGCAACCATATTCGTAGCCGGGACGGTGTGCCTGGCCGCCGCCTGTGTTTACGAATATTTCCGTCCGAAAGTACGCGCCGCAGCACACGAACGCTACGTATCACGTAAAGGCGAAGTCAATCCGGGTATAGCCGCGGGTATAGGCGAAGGTTTCAGGAACCCTTTTTGATAAAATATTTTTAAACCACAACAACCTGATTTATAGTTATTATGGTTTACGGGTTTAAAAAAGTTTATGAAAACATTTGGAGATTGATAAAATTTATCCCTATATTTGCACCCGCTTTGAAAGATTAACGCCGAGTAAAAGCGAAACAGTTCTGAATAATTTTCACAAATTTTCCCCTGTAAATTTTGCGGATTGAAAAATCCGGTTTATCTTTGCAGTCCGTTTCGGGAAATTCGCGAGACGGATGACAGGAAACTTTGTCTGAAACGAAATAGGTTCTTTGAGGTAATTGAGCAGCTATAGTTTATTGAACCATCCGCGAGGATGGGGATATTTTCAAATCAATTTCTTTGAAAACAAGCCAAGATTTAATTTCAAAATTTTTTACAATGGAGAGTTTGATCCTGGCTCAGGATAAACGCTAGCGGCAGGCCTAACACATGCAAGTCGAGGGGCATCGGGGAAGTTAGCAATAACTTTTGCCGGCGACCGGCGGACGGGTGCGTAACGCGTATGTAA
>JAVBOW010000033.1:0-6742 GCA_031550125.1 Rikenellaceae bacterium
CCCCGGGGGGGCCCCCCCCGTCGTTAAATGACCGGGCGTATCAGAATTTTACCGACATCGCCAGCGTTATCATATTGCGCTCCATGCTCGACGATATATGTCCCGCGCCGACGGTGTTGGCCGGGTCGTAATGGTCGTCATACCAGTATAGCGCGTATTTGGTGTAGTCGGTGACGGCATAGACATAGGTAGCGTCCAGGGATATGGCGCCGAAGCGGAATCCGGCCCCGACCGAAAAGTTCTGCACCTTGCTGGCCACCGGCCCGTCCACGTAAGAGACCGGCGTCCGATCCGATTGTACCACGTACGGCTTGTCGCTTATGGGAGTGTCGTAATAGGCATAGCCTGCCCTGAGCGCCAATTCGGGTATGGGTTTCACCTCCAGTCCGGCGCGGAAGTTGTTGGCCGGCCTGAAACAATATTTTATATCCTGCTTGTAGGCGTTGCGCGTACCGGTATCCATGTAGTAGTCGTAGCTCGATCTGGCCCTCATGCCGTTATACCATACCCTTTCGTAATCGGCCGACAGGATCGCCGCGTTGCCTATCTGGTACGAAGCGCCGGCGATCAAACGCGTGGGCGTGATGAAACTGTATCCCCACTCGTTGTCGTCGGGATAGCTTGCCGCCTCTATCTGGCCGGTATATATAATTTCGTTGCCGTGGTCGTCCTTGCCGAGCGGCGTATTAACCATGTCGCTGTTGAAATATATGCCGTAGAGGCTTTCCAGATAAACCAGCGTGGGCGTGTGGATGGCCAAACCCAGGCGGAGCGCCTCGGTGGGACGGAATATCATGCCCAACTTGAAATTCACCCCCGAACCGTCGTACTGCACATATTGGTTGTCGTTTATACTGCGCAGGCCCGGCGCAGCAGGAAGGTCCTGCTGGCTGTAGAGGAACGCCTCGTTGAACCAGGCGTCCTGACGGTAGTAGATGTCCTGTATGCCCAGCGTGAAGCCGAGGTAGAATTTGTTGCGGAAATTTATACCGGCCGAAATATCGTATTCGCCTATCGAACCGCGCGTCTCCGTTATGTAGTAGTTGTCGTTAAGCACCCCGTCCATAAGGTTGGCCCGGTATGTGGAGGTGTTGCCCACGGTGTCTATGGCGGCGGTGGAATATGCCGTCACCGCGCCCCACATATTGGGAGGGTTTACCCAGAACGGTTTGTTTGACGACGAGAAGTTGGATTTATCCGTTCCATAGGCTTGTCGTGCGAATACGTCGGTGATGGATCCGGGCATGCTGTTCATGCCTATGTTGCCGTTATAGTTGAAGTCGGCGAGTTTCTGGTATCCCACCCCGAAAGTCACGCTCGTTACGTCGCCGGCTCCCTGGTAAGTGTTGAATGCCGCTCCTATGTTGTTGAAAGTGAATCGAGTGAATGTTTCCCTCCACGATTCGGTGTAATACGGCCCGGGGAGGCTCGATTTATTGTCGGTCCATGTTATGGACGGCGAGAACCCGAAATCGGACGATCTGTACATGCCCAGCCCGGCGGGGTTTATGGCCATCGAGGAGAGGTCTGCTCCCAGCGAGCTGAAAGCCCCGCCCATGGCGGCCGTACGCGCCGAGCCGAAGGAGTAGTCGTATTGCGAGAATTGCAGCATGTTATCGATCCTGAAATCCGACATGCGCATTACGCTCCCGCCAACCATGGCCTGGGGCTGCGCCTGCATTACCGCCGCTATGGACAGCGCCGCCGTTGTGAGCGTTATGTATTTTAGTTTCATATCTTTCTATTCTTTTTTGTCCGATTGGATTACCTGCGGTTGCTGCTGCCGCTACCGCTGCCTGACGAGCGCGAACTTCCCGAAGAGGAGCTTCCCGAAGAGGAACCGCCCGAAGAGGAACTGCCCGATGACGAGCTGCCCGAAGAAGAACTGCTGCTTCCCGAGGAGCTGCTGCGCGACGACGATCCGGAATAACTGCCCGAAGACGAGGAACCGCTGCCGCTGCTGCGCGACGAGCCGCTCGAATAGCTGCCCGAAGATGATGACGAACCCGATGATTGGGTGCTGCGTCCCCAGCCCGAGAAACTTCCCGACGACCCAGACGATCCGCCCGAGCGCGACGAACCCGACTGCGATCCGCCCTGGTAGCCGCTGCGCGTAGATCCGGAGTAGCCCGACGAGCGTCCCCATCCCGGCGACGAGTGGTCGGGACGGTACGACGAGCGTCCGCCGCCAGAGCTGCCGCCGTAATAACCGCCGCGCCCGTCGCTTCTGCTGCCGTTGGTACGCGAGGTACCCCAGGAGGTACCGTAGGCGGGTTGGTGTACGCGGGCGTCGCGGTAATAGTAACCGTTGTCGTAATGCCTGCCGCCGTAGTATCCTCCGTAATATCCGCCGTAGTAGTACGGGCCGCAATACCACGGGTCGCGCCATCCGTAATTCCAATAGCCCCGGTTGTAAACGTAGCTGTCCCATCCCCAGTTGCAATACCATGGGTCGTACCATCCGGCGTAACCGTAATAATACGGCGCGCGCCAGCCCCAGTAACCGGCCCAGCCTATATTGATAGTAACGTTGGATGTTTCGCGGTAGCCGTATAGCGAGGCCTCGTATTTAGGCTCCACATACACGTCCTGTCCGCTCACTGTGACGTCGTAACGGGCCGTACCCGCGTTTGCCGGCGGCAGGGTGTCCATTTGGCTGCCTCCGTACCGGAAGCGGTAGTAGCTGTCGGGGCGGACGTATGTCCTTGAGTCGAACCTGTCGCCCGTAGCCGGGTCTACGCCTCCCTGCAACTGCCCGTCGTACACTTGTTTGGCGGCTTGTGCCGCGGCTTCGGCCTGGCGTTGCTCGTACTGCGCCTGAGCCTGAGCCTGCGCGGCTATCGCCCTGGTGTCGTGCCAGGCGTAAAGGTCGTCGTATGTCGACGCCCCCGATTGGAGATATGCCGCCGAGCATCCCCACAGCATCGCCGAACAAGCTATCGCGGCCAATAATTTACTTCCCGTTTTCATATGGATAGTTTTTTGGGTTCCTGTTTCCTTTATAACGCCTTTGTTCTCCGTTTTGTTACAAAGATGCGGCAAAGGCTCTTTGCGTTGCACCAAAGGTAGGGATTTATGGCTTATTTTTTGAAAAAAAAGATAACTTTGCAACGGTAATAACTATAAGATAGCATATGGCAAAAGAGCTTAAAGAGCTGACCCGCAGGGAAGAGAATTATTCGCAATGGTATAACGATCTGGTAATCAAGGCCGGGCTGGCTGAAAATTCGGCGGTCAGGGGTTGCATGGTCATAAAACCCTACGGCTACGCCATCTGGGAGAAGATGCAGGCCGCCCTCGATAAAATGTTCAAGGACACCGGCCACCAGAACGCCTATTTTCCCCTGTTCATTCCCAAGTCTTTTCTCAGCAAGGAGGCCAAGCACGTCGAAGGTTTCGCCAAGGAGTGCGCCGTGGTGACGCACTACCGCCTCAAGAACGATCCCGACGGGGCTGGGGTGGTGGTTGATCCGGAGGCAAGGCTGGAAGAGGAGCTGATAGTGCGTCCAACCTCCGAAACTATAATATGGAATACCTACAAGAACTGGATACAGTCCTACCGCGACCTTCCCATCCTGTGCAACCAGTGGGCCAACGTGGTACGCTGGGAGATGCGTACGCGCCTCTTCCTCCGCACGGCCGAGTTCCTCTGGCAGGAGGGCCACACCGCCCACGCCACTGCAGAGGAGGCTTACGAGGAGACGGAAAAGATGGTACACGTCTACGCCGATTTCGCCGAGAACTGGATGGGGGTGCCGGTCATTATAGGCCACAAATCTGCCAACGAGCGTTTCGCCGGAGCCGAGGACACCCTTTGCATCGAGGCCCTCATGCAGGACGGCAAGGCGTTGCAGGCCGGCACGTCGCACTTCCTCGGCCAGAATTTCGCCAAGGCTTTCGACGTGCAGTTCGCCAACCAGGAGGGTAAGCTGGATTACGTCTGGGCTTCGTCGTGGGGCGTTTCCACGCGCCTTATGGGCGCGCTTATAATGGCCCACTCAGACAATAACGGTCTGGTGTTGCCCCCGAAGCTGGCGCCAATACAGGTTGTTATGATACCTATATATAAAGGAGAGGAGGAGCGCATCGCCATCGCGGCCAAGCTGCGCGAGCTGGCTGCACCCCTGCAGGCCAAGGGCATAAGCGTAAAAATAGACGACCGCGACAACGTGCGCTCGGGCTTCAAATTCTCTGAATACGAACTCAAGGGCGTGCCGGTGCGCCTGGCCATGGGGCCGCGCGACATGGCCGGCGGTACGGTGGAGATAGCCCGCCGCGACACCCTTACGAAAGAGGTTGTCCCGCAGGAGGGTCTTGCGGAACGCATAGAGGCCCTGCTCACGGAGATACAGGCGGCCATATACGATAAGGCGCTCGCTTTCCGCGAAGGGATGGTCACCCGCGTGGACGATTATGAAGAGTTCAAGCGCCTGCTCGACGAAAAGGGAGGTTTCCTGCTTTGCCACTGGGACGGATCCCCCGAAACGGAGGAGCGCATTAAGGAGGAGACCAAAGCCACCATACGCTGCATCCCGATGGACGCTCCCGAAGAGGAGGGGCGCTGTATCCTGACGGGCAGGCCGTCGCACCGCCGCGTGGTATTCGCACGATCGTACTAACCCAAGGGCGGAACATGTGTTTCCGCCCTTTTTTGTATATACCGCCATGAAAGTAGCTTACCTGATCGCAGCCTCGGGCAATTACGCCCACCTGCAACGCCTCGTCGAGGCCCTGGCCGATGCCAACGTGCATTTCTTCATACACATCGACGCCAAGAGTCCCATGCCGGAGAACTTGGAGGGTCGCGCCGACGTGACCTTCATCCCCCGCCGCACGGTGTGGTGGGGCGGCTTCTCGCAGGTTGAGATAACGCTCGACATGATACGCGCCGCCCTTGCCGGCGGCTATGATTATTACGCTTATATAAGCGGCGGCGACTATCCCGTAAGGCCCAACTCCTATCTGTACGGCAAGTTGGCCGAGGGAGGGGAATTCATCAACGCCAAACGCGGCTTTATGAGCCATAAGTCCGAGAAGAGGGTGAAATACTACTATTTCGACCGTTTCGACCGCCGCAACCGCAACGCCGCGTGGTATTTCCACGCCGGTCTGGAGCTGATGTTGCGCAAAGTGCTGGTGAAACGGAAATATCCTTTCCGGCGCAGCGACATATGGCACGGCTCGTCGTGGTGGATACTCAGCCGCCGGGCGGTGGAATACGTCCTGGGTTATATTGAGGCGAATCCCGGATACGTAAAGTTCTATCGCACGTCGCTCTGTCCCGACGAATCGTTTTTCCAAACCATCCTGGCTAATTCCGATCTCAGCTGCAGCATAAAGGGTAACCTCACCTTTACCAACTGGCGCATGGGCGAGAGCGGCCCCGACTTCATTACCGACGGCCACCTGCCGCTAATCGCCCCGGGAGCCAGGAACGGCATGTCGCACGATCCGTTCTTCGCCCGTAAATTCACCGACGAGAGTTCCGGAGTGGTGGATCTTATCGAGGAGTTGTACCGTAAACCGCAATGAATTATGACGTTACGTTGTATGGCTGTCGTTGCCGCGCTTGCGGCATGCGTTTCATGTAATTTCGTGCGCCGCCAGCCTGCAGAGGCCGTCGCACCGCCCGATACCGCCGTCCCTGAGGCCCCGCCGGCCGAAACGGGTAGGGATATGCACACCGTAGAGCTGCCTTACGGCTTTTCCGTGATAGTGTCCGCCGATACATTGTCGGGTACGCCGTCCGACACGACGGAGGCGTACACCTCTTTCGGTCTTTACCGCGACCAGGGGCTTATATATTCCGATCCCGTAGGGCGTTACGTATTTTCGCCGGGCCTCTATCCGATGGTGTTGCAGACAGATCCCGACTCTTTCCAGCTCTTCTTCGAGATGAGCGACACCCTGCGCGGCAATTACGCCAGAATGCTGTGCGTTGAAGGATATGAGACGGTATCTGACCGGATACTGCCGCTGTTCATTGCCCCGTCCGCCGACGTAAACGGCGACGGGATAAAGGAATACGTCGGATTTTCTGATTACGGAGCAGCCGAGGCCGACTCTGTGCCGTATATCCCCATATTGTATTTTTCCGTACTGCGTACCGGAATAGAACTCGACAGCACGCTTACCTACCGGCGCAACGAATCGGTTTACGGCACTTTCTACGGTTACGATCGAAGCGATAAATATATGTTCCCGCGCCAGGCCGTATTGCCCCGCCTCGAAGCCGAGCTGGCTAAAATAACGGCGGCAGCGCCCTGAAACGATATTTTTGTAAATTTTAAGGAAAATTTAGCCGAAAAATTTGCAGGCTCGAAAAAAGTGACTACATTTGCACCCGCTGAAAAGAAATAAACGATCTTTTTCGGCGAATGTTCTGAAAAAATTTGGCGGATACAAAAATTCACAATATCTTTGCAGTCCGTTTCGCTCTGAGATTTTCGAGAGCGATTTTTTTAGCGGATTTCGCGAGTTCCGGATATCCGCGCCAAACAGGTTCTTTGAATTACTGGTAATACAAGAGAGAAAAAGAAAATGTAGTATTTATCAATTCCTAAAAGGAAAAATAAGTAGTCAGGACTCTAACAATTTATTTAATTTTTTACAATGGAGAGTTTGATCCTGGCTCAGGATAAACGCTAGCGGCAGGCCTAACACATGCAAGTCGAGGGGCATCGGGGAAGTTAGCAATAACTTTTGCCGGCGACCGGCGGACGGGTGCGTAACGCGTATGTAA
>JAVBOW010000027.1:0-70697 GCA_031550125.1 Rikenellaceae bacterium
GCCGCCCCCGTGTGCTCCGTCCCTCCCTGGCCTCCGCCCTCGCTCCCCGGCCCCCCATTTTTCCTCTGGGATTCCTCCTGGGGGGGGGGGTTTTTTTTTTTTTACTCCCCCCCCCGCCACGGTTTTAAGATCCGTTTATATTTTTATTGAAATTATTTGGAAGTCAGCCTGTTTTTCGGGCTGATCCGAAATTTCGCCGGTTCTTAAAGCGTTTCCGGGCCTGTCGTGGGGCCGGATACCGTCAGCACTCCGTCTTTTATATCCATCTTGTCTATGAACACCACCCTCTCTTTGCCGGTGGCTTCGGTGCGGCCGTGGTAGACGCAATATAGTTGCTTGCCGTCTTTCGACCACGTTATGCTGTTGTGTCCCGTGCCGGTAACTATGCCTCCCTGCGCGGTGTTTTTCTGCAGTACGGGGTTATTAGCGGCTTTGGCGTAACTGCCCAACGGCGCGGATGCGGTGGCATAGCCCACTGCGTAATTTTCTCCGCCGAAGAAGTTGGCCGAGTACATGAGGTAATAAACTCCGTCGCGTTTGATCAGGAACGAGCCTTCGGTCCAGCGTCGGTTCACCTCGCCCGAAGTTACCGAGCGGCTCTCCCATTCGGCTTGGGTGTCGGACAGCGACACGGGCGGACGGAGCAAAAGCACCGGTTCGCCTATAATGTGCGTAAAGTCGGGCGCAAGTTCCACGCCGTAGATCCAACTCTCCTCAACCTGGTCGAATACGCCATTTTCACGCGCCTGGTCGGCGATCTCGCTCTCCACCGGGTTTTTATAGCAGCAGCGCGAGTAGGTCAGGTAGCAACGGCCGTCGTCGTCGGTGAATACATTGCCGTCTATGGCCGGATAGCCCGGATCGAATAGAGGCTTGTCGCTCATGTCGGCGAACGGTCCTGTCGGCGAGTCGGCCACAGCCACGCCTATGCGGAAATTCTCGCCCTCGCCCGAAGGATTGTAATTCCAGTTGGATGAGAAGAACATGTAGAATTTGCCGTCCTTCTCGTAGACTTCGGGCGCCCAGAAGCAATCGGTAGTCCACGAACCGGGGGCGTGGCCTTCGTACGCCATGCCGCACTCCGTCCAGTTAACCAGATCGTCCGAGACGCAGCAGTTGAAACCGTTCTCGGTATCCCTCGTGCCGTACATATAGTACCGGCCGTCGGAGGCGAGCAGTACGTAGGGATCGCCGAATTTTACGTCGAGCGGATTTTGGCAGGGCGTCTTTTTGCCCGTCCCGCAACACGAGGCGAGCGCAAGGCACGCCGCAATTATGGAATAATGTATTTTCATAGGTTAGGTTTTTATGGACGGTCTGAAAATCACGTTGTCCGCCAGATGTGCATACAGAGCATAGTTGTCAGTCGTTCAGTATCTTCCAGTCTTTGGGCGCGACGAAACTTTTCTGGTTCCCGTCGCCCCATTTGACGTTTACGGGCGGGGTTATGGTGTCGTAGGCGGCGACGAATTTGCGCAGTCTGGCCGATTCGTCGGGATATTTGGCTATGTAATTGGCCGATTCGTACCTGTCGTCGGGATAATGCGCCAGGAAATCTCCCTGCAGTTTCATTTTATCCTTGAGTATCAGCTTGAAGTCGCTGTTTACGGCCGCGCCGCATCCCAGGTACATATCGCGCGCCACAGACGCTTTTTTGCCAGAGAATACATCTTTCATGCTTATTCCGTCGTACGGTCTGGCGGGAGCTTTACCTGCGCCGGCCACATCGGCCAGCGTGGGCAATATATCCACGAAACCGGTTACCTGCTCGGAGCGCACACCTTTCATGAAGCCCTTTTCCCACCAAATGGCTGCGGCCACCCTCAGCCCGCCATCCCATTCCTGACCCTTATGGCCGTGCAACTGGCCGTTGGTGGAGCCTCCGTCGGCCATGCCGTTTACGCCGCCGTTATCGCTCATGAACAATATTATAGTATTATCCATCTCGCCGCTCTTCCCCAGGGCTTCAAGTATTTTACCCACTCCGGAGTCGAGGCGCGACACCATTGCGCGGAAAGTCCACGCAGATTGCTCCCTTTTGGGCAGGGCTGCGAATTTATCGAGTGCGATATGTCTGGCGATCTCCTCCTCGGGGGCCTGGTAGGGGCTGTGAGGGGCGTTGAAAGCCACATAAAGGAAGAACGGGTCGTCGCCGGGCGCATACCGGTCTATGCATCGCGAAGCCTCGTTGGCTATAAGGTCGGTAGAGTAGCCTTTATCCCGGCAGGTCTCCCAGTCGTTATGCCAGTCGAGTTCGCCTTCGCGCTCGTGGGTGAAGTAGTCTATCGCGCCGTTCAGGTGGCCGTAGAAATGCGTAAATCCCCTATTGAGTGGATAATACGCCTTGCGCGAATGGCCAAGGTGCCATTTACCCACTATTGCCCTGTTGACGTAACCGTTCTCTCCGAGCATGTCGGCTATGGTTCGCTCTTCGAGGTCCAGGCCTATGCTTTTCCACGGGTTGATAACCCCCTCCCGTATGCCGAAGCGGTTGGGGTAGCGCCCCGTCATAAGGCCTGAGCGTGTGGGCGAACTTATAGGAGCCACATAATAGCGGTTTAGTTCTATGCCGCTACGGGCTATGCGGTCGATATTGGGAGTGCCTATAGTGCTTCCATGGAAACCGACGTCGCCCCATCCGAGGTCGTCGGCGACTATTATCACTATGTTGGGCCTTTTTTGTGCGGCCATGGCCTCGGAGGAGACGGCTCCAGTAGCGGCGGCGCAAGCCAGGGGCAGGCAGACGGTTTTAGGATTCATAAGGCTTTAGTCGTTTGATATTTTCCACTCTTTCGGGGCGACGAAGCCTTTTTTTCCGAAATCATACGGCAGTTCCTTGATGGACGGTTCTATGGCATCCAGTTTCAATACGTATTCGCGCAGGCGGGCGGCCTCTTTGGGTTGCTCGTCTATGTGGTTTTTCTGCTCGTATTTGTCTTCGGGATAGTAGGCCAGGAAATCCTTTTTGATCTCCATTTTGTTGTTGGCCCCGAAAAGTACGAATTTATAATCCTGGTTTACTGCCGCTCCCGCTCCGAGGTACATGTCGCGTGTAATGCGTTTCGTTTTTCCTGCAAACACGTCTTTCACGCTTATGCCGTCGTACGGTTTTGCGGGAGCTTTTTTCACGCCTACTATGTCGGCAAGTGTGGGCAGTATGTCAATGTAACCGGTAACCTGGTCGCAGAATGTCCCGGTTTTGAAGCCTTTAGGCCACCATATGGCGGCAGGTACCCTCACGCCGCCGTCCCATTCGGTGAATTTGTTGCCGCGCAGCGGTTTGCAGGTGGAGCCGTCGGGAATGCCGGCTACGCCGCCGTTGTCGCTCATAAAAAGCAGGATGGTGTTGTCCTTCTCTCCGCTCTTTTCGATGGCGGCCAGGATTTTACCTATGCCCTTGTCCATGCGCGACACCATCGCGCGGTAGGTGTAGCCGTCCTGCTGCTTTTTGGTCAGCGCGGCGAATTGTTCGGGCGATATATGCTCGGCGATCTCATCTTCCGGAGCTTGGAAAGGAGTGTGGGGGGCGTTGAACGCCACGTATACGAAGTACGGGTCGCTGCCTTTGGAGTAGTTTTCGATGCATTTTACGGCCTCGGCGGCTATCAGGTCGGTGGTGTAGCCTTTGTCCCAGCACGATTCCCAGTCGTTATGCCAATCCAGCTCGCCCTCGCGCTCGTGGGTGAAATAGTCGAGCGCGCCGTTGAGGCAGCCGTAGAAGTGCGTAAATCCCCTGCTGAGCGGATAGTAGGGTTTGCTGCCGTGTCCGAGGTGCCATTTGCCGAGGGCCGCCCTCTCCCTGTAGCCGTTCTCCCCCAGGACGTCGGCCATGGTGCGGGCGTTCAGGTCGAGGCCGTACTCCACCCTCCAGGGCGGAAGCACCGTCTCACGTATGCCGAAGCGGCTGGGATACTGGCCTGTGAGCAGGCCGGCGCGGGTGGGGGAGCTTACGGGAGCCGTGTAGTATCGGTCGAGTTCTATGCCGCTGCGGGCTATACGGTCGATGTTCGGGGTCTTGATCACGCTTCCGTGATAGCCCACGTCGCCCCATCCGAGGTCGTCCGCTACGATTATCACTACGTTCGGTTTCTCCTGGGCGCGGGCTTCCGACGCTCCGGCCACAGCCGCCGCGCAGGCGAGCGAGGCGGGAATTATCTTTCTTGTCATTGGGTATGATGGTTTTTGTTCGGGTAAATTTAGCAATAATGTCGAAATATAGTTATTTTTGTCTTCATGGACAAAAAAATATTACTGACCGCACTCGCCGGAGCGGCCGCCATAGCCGCCGTCCGCGCCGCAGACCCGCAGAAACCCAACATTATAATCATCCTTACGGACGACATGGGCGTGGGCGACCTCTCTTACCTTAACGACGGATGGGTGTCTACGCCCAACATCTCGCGCCTTGCCGCCGCCGGGCTTACGGTTAAGAATTACTACTCCGCCGCTCCTGTAAGCTCGCCCTCACGCGTGGGCATGACCACAGGGATGTATCCCACTCATTGGGGCATAAACACATTCCTGCAAGCCCGCAAGGGCAATCTCGAAGCCCATCAGTTCAACTATCTCGATCCCCAGGCCCCCACTATGGCGCGCGCCCTCAAAGGAGCGGGCTATGCCACGGGCCATTTCGGCAAATGGCACATGGGCGGCGGCCGCGACGTCAAGGATGCGCCGCAAATCCCCGCCTACGGCTTCGACGAGTACGTATCCACGTGGGAAAGTCCCGATCCCGATCCGGCCATAACCGCCGATCAGAAGTGGATATGGAGTCCGCAGGACAGCGTACGCCGCTGGGATCGCACGGCCTATTTCGTAGACAAAACGCTCGATTTCCTCCGCCGCCACAAAGGCGAGCCGTGTTTCGTGAACCTCTGGCCCGACGACGTACACACCCCCTGGGTGCCGGGCGAGGACGTCGAGACTAAAAAAGACACATGGCAGTCGCCCAAAAACCTCAAGGGCGTCCTGGCCGAATACGACAGGCAGATAGGACGCCTGGTCGACGGTTTGCGCGCCCAGGGGATAGACCGCAACACCATAATAATATTCACCAGCGACAACGGCCCTTCGCCCACCTTCAACCAGCAGCGTGCCAATGGCCTGCGCGGAGGTAAGTGCAGCCTTTACGAAGGGGGCATACGCATGCCTTTCATCTTCTGCTGGCCTGCGCGGATCGGTGGCGGCAGGGACGAGCGCAGCCTCATGTTCGCCGAAGACCTCTTTCCGTCGCTGTGCGCCATCGCGGGAGTTAAAATACCCGAGGGCCTCGACGGCGAAGACCGCAGCGGGGTGCTGCTTGGCAAGCCTTCCGAGCGCAGGAGCGATATGATCTGGGAATTCGGCCGTTGGACGAATTTCCCCACCTCGGGCGACTACCACCGCAGCCCGCACATGGCCATACGGAGCGGAAAATGGAAACTCCTTAAAAACTCTTTCAACGACACGGTGGAGCTTTACGACATGTCCGTGGACGAGAAGGAGACGACCAACGCGGCCTCGAATAATCCCGAAATAGTAAAACAACTTAGCGCCAGGCTCGATAAATTCTGGGAGGCGCGCAAGGAACCTCAACGCAAATAAAACCCCGAGAGATGAAAAACAGCAACCTTATACTATGCGCCTCGGCCCTTATGCCGGCCGCGGCGACAGCCCAGGGCGAAACGCCGGTCAAAGCCACGCCCGAGCGCCCAAATATAGTGTTCCTTATAACAGACCAGCAAAGGGCCGATCTCTGCGGCCGCGAAGGTTATCCGCTGGACGTCACCCCGTTCGCCGACCGTTGCGCCAAAGCCGGCGTGTGGTTCAATCGGGCCTACACCACGACTCCGGCCAGCATCCCGGCGCGTACGTCGCTGATAACGGGCCGATGGCCCAAAGCCACGAGGGTCAACTCCAACCATAACATGAACGACGCCGTATACACAGACGACCTGTGGGGCGTGGCGCGTAAACAGGGATACAAAACCGCTCTGGTCGGCAAGAACCACACCTACACAACCGCCGAAAAGGTGGATCTGTACCTCCCTTACGAACACAGCGGGCAGGGGCAGAATAAAAATAAAGGTCCTGAGGCGGAGGAGTTCGATAAGTTCCTGCGTTCAACGCACATGTACGCCTCTTTCACTCCTTCGCCGGGCGGTGTGGAGCAACAGCTGCCCTACCGCATCGTGGACGATGCGGTGAAATTCGCCGAGGGGAATAAAGACGGCAGGTTCGTAATGGAGGTGTCGTTTCCCGAGCCGCATAATCCCTATCAGTGCTGCGAACCCTACTTCTCGATGTTCCCCGAGGATAAGCTGCCTGCACTCAAGGCCGACGTTTCATATCTGGATGTAAAAGGCACGCGTTACGAACTGCTCAAGGAGATGATGCAGATGGGCCATGTGGGTTATTTCGAGAATCTGCAGAAACTGCGCGGCATCTACCTTGGCATGGTACGCATGGTAGACGACCAAATGGCGCGCATGGTGGACGAATTCCGCAAGTTGGGCCTTTACGAGAACACCGTCTTCGTGATCCTCTCGGACCACGGCGACTATGTGGGCGAATACGGCCTGATGAAAAAGGGCGTCGGTCTCGACGACGTGCTATGCCGCATACCGATGGTTTGGTTCGGCGCTTCTGTCGAGCGGCAGGGTTTGAGCGGCGCGTGCGTTTCGCTTGCCGACCTCATGCCCACGTTCTGCGAGATGATGGACGCCGATATTCCCATGGGCGTACAGGGACGCAGCCTGCGCGAGATGCTCGCCGGACGCGTTTATCCGGCCGACGAATTCCGCAGCGTAATGATAGAGGACGGCTATGGCGGTCAGTATTACACCGCCCGTGACGGCAATGATTTTCAGAAAGAGGGAGCCGTGGGCAAGAATAATTTCTTCGATGAACTCAACACCTGGAGCCAGAGCGGAGGACGCCGCGCGTTGCGTATGGGCGATTGGAAACTGCAATACGACATGGAGGGCAACGGTTGGATGTGCAACGTCAAGGACGATCCGTCGGAGGTTAAAAACCTGTACGGCAATCCCAAATACGCCGCCAAACAATCGGAGCTGCTGGCCGAGATGCTGAAATGGGAGGTGGCCACCGAAGATCCGCTGCCCATACCCCGTAACCGTTACCGTTTCAAGCGTTACGAACACAACTATCTTTTCTGCGCTCCGGAAAGCTATAAAAAGTAACGTCCGGTCGGTTGAAATTTACCCGTATTCCAAAGCCGTAAGAAATTACGGCTTTATTTTTTACCCGCATAAAAAGTTTTCGCTCGTTGCAAAATCTGTTACGAATGCATATCTTTGACGAATATTAGTTTAAATAACTGTGTTACGGATGGTTGCACGACGGGGCGGCGCGGTTGGCGCAAACGGGTCCGCGCTTCCGGCCTGCAATAACCGCTTAATGCCATGAGGGTACTTCATTTCATAACTTCAATAGACCGGGACACTGGCGGGCCTGCGGTGTATATGTCGCTGCTGGCCAAGTATCTCGGCCCTCTGTGCGAAATGTATCTGGTCACTTCCAAAAGTAAAGATCCCATAGAAATGGACGGGGCCAGGGTCATCAATATAACCATGAAGCCCTCGCGTTTCCGCAGGGTCGTCAGGGATATCAACGCGGTTCTCGACGAAGTGTCTCCCGACGTGGTACATATCAGCGGTATATGGGAGCCGCAAACCTGGTGGATGCAGCGCGAGGCGCAGCGCCGCGGCATAAAGGTGTTGCTGGCGCCTCACGGCATGCTCGAACCATGGATCGTGGGCCGCAACAGGCTGAAGAAACTCGCGGCCATGTTCATGTACGAACACGGAGCCATATCCCGGGCCGATTGCCTCTACACCACGGCCCTGACGGAAAGGAACAATATATGGGCGCAGGAGTTCTTTAACGACATAGCCGTGATCCCAAACGGACTCGATGTTGACAATATAGCGATCAAAAGCAGCTGGACGCCCACCAAAAACATACTGTATATTTCGCGCATACATCCCAAAAAGGGCCTCGAATTACTTATAGACGCCGCGGAGTCCATCCGCGAACGTCTGAAAGGCTACCGCATAATAATTGGAGGCAACGGTGAGGCGGAATATGTGGAGTACCTAAAGAGCGCGATCATAAATAAGGGCCTGTCGCATATTTTCGAATTTCCGGGCTGGCTCGACGACGAAGTCAAGCGCCGGGCCATGCTTGACGCCGACGTCTTCGTGCTGCCCACCTACAGCGAGAATTTCGGCATGGTCGTGGCCGAGGCGTTGGCCTGCGGCACTCCGGTGATAACCACTTCCGGCACGCCGTGGCAGGAGATACAGACGGAAGGCTGCGGATGGTATATAGAGACGGGCAGCGCCGCCGCCCTGGCCGCCGCCCTGGCTGAAGCCGTGGGCGCAGCTCCGGCCGCAATGGAGAGGATGGGCCGCGCCGGCCGTCGGCTTGTGGGCGATAAATATTCCGCCGACGTTATGGCCGCGAGGGTAAAGCAAGTATACGACTGGATGTTGGGTGAAGCTCCTATGCCTGATTTCGTTTATAGACGCAGATGATATGCTGCACGTACTCAACGTTATAAATAGTATGGGCGTGCTTTCTGGAGGGCCTTCGTACAGCACTCTGTTGACTGCCGGGGGATTGAGGGACGCCGGCGTCGACGTGCGAATAGCCGCTTACGCCCCTGTGGGCGTCGACAAACCCATATCATCCGCCCCTTTCATCGATTTCCTTCCCCCGGCAACCAATGCTTTCGGCTATTCTCCTTCATACGACCGCTATCTGGCCTGCCATCCGGAATACGACATCTACCATATACAGGGGGTGTGGTCGTATCCCGGAACTATAGCCGCCCGCAAGGCGCGCCGCGAGGGCAAACCTTATATAATCACTCCCCGGGGCATGCTCTATCCGCAGGATATGGCCCACAACCGCCTGCGCAAACAGGCGTTTATGGCGTTGCTGCTCCGCCGCGACCTCCGGCGCGCTTCGTGTATCCTTGCCACAGCCCGCCAGGAGATGGAAGGCATCCGGGCGTTGGGCATAACCTCGCCGGTGGCCGTCATTCCTAATCCGGTAGAGATGCAGGAGGTCCCCGCCACCCATTCGGGCGATCTCTTCAGTGTGGGTTACCTGGGCAGGCTGCATCCGCGCAAGAATGTCCATAAATTATTAGAAGCATGGAAGATGTTGGGCCGGGCAGCCGCCGGATGCCAGCTCGTTATCATAGGCGACGGCGATAAGGATTATGTGTCGGAACTTAAAGCCCTGTCCGCCCGCCTGGAGTTGGACGGGGTTGTCTTCACCGGTTTCCTGTCGGGAGCGGAGAGGGACGCCGCCCTCGCTTCGCTAAGCGTGTTGGTCGTACCGAGCGACTTCGAGAACTTCGGCAACATAGTCACCCAGGCGTTGTCGGCCTGCGTGCCGGTCATCGCGTCTACAGGTACGCCGTGGGAAGATCTGGCAACCAACCGTTGCGGCTGGTGGGTGGATAACGGAGTCGAAACCATAGCCGGAACCATAAAGGAGGCAATGGATTTGCCCCGATGGGAACTCGCCGCCATGGGCAGGCGAGGCCGGGAGCTGATAAAAGAGAAATATTCGACGGAAAAGGTGGCCTCGGACATGAAACGTCTATACGAATGGCTCGCCTGTGCGGGTCCCCGTCCGGAATTTGTTTATATGTAAACGTATGCTGAAAGTAGACCTTACCCGATTTACCGACAATCCTCGTGCCAGCGAAAAACGCCTCAAGCGCCTGCTATGGGGTGCGGTGTGGACGCTTTTCGCCCGCCCCGTGCCGCGCGCAATGATGAATGGCTGGAAGTTGTTCCTTTTACGCAGCTTCGGGGCCAGGGTGGCCTCTACGGCGGTTGTCTACTCCGGGGCGCATATCTACGCCCCCTGGAACCTCGAAATGGGCGAGCATTCATGCATCGCGTCGGGCGTGGATTGCTATAACGCCGATAAGGTGACGATAGGCGCTCATGTCATCGTGTCGCAGAAGGCTTCGCTCTACACCGCATCGCACCGTATCGACTCGGGATGTTTCGAGTGGGTGTGCGCTCCGATAACCATCGAAGACCAGGCATGGGTTGCGGCCGAATCGTTCGTGATGATGGGCGTGACGATAGGGCAGGGAGCCGTGGTGGGCGCCCGCGCCGCCGTTTTCAGGGATGTGGCGCCGTGGACGGTGGTTGGCGGCAATCCGGCTAAATTCATAAAAAACCGCGAGATAACGTGTTAGACCTCTCCGTAATCATACTGACCTATAACGAAAAGTTGCACATAGCCCGTGCGATAGGCAACGTGCAGCCCATCGCGCGCGAGGTATTTGTGGTGGACTCCTTCTCCACGGACGGCACCGTCGAGACGGCTCTATCTATGGGAGCCAAAGTCTACCAGAACAAATGGGAGAACAATCACGCCCGCCAGATGAACTGGGCGTTGGACAACCTGCCGGTGAAGACGTCGTGGGTGTTGAGGCTCGACGCCGACGAGTATCTCACGCCGGAACTCATCGAAGAGCTGCGTACCCGTCTGCCTTCGCTCGACGCGGATGTGACGGGCCTGGCGTTGCCCCGCAAACAATATTTCTTCGGCCGGCTCGTGCATCCGCTAAAATTGCTCCGGGTGTTCCGTTACGGCAAAGCCCGTAGCGAGGAGCGTTGGATGGACGAGCATATACAAATATTCGAAGGACGCGCCGAAGAGATGAGTAATATGTTCATAGACCATAACCTGAATACATTGGGATGGTGGATAAGGAAGCACGATAACTATTCCGTCCGCGAGGCCATAGAGTTGCTCGACGTCGAAATCGGGATATTGCCGGTTGCGGACGCGCGCGGGGACATAGGCGCGCATTCGGCCGCCAAGCGCAGGGCAAAGGCGCGCTATGTGCGTCAGCCGCTATTCCTGCGTTCGTCGGCGTACTTCATATACCGTTATGTGTTCAAATTCGGTTTCCTGAAGGGCCGCGCGCAATTCCTGTGGGACTTTTTCCAGGGTTGGTGGTACCGTACGCTGGTAGACGCCAAAATATGGGAGGTGAAGCGCGCCTGCGGCTCCGACCGTGAAAAGATACTCGATTACATAAGGGACAACTACGGCATAGACTGCAGAGAACAATGAAGATATCGGTCATAACAACATGCTACAACCGCGAGAGGACTATAGCCCGCGCAATGGACAGCGTCCTTGCGCAGAACTATCGCGACGTGGAATACATAATCGTGGACGGCGCTTCGAAGGATTCTTCCGTGGAGATAATAAACGGCTATAAAGGACGCGTGTCCACTATAGTCTCTGAAAAGGACGGCGGCATGTACGAAGCCATAAACAAGGGCGTAAGGCTGGCTACGGGCGATGCGATAGGGCTAATACACTCCGACGACGAATTTTTCGACGCCAACGTACTGGAAGAGGTCGCCGGAGCGTTCGCAACTTCAGGGGCGGATATCGTATACGGCAACGGAATATTCGTCGATGAAGACGCTCCGGGCCGTACGGTACGCAACTGGATAAGCGGAAAATATGACAGGGATAAAGTCCGCCGCGGCTGGCTGCCCCTCCACCCGACGGTTTATGTCCGCCGCGAAGTGTTCGAAAAGGCAGGCTTGTACGACGAGGGTTACCGTATAGCCGCCGACAGCGATTGGCTTGTGAGGATACTTTACGAATACGATTTCAAGGTTTTTTATCTCGACCGCTACATAGTGAGGATGAATATGGGCGGCCTGAGTACGTCGCTGAAAACACAGGTGAAAAAATGGAAAGAAGACCTTCGCATGTACCGCGCCCACGGTTTCTGCGCATGGCTCAGCCTTGGATGCAAAATAGCGTCCAAGATCAAACAGTTCTGAAACGATGAAAGAGACGGGAAAATTCAGCGGCCTTTTCATAGCGATGATGATCGCCGAAGACTTGCTTGTACTCAATATACTTTATACATGCGTGTTTACGATGTTCAAAAGCCTCGTAGACATGAATCTCGAGCAGTGCCAGATACTGCTCATATTCGTCAATATGGGCTACCTGATCAGCACGCTCGCGTTCCCGATTCATGTCGATTCGCGCAATATGCAGATAGACAGGGTCTTCCGCAATAATCTGATTCGTGTGATGTGTACCATGCTTATAGCCGTGGTATGCATGTTCCTCACCAAGATATCCTCTACCATATCCCGTGCGTTCATCGTTATGTTCACTATGGCGTTCTTCGCCTCGATGTGCCTCAGCAACCTTGCCACGCGTTATTTTATGACCAGCATGCTTGTCCGTTCCGGGAAAAAGCTGAGGGCGGTGATTCTCGGCGCGGGAATACTCGGCCAGCAGATCAACGACGCCATAAGGGAAAATACATTTTTGGGAATAAACGTGTTGGGCTTTTTCGACGACGATCCCGCGCGCAACCGAGGCAACCTGCTCGGTAATATAGACAAGGTGAAATCCTATGCCACCACCTACGGCGTCAAGCAGATATATTGCACGCTGCCCGCCGAGGCGCACGACAAGATAACCGATCTGATGGACTTCGCCGAGCAGCATGTCATACAGTTCCATATCGTGCCGTCCATGCGTACATATGTCGAGACTCCCGTTGTTTTGGAGACCATCGGCGACATGCCCATCCTGTCGATACGCAAGGTTCCTCTGGGCTTTGCCCATAACGCCATCATTAAACGTCTTTTCGACGTGGTGGTGTCGGGAGTGTTTATGTTTACGCTTTTCCCCGTGATATACGTCGTGACGGCCATAGCCATCAAACTCTCTTCTCCGGGGCCTGTATTTTTCCGCCAGATGCGTACGGGCGAGGGAGGGAGGAATTTCTACTGCTATAAATTCCGCAGCATGAGGGTCAACAGCGACGCCGATAAAGTGCAGGCCACCGCCGACGATCGCCGCAAGACGCGCGTGGGCGATTTCCTGCGCCGCACGAGCATCGACGAGCTTCCGCAATTCATCAACGTCCTGAGCGGCGATATGTCCATAGTGGGTCCCAGGCCGCATATGGAACTGCACACCTACGAATATTCGAGCCTGGTACACAAATATATGGTGCGCCATTTCATAAAACCGGGAATTACCGGCCTTGCGCAGGTGTCCGGCTACCGGGGGCAAACATCAACCCCTCGCATGATGGAAGGACGTATAAAGCGAGATATATGGTATATAGAACACTGGACGCTCATGTTGGACATAACCATCATATTCCGCACGATAGTACAGGTCTTCCGCGGCGACAAACAAGCCTTCTGATGCGGAATAGCGCGGCTGCCGCCAGCGGGCGGATGTAAAGTCGCTAACGATCTGCACCCTTGGCGGGAATTCATGCAATACGTCTGTCCTGCAGATTGTTTTATATGGTATTTTCTCTCGATTGTTCGCGGGTGTACGACACGGCCCGGTTCAGTAGCCCGTTCAGTTCGGCCGTTTTACCCAACTCCGCGACGGCGCGGCCGACCATGCCGGGTGCGAGCAGAAACTTTTCGTCTATGGGCTTATAGACCGAAAAATCTTTAAGTTTGAGCCACTCGGCCCACGGGGAGTCGGCAGGATAGCCTTTGGGGACGCGGGTCAGCTTGTTGCTGTGATCGAGGACGAAGCCGTCGGCGCGAGCCAGGGCTTTCTCTAGTGCTTCCCCGTTGTCGAATATCTCGTCGCGCACGCTGCGTAGCACCTCGGGCGAGGGCATGTAGAGTCCGGCGGCAAGCAGCGAATTGCCGGTGAATCCGCCTCCTGCGGGTTCGACATGCAGGTAATAGCCTGCGTATCCCGATTTTTTGCCATAGGGGCAGACATAAACGCCCATGTGCGTTTTATATGGCGTCTTGTCGGCCGAGAAACGCGTGTCGCGGTAGATGCGGTAGGTGCAGTCGCTGAGTTTCAGGCCAGCCACCGCGGGATCTACGGTGGCCATGGCGGCCATAAGCTCTTCGGCCATGGCGTTGAACCGGGCGAGCGCCTCCCTGTATTCCGCTTTATGGGCTTCGAACCATTCACGGTTGTTGTTCTGGCGCAGTGCGCCGAGGAAATCTATGATTTTTTTCATGTACTGTAAACTGATTATGCGGTAAAAATAATATTTTTGCAGGAAATAACTCCAGCCCCAAATGAAATTGACGCCAACAAAATACAAGTTGCAAAACGTTTCCACCGGCCGCACGTTCGACGACGCCGGATGGACTTTGGACGATACGCAGGCCCTCACGCCCTCGCTCATAAGGGCTGTGTACGAAAATATACAACTTACCGACAGAGGGTCGGAATGCGGTCTCTACCGTTACGCCGACTGGTTGCCGGTAAGCCGCGCGCTGAAAGGCTCGGCCGCTCCGGCAACTTATCTGAGCAAAGGCTTGGGCGGTCATCTGGGGCTTGATAATCTATATATTACCTTCAGCGGGTATTTTCCCGCTGTCGGCGCAGCCATGACATCATGCTCTTTCAAGGAGACTGAGGCCTACAGTGTAGGCGGACGCATATCGCAAGACGAGGAAAGGGTGCTGGTGGTGGCCTCTGCGGGCAATACCGCACGCGCTTTCGCCAAGGTCTGTTCGCAAAACGGCATACGTCTGCTTTTGTGCGTGCCGCAGGATAATCTCGACGCGCTGTGGTTCGACGAGCCGCTCGACGACTGCGTGAAGCTGATAGCGGCGGCCAAAGGAGGCGATTATTTCGACGCCATACACCTGAGCAATCTCGTGCTGGCCTCCCCGAGATTCTATGCCGAAGGCGGGGCAAAAAACATAGCCCGCCGCGACGGCATGGCCACTACGGTGCTTTCTGCGGCCACGCATATAGGCTGCATCCCCGATCTTTATTTTCAAGCGGTGGGAAGCGGCACGGGCGCCATAGCCGCCTGGGAAGCCAACCTGAGGCTGTTGACCGACGGTCGTTTCGGCGCGAACACCATGCGCCTTATGGTGTCGCAGAACGCTCCTTTCCTGCCTATGTACAATGCGTGGAAGGCCGATTCGCGCGAGATGCTGCCTTACGACGACTGCCAGGCGCGCAGCCATGTCGAAGAGATCGACGCCAAAGTGCTTTCGAATAGGAAACCGCCATACACCATAGCCGGAGGCCTTTACGACGCACTAAAGGCTACAGGCGGCGATATCCTCAAGGTGACCAACGCCGAGGCCCGCGCCGCGGCCGATCTCTTCGAACGTCTCGAAGGCGTCGACATCCATCCGGCCGCCGCAGTGGCCGTAGCATCGCTGGCGGACGCCGTAGCGAACGGGGCCGTGGGCCGCAAGGACGTCGTTATGCTGAACATAACCGGCGGTGGCGAAAAGCTGTTCAAGGCCGGTCGCAAGCTGCATTGGCTCGAACCTTCGATAGTTTTCCCGCTCGACCCGTCCCGGGACGACGTGGCGGCCCGGTCGGAGGAGTTGTTCGGGTAGCCTTAACGCGGCTTAGACTGATCTTTATTCTGCAGGAATTATCTTGATGGCGATCTGCGCGCAAGCCTCGGCGTCGGCCAGGGCATGGTGGTGATTGGCCAAGTCGAATCCTATATGCGCCGCCACGGTGTGCAGCTGGTGGTTAGGGAGCGTACGCCCGAAAGCGCGTCTCGACGCCCGGCACGTGCAATGGAACGTGTAGCCGGGGTAGGGCAGGCCGAAGAGTTCGTGTACGGCCTTCAGGCATCCTTCGTCGAAAGGGCTGTTGTGGGCCACCAGGGGCAGACCCTCTATTCTGGGCGCTATTTCGGCCCATACTTCGGGAAAATGTGGCGCAGGGTCGGTGTCGGCGCGCGTAAGGCCGTGTATCTGAGTGGTGAACCAGCTGTAGTAGTTGGGGTTGGGGCGGATAAGGCTGTAGAAAGTATCGGCGACAACGCCGTTGCGTACGATAACCACGCCCACGCTGCAAACGCTCGTACGCGATCCGTTGGCGGTTTCGAAGTCTATTGCGGCAAAGTCTTTCATCTTTTGAAGAAATAACCCTTCTGTCGTTTCTTATCTTCCTGCCGCCGCGCCACGAACAGTTTACGCCCGGTGTACGGGTCTTTGCCCGTATAGTACATCACTGAGCTTAGCGTCATTGGCGTGGGGGTGAAATCCTGCACCTGTTCGGTGCTTACATGCATCGGGCGCGTGGTGCGGGCGAGGGCGCTCATGTCGCTTTCGGTGCATCCGGGATGGCTCGATATGAAATAGGGGATCAGCTGGTAGTTTAGCTTCTCGCGCGAGCATATTTCGCGGAAATCGCGGTTGAGCCTCTCGAAAAGTGCGAACGGCGGTTTTCGCATAAGGTCCGTCACATGAGCCTCGGTATGCTCCGGAGCCACTTTCAGGCGTCCGCTCGTGTGGTTTACCACAACTTCGCGCAAGTAATTGCCGCCATCGAAAAGGTCGTACCGTATGCCGCTGCCTATGAAGGCTTTTTTGACGCCTTTAACGGCGCGTACCTTCCTGTAAAGTTCCAGAAGCGGGGCGTGGCTGTTGTCGAGGTTGCGGCATTTCGACGGCCACAGACACGACGGACGGCGGCATTTGGCGCATAAGGCCGCATCCGTACCCGCCATGCGGTACATGTTGGCCGACGGGCCTCCCAGGTCGGACAGGTATCCTTTGAATCCGGGCATTTGCGTCACTTTCTCCACCTCGCGCAATACGGAGGCTTCGCTGCGGCTCGTAATGAATTTACCCTGGTGGGCAGATATGGTGCAGAAACTGCATCCGCCGAAACAGCCTCGGTGTATGCATACGGAGAATTTTATCATCTCCCACGCCGGTATATCGCCTTTGTCCCGGTAACGGGGGTGGGGCAGGCGGGTGAAAGGCAGGTCGCAGGTGTTGTCCA
This sequence comes from Rikenellaceae bacterium, assembly GCA_031550125.1. Taxonomy (GTDB): domain Bacteria; phylum Bacteroidota; class Bacteroidia; order Bacteroidales; family Rikenellaceae; genus JAVBOW01. Next base: position 16,792 of record JAVBOW010000027.1, read on the forward strand.
GCTCGACGCTTGTCATGACTTCGCGCGGTGGATTGACAACCACGTAACCCTCGCCGCGGCACTTCTCGACGATAATCTGCGATGTGCCGCGCAGGTTGGATATGGTCTCCGCGGTTTTGAAATTCGCCGCGAAAGCCTCCGGATCTTTGACGCATTTTTCGAACGGCGCAAGCACGGTCTTGTCAGGCAGGGCTTCCACGTATTCCTTAGGGGCTACGAACGCCACCTGCCTGAGTTTGCTCAGAAGGTTGGCGTTAAATCCGTTATGTAGCGAGCGGGCCACCTCCACTATGGCCTCGTCGCCCATGCCGTAAACCAACAGATCGGCTCCGGACTCTTCCAGAACGGACGGACGCAGTCCGCCGTCCCAGTAGTCGTAATGAGTAAGGCGGCGCAGAGATGCCTCTATGCCTCCTATGACAACGGGAATATGGGGAAACAGGCGCTTGAGGATTGTGGAATAGACCGTCACGGCCCTGTCGGGACGGAATCCCGCTTTTCCTCCCGGCGTGTAGGCGTCGTCGCTTCGCAGGCGCAGGTTGGCGGTGTAGTGGTTCACCATCGAGTCCATGGCTCCCGACGTCACCCCGAAAAAGAGGCGCGGAGCGCCCAATTTAGTAAAGTCGCGCAGGTCGTCGCGCCAGTTGGGCTGCGGCACCACGGCCACGCGATAGCCCGCCGCCTGCAGACGCCTTCCGACGACGGCCGCCCCGAACGACGGATGGTCTACATAGGCGTCGCCGGTGAAGAGTATGACGTCTATGGTGTCCCAGCCCAATTCGCGCACCTCTTTTAGGGACGCGGGTAAAAAAGCGTTCGTATTATTATCCTTCAATGTCATTTGTCGTCGTGCCGCCACAAAAGCGAGCTGTCTCCATAGCTGAGGAAACGGAAACCCTCCGCCAGGGCATAATCGTAAACCGTTCGCCACCGTCTTCCGGTGAAGGCCGACACCAACAGCAGCAGCGTGCTTTGGGGCTGGTGGAAGTTGGTGACCAGGCGGTCCGTGAACCTGAACGTAAATCCGGGCATTATCATTATGCGCGTCGAGGCGTGGATGGTGTCCAAGCCTTCGTTTTCCATGAATTTTATAAGGTGGCCGAGAGCTTCGGAGGCCCCGAACGAGGCAGGTATGCCGTATACCTCCCATTGCCCCACGGTCTTATCCGTTTCGGGCGAGCCGCCCCGGTTTATCCTGTAACCCAGGGCCGCCAGCGATTCGAGGCTCCTTACGGTGGTTGTACCGACGGCCGTAATGTCGCCCTGCTTTTCGAGCAGCGTACGCAGCAATGGCAGGCCAGCCTCGAAATGCTCGGTGTGCATAACGTGTTCCGCCGCCGTTTCGCTTTTTACTGGCAGGAACGTTCCCGCTCCCACGTGCAGCGTCACGCCTGCCGTCTCGATCCCCGCCTCGCGAAGCCCGTCGAGGAGATCGTCGGAAAAGTGCAGCCCCGCCGTAGGGGCGGCCACCGACCCTTCCACGCGGGCGTAGACGGTTTGGTAGCGTACTTCGTCCACCGCCTCGCTGTCGCGGCACAGGTAGGGCGGGATGGGGGTGCGGCCGAGAAGCTCGAGCAGTTCGCCGAAAGTAACTTCCGCGTTCCACGAAAAATGTACGGCAAGACCGTTGCCCTCCATCGGCGCGCCCCTTTCCGCCGTCAACCGGCACTGGCGTCCGTCGTGAGGGAAATCTATCGAAACGGGGTCTTTCCATTTTTTCAGGTTGCCCGCCATGCACAGCCACGAACAGCGGCCGCGGGCCGAGAAAGCCCGCTCGTAATCGGCCGGCTCGAGCGGCTCGAGGCAAAAAACCTCTATCCTGGCTCCGCTGGCCCTGTGCATGGCCAGTCGCGCGCGTACAACGCGGGTGTCGTTGAAAACCAACACGCTTCCAGGGGCGAGATGGCGTCCTATTCCAGAAAACAGGTCTTCTCCTATTTGCCCGTTGCGGAACAGCAGCAGGCGCGAATCCTCCCTGCGTCCGAGCGGAAATTTGGCTATCCTCTCCTCTGGCAGCGGGTAGTCGTAATCCGATATTTTAATTTCTTCCCTCATTTGGCAATGCAAATATAGATATTTATCGCAGGAATTATTACCTTTGTTTTCCAACGCAGCAGGGACGCTCTGCCGCTGCCCGCCTGTGAAGTGCGGGGAGAGGAAAGTCCGGGCAACGCAGAGCGCCGCGCTTCCTAACGGGAAGATCGCCGTAAGGCGATGGCAGAGTGTAACAGAAAATGACCGCCCGTAAGGGTAAGGGTGAAAAGGCGGGGTAAAAGCCCACCGCGCGTGTGGCGACACACGTGGCTGTACATCCCGCGGGTTGCAAGACCATGTACACCGGCAGCATGTAGGATTGCTCGTCCGATGCCGGGGGGTAGGTCGCTAAAGGAGCCGAGCGGGCAACCGCCGGCCTAGATTAATGGCAGAGCCTCGGCCGTCACGTCGCAGAAGACATGATTGGCCCGGGGACAGAACCCGGCTTACAGTCCCTGCTGCTTTTTTTGGTCAGTCTAAATTATATGTTGGCCGCGCATATCGCACGCCATCTTTCGATTATCCTTCTCATTTCAAATCCTCACGGACTTCAGTCCGCTCCGGTTTGAAACTCAAACGATAATCGAAATCTGACGCACGCTATGCACGGCATCGTTACCGTAAGGCGCAGCGTTTTCTTGCACCAGGCATCTGAACGTAAACCTGTTTTAGACTGGTCCGGTTAAACGAAACCACCCACGATACCTACAGTACCGAGGCTTTGGAGAGCAGGAAATCGGCCTTCAGACGCTCCACAACCTCTTTAACGCTTTGTATCTTGTCGGCCATGTAGGCGTTGCTGCCCGCAAAGGCGTACCCTTTTGCCATATTGCCTTTGGCTGCGTTGTAGAGGGCTTTTATAATGCAGTAAGGGCTTTTGGTGTAGTCGCAGGTCTTTATGCAGTGGAAAGGGCAGCTGCGCGGCTTTTGCTTGCCCTCGGCCACGCTGCGGATAAATTCTCCGTCGAAAGCCCTGCCAGGCATACCTACCGGACTCTGGATGATGCGCATATCGCTCTCGGCCGAATTGATATAGACCTTTTTGAACTCTATGGAGGCGTCGCACTCTTCCGTTGGCACGAATATCGATCCCATCTGCACGGCAGAGGCTCCCAGCTCCATGAATTTTGCGATGTCCTGGCCCGTGGATATGCCTCCTGCGGCGATGACGGGGATATCCTTGCGGCCGGCATAGCTGTTGGCCAGGGCCACGACTTCCGGAATGAGGTGTTCCAGCGAATAGTTCTCGTCGTCTATCTGATCGGCCCTGAAACCGAGGTGTCCGCCCGCCTTCGGCCCCTCCACGACTATGGCGTCGGGCAGGTAGCCGTAATTGGCGTCCCACTTTTCGCATAGCAGTTTGGCAGCTCTGGCCGAAGAGACAATCGGCGCCAGGTGCGTGGCGCAGCCGGGCGTGAGGTACGATGGAAGGTCGAGCGGCAAGCCGGCTCCCGCAAAGATCACGTCCACCTTCTCGGTGATGGAGGTGCGGACCATATCGGCGAAATTGGATAGCGCCACCATTATGTTCACGCCCACCACGCCGAATGTCTTTTCGCGGGCTTTACGTATCTCTTCGCGCAACCCCTCTATGCATTTTTGTTCGTAAGAACCTTTGTGTTCCGGATATAAAAGTCCGAGGCCGGCGGCCGAAATGACGCCTATGCCTCCTTCGTTGGCCACGGCTGCGGCCAACCCGTTCAGTGATACGCCCACGCCCATGCCGCCCTGCACTATCGGCAAGGCTATCTCGCGGTCGCCTATACGAAATGATTTCATTTGAATGATATTTGCCGCGCAAAGATAGTGTTTTATTATCAGGTAGGAGTTATTTCGCAGGCGGCCGTAACTGTTTTTCTTCCTTCGCTTGCAAAAACCGTTTTAAGTGCCTATATTTGGCAGTTTTATATAATATAAAAGAAACTATGCTATCCCGATCCCGACTATTTACCTGCCGGAAAGTTGCTGCGGCGTTATCGGTCTTCCTGCTTTTCGGCCTTGTTTCCTGCGTCACCACAAAGAAGATAACCTATTTCCAGCCATCGGACGCCTCCGTAGACCGCCTTGCCGAGCAGGCCTCACAAAAATACATTGCCAGGATAGCTCCCGGCGATATTCTCTCCATCACGGTTAGCAGCATCGATTCGGAGGCAAGCGCCATGTTCAACCCTTACACCCTGGCGCAGACGTGGAACGGTTACTATTCACAATCCTCAGGTACGATAAACACAGCCCCCATAGTGGGATATAACGTAGACGCCGACGGCAATATCGTAGTCCCGCAACTTGGCAAGGTGCAGGCCTCGGGCAAGACCTCGCGCCAACTGGCCGACGAACTGACCATAAAGCTCGAACGGTACCTCAAATCGCCAACCGTGGCCGTGCGTATAGCCAACTACCAGATATCGGTTCTGGGCGAAGTGATGCGTCCGGCCATCTACACCATCTCCAACGAACGCATTACGTTACCCGAGGCCCTGGCGCTGGCGGGCGACGTTACGCTTTACGGCAAACGTACCGACGTAACCATAATCCGCGAAAAGGACGGCAAGCGCGAATTCGCCCGCATAGACCTTACCAGCAGGGCCATATTCGACTCGCCGTATTATAACCTCCAGTCGGGCGATATAATCTACGTGGCCCCGTCGTCGGGCAAGACGGCCGCCTCGGACCGCACGCTGCAACTGGCGCCCACGGTAATAAGTTCGCTCACTCTGTTGCTCATGGTTTTCACCGCGTTCAACTAAACCCCTGCGATGGCTATGGAAAACAATAACATACACCACCAGGAACATATGAGCTTCGACGCCAGATTGATCGTGTATAAATATCTGGCCCGCTGGAAATGGTTCGCCGTATCGATCGTGTGCGCCGTGGCCCTGTGCATCCTTTACCTGTCTTATCTTGTGCCTCAATACAAAGTGGAGGCCCGCATGCTTTTCAAGGACGAGAGTAAGAACGTCAATACCAGCGCCGCGATAATAGAGGGCATAGACGTCTTCGTGCCAAAGAGGGCGGTGGAGAACGAAATGGAGATACTTCATTCGCGAACCCTTACCGAAAGAGTTGTACGCGATCTTAACCTGCAGACGGCCTACTTGGTGAAAAACGGCCTTAAAACCCGTGAGCTATATGGTGAAACTACGCCCATAGACGTGCGTTTGGCGGGAACCATGCCCGTAAGGCCGTTTGATGTGACGGTATCGCGCGACGGAAAGCTTACGGTGGACGGCATGGAATGTGCGCCCGGCATTGTGGACGCGGCTTCGGGAAGGGTAGAGATAACAGTAAAAGATTCATTACCGGCAAATTGGGATGAAGCACAGGTGATAACCGTGGCCATATCGTCGGAAGAGAGCGCCGTGGATGCGATGCTGTCTAACCTGCAGGTGCGCATTGCCGCCAAAGGCAGTACGGTCATCAACCTCTCGTTGCTGACCACCGTACCCGGGAAAGGCGAGGACGCCCTTAACCGCCTGATGGAGGTTTACGACCTCGAATCGGTGGCCGACAAGAACAGCCTGGCCGGCATAACCCTCCAATTCATCGAGGAGCGCCTCGGCATGGTGGCCGACAGCCTGCGCCACGCCGAGCAACGGGTGGAGGATTACAAGTCGTCCCAGGGTATAGCCGATATGGGGATGGAGGCAGAGATATTCCTCAAGTCAGTTCGTGAAAACGACGTGGAACTCAATAAGATCAATATACAGATAGAGGTACTCGAAGGCATCCGCCAATATGTCAACCGCGCGGCGGACGACAATGCCGCCGTCCCGGCCACTTTCGGCATAGACGATCCTACGATGCTCACCCTCATCAACGCGCTGACGGCCCGGGAGAGCGAGCGGATCAAAGCCCTGGCCTCCGTAGGTCCGTCCAACCCCATGGTGTTGGCTCTCGACCAGCAGATAGACGACCTCAAGGCTCAGATAAAGAAGAACGTGGCGATACTCAACCGTTCGCTGTTGGTGTCGAGGCAAAAATTGGAATCAGACAACAAACGCATAGAGAAAGAGATATATTCCATGCCCCGCAAAGAGAGGGAGCTGATGGACGTGGTGCGCCAACAGGAGATAAAGAACGAATTGTATGTCTACCTGCTCTCAAAACGCGAGGAGACAGCCATATCCCACGCCTCCACCGTTTCCGACAGCCGCCTGATAGACCGCGCCCGCAGCAGCGTGGCTCCGGTCAAGCCGGTCAAACGGAATATTATGATGGCGTTCGTGCTGATAGGGTTGTTGATACCGGTTATAGGGATATGGGTATTCGATCTGATACACAATGAGGTGAGTTCAAAGGACGACGTGACGCGCCGCACCCGCATTCCCGTCGTTGGAGAGATACCGCTGCTGGGGAAAAATTCGCACATCATAAACATTTCTAAAAGCAGGAGCCATCCGGCCGAGCAATTCCGCTCGCTGCGCACCAATGTCGAATTCATGAAAACCTCGCTGCACGGGCCGCACACCATATTGGTGACCTCGAGCATGAGCCGCGAGGGCAAGTCGTTCGTTGCGGCCAACCTCGGCGCGGCATACGCCGCACTGGGCAAGCGCACGGTAGTCCTTGGTTTCGATCTGCGCAATCCGGGACTTCATCATCTTTTCGGCATGGATAACGATGTGGGGATAAGTAGCTATTTGACAGGACAGGCCGCTCTGGACGAGGTGGTGAAAAAATACGACGCCGTGGATAATCTCGACGTTATCACCTGCGGCTACCTGCCGCCCAACCCTCAGGAATTACTTCTCGGCGAGGCTGCGTCCCAACTTTTCAGGGAGTTGCGGGAAAGATACGACTATATAATCGTCGATTCCGCCCCTATAGGGCTGGTAGGCGACGCCAGGATACTCGGCTCACAGGCGGAAGTGTCGCTTTGCATAGTGCGGCAGAACGTCACGCCCCGGGAGAGGGTCAAGTTTCTCGATTCGCTGCACGCCGAAGGCAAACTGGCCAACATGGGCATAGTGATCAACGGAATCCGCACCGACCGATGGTACGGTTACGGCTACTACGGCTCCTATGGCTCCGGGAAATATTACGGCAGCTATTACAGCAAGGAAGATAAGGAGCGGCAGGCATGATACCCAAGATAATACACTATTCATGGTTCAGCGGCGAACCGGCGCCTGATTACCTGCAGGAGTTGACGGCTACCTGGAGGCGCCATATGCCCGATTACGAATATGTCCTGTGGGATGCCGAAAAGTTGGCGGAAACAGGAAATAAATTCGCCGCAGAGGCCGTGGCTGCGCGCAAATGGGCTTTCGCCGCCGATTTCGTGCGTTTCTATGCGGTTTATACTTATGGAGGGATTTGGCTGGATACCGACGTGGAAATATTCAAACCGCTCGATCCGCTGCTCGGCAACGCTATGTTCGTAGGGCGCGAGGTATACTCGCACGGCTACCATCCCAAACTTTTCTACCTCACAGCCCATTGTTTCGGAGCGGAGAAGGGCCACCCGTTCGTTAAGGATTGCCTGGATTATTACGGCGAGAGGAATTTTATCCGCTCGAACAACCTATCCTTCCCCGAGACGCTGCGCTACGACCTTACCATAAGCCCCGAGGTTATGGCCATCATCGCCATGCGCTACGGTTACGACTGGAAGGATGCGGCCGACCGGGAGAGGCAAATAGAGGCCGGCATACGCATATATCCGTCGTGGTACCTGGATTGTCCGCAATATAATCCAGTGAACGAGGTCTATTGCATACACCGCTTAACCGGCTCATGGCGTCCGGGCAATCCGGGGATACCCGACTATCGCCGCACCAATCCCAAGTCCAAGACGCTTTTCTACTATCTTCAGTATGCGGGCAAACGTATACTGGCGTTGTTCAACGTGGCGCTCATACACATAAAAAAATGACGGCAAAGTGATACCGGCGTCTCCGAAAATATCTGTCATAGTGCCTGTGTACAACGCCGTAACGGTATTGCACAGATGCGTGGCCAGCATACTTGCCCAGGTTTACGCCGATTTCGAATTGCTCCTCATCGACGACGGCAGCAGCGACGGAAGCGGCGACATATGCGACGCATACGCCGCTAAACTCGATAAGGTAAAGACTTTCCATCAACCTAACTCGGGAGTGTCGATGGCCCGCAACAAGGGATTGGACGAGGCTGCGGGCGAGTACATATGTTTCGTGGACGCCGACGACTGGATCGATCCCAATTATCTCGAAGCGTTCTTCCGCTACGGCCCGCCCGCGCGCGATTGCCTGTCCATAATAAACATAGAGGAACATACACCTGCCTCCGTCCGCAAGATATACTCCCTTTACGACCGTTTCTACACGGGAACGGTGGATTTTTCCACGGCGATGAACGATATCATCTTCCGTCTTCCCGCCCCGTTTGCCAAGCTGTTCATCAGGGATGTCATAGAGTCCGCCGGGCTGAGGTTCTATAAAGGGATACACTCGGGCGAAGACGTGCTTTTCATCCTGGGATATTTACGTCAGACGGAGGCTATAAGCTATGTCTCGGGCAGCTGCTACCACTATATGAGAATGTCTTCCGGATCGCTCTCGGCCAAGATAAACGGTTTCGATTCGGAATATTACTGCCTGGAGCGCATGAAAGATGATTTCGGCGCGCTCCTGGAGCGTTATTACGTAAAGGAGCATTATGAAAGGTATTGCGGCTATGCCGTTTACCGTACCCTGCGCTCGATATATATGAACGAGTACGGCAGGGGTTTCCAGGGACGCCTCTCGTTGCTTAAAAAGGTGTACACGCGGGAGAACGTCAGGCTGCTCAGGTCGCACGCCAGGCTCCATCCCCGGCGATCCAACAATATAGCCGTTTCATTGTATAAATTTCGCCTGTGGCATCTTTACGATTTTTATATGGTGTCTTTCATGCGCATTAAATATTCGGCGGCCATGCCGGTTTCCGGCCCTAAACCAGATGCGGGGCAATGAAAACTACGCCTGAAATATCGGTGATACTACCCGTGTACAATGCAGCGTCCACCGTAGGGCGGTGCATGGAAAGCATACTGGCCCAGACGTTCCGCAATTTCGAACTGTTGGTGGTGGACGACGGCAGTAACGACGGTAGCGGGGAGATGTGCGACGGATTCGCCGCGCGGGACAATCGTATAAAGGTTATCCATCAGGCCAATGCAGGGGTTTCCGCCGCGCGTAACCGCGCCTTGGACTCGGCCTCGGGAAGGTATATCTGTTTCGTGGACGCCGACGACTGGGCCGAAGAGCGCTATCTCGAAACGTTCTTTGCCCACGGCCACCCTGAAGAGGGGGGCATGGTGATACAGAACTGCGTGTGCGACTACGTTTCGCACAGCCGTTACAAATTCGATTATCCCGAACGATTTTTCCCCGCGGAGGATTTGCCGCAGGCCATGCACGACGTTGTGGTGGAATGCATCAACCCATTCGCCAAACTTTACGATGGCGATATCATACGGAGCCGGGGCATAAGGTTCGACGAACGGCTAAGCAGCGGCGAGGATATGATATTCCTGCTTGAATATTTCCCTTCGGTGCGTTCGTTGCGCTATCTGCCTGCGGCCCACTACCACTATTCGCTGGGTAATCCGGGGTCGCTATCGCGCAAAATATTTCCGTTCGCGGCCGAGAGCGTATATTTCGACCGTATGTCCGGACTTTACCGCAATCTGCTCTCGTTGGGTTTTTATTATAAAGATTACCAGCGCTTTGCGGGCCATGTGATGCACCACCTGTTGAGGTCCATATATCTCGGCGGCCGCCGCAAGCCTTTTTGCGAGAGGTTGAGCATATTGAGGCGCTACGGTACCGGCGAGAACATCGAATGCCTGAAAATGAACGATCGCAGTTGCCCAAGGCTCCTTAACACCATATCGGTAAAGCTCTATTCATGCAGGCTTTTCGTGCTTTACGACGCATATATGCTTACGATAGTGTCTGTACGCGGCTTAATGCAGAAACCGAGTTGACCATGTCCGTATACAACGCCATATTCAAGAACTATGTCGCCAACGGGGTGGGGATGATGATAAATTTCCTCACCCAGATAGCTTTGGTGCCTATGTTCATCGCCTTCTGGGGCGTGTCGCAATATGCCGACTGGATCCTGGTCACCTCCTTTACTTCGTTCTTTTCGCTTACCGACATGGGCCTCGGGGCCGTATCCACCAACGAGTTCGTTATGCGTTACCACCGCGGCGATTACGGCATGTGTACCAAACTGCAGGTAAATATGTTCGTGTTCATCGCAGTGGTGGGCGTCGCCTCCACCGCCCTTGCCATTGCGGCTTCGTACCTCTGGGGCTTCAACAATATGCTGGGTATAACCGTCTTTACGCGCAGGGAGACGTCTGTAGCCTTTATATTGCTGCTTGTCAAAGTGTTCATCAAAATGTACAGCGGCATTTACAATAACGTCTACAACGCAACTTCGCGCGCACACGTGATGGGAATGATAAGCAATGCTGTTATCCTGTTAGAGTTGGCCATTCTTTTCGTGGGGCTTTGGGCAAAGATAGACGTAGTGCCTCTCACCCTGGCGTATTGCCTGCCCGTTACGATAAGCGGCATCTACAAACATTTCGATTCGCAGCGCTGGTTTAAGGTCGATTTTTCATTCAAACAATTCGACTGGCCTTTTCTGCGTACCATCATACGTCCCTCGCTCGAGTCTATGGCCATGCCCATGGGCTACGCCTTGCAGAACCAGGGGATGATATTCGTGGTCAACTCGTTGCTCGGACCCGTGGTGCTGCTCTCGTTCACCACCACCCGCACTGCCGTCAACTTCCTGCGGTCGGTGACCAACCTGGCCCCGCATGCCGCATGGCCTGAGATATCGGCCGCTTACGGCCGCGGCGATTACTATACGCTCAAGCAGGTCTACCATCGAGCCATAATCATCACCATGACCTTGGCGTTGGGCGCTTTTGCGTTCCTCGCCATTTTCGGACGCCCTATTTATCTGGCGTGGACGCACCACGAGGTGGTCTTCGACCCGTTCTTCTTCTACGGCATGCTGCTGCTGCTGCTGATAACATGTTCATGGACGTGCGGTTCGGTAATGCTTTCGGCCACCAACCACTATAACCGTTACAGCCTGTTCTTCCTGTTTTCCATAGCCGCCGATGTGGCATTGTCCTATGTGGCGCTGAGTTTATTCCCGCACCTGTACGTCCTGCCGATGGTGCTTATCCCTGTAGAGTTGCTCCTCTCGTGGGTTATTTTGAGGCGGACGAACAGGCTTTTGCAGGATGATTTCAATAAATTTTCACGCGGACTGGTCAGCGAGGGACGTTTCCTGTCGGATAAAGCGTGTGAAATTACCGATCTGTTGAAATGGTGGTAACGATAGCAATACCGGTTTACAACGTACGCAAGTACATTGCAAGGGCGCTCGAATCGGCCTTCGCCCAGACTTTCGTATCCGTGGAATACCTCATTATAGACGACCACGGTACGGATGGAAGCATGGAAGAAGTGCGCCGCATGATGGAAACCCATCCCCGCGGCCGCGACATACGGATAATCGATCAGGGAGCCAACCTCCGTACGGGAGCCGCGCGCAACGCCGCCATAGACAACGCCGGCGGCGAATATCTCTTCTTCATGGATGGCGACGACGAGATCACTCCAAACTGCATAGAGTTGCTGCATGCGGCCATAATCGAATCGGGCGCCGATTTTGCCGAAGCCTCTTTCGAAAGGGTTGACTCCGAAGGCAGGACGATAAAGCGCAGAATATTTCCGGACGTTACCATAAGCGGAGGCGAACACGCCGTAGCGCGCGCATTTTACGGAGGACGGGCGGGATTCGACGCTCCGGTATGGAACAGGCTATATGATCTGGATTTTCTGAAACGCAACAATATACGCTGCATCCCCAACCATATCATCGAGGACGTGTCGTTCACGCACCAACTTGTGCTGTGCGCCTCGTCGTGCCGGCTGTTGTCCGACGTGACCTATATTTACCGCATCGTGGAGGGGTCGGCCACGCAATACCACCGCAACGGTATTCCGGTGGATATAGCGCGCCAGGTTGTGGAGATATGCGCGTTGAAGATGGAATACATGCAGCGATTCGCCAAATGCGATTTCTATCCGCGCCTGCTCGAAACCAATTACCTTTACGCCATGGACCGGGCGCTGGAGATATGGGACAGCCGCCTGATAGCGCGCAGGGAGAAACCCGGATATATAAACGCCATATTGGGATTCGGCGCACTGAATGCGGTTGGCAGCAAATTGTCCGGAATACTCGACGCGATAAATTCCATACGAAATATACGCATAAGGATGTCGGTTTACAGGCTGTGCATCCACTATCCGCGCCACGCGAGAATATATATACGTAATTTAAAAGCGCAACGATGAAAATAGCCATTGCCACAATAGGTCGTTTCCATTTGCTCGATCTGGCCAGAGAACTCTCCTCGCACGGCCATGAAGTGTATTTCTATTCGCTTATACCCGTCCGCCGCTGCGAAGAGTTCGGGCTTAACCGGAGCTGCGTCACGGCCACCTTCCACCTTAGCGGCGTGATAGAGTATTTCTGCCGCAAAGTGCGCCTTCCTTCCAAATTGCTCTATTACATCCGCAACTTCAACAACTATATCCTTATGGACTACGGCGTTAAGCACAGGCTTAAGCCCTGCGACGTGTTCATAGGACTTTCCGGAGTGTTTATGGCCTCTTCCGCCGCCGCCCGCGAGCGTTACGGGGCAACCGTGATAATAGAGCGCGGCAGCAAACACATCCTCGAGCAGGTAGCTATCCTGCAGAGCGTGGGCCATAAGGCCAATCCTTTCGATTTGGTCTCCCGCCGCGAACAGGAACACTATCGTCAGGCCGACTATATATCCGTAGCCTCGGAGCATGTCGTGGAAAGCTTCATCAAATATGGCTTCCTCCGTGAAAAGTTGTTCGTAAATCCTTATGGCACGTCCCTGTCCAATTTCCACCCGACCCTGAAACCGGGCAAAGAGTCTTACGACGTGATAATGGTCGGAGGATGGAGCTACCGCAAAGGTTGCGATATCCTGGTTGAGGCGTGCCGTCAATTAGGCGTCAGGCTGTTGCATGTGGGCGGCGTTATCGATTTCCCGTTCCCGCACGATCCCCTTTTCACCCATCACGCCCCCGTCCACGAGCCGAGGCTCATAGAGTTCTACTCGCAGGCCAAGGTCTTCGTGCTACCCTCGCGCGAAGAGGGCCTGGCCCTGGTGCAGGCCCAGGCGCTTGCGTGCGGTTTGCCCATAGTATGTTCGCGCGATACCGGCGGGCGCGACCTGCGAAAATTCATCGACGACAGCAAGTGGATAGTGGAGATGCCTGAAACTACTGCAGAAAGCCTTGCCGATTGCATAAAACAGGCTATGGAACTTTATGAAGGGCAACCTCAGGGAGAGCGCAGTTATGCGGGTACGGCCATACGGCAGCTCTCGTGGAGGGCCTATGGCGAGCGGTATAACGCCTTTCTCGTGTCGTTGAAAGGCGGCCGGAATTGATGGGCATTATTTGAAACGTATTTTTCTAAAATAACAGGTCCCGATGAGCTTATTGACCATTCTTTCGGCAATAGCGCTGTTCCCTGCAGCGATAGTGGCGTATAAGGTGGTAACCCACAGGCATCTTACGTTGTTCGATGTGCTTGCGGGGGCCTATTCGGTAAACCTGAGCCTTTTCCCGTTGCTGGCGTCGCAGGAGACGCTCGACTATCTGAACATCGACCCTCAGAGCGATACGGTCATCAAACTGTACGCCGTCTATTTTTCGTTCCTCGCCGTGATATACGCCGCTGGCTATGCCATAAACAGGCTGTGGCCGGGTTCGATCATATGCTTTACCCGTTACATAGAGAACCTTCCCGCCCGCAAACCCATAGGTTGGGCCGAGCTTGCCGCGGTGGCGGGCATTCTGGCAATATGCTGGGCCGTCATGCTGCCCAGGGCGCACGTGCTGGTGGGCGCCACCGAGGTAAGCGAGGATTACGGCTCCTTTTCGTTCTATGTAACGGCCGTTAAAATGTTCAACCTTACGAGTTGTTACCTGTTCATATCCGCCGGATTGGCGCAGGACGCGCGTTCCAGAAAATATTTCATGATCCTGGCCCTGGCGTTTGTAGCGTCGGCGTTTATGATCGGCGAGGGACGGCGTTATTTCGTGGGAATGGCGCTTATGTTCGGTTGCGCCTACTATGCGCGCAACCGTTTCGCGCGTATAAGATGGGGCCGGGTGTCGGCCTATGGCGTGGCGGTGTTGGGATTGCTTTATGGCGCAGTGCTGTTCTTCAACGTCATGCGCTACACCAAAGACCAAAAGGAATTTGCCGATGAAGGCACTCTGAAACGCCTCGTCTCTATAACAGAGGAGGCCACGCATAACTACAGCTCCTTCGCGGATATGGCCGCCGAGGCCAACAAAACGCGCAGTCTGGGGCTGTTCGATATATTGTACTATTATCTCGACACCTACCATCAGCCATATGGGGGGCGCATGTTTGCCGAGGCGTTCTCTTTCTCCGTACCTCGTGTCATTTATCCGCAGAAGAGCTACGTCGGGTCGCAGGGCCTTATTGAGATGGAAACGGGGCTTTTTTCAGACGTCGCCGATTCGAGCCTGTTGTGGGGCATAGGCGATTGGGGGGGGCTGGGCGGCGTTATGGCTGCTATTTTCCATATAGCGCTGTTCATCTATCTTGCAGGCCTCATGGCCTTTGCACGCAGGTGGGGCAAGGTGTCGCTGTGGATTGTGGCGCTGTGCGCGAGCGTCGCTTTTATCGCCGCCTTCCAAACCGAAGGCACGATAGAAAGCGATATGGCCAACGCCATACAATTCACCGCGTTTTTCCTGGCGGGACTTGCCGTATCTCAGATATACTACAGCACACTGGCCCGTTACCGGGTATAATTCAAAGGACTTTATATGTCAAAACAACCAAACGAATGCTCGGTTCTTTCCGTCGGAGGTTTCTCCGGTCAGGGCGAAAGCAACACATGCCTGCACCGCACATGGGCGCTGGAAGAGTTGTGCGGAAACCTCGACCGTATAGATACATCCTCCGGGCCGGTGGACTTTTGCTATAAGGCGGCCAACCGTCTGTTCAACTACGGCCTGCCTGCGCCGCTGCCCGACAGGGCCGGGGCCAACAAAAAGATAATGAAGGCCGTGGAGGCCAAACATTACGATATAGTGTGGATAGACAAGGGAATAACCGTAAAACCGGCTACCCTGGCCCATATAAAAAAGGTATCGCCGCAGACGGTTATCGTAAGTTACTCGCCCGACAATATGGCCATGCGCCACAACCAGAGCCGGAATTATCTGAAATGTCTTCCGCTGTACGATTACGTATTCACCAATAAGTCATATATACTCAAACAGATGGAGGCGCTGGGAGCCGGACGCGTATATTTCTTCAACAACGGCTATGAATCGCGTTTCCACCATCCGCGCGAACTATCGGCGGAGGATTGCCGCAGGCTGGGCGGCGAAGTGGGCTTCGTAGGCGTTTGGGAGAAGGAGCGCTGTGATAGCATCCTATACCTGGCCGACCACGGAATAAAAGTAAGGGTATTCGGCACGGGAGCGTGGCGCAACTACAAGGACTACAGTCGCAACCTGCGTATAGAAGACAAGACGCTGCAATCCGACGACTATTGCAAGTCGCTGGCTGCGTTCAAAATATCGCTCTGCTTCCTGAGGAAAATGAACGACGACAGGCAGACGACCCGTACGATGGAGATCCCCGCCTGCGGCGGGTTCATGTTGGCCGAGCGCACCGACGAACATCTGGCGCTGTTCGAGGAAGGCATACAAGCGGCATTCTTCTCCTCGGACGAGGAGTTGCTGGAAAAATGCCGCTATTACCTGGCCCACGACGACGAGCGCAGGCAAATTGCCGCCGAAGGCCACCGGAGATGCGTGGAATCGGATTATTCCAACAAGGGCCTGGTGAAAGCCATACTCGAAAAAATAGAACTCCCGTAATGGACATTACGTTTTTCCACTGGAACGAAAAGATGGGACCGAGTATCGTGAAAAGCTTCAGGCCCATGATAGACCATCTTAAACTGTCGCACGACGTCCGCGAACTGAGGGTGCCTTACGAGGGGTCTAACCCGGTCAAAATGTTCAAGAACATAATGTTCGTGCGGCGCAACCGCAGCCGCCGCGGCATCAACCACGTCACCGGCGACATACACTATTGTATCCTCGGGCTTATAGGCTCCCATTCCGTACTTACCATCCATGACGATTACGCCGTGTCGCACGCCCGCCGCGGCCCGTTGGACGTGGCTTTCAAGTGGATATTCTGGCTGTGGCTGCCCATAAAGGCAGCAGACAGGGTGGTATGCATCTCAGAGGCCACCAAAGAGAAGATAGACGGCCTGGTGCGTAATAAAAAGACCGTGGTGATAGCCAACCATGCCCTCGACGGCAGTTTCAGGTTTGTCCGGCGCGAATTCGACGCCGTCGATCCGACTGTGCTGCAGGTGGGTACATTCAAAAATAAGAATCTGGAAACCACCATTCGCGCCCTCGCCGGGTTGAAATGCAGGCTTAGGGTGATAAAGAAGATGACTGAAAGCCAGCGCGACTTAGCCCGGGCCGAAGGAGTGAACTACACGAATATTTACGACCTTACGAACGAGCAGGTGGCCCTGGAATACGCCGGGGCGGACATAATAGCCTTTCCTTCCACTTACGAGGGTTTCGGGTTGCCGATAATAGAAGGCCAGGCCACCGGGCGCGTGGTGATAACCACCGACCGCGCCCCCATGAACGACGTTTCCGGCGGGGCGGCGGTCCTGCTGGCCGATCCGCTGGATGCGGCGGAAATGAGAAGGGCCATAGACGCGGTGATATCAGACAAAGCGCTTCGCGACGGTTTGGTGGCACAAGGCCTGCAAAACGTCAAACGGTTTACGGCCGAGGCGGCGGCGCAGAAATACCTGTCGCTTTATGAAGATCTGATAGGGTAGGCCGCCTCTCCCTTTTTTATGACGGCGAGCGCCATTTGGCACGTTGTGTGTTAGAATTGGTTTAGAAACCGTTTAAATTTTCTTATCGAAGTTACTTGGGAGTCCAAAGAGCTTCAAAGAACGATGACGAGAATTTTTAAACGGATTCAAAGTTCATCCAACTTCTAAACACGATTGCCGTTATGCTTCTGAAATTAAAGACTGCAGGCACATTGCTTACCGCCATTGCGGTTGTTGCCGTAATAGCGTCGGTCCCTGTCGGCGAAATATCGGCGCAACGCAGAGTCCATTATGTCCCTTCTCGTCCGGTTCGCCCCGTTCCTGCTCCACGACCAGTGCCGCGTCCGGTGCCTCCGCCCGCGCCGCGCCCCGTTCCTTACCCCTATCCCGTTCCTCGTCCGGTTCCCTATCCTGTGCCGCGCCCTGTGCCGGTGATCGTACCCGTGCCTGTGCATCCCTACTATTGGCATCCTTTCGTGCCGTATTCCTGGGGGCCTTACTGGCATCCGGTCGGCTTCGTCGTGGCCACGCTTACGACGGCGGCCATAATCATAACCATTGCCGACGCGACATACCATTACGACAACGGCGAATTCTATTCGCAGAACAACACCGGCGACTATGTAGTGGTACCCGCCCCTGCAGGCGCAGTGGTGCCGTCGATACCCAAAGACGCGGTAAAGGTGGAGGTTAACGGCGAGAAGTACTGGTACTACGGCGGCGTGTTCTACGCCAAACACCCATCGTCGAGCTATGTGGTGGTAACTCCGCCAGCAGGTGCCACGGTGGACAAATTGCCCGACGGAGCCGTTGAAAAGACGGTGAACGGACAGAAATACATGTATTACGACGGAACGTACTACCAGCCAGTGTCGGAAAAAGGCAAAGACGCCTACGAAGTGGCTTCGCAACCTTCTCCCGCGACGCCGGAGAAGAAATGACGGACGATGTATGACAGAAAGCCCGGCGGGAAAATATTTCCCGCCGGGCTTTCTTTAGCGGCGTTTAGGCGTTGTCTCGGCCTGTCACCACAGCCTGAAGGCTGTGTCGCGGAATATCTCCGAAACCGTGGGGTGGGGGAAGACCACCTTTTCGAGGTCCTGCACGGTTAGCCCGCGCTCTATGGCCAGGCATGCGCTGTGGATTATCTCGCTGGCCGGATTTCCGAGCATGTGGACGCCTATTATCCTGCCCGACGCTTTGTCCGTCATTACTTTGCACGATCCGTTAACCCCTTCGTTCTCCGATACGAACCGGCCCGAAAAGGCCATGGGCAACACCGCCACGTTATATTCGATGCCTTTGTCGCGCGCCGCCTCTTCGGTTATCCCGGCCCCGGCTATTTCGGGGTTGGTGTAAACCACGCCGGGGATCATGTCGTAACGCATGCGGTCGTCGCCGCCGGCAATTGTCTCTACGGCAACCACCGCCTCGCGCGAGGCGGTGTGGGCGTAAAGCGAAAAACCCGTGACATCGCCCGCCGCGTAGAGGCCCGGAACGTTGGTACGCATGCGTTCGTCCGTCTTTATGCCTCCTTTTACCATCTCCACCCCGAGGGTTTCCAGCCCGAATCCCGATGTGACAGGTTTGCGTCCCACGCTTATCAGCACTTTTTCACCCTCGACCATCCCTTCGGCTCCATCGGGACCGGCGAAAAATACCTTATTGCCGTCGATGCGCGTCACGCGGCTCTGCATTATGAATTTCACGCCGCGTTTCGCATAGATATCCTTCAACGCCTCGGCCTGCTGGGCGTCCATGCCGTTGAGTATTCCCGGCATCATCTCTATGACGGTAACCTCGCTGCCCAGCGAATTGAAGAGACTGGCAAACTCCACGCCTATTACTCCGCCGCCTATGACGACAAGCGAGGCCGGCTGTTCTTTTATCAGGAGTATTTCTTTGTTGGTAAGTACTTTGTCTCCCGCTTCGGCTATGCCTGGGATGGGCGGCACGAACGTCTCCGACCCCGTGCAAACCAGCAGGTTCCTGGCCGTAAAACTTTCTCCGTTGCACTCAATGACGAAAACTTCGCCTTCGCGTCCTTTTATCATGGCCGCGCCTTTTGTGACAGTTACGCCGCTTTCCCTCATGGCCATGTTAACGCCTCCCACGAGCCTGCGGACGACGCGGTTCTTGCGGTCCATCATTTTGGCCAGATCGGCCGTCACGCCTTCGGTTTTTATGCCGTATGGCGCGCTGTGTTTGGCCGTATCGTATACTTTTGCGCTGTAAAGCAGCGTTTTGGTAGGTATGCATCCTTCGTTAAGGCACACCCCCCCGAGTTCTGTTTTTTCGAAGAGCGTGACGCTAAGGCCTTTAGTCGCAGCGCGTTCGGCGGCTATGTAACCGGCGGGGCCGCCCCCGATAATTGCTAAGTCTATCATGGTTCAGGTCTGTTTATTTTACAAATATAATTAACTTTGCAGGAAATTAAAATAACTATGGACCGCATCAAACAGTATGCCATAGAAACGATTAACACCGAGGCTGAAGCCGTAGCCAACCTTACGGCCCGTATAACGGACGATTTTACGGGTGCCGTACAGGCCATCCTGGCCTGCACGGGCAAAGTCATAGTAACAGGTATGGGTAAATCTGGCCTGATAGCCCGCAAGATAGCCGCTACCCTGGCCAGTACCGGCACGCCGTCTTTCTTCCTGCATCCGGGAGAGGCATATCACGGCGACCTCGGTATGATCTCATCCAACGACGTGGTGCTGGCCATAACAAACTCCGGCCAGACGGACGAGATATTAAAGTTGATACCTTTCCTCGAACACCGCGGCAATATAATAATCGGCATGACGGGCAATCCGGCATCGACTTTGGCCCGACATTCGCATTATCACCTGAATGTCGCGGTGGAGCGTGAGGCGTGTCCGATGAACATGGCCCCCACATGCTCCACCACGGCCGCGCTGGTAATGGGCGACGCATTGGCCGTGGCGCTCATTAACGAGCGGGGTTTCAAGGCCGAGGATTTTGCGGTGTTCCATCCGGGCGGCACTCTCGGACGCAGGTTGCTGACTAAGGTTGGCGATGTGATGCGGAGCGATAATCTGCCGCTGGTGCCGAACGATATGCCGCTGGGACAGGTGATAATAGTTATCAGCGACGCGCGCATGGGAATAGCCGTAGTGACTGATAATGAAGGAAATATGGAGGGAGTGATTACCGACGGCGACGTGCGTCGAGCCATGGCCCGATATAAACAGGATTTCTTCAATATACGCGCATCGGAGGTCATGTCGCGCAATCCCAAGACCATCAGGGCCGACGAACGGGTGGTGGTGGCGGAGGATATGATGCGCAGCCACAAGATCCACTCCATAGTGGTGGTTGGCGACGATGGCAAACCGTCGGGCATAGTGGAATATTTTAACGTGTCGCTTACGGGCGAATTGTTGCGATAATGGACAGGAAATTACTTTTCGTTTGCCTCGGGAATATCTGCCGCTCTCCGGCGGCCGAAGGCATCATGCAGTCGATCGTGGCCGGCGAGGGCTTGCAGGACGAAATAGAGGTCGATTCCGCCGGCACTTACGGCGGACACGCGGGCGAGAGGGCCGACGCGCGCATGCGTCAGGCGGCCTCGAAACGCGGTTACGACCTTACGAGCCGCTCGCGCCGCATGGAAGAGACGGATTTCGACCGTTTCGACATGATAGTCGTAATGGACGATTCGAACTACGAGCGAGTCCACCGCATGGCCCCTTCGCCAGAGGCCGCCAGGAAGATTTATCGCATGACGGAATTTTGCCGCCGCCATCCCGGAGCCGACCACATTCCCGATCCCTATTACGAAGGCGCGCAGGGTTTCGAGCGTGTCCTCGACCTGTTGGAAGACGCTTGCGGGGGGCTCTTGGAATTCATTAAAGATCAACGGCGGCCGTAATGTCTACGGCCGTTTTTTATAAAGAAAAGAATGTATTTCGGATTTAATTTCCGATATTTGTAATTCGTATTGAATTTTAAATTTAAAACCAAAATGTCTACCGGAAGAAGAATCAGGATAGCAGACCTGCTGAAAATGGCCCCGCAAGGCCAGGCCGTGACCGTTAAGGGTTGGGTGAGAACCAAACGCGGAAACAAAAACGTGGCTTTCATAGCCATTGGCGACGGTTCTACCATAAACAACATACAGGTTGTTGCCGATGTGGCTGCGTTCGACGAGGAACTTCTGAAAAACATAACCACAGGGGCCTGCTTGCGCGTGGAAGGCGCATTGGTCGAGTCTGTGGGTTCAGGCCAGGGCGTAGAGGTTCAGGCCCGGGAAATAGAGATCTACGGCGTGGCCGATCCGGAAACGTACCCGTTGCAGAAAAAAGGGCATTCACTCGAATTCCTGCGCGATATAGCCTACCTGCGTCCCCGCACCAATACCTTCGGCGCGGTGCTGAGGATACGCCACGCCATGGCGTATGCCATACATAAATATTTCAACGACAGAGGTTTTTATTATTTACATACCCCGATAATCACTGCCTCGGACGCTGAGGGTGCAGGACAGATGTTCTCGGTCACAACGTTCGACATAGCCAATCCTCCCCGCACCGAAAGCGGCGAAGTGGATTATTCTCAGGATTTTTTCGGCAAGCACAGCAGCCTCACCGTCTCAGGGCAACTGGAGGGCGAACTGGGCGCTTTGGCCCTTTCGCAGATATACACTTTCGGCCCCACGTTCCGCGCCGAAAACTCCAACACGCCCCGCCACCTGGCCGAATTCTGGATGATAGAACCCGAGATGGCCTTCTATGAGCTTGAGGACAATATGGATCTTGCGGAAGACTTTCTCAAGTTCCTGATAACCTATGCGCTGGAAAATTGCCGCGAAGATCTCGACTTCCTTGCCAAAATGTACGACGAGGAGCTTGTGGAACGCCTGGAATTTGTTGTAAAGAACGCGTTCGTAAGGCTCGATTACTCCGAGGGCATAAAGATACTGGAGCAAAGCGGGCAAAAGTTCGAGTTCCCTGTAAGTTGGGGGCTTGATCTGCAGAGCGAACACGAGCGTTACCTGGTCGAAAAACATTTCAAAAAACCGGTCATACTTATAAACTATCCACGCGAGATAAAGGCTTTTTACATGAAACTCAACGACGACGGGAAGACGGTACGCGCAATGGACGTCCTGTTCCCGAAGATCGGGGAGATAATCGGCGGATCGCAGCGCGAGGAGAATTACGAGAAACTGCTCGGGAAAGTACGCGATCAGGGTATCCCCGAGAAGGACGTCTGGTGGTATCTCGACACGCGCCGTTACGGCACCGCGCCACACAGCGGCTTCGGCCTCGGCTTCGAACGCCTGTTGCTGTTCGTGACCGGCATGGCCAACATCCGCGACGTAATACCTTTCCCGCGTACACCTAAAAACGCCGAGTTCTGACGCATCGGCGGTATTATCATTATGTAGAATAAAATAATATAGTTATGTCAGGAATAAGTCAGAAACAATCGCAGAAGCTTATACAAAAGCTGTCGCCGCAGCAGATTCAGATGATAAAACTCCTGGAACTGCCTGCAATGCAACTGGAGGCGCACATAAAAAAGGAGATAGAGGAAAATCCAATCCTCGAAGAGGAAGAGAGGCAGGACGAGACCGGAGAGGAGAAAAAAGAGGATATTTCCATGGAGGAGTACCTGCGTGAGGACGATACGCCGAGCTACAAGTACAAGGCCAACAACTACTCCAAAGACGACCAACTCTACCAGGCGCCCATATCGTCGGGCCGCTCGATGCACGAATACCTCGAGGAGCAATTGGGCTACAAATCGCTGTCGGAGCGCGACGCGCTTATAGCCGGTTACCTTGTAGGCAGCATAGACGACGACGGTTATTTGCACCGCGGCCTGGAATCCATCACGGACGATATAGCTTTCAATCTTGGAATTGAAGTGTCGGTGGCCGATCTGGAGCGCGTACTGAAGGTCATACATACGTTGGAGCCGGTAGGCGTGGGGTCGCGCAACCTGCGCGAATGCCTGTTGTTGCAACTTGATTCCCATGACTCGTTATCCAAAGCGTCGAGACTGGCCCGCAAGATAATCGATCAGCATTTCGACGTGTTCTCAAAGAAGCATTACGAGAAGATAATGTCGCGTATGGGGATTACCGAAGATGAATTCCGCAGTGCGATAGAGGTCATAACCAGCCTGTCGCCCAAGCCGGGCAACCTTTACAACGACGGGTCGAACGATGTGGAACCGTACATAATCCCCGATTTCATCCTCAACTACCAGAACGGTAAATTCGAACTCAGCCTGAACTCGTATAACGTCCCCGACATAAGGGTTAACAAACGCTATGTGGAGATGATACGCGAGATGGCTGCCCGCTCGGGCGCAGCCGAGTCGGATAAAGAAGCGATGCAGTTCGTAAAGAACAAGATCGATTCGGCAAAGTGGTTCATATCGGCCATCAAGCAGCGCCACGATACGCTGCTGTTCACGATGCAGGAGATACTCGACTACCAGAAGGAATATTTCGAGGACGGCGATCAAAGCAAGCTGCACCCGATGATCCTCAAAGATATAGCCGATCGTACCGGCCTCGACGTGTCTACCATATCGAGAGTGGTCAACAGTAAATACATACAGACCCATTTCGGCATATTGTCCCTCAAACAGCTTTTCTCAGAAGCAATGCAAACGGAAAGCGGCGAGGAGGTTTCGTCATACGAGATAAAACAGATCCTTACCGACTGCATAGAGAACGAGGATAAGCGCAGACCCCTTACCGACGAACAGCTGATGGATATCCTTAACGAAAGAGGATACCTGATAGCCCGCCGCACCGTGGCCAAATACCGCGAGATGCTCGGAATTTCGGTGGCTCGCCTACGCAAACAGCTGTAGGGTGGGAGGCTGTTCCAAATTTTTTGAACGCGGATGTCCTAAGGCATCCGCGTTTTTGAGGTAAAATACCCTACATATGGTTATGTGTAGATCGAAATATCACTATTTAAAGTTATTTTCCATAGACGCGGGCCGACATACCTTCGCATCGTCAATTTACAAAACAATGGTAAGGAAAGGATTTATGTCGTTGGCGCTCGCGCTGACTGCGTTGGTTGGCGATGTTTTCGCCCAGGATGGGCGAAGCGCGATAGAATCAGGTGCAAGCTACACGGGCGATGTGGTGAATAACCTTAGAGGAGGTATAAAGACGGGGTCGGCCTATTTGGGCATGGCTACAATTAACCTGGGCATAGACACCGAGAAGGCGGGCCTGTGGAAAGGAGGCAACTTCTACGTTATGGGAGCCAATACACATGGAGACACTCCCTCCGCCAATCTTATAGGCGATATGCAGGTTGTCTCTAACATAGAGGCCGGCAACCATACCTATATTCAGGAATTGTGGTTCAAACAGCGGGCGGGATCCCTGGAATTCACGCTCGGACTGCAGGACCTCGCAGTGGAATTCGGGGGTGTGGAATACGGCGGCCTCTATCTGAACTCGTCGTTTGGGGTCAAATCCTCCATATCCCATAATATTCCCGTACCGATATTTCCCCTTACCAACCTCGGTTTTACGGCAAAGTGGGACGTGTCGGACAGGTTTGTGTGGCTTGGCGCTATTTTCGACGGTCAGCCCGAAGATTTCGATACCAATCCGTATAATATTAAATGGAAGATGGGGCGGGGCGACGGCTTTCTTGCTGCCACCGAGTTTCAGGCGTCATTCGATTCCGAAACAGGCCCGGCGGTGTATAAGGCTGGAGCCATATGGCATCGTATGAAGCAGGACGGGACGTACGCCGATATAGCAAGCGTTTATGCCAACGCCAACCGGCAACTGTGGTCGGCCGGAGAAAAGGCTTTCGGCCTGTTCGCCCAGTTGGGTTATAGCCCGTCGAAGGGCAGTACATGTGAGTATTATGTCGGTCTGGGCATGAATTATAGCGGGCTTCTGAGCCGCAAGGGACGCGACGAGGCCGGGCTGGCCGTTGCCCATGAAAGCTTCCGCAGCGGGCTGAAAGCCGAAACGGCAATAGAAATGACCTATAAATACCGGGTGTGGAGTAATTTCTACCTGCAACCCGACGTACAATATATCATCAACCCTGCCGGCACTGGAACTAACCTCGCCGACAGCTTTTGCGTCGGTCTCCGTTTCGGGTTGTCATTATAAATGATTTAATTGTTAATGTTGCAACATATAATACCAACACATCCGTGAAAAATATAGCAGCCGCAGCGTTTATTTGTTTGTTGCTTGGGGCCTGCGCGCCGGGCTTCACCCGCAGTGAGCGGCAACTTATAGGCGACGATCCCGAGGCAGGGGCGATGAAAGTGACCAAAATCTCCGACAAGGCCGACTCGCTTTTGTTACGGTCTACGTCCTCCCCGCTTACGCGGCGCGAACTCGGATCGCCGTACACGGAAACTCTCGCCAAAAGGATGCTCGCCACCGTAACCGCCCCTGAGAACGATGGTGTGGGGATAGCGGCTCCGCAAGTGGGCGTCGGCCGGCGTTTAATAATTGTCCAGCGTTTCGACAAGGAGGGAGAGCCGTTCGAAGTTTTCGCCAACCCGGTGATAACCGGCCACTCCGCCGAAAAACGTACGGGTCCCGAAGGTTGCCTCTCCATAGACGGAGTCCGGGGCGATGTGGAGCGCTGGGAGTGGATAGACCTCGGCTACGACCTCCCTTTCGTGCAAAATATGCATGTCAATGAGCGCGTAGAAGGTTTCACCGCGGTTATTTTCCAGCATGAGATAGATCATCTCGACGGCAAACTTTTCATCGATTATCTGAAATAACAGTATACTAAATGCGTTTATCGGAACTACAGAACGGCCAGAGCGGCGTGATAATAAAAGTGTTGGGCTACGGCGCCTTTCGTAAGAGGGTGACCGAAATGGGATTCGTAAGGGGCCAGACCGTGGAGGTGGTAATGAACGCTCCTCTGAAAGACCCTATCCTGTATAAAGTCATGGGGTATGAGGTGTCGCTGAGACGCAGCGAGGCTTCGATGATAAAGATAGCCACACATGACGAAGCCAGCCTGTGCCTTGCCGGGGATGACGTACCGGAGGCGTTTCCTGCGGGCGGGATAGCTGACGACGGACATACATTCGAGCGTTACGTAGATTACTCTAAAAAAGAGATCAACATAGCCCTTGTGGGTAATCCCAACTGCGGCAAGACCTCGCTCTTCAACGCCGCTTCGGGCGGTCACGAGCATGTAGGCAACTATAGCGGCGTTACGGTTGACGCCAAGCGGGGTCGGTTTAACTACGGCGGCTACCGTTTCGTCATCTACGACCTTCCGGGTACGTATTCGCTTTCCGCCTATTCGCCCGAAGAGGTTTTTGTGCGGCGACATCTCGTGGAGCGCACTCCCGACGTTATAGTGAACGTAGTGGCGGCCTCCAACCTGGAGCGTAACCTTTACCTCACCACCGAGCTGATAGATATGGATTTCAGCATGGTGATAGCCCTGAATATGTACGACGAACTGGAGCAGAGCGGCGCACGGTTCGACCATGATGCGCTGGGCCGCATGATAGGCGTGCCGATAGTGCCGACGGTGTCGCGCGGCGGTCGTATGATAGACGGACTGCTGGATACGATAATCCGTGTGTACGAAAACCAGGAGCCTGCCGTCCGCCACGTACACATAAACTACAGTCCCGATATCGAGGCGGGAATAGCACCCCTCAAAAACGCTATAAACGCGTCAGGGGCTGTCAGCCGCGAGGTGTCGCCCAGATATGTGGCGCTTAAAATGCTCCAGCGCGATACATATACGGAGAGTATTCTGCGAAATATAGACGAATACCCCGCCTGGGCCAAACTGCGCGACCAGGAGGTGCCGGCAATAGAACGCAAATTGGGAGAGGACATCGAAACTGCCATAACCAACGAGCGTTACGGTTTTATAGCAGGTGCATTAAAGGAAACTTTCGAAGCCGGGAAAAAGGACGACAAGGAGACTACGAGGGCTATAGACGCGATAGTGACCAATAAACTTTTCGGCTTCCCCATATTCCTGCTCATCCTCTGGCTTATGTTCGAGACCACCTTCTCGTTGGGTTCCTATCCAATGGGATGGATAGAGGCCGGGGTGGGGTGGCTGGCGGACGCCGTGAGGGCGGCGATGTCCGACGGCATGCTCAAAGACCTTATCATAGACGGGGTTATAGGCGGCGTGGGCGGCGTTATCGTATTTTTGCCCAATATACTTATCCTTTACCTGTTCATCTCCTTTATGGAGGATTCGGGCTATATGGCCAGGGCTGCTTTCATAATGGATAAGCTCATGCACCGCATTGGCCTGCACGGCAAATCGTTCATCCCGCTCATCATGGGTTTCGGCTGCAACGTACCTGCCATTATGGCGTCGCGCACTATAGAGAGCCGCAGCAGCCGGATAATCACCATACTGATCAATCCGTTCATATCGTGCAGCGCCCGCCTGCCGGTCTATCTCCTGCTGGTAGGGATATTCTTCCCCTCGCATGCAGGTACGGTGCTTATGGGGCTTTACCTTTTAGGTATGGTTGCGGCGGTTGTCACGGCGCGGCTGTTGCGCAGGTTCGTATTTAAGAAGGACGAAACGCCCTTTGTAATGGAGTTGCCGCCGTACCGCATGCCGGCGGGCAAATCCATAATCATACACATGTGGGACAAAGCCAAGGAGTATCTTAAAAAGATGGGCGGCGTTATCCTTGTGGCTTCGATGGCCATATGGTTCCTGAGCTATTTTCCCCGGACTACGGATGCGGAGGCGTTACAGGATATTGCGGTCGATACTATCGCTATGCCCGGCGTAAGCCACGCAGCCATAATGCAAATGGAGCAACAGAAAAACTCATATCTGGGACGCCTGGGGCTATTCTGCGAACCGGTAGTGGAACCTTTGGGTTTCAACTGGAAAGTATGTATCTCGCTGCTTTCCGGTGCGGCAGCCAAGGAGTTGGTAATAAGTACGCTCGGAGTGCTTTATGCCGAGACGGACGTGGAGGGTTCCGGAGCGGCGCTTTCCGAAAAACTCACTACCGTCAATCCTCAAACGGGAACGCCGGATTTCACGGCGCGTAATTCGCTCGCTTTTTTGGTATTCATTTTGCTCTATTTTCCTTGCATAGCCTCGCTTGCTGCCATAGCCAGGGAGACGGGAAATTGGCGGTGGACGCTGTTTACCGTGATTTATAATACTCTCGTGGCCTGGATTGCCGCATGGGCGACGTATAACATATGGGGACTTTTCGACTGAGCCATGTTGCAAACAGTGATCGTATATATAATAGGGGGCCTGTTGCTCCTTTTCATCGTCTGGAAGGCAGTACGCGTATTGCGCGGCAAGGAAAGCGCCGGCGTGTGCGCCGGGTGCAAAGGATGTTCCGAGCGCGATATCTTTATTAAGAAAAAAGAGGAGTGTGGCAAAGGAGGCGCTTCGTCCGGATGTTCCGGGTGCGCCGCCAACGATGCGTCGAGCGGAAAATAGACGTTGCGCGGACGGATACGGCAAAGGCGGGAAATCTTGATGATTTCCCGCCTTTGATATTTTGGTTATTGCCGGTATTACAACGTCTTTACTTTGTCGTTATAAATTACCTTAGCCGACGGATTGCACATATTGACCGTGTTTTTGACGAACGACAGCCACACCGTGCTGGCCGGATAGTTGGGATAATGTTCCGTTACGGATGGGCAACGCACTTTTATGGTGCCGTCGATTATGCCGTTGCATTGCGGATGGTATACCACCGACCCTTCAGTACCCGAAACGGAGTAGTAGAATTCCAGATCCTTGTCGAATACGGTTTTGCCGTTACTTAGCGCCTCGACGATGGTGATGGGGTTTTCCGACATGGCTTGGTAGCCGGCGTCGTCTATATTGTGAGGTTTGATCACGCAATACACAATGTCCCAGTCTGAACTGACTACGGTAGTCTGCTCGGATTCGGGCGTGGCCGTCAATCCGGCCAGCGTTGCCTCCCATACGCCTCCTGCCGACGTACTTACGTTGCATTCGTCCCAATTTTCGAGTACTACCATACCATTCACCATGCTATTGTATACTTTCAGCGGTTTGCTTCCCGGTGCGCCGCGCACGACGCTCCATGTGGCGCCGTCGTTTCCCTGGAGGCGCGCGCCACCAGTCTCCACTACCACCGTACCGGTCTTTTTCGTGTCTTTGCTCGGGGCGGCGTCGTAATCCTGCGGGTAGGTTATGGTTATCCGCTCGTTTGACAGACCCTCGTTCTCAATGGTGAGCGTTGCATCCGAAAAGAGCCTTATAGTGTAATTTATCATGTGGTTCTCGGAGTCGATAACTTCATTTATGTCGGGACTTCCGGCTCGGTCGTATTCCACCATCAAGGTGTTAAGGCGCAGGGCTATGCTTACCAGCTCCATGGATATTTCGTTCTGAGCGTAGCCGCAGTTGTATATTTTCGAGCCGTAATCGAAATCCGTAAACTTGTAAGTGGCCGGTTCCCAGCACGACGTCATCGCCAGGCAAATGGCGGCGCAGGAAAGTTTGAATAAGTTTTTCATCTCTTTAGGTTTTTGTATATAGTTGCAAAGATATCGAATTTGTAGATAAAAATAGCAGGAAGTTATAGTATAACGTTGCCACGGACGCAAAAATTTTGTTATAATAATCATGGAAAAGACGTATATTTGCAAGTTACTAAATTTGTCGGAATATGGAAAATATGGGAGTCAAACTTACCGAAGGGCAGATAGCCGCGCTGGTGGCGCAGGGCTGCAGGGCCGAAAATTGGGATAACGTGATGGTCGGAGGGGCTTTCGACCCAGCGCTTGTCCGCAACTGCATGTTCAGGGGCAACATATATATAGGCAACGGGGTTACTATATCCAATATAGGCGTACATATTGCCAACTGCATTATCGGCGACGGGGCGCGCATAGAGGATGTTTCCGTTATCGAGTGCGTAGGCGAGAGTTCTTTCGGCGTAGGGGAACTCGTGGCCACTGTTAACGAAGGCGGCGGGCGTGAAGTGCCTCTCCATCTCTCCATGACGGCCCAGACGGCATATATGATAGCCATGTATCGCCACCGCGGCAGTTTGATAGACAAATTATGCGCGATGATAGAGCGCGAACGTCTCGAAAACATCTCGACGGAGTGCAAAATAGGGGCGGGCGCACAAATAGTCGGGTGCGGGACCCTGCGTAACGTGAACGTAGGTCCCTGCGCGAGGATAAACGGCGCGCACCTGCTCGAAAACGGCTCCATCCTCAGCCAGGAAAAGGCTCCCGCCGTGGTTATGCACGGCGTCCGCGCCACCGGCTTCGTGTTCTCGTGCGGTTCGCGCGTGGAAGGCGGGTCGACGCTCAGGCGTTGCTATGTGGGCGAGGGAACGCTCATAGACGACGGATTTACGGCCGTAGACTCGCTGTTCTTCGCGAACTGTATCTGCGCCGCGGGTGAGGCATGCTCTATTTTCGCCGGCCCGTTCACGGTGTCGCACCATAAGTCGTCGTTGCTTATCGCCGGACTTTTCTCGTTCTTCAACGCGGGCAGCGGAGCCAATCAGAGCAACCACCTTTTCAAAACTGGGGCCGTACACCAGGGCATAAACGAACGCGGCTGCAAGTACGGCAGCAACGCCTACGTCATGTTGCCGGCGCGTAACGGCGCGTTCAACACCGTCCTGGGCCGCCACAGTAACCATCACGACACTACTAATTTCCCATACTCCTACGTAATGGAGGTAGAAGGCAGGTCGCAACTCGTTCCCGGGGCGGCCCTGCGCAGCTACGGCACCATGCGCGATATGGCCAAATGGCCCGCCCGCGATAAGCGTACAGGATGCGGCGGCGACCTTATAAATTTCGAAAGACACAACCCCTATATAGCCTCGCGTATGGTCCGGGCCATAGATATATCGACAGGCATACTCTCCAACGAGGGCGTTGACAACTATTCCTACGGCCGTCTGAGGATAAAGCAAACCCTCCTGCGCAACGGCCGCGAACTTTACCGCCAGGCCCTTGCCGCCGCCCTCGGAAAGATGCTTTCCGTCGACGCCGATATGACCGAAGCCGCTTATGGCACGGGCGAATGGGTGGATATCGCGGGTATGTACGCACCGCAGGGGGTTGTAATAAACCTTCTGGACGGCATTGAGGCGGGTAAATATTCCGATATGGACTCTGTGAGGGCGGAGATGGAGAGGATCGACGCCAATTACGCAAATTACGCCTACGGATGGGCGTTGGCCCAGTTGGATAAGGTCAACGGGCAACCGTCCACCGAAGCCCTTATAAACGAAGCCATAGCCCGGGGCCGGGAGAGCGCCGCACTACTCGATAAATATGCCAGGGACGACGCGAAAAAGGATTCGGAGAGCGCCATGTATGTCGGCTACGGAGTGGATTCGCTCAATCCGGACGTTATAGCCGCCGATTTCGCCGCCGTACGCGGCATAAAGAAATAGCTGCGGGATGCGCCGTATTCTGCCTCTCCTGCTGCTTGTCGTTTGCGCCGCCGCCGGCTTTGCCCAACCATGTATGCGCCTTACCGAAGGCGCGGTTTCGCCTCGGACGGAATTTGTAAGTTACGCCACCCGTCCGGACGCCGAAGCGGGCGCCAGGGAAAAATCTAAAAACTACACGCCGCTTATTGCCAGCGCCAAATGCAGCGACGGCAACGCGGGTGTACGGGTCTATACCGTCACACTCAATACGCAACAATGGCTCGAGCGCGAGGTCTTCCTGCGTGTAGCCGCCGGAGCGCCTTATACAGTTTACGCCGGAGGACGCAAAGTGGGTTGCGGCGACGGGCCTGCCCTGGCCGAGTTCGATATCTCTTCATCCGTCGCCGCCGGCGCATGCGAAATTACAGTGGAGATGGGATGCGACGGGCATAACGTCCCGGGCCGTCTGCATGAGCTTTACGCCTGTTCGCAACCACGCGTCAGAATAGAGGATTACTGCGTGTCGGCGCCCCTCAAGGGCGCTTATGGATACTTGTGCCTTGACGTGGCCCTTGCCAACGGGTACAATTACGACGAGCCGGTTTCTGTAGGCTACGATATCTATTCGCCCGAAGGCAAGTTGCTTTATTACGACAAACGTCCCGCGGCGCTTGCCGGCGGAGGCCGGGATACGCTGCGCTTCGAATATACCGTGCCGCAAGCTGCGGCGTGGAGTCCTTTTTCGCCCGCGCTGTACAAGGCCATGCTTATACTGTGGCACGGCAGTCGCATTATGGAATATATACCTTTTAACGTGGGTTTTACGCCGCCGGGGTCGGAATATATCCTGGCCATTATCCGGAAAGCGGCGAAAGAGAATAAACTCGTTTCGTACAGCGCGCCTTTTTCGGGCAATCCCGCAGCCGACAGGGAAAAGGCGAGGGCCGATATGGCGGGCCTGCGCGGCAGGGTGGTTGAAGCCGCTTCGCCACAGCCCCAATGGTTCTACGACATGTGCGACCGGGCGGGCGTGTATGTGGTGGACCGGGCGGGTATAGATTATCCCGCCGGGAGCGGCATGGCCGACGATCCGCGCATGTTGCCTGTGTTTACGGAGCGTGTCAGGTCTATGTATTTCAGGGGACGCAACCATGTGTGCATCGCCGCATGGTCGCCGGCTCCGGCCTCTGCGGGCAACGGCTACAATATGTATAAGTGCTACCAGTGGCTCAAGGCGGCGTCGCCCGACAAACCCGTGATTTACCGCGGCGCCGGCGACGAGTGGAATAACGACCTCAAATAGCCATGGTGGTAGATCTGATAGTTGTCGGCAAAACCGATTCGGCCCATGTGGCCGCTTTGGTGGAGATGTACCAGAAACGGATCAACTTCTATTTGAAATTCAACATCATCACAATTCCTGACGTCAGGCGTAACGCCAAAATGTCGGCTGCGGGCCAAAGCAGGCTGGAGGGCGAGTCGATCCTTAAGCAGGTTTCGCCGCAGGATTACCTGGCGTTGCTGGACGAAAACGGCATACAGCACTCATCCGTAGAATTTGCCGATTGGCTGCAAAAGCGCATGAGCGCCTCCACCCGCCGCGTCTGTTTCGTCATAGGCGGGCCTTACGGCTTTTCGGAGTCCGTCCGCAAAAGGGCAGACGCTTCGTTGAGTTTATCGCGGATGACCTTCTCGCATCAGATAGTAAGGGCCATATTCACCGAACAGCTTTACCGCGCCTTTACGATACTGAATAACGAGCCGTACCATCACAATTAGGGACCAGTCCGAAAAACAGGTTGGCGTTCATATGCGCGTCGCAAGCAAGCGCTGCTAATAGCGTGCGTCAGGTTTTGCTTATCGTTTGAGTTTCAACCCGGAGCGGACTAAAGTCCGTGAGGATTTAAAACGAGACGGATAAGTGAAAGATTGGACCAGTCAGAAAAATAGGTTGGCGTTAAGATGCGCGGCGCAGGGAAAGGCCGCTCCTTACGGTAACGACGCTGCGCATAGCGTGCGTCAGGTTTCGCTTATCGTTTGAGTTTCAACCCGGAGCGGACTAAAGTCCGTGAGGATTTGAAACGAGAAGGATAAGTGAAAGATGATGTGCGATATGCGCAGCCAACACATAATTGAGGCCGATCCCATATAAAACAAAAGGAGGGAGTCTTCACGACTGCCTCCTTGTTCGGGGTACAGAACCCCATAACTACTAACCCAAACTTAAATAAATGAAGAAACCTTTGTTTTGTGTTTTGCTTATAGAATTCCAAGTATCGTGCCAAAACCCAAACGAAGTAAAATAAAATTTAAGGCAATTATGTCAAAAAACAGGCCGGGATCAAAAAATCCCGGCCTGTTTTTTAGCGCAATACATCTCTAAAGAATAGCCATAAGCTCCCTGTATTTAGGAAGCGGCCACAGGCGGTCGTCTACTATGAGTTCCAATGTATCTATATGCTCGCGGATGGCCGAGATGTAGGGACGAACCTCGGTTTCGTAACCTGCGGCCCTTTCTGCTATGTTGTCCACCGCGTTCCATTTTTTGCGCGCCTCGATCATGTCGGCGGCGTTCTGGCGTATAAAGCGTACATGTTCCACTATCTGACGGATAGTCTTGACCTCCTCGCCCGCAAGCTCTTCGAACTCGTCGGGAAATACCTCTTTTATCCCGCGGATATTCTCTATCAGTATGTTTTGGTAGGCTATGGCCGTAGGTATGATGTGGTTGGCCGCCAGATCGCCTATAACCCTCGACTCTATCTGTACTTTCTTGAGGAACGTTTCGTTCTTTATTTCGTAACGGGCAGCCAGTTCGATGCGTGTCAGCACGTTGAAATCCTCCAAAAGCGCCACGCTCTCCGGACGAAGGTACTCTTTGAACGCCTCGGGGACATTATTTACGCTGCGCAAACCGCGGCGGGCGGCCTCTTCTATCCACTCGCGGCTGTAGCCGTTGCCTTCGAAACGTACGTTCTTGGACTCGGCTATGTAGCGACGGATGACCTGCAGTATGGCTTCGTCTTTCTTTACTCCTTTTTCCGTGAGTGCGTCGGTTTCGGCTTTGAAGTCGGTAAGGGCTTTGGCTACGGCCGTGTTAATGATTATAAGAGGCAGCGCGCAGTTGCTCGACGATCCTGTGGCGCGGAATTCGAAACGGTTGCCGGTAAACGCGAAGGGCGACGTGCGGTTGCGGTCGGTGTTGTCGAGCAGTATTTCCGGTATTTTACCTATGTCGAGCTTTATCTCCGTCTTTTCGTCTGGCGACAGTTTTTTCTCCGTCACCCTTTGTTCTAGCGAGTCGAGTATGGCGTCCATCGTAGTGCCGGTGAATACCGAAAGTATCGACGGAGGGGCCTCGTTGCCGCCCAGGCGGTGGGAGTTGGTCTCGGTGGCTATGGAGGCCATTATGAGCGAACCGTAATCGGCTACGGCTTTGAGGGTGCAGACAAAGAACGTTAGGAATTGTGTGTTTGTCTTCGGGGTTTTGCCTGGCGCGAGCAGGTTGACGCCCGTGTTGGTGGCCAGCGACCAGTTGCAGTGCTTGCCCGAGCCGTTGACGCCCATATATGGCTTTTCATGGAACAACACCCTAAGGCGGTGCCGGGCGGCTGTTTTGCGCATTACGGTCATCAACAGGGTATTATGATCGACGGCTATGTTGGCCTCCTCGAACATCGGCGCGCATTCGAATTGACTTGGAGCCACTTCGTTATGGCGCGTTTTAAGGGGTATTCCCAGACGGTAGCTCTGCTCTTCGAAATCTTTCATGAAATTCATCACCCGCTCGGGTATTGCACCCCAGTAGTGGTCGTCCAACTGCTGGTCTTTGGCTGCGGTGTGTCCCATAAGAGTGCGTCCGCATTGCGCCAGATCGGGCCTTGCGCGGAACAACGCCTCGTCTACGAGAAAATATTCCTGCTCCCAACCGAGCGTCGGGACTACTTTGGTTATCTCTTTATCCGACAGTTGGGCCACCTCTACGGCGGCCTTGTCGAGCGCGGCAATGGATTTCAACAGTGGCGTTTTGAAGTCGAGCGCCTCGCCTGTATAGGCTACGAAGATACTCGGGATGCAAAGCGTCTTGTCTATGAGGAATGCGGGCGAGGAAGGATCCCAGGCGCTGTAGCCGCGAGCCTCGAAAGTGTTGCGCAAACCGCCGTTGGGAAAAGACGAGGCGTCCGGTTCCTGTTGCACGAGCAACTCGCCTCTGAAATTCTCGAACGATCCGCCGCCCCATATAGGCTCGAAAAAAGCGTCGTGCTTTTCGGCCGTGGAGTCGTTAAGCGGCTGGAACCAGTGGGTGTAGTGCGTCGCACCGCGCTCCATGGCCCAGGTTTTCATTCCCAGGGCCACCTGGTCGGCTATTTTGCGGTCGATGCGCCGACCTCCCTCTATGGCCTCAATGACGCTTTGGTAGACCTCGCGGGCGAGATACTGCCGCATCTTTTCACGGTCGAAGACATCCGTGCCAAAATAGTCCGATATCCTTTTGTCGGTAAATACCGTTTCCGTCGCTTCGCGCCGCGAGATTTCGTCGAGTGCCCTTAATCGTAGTGATGTCATCGCCGTATTTTTATATGTACGGCGCAAAAATAGTTATTTTTGATGGAATGCGTTCAAAAAACAGGGGGTATTTGTAGGATAGTAGTATTATTTTCGACGGACACCCCTGTATTTTTAGGTGATATAATTTAATAATAATCCTTTTAGTCGAACGATTGCATCCCCGATTGGGCAATGCGTACAATCTTTTCGTATTTATCCGGGGTGACCTCCATGAAGAAATACGGGACCGGATCGACCCTCATGCCGTTATGTATAACCTCATAATGCAGGTGCGGGGCGAGAGAAAGGCCGCTGTTGCCCGACAGGGCCACGATATCGCCCCGGCGTACGCGGTCGCCTTTACGCACGTTTATCTTGTCGAGGTGGGCGTACATGGTTTCGTAGCCGTTCTGATGCGAGATCACAAGCGTATTGCCCGAAGTGCTGTGGCGCAGTATGTCGCGTACCGTGCCGTCGGCCGTGGCGAAGACCCTCGATCCTTCAGGCACGCTGAAGTCCACCCCCTGGTGTGATGCGAGGGTTTTGTAGAACGGGTGTATGCGCATACCGTACGATGCGGTGAGCAATGTAAGGTCGTTATTGACCACAGGCTGCGTAGCCGGTATGCTCAGCAGCCCGTTGCCGAGTTCTTCGGCCTTGAGTTCCATTTCGCCATACGATTTCAGGAAGCCGGCCGTTTGCTGTTCGAGGTTGCCTATCCGGGCAAAAAACTCGTCTCCCAGCTCACGGTTGGATTTGGAGGTGAGTTTTTCGTAGTTGGCAAGCCTCGATGCGGCCAGGCTGGCCTCCAGGTCGTAAGGCTCCGATTCGAAGAGTATGCCGAAAACATTGCGGTCGCGCTCCACGACGTTGGCCAGAACAAGTTCGAGGCTGTCGTAGCGGGCCGTGAGCGCTTTGTATTGCTTTTCGAGTTTGTGTGTAGAGCGCTTCATCCTGTATTCCACAGGGGTGTCGAAGAGCAGCGAGAAGCCTATGTAGTATATCAGGGTCATTCCCAGCAGGGCAAGGAAATGTACAAGCAGATTCACCGTCCTGCGCCTGAGGCGGCGGCCGGTGTCTATCCATTCGGGTTCGCCTGTAAGTCGTCTTTTCATTCTCCAACGGGATTGTTGCCGTCCTCGAACGTGGTGGCTCCGGCCGATTCTATGATATCTTTGAACTCCTCTTCGCTCATGTCTCTGCGGAAATAGTTTACCGGATCGACATGTTTACCCATGTACATCACCTCGTAGTGCAGGTGCGGCCCGGTGGACGTACCCGTGTTGCCCAATTCGCCTATCTGTTCGCCCCGCCTGACGGTTTGGCCTGGAATGACGAGCGCCTTGTTCAGGTGGGCGTAGCGCGTGCGGTAGCCGAAGCCGTGGTCGAGCAATACCTGCCGCCCGTAACCCGTGCCTCTGTTCTCGGGTTCGACGACCACCCTGCCGTTGCCGGTGGCGTACACGGGATCGCCAACGCGGCCACCCATATCCACGCCGTAATGCATTATGAAGCGTTTGCGTATGGGATGGTTGCGCATGCCGAAAGCTCCAAGGCTTCCGCGCATCTTGCGGCGGTCGATGGGCCATATGGCGGGAATGCTCAACGCCATTTTCTCTTTGTCCTGCGCGAGCGCCTGCAGGTCGTCGAGCGATTTCGACTCGAGGTACAGCAGGCGCGTCATGGCGTCGAGGTTCTTCCATGCGCCGGTCATCATCGCCGAGTAGCGATCGTTCTGTATGGCGTCATATTTCGAATCGGGGTAGGGTGTGTATATTCCCGGTATCGAGAGAGTGTCGGCGGCGAACAGGGCGCGGTAGACGCGGTTGTCCCGGTGTTTTATCTCTTCGAGTTTCTTTGTCGCGGCGCGTATTTTATCCTCCAGCAGGCCGTATTTGGCCACCAATTCCCTGTTGTGTTTATTTATTCGGTACATTTTTGGAGTGTAGAGGAAGAATGAAATGAAGAAGTTCATTATACACACCAGGATAAAACCGACCAGCAACTTGCGCAAAGCCCGGTAGAACCTTATCCTGAAAGGAGCGGTAATTACCTCGTAAGTGAGCGTTTGCGGATTGAATCTGTAATGTTTACGCGCCATCGGCTAAAATCGTGGTACAAAGCTATTAAAAATCGGCTAAATTATTGTAATTTTACGCCCTGATTTTGAATAACGCGCCTGCGGGCGGAATTATTACTTATGGATTCCAATAAAATACGCCAGACTTTCCTCGACTTTTTCGCATCCAAAGGACACGCCATAGTGCCTTCCGCGCCCATGGTGGTCAAAGGCGATCCCACGCTTATGTTCACCAATGCCGGCATGAACCAGTTCAAGGAGATCTTCCTGGGCAACTCGCCCGTGGTTAATCCCCGCGTGGCCGACACGCAGAAATGCCTGCGCGTCTCGGGCAAGCACAACGACCTCGAAGAGGTGGGACACGACACCTATCACCATACCATGTTCGAGATGCTGGGTAACTGGTCTTTCGGCGATTACTTCAAAAAAGAGGCTATAGAATGGGCGTGGGAATTACTGGTTGACGTTTACGGATTGCCCAAGGACCGCCTTTACGCCACCATTTTCGAAGGCAGCGACAGCGACGGCGTTCCCCGCGACAACGAGGCGTACGAATTGTGGCGTAAATTCCTTCCGGAAGATCATATAATCCTCGGCAATAAAAAGGATAATTTCTGGGAAATGGGCGACACAGGTCCCTGCGGTCCGTGCAGCGAGATACATTTCGACCTTCGCGGCGATGCCGATCGCGCCGCAAAGGACGGACGCGATCTTGTCAACGCAGGCCACCACCTGGTTATCGAGATATGGAACCTCGTGTTCATGCAATTCAACCGTAAGGCCAACGGCTCGCTCGATCCGCTTCCGCACAACCATGTCGACACGGGCATGGGTTTCGAGCGCCTGTGCATGACGCTGCAGGGCAAGCAGAGCAATTACGACACCGACATTTTCCAACCCACCATACAACGTCTGGCCGCCATGTCGGGCAAACGTTACGGCGAACAGGCGCAGGCCGACATAGCTATGAGGGTGATAGCCGACCACCTCCGCGCCATTGCTTTCTCGATCGCCGACGGACAGCTTCCGTCGAACGTCAAGGCGGGGTATGTCATTCGACGTATCCTTCGCCGCGCCGTGCGTTACGGTTACACCTATCTCGGCTTCACCGAACCGTTCATCTGCCACCTCGTGGATGGACTGGCCGTCCAGATGGGCGGGCAGTTTCCCGAATTGAGAGCGCAGAAGACGCTTATAGAAAAGGTTATCGCAGAAGAGGAAGCCTCCTTCCTGCGTACGCTGTCCACAGGCATATCGCTGCTCGACAGTGTGATGGATAAGGCGCGGAAAGCGGGAGGAGCAACTATTCCCGGTAGCGACGCATTCCTTTTGTACGACACTTACGGCTTCCCTATAGACCTTACCGAACTGATAGCCCGCGAAGGAGGTCTCGGGGTGGACCTTCCCGGTTTCGATCGCGAACTGCAGGCCCAAAAAGAGCGCTCGCGCAACGCAGCAGCCGTCGACACGGGCGATTGGGTGGAACTCATGCCGGTGGTTTCCACCGTGTTTGTGGGGTACGACCGCCTTGAGGCCGACGTACGCATAGCGCGTTACCGCAAGGTCTCCACAAAAGACAGGACGCTCTATCAAATGGTGTTCGACGCTACGCCGTTCTACGGCAACTCGGGCGGCCAGACGGGCGACACCGGCTGGCTGGAGTCGGCCAACGAAAGGATACGGATCGTAGATACGCAAAAGGAGAACAATCTTACGGTACACATAACCGAACAGTTGCCCGAAGATCCCGCGGCCGCCTTCCACGCCAAAGTGGACGTTGAGAGGCGCAATGCTTCGGCTGGCAACCACTCGGCGACCCACCTTATGCACGAGGCCCTGCGCGAATTGCTTGGAACGCACGTCGAGCAGAAGGGGTCGCTCGTCACTCCCGACTATCTCCGTTTTGACTTCTCCCATTTCCAGAAAGTTACCGACGAGGAGCTGCGTCAGGTGGAGCGCATCGTCAACGCCCGAATACGGGCCAACATACCCATGGACGAGCATCGCGACTGTCCGATAGACAGCGCCCGCGAAAAAGGCGCCATGATGCTTTTCGGCGAAAAATACGGCGATCGTGTACGCGTCATACGCTTCGGATCGTCGATAGAGCTTTGCGGCGGCACCCACGTGGCCGCTACCGGCAACATAGGTCTTTTCAGGATCATTTCGGAGAGCGCCATATCGGCCGGAGTGCGCCGCATCGAGGCCATCACGGGCGCTGCGGCCGAAGAGAGCGTATATGCCACCGAAGATGTTCTCCACGGGGTGCAAAAATTATTCAACAACCCGCAGGTGTTGCAATCGGTAAGGAAACTTTTCGACGAAAACGAACTGTTGAGAAAGAAAATAGACGAGGTGCAACGCGAAAAGATAGAAGAACTGCGTTATAAGATAGAGAAAGAGTTGAACGAAGAGGACGGTATGCACCTTTTCGTAAGACAGATAGATATGCCTGCCGAATTTATAAAGGATATAGCTTTCGCCCTGAGGGCCAAAATAGGCAAACTGGTGCTTGTGATAGGTTCGGTGTCCGACGATAAAGCCACCCTGTCCATCGCCCTTGGCGACGAGATTGTGGCTCGAGGCGTAAATGCGGCGGAAGCCGTGCGTACGGCCGCCCGCGAAATACAGGGCGGCGGCGGCGGTCAACCATTCTTCGCCACGGCGGGCGGCAAAGATCCTTCCGGCATGGAACGTGCAATGATAGCGGCGAGGGAATTCATAACGGGCAAGATCAAGGGGTAATAAAATTAAAAACACACATATGACACAGAAGGTTTTATTGATGATTCTCGACGGATGGGGCAACGGCGACCATTCCAAGGGCGATGTGGTCTACTCGGCCCATCCCGAATACGTAATGGGACTGGAAGCTAAATATCCCACGTCGCACCTCTACACCAGCGGCGAGAATGTAGGCTTGCCCGACGGACAGATGGGTAACTCCGAGGTGGGACACCTCAATATAGGTGCAGGCAGGGTGGTTTACCAGGATCTGGTTAAGATAAACCGCGCGTGCCGAGACAACTCCATAATGGATAATCCGGAAGTTAAGGCTGCCTTCGAATATGCTAAAAAGAACGGCAAACAGGTGCATTTCATGGGTCTGGTGTCGGACGGCGGCGTACACAGCTCGCTCGACCACCTGTTCAAACTATGCGATATATCTAAATCGTACGGTATAGATAAAACGTTTGTACACTGCTTTATGGATGGCCGCGATACCGATCCGCGAAGCGGGAAAGGATTCATAGAACAACTGGAAAAACACCTTGCCGGGTCGGCCGGCGAAATAGCCTCGATCGTGGGCCGCTATTATGCGATGGATCGCGACAAGCGCTGGGAGAGGGTCAAGGAGGCTTACGACCTGCTGACGGCCGGAGTGGGGACGCACGCTACCGACGCTGTGGCCGCCGTACAGAAATCATACGACGAGGGCGTGACGGACGAATTCATAAAACCAATAGCCATAACCGATGCCGCCGGTAAGCCTGTCGGCCTGGTGCAGGAGGGCGACATGGTGATATTCTTCAATTTCCGTAACGACCGCGCCAAGGAACTCACCGTAACGCTAACGCAAAAAGATATGCCCGAGCAGGGAATGAAGACGATCCCGCTCTACTATTGCACCATGACCCCTTACGACGCCACGTTCGAAGGGCTTCATATACTGTTCGATAAAGATAACGTACAGAATACGATAGGAGAATATATCTCCTCCAAGGGTTTAAAACAGCTGCGCATAGCGGAGACGGAAAAATACGCCCACGTGACGTTCTTCCTCAACGGCGGCCGCGAGGCCGAATTCCCAGGCGAGGAGCGCATATTGGTGCCGTCGCCCAAGGTGGCAACCTATGACCTTCAGCCCGAAATGAGCGCCTATAAAGTGGCGTCGGAGTTGGTGCAGGCCTTAAATACCGGCAAATTCGATTTTATAGCCCTAAATTTCGCCAACGGCGACATGGTGGGCCACACCGGCGTATACGAGGCTATAACCAAGGCCATTAAAGCCGTGGACGAATGTGTAAGGCAGGTTGTAGACGCCGCCGTTAAGAACGGCTACGAGGTGGTGATAATAGCCGATCACGGAAATGCCGATTACGCCCTGAATCCCGACGGAAGTCCCAATACGGCGCACTCGCTCAATCCCGTACCCATTGTGGTGGTTTCCAACCGGGTGAAGAAAGTACACGAAGGCGTGTTGGCCGACGTAGCCCCCACCATATTGAAGATGATAGGGTTGGATCAACCCGCAGAGATGACCGGTAAAGCCCTGGTGGATTTCTAAAGATAGTCTGTGAATTACAAAACGCGTATCCCCGGCAATAACTCGCCGGGGATACGCGTTTTGTGCTTTGGATCAGCCTGAAAACAGGTTGGCGGTTAATAGGGGCGGCCAGCATATATTTGAGACAGGCCTTGTACTGTCAATCCAATCCGTAAAATATGCGGATATTCTCCTCCACGCGATCCACCAGCCTTTGGATGGAGTCGGCCGAAGCCCATGCGTTATGGGGCGACAGGACAAGCTTCGAGAGGTCCTTTACGGCCAGCAGCGGATTGTCTTCGCGGATAGGTTCGCGCGAGTAGACGTCCATCGCCGCGCCGGCTATACGGCCCTCGTCGAGGCACCGCGCCAGGGCCGCTTCGTCGATTATGGGGCCGCGCGAGT
Organism: Rikenellaceae bacterium; assembly: GCA_031550125.1. Classification (GTDB taxonomy): domain Bacteria; phylum Bacteroidota; class Bacteroidia; order Bacteroidales; family Rikenellaceae; genus JAVBOW01. Next base: position 59,500 of record JAVBOW010000027.1, read on the forward strand.
AGTTGGCGATCAGGGCCGACGGTTTCATTGACGAAAGCTGCGGATAGTCCAGCAGGTTGCGCGTAAGGTCGGTCAACGGCGTATGTACCGATACAATGTCGGACGTACGCAACAACTCATCCAGGGGAAGCTGTGCGTAAGGCGATTCGTATCGTTTGCCGGAAGGCGACGAGCAGACGACTTCCGCTCCGAAGGCGACGGCTATCGACGCGACCCGCCGCCCGATGTTGCCCATACCTATCACACCCCACCGTTTACCCTCCAGGCTGCCTATGCCGCGCCCGAAATGGAAAAGCCTGCCCGAGCTGGCGTAGCCACCGTTCTTGACGAACGTGTCGTAATAGATTGTCTGCCGCAACAGCGCCAGCACCCCGGCGAGCGTAGCCTCGGCTACCGATCCTGTGGAGTAGTCTACGGCGTTGCGGACAGTTATGCCCAACCGTTCGGCGGCCTCCAGGTCGATGTTGTTCATGCCCGTGGCGGCTATGCATACCAGTCTGAGGCGCGGCAGCGCGGCGAGCATCCCTCCGGTAAGTTTAGTCTTGTTGGTTATCACCACGTCGGCGGCGGCGCAACGCTCCGCAACCTGCTCCGGCTCGGTGTAGTCGTAGCCGGTGTAATTACCGAGCGCACGTATCGCCGAAATGTCGGCGCCATGGACGGAATATTCGTCCAGAAAACATATATTTATCATGACGGTACGTTATTGTTGCATCTCGCCGATCAGCCCGCGGACGACGACCGACGCACACGCACACCCGAATACAGCCGGCATGTACGATATGGTGCCTACGTTCGACTTCTTGTTAGCTTCCTCGCAAAGAACCATGGCTCCTTCGCGGACGGCTTCCGGTGAAAATACGGCTTGGAAACCGCACCGTATGCCCGCCTTATGGAGGCGCTTTCGCAACATGTGTGCCAGCGGGCAGTGATGCGTCTTTGAAATATCCTTTATTTCCAACAGCGAGGGATCGGTTTTTGCCCCGGCCCCCATGGAACTGACCAGCGGAATACCCCTGTCGAGGCATCCTTTTATGAGATTCACCTTTGGGGCGAGGGTGTCTATGGCGTCCACCGCATAGTCGTAATGCGCGGCGTCGAGCAACTCGTCCGTCGCTTCGTCCTTTATATATTTCTCTATTACGGCAAGTTCTATTCCTGGATTTATGTCCCGCAGCCTTTCCGCCGTCATTGCGGCTTTCGAACGTCCTGCGGTGGAGTGCAACGCTATGATCTGACGGTTGATGTTGCTATGCGTCACGACGTCGCCGTCCACTATCGTCATTCGTCCCACGCCGGCGCGGCATATCATCTCGGCCGCCACGGCCCCCACGCCGCCCAGCCCGACCACCAACACGGACGCATTCCGTAAAACGGACAATTTATCTTCGCCCAGAAGCAATTCCGTGCGCTCCATCCATGCAGGGATCATAACCGCAGAAATGTTTTGAAATTTTGCATTACCGATTCGGCAAGCCTTTCTTCCTGCAAGCCGAGTATTTCCGCTGCGGCTTCGTAAACACCGTTTATGTCCTGGGGACCATCGTCCGTTTCAAGGAATAGCCGCTCTATGGGCGTCCGACGCATGGACTCCACGGCTCTGGGCGATGCGAAACTGCGCGGCCCGAATGAGAGTCCGCAGCCCGAGGCCACAGCCCGCGCCGCCTGCTCGGGGCTTCCTGTAAAACCGTGGAAAACCGCTCCTGGAAGCTCGTATTCCTTTAATATAAGCGACAGCGGCTCGAATGCGCGTACGCAGTGCAGGATTACGGGCAGTCCCGACTGCTCTGCGATGCGCAACTGGCTACGGAGAATTTGCTCCTGCGCCAGAAGGTCTACCCCGCATGCATAGTCGAGACCGGTTTCGCCTATGGCCTTTATTCCTGGAACGGCTCGCAACTTTTCCGTCAGGCCGTCCGCCGCCGTTTCCGCGTCCCAGGGATGGACGCCAGCACTGAAAAGAACGGGCGGAGCGGGAAAAGCCTGTCCTGGCGAGGTAAGCCTTATATTTAAAAGGCTCCATGGCTCGGAGGCAGTATTGTGAGTATGAATATTCGTCCGAATGTAATCCACCGGGGAAAAAGATTAATTTTGCAGTAAATTTCAACAAAGATAGCAAAAATGTTCTCCGTCGGCCAAATAACGAAAATGCTTTCGCTCCAGGGGAGCGGGATGGACGCCCTGCTTGCCGAGGCCCACAGGGTTAGGGTGGCTGCCACTGGCGAGTGCATACGGCCCAGGGGATTGATAGAATATTCCAACCTGTGCCGTAAGAATTGCCTTTATTGCGGCATCCGCAGCGGAATGGACGGGGTGGGGCGCTACACGCTTTCCGAAGGGCAGGTCATGGAGGCGGCCCGTCGCGCCGTGCGCGAGGGGTTGGGATCGGTGGTCATTCAGGCAGGGGAGGTAACCACTCGCGAGCATATCGAGGCCATAGAACGCCTTGTCCGCGAAATAAAACTTATCACTCCCGAAAGCGCCGGGGTCGATCCGGTCCGGGCGCGCGGGTGGTCGTCTTCGCCCGGCGTGACACTGTCGCTCGGGGAGCAGAGCCTCGACGTCTACCGGCGCTGGGCCGACGCGGGAGCGTCGCGCTATCTGCTGCGGATAGAGGCGTCCGACGAGAAGCTTTACCGCACCCTTCATCCGCACGACGGCAGGCACAGCTACCGCAGGCGTATCGAGGCGCTCGAAAACCTGCGCAAGGCGGGTTACCAGGTGGGTACCGGCGTCATGATAGGCCTGCCCGGACAGAACGCCGGCCACCTGGCCGCCGATCTGCTGTTCATGCAACGGGCCGATATAGATATGTGCGGCATGGGTCCGTACGTAGAATGCGCCGGGACTCCCCTGGCGGGCCTGTCGCTGCCTCCGGCGCGGTGGAGGGTTGATATGACGCTTAAGATGACGGCTGTCCTCAGGCTGATGATGCCAGACATAAACATAGCGGCCGCCACTGCACTTGAAACCCTCGATCCGCATGCCCGGAGCCGCGCCCTTTCCGGCGGCGCGAACGTGGTTATGCCTAACGTTACGCCGCGCGATGCGCGCAGTGAGTACAGGTTGTACGACAACAAAGAATATGTGCCTGATTTTAAGATCGATGATTACGATGTATGCAAAGGCGCGGCCGGCGACTCGATACATTTTGAAAAAAAATTAAAAAATATCTGAATCAGGCCCTAAAAAGAGCCTTGAAAAATTTTTTCTGATAAAATTAAATAGTACTTTTGCGGCACTCGTAGCACTGTGATAGGAATAACAGTGGTTGCGCCGCACCACTACAACCCGGATAAGAAAATCAAAAACCAAAAATACCGGAAATGTCGAAAGTTATTAAACTGAAAAAGGGACTCGACCTCAGGCTTGCAGGTGAAGCGGAGAAGAGGCTCTCGCGTTTGCCGATGTCATCGACTTACGCCGTCACCCCGTCGGATTACGAAGGCGTGACGCTTAAGCTCCTCGCCAGGGAAGGCGATCAGGTGAAAGCTGGGTCGCCGCTCGCATTCCATAAGGAGCTTCCCGAGGTGCTGTTCACTTCGCCAGTCAGCGGCCGCGTGGCCGAGATCCGCCGTGGAGAGAAGAGGCGCATCCTCGAGATCATAGTCGAGAACGACTATAAGCAGGATGCGGAAAAATTCGCCACCGGCGGCTTCGAATCCATGGAACGCGGCAAGGTGGCGGAGTTGCTGCTCAAATCGGGTTTGTGGCCCTACATCATGCAGCGTCCTTACGGTATTATCGCCAATCCGGCCGATATGCCGAGGGATATTTTCGTTTCCGGCTTCGATTCGGCCCCGCTCGCCCCTGATATGGATTTCCTTCTCGACGGACAGGCCGACAGCCTCAGGGCGGGCTTCTCCGTTTTGCAAAAGCTAACCTCCGGCAAGGTTTTCCTGGGCCTTCGCGACGGCGGGGAGGGCGTGCTTGGGTCCATGCCGGCCGAACGACGCGCGTTCCGCGGGCTGCACCCCGTAGGCAATGTGGGCGTACAGATACATCACACCGCACCCGTGAACAGGGGAGAGGTCGTTTGGACGGTAGACGTACAGGGGGTGGCCATGATAGGCCGCTTTTTCCTCGGAGGCGCCGTCGACATGACTAAAACCATAGCCCTGGCAGGATCGGAAGTGGCCGACCCGCACTACGTGACGCTCGTTTCCGGGGCCAAGATCGACTCCATATTGTGCAAAAGCGGGATATGCTCGCCAAAACTCTATCTGGAAAACGATTGGAACTCGGTGCGCATAATATGCGGCAACGTCCTGACCGGCAAGAAAACAGACAGGGACGGATACGTTAATTTCTATGCCAACCAGATAACCGTCATACCGGAAGGCGATCACAACGAGTTCCTGGGCTGGGCCATGCCGAGGTTCGAGAAGTTCTCCGTTTCGAGGGCTTATTTCTCCTGGCTGACGCCCTGGAAACGCTATGATCTGGACACCAATACCAACGGCGGCGTAAGGGCTTTCGTCTTTACTGGACTCTACGAGAATTACCTGCCTATGGACATCTATCCGATGTACCTGCTCAAGGCCATACTCGCCAAGGATATAGACAAAATGGAGAATCTCGGCATTTACGAGGTGGTGGAGGAGGATTTCGCCCTGTGCGAATTCGTCGACCCGTCGAAGACCGAGATGCAGCAGATCATCCGCGACGGCATAAACCTGATGATAAAAGAGCTCAACTGATATGAAAATACTACTCGACCTGGTTGAAAAAATAAAGCCCGATTTCTCCAAAGGTGGGAAGTTCGGCGCTCTGCACTCTACTTTCGACGCTTTCGAAACATTCCTGTTCGTACCGAAAACCACCACGAGCAAAGGGTCGCACATACGCGACTGCAACGACATGAAGCGCTCGATGATAGTGGTGGTGGTGGCTCTTATGCCCGCCCTGCTTTTCGGTATGTATAACGTGGGGCTGCAACACGCCAAAGCCATAGGCCTGGCTCCGTTCATTGATATGTACAGCCTGATGTCCATATGGCAATTCTTCTGGTACGGCCTGTTGAAGGTTCTTCCCATAATAGTGGTCTCCTACGTGGTAGGTCTGGGGATAGAATTTGCCTTCGCTCAGATGCGCGGTCATGAGGTTAACGAGGGTTTCCTCGTAACGGGCATGCTCATTCCGCTTGTCATGCCGGTGGACGTGCCTCTGTGGATGGTTGCGCTGGCAACCGCTTTCTCCGTAATAATCGGCAAGGAGGTGTTCGGCGGTACGGGTATGAACGTATTCAACCCAGCGTTGCTGGCCCGCGCCTTCGTGTTCTTCGCCTATACTCCTTATATTTCGGGGGAAAAGATATGGGTGTCGGGAATGGCGGCGGGCAATGGGATCGCGGACTCGTTCTCGGGCGCCACGCCGCTCTCCGACATGGGCAACGCCATGGCCGAGGGTGCGGACAAGGTGATATGGAGCAACGGGACCACTCCGCTCGACTGGTTCTTTGGGTTTATCCCCGGTTCAATAGGCGAAACCTCCACTGTGGCCATCCTGCTTGGAGCCGCCGTGCTTATCTATACTGGTGTGGCCAGTTGGAAGGTGATGCTCAGCGTATTTGCAGGAGGTTATGCGACGGGGTTGCTCTTCAACCTCATCGGGGCCAATATGTATATGAATATGCCTGCGCACTACCACCTGATAATGGGCGGTTTCGCTTTCGGGGCGGTGTTCATGGCCACCGATCCGGTCACCGCGGCGCAGACCAACACCGGCAAGGTGATAGTCGGATTCCTCATAGGCGTGACCGCCATACTGGTAAGGGTCGTGAATCCGGGATATCCCGAAGGTATGATGCTTTCCATTCTGTTTATGAACGCTATGGCGCCGCTTGTGGACCACTATGTGGTGCAGGCGAATATCAACCGCCGCAACCGTCGTTTGAAACCCGCTAAAACAGTGTAAGCTATGAATAAGAATTCCAATACATACATCATAACCTATTCCGCCGTAATGGTGGTTGTGGTGGCTGTTCTGCTGGCTTACGCCTCGCTGTCGCTCAAGGCTCCCCAGCAGGAAAATATCAAGATAGAGAAGATGACGGCCATCCTTTCGTCGATAGGTAAAGCCGATGGCGTGGCGACGGCCGGGGATAAGGCCGCTTTCGTCACCTCGCAGTACGACAAATATATAGTGGAAAGCTATTGCGTCGATTCGAGGGGCGAAAAGGTGGCCGGTGTGGACGCGTTCTCGCAATTATCCGACCTTAAGGCCGAATTCGCCAAGCCTGCCGGGGAGATGGCCCTGCCCGTCTTTGTGAGCAAAGACGACGACGGTTCGCTGACCTATATCTTCCCTGTGTGGGGAGTAGGCCTGTGGGGTCCTATATGGGGCTATGTGGCCATGGACGCCGATCTGAACCATGTTTTCGGCGTGTCGTTCGACCACCAGGGCGAAACTCCGGGCTTGGGCGCGGAGATAACCACACCGCTGTTTACCGATCAATTCAAGGAAAAGACGATATTCGAGGGAGGTACGTTCGTGTCGGTGGCCGTGCTGAAAGGTTCGGGCGCGTCGGCCGGAAATTCCCATGCGGTGGACGCCATATCGGGCGGTACGATCACATCGCGCGGAGTGGAGGCCATGCTCAAAAAATGCCTCGGCGACTATATGCCTTTCATAGAGAAGCTGCGCGCCTCGCAGCCAGCCGGCGAACCGGAGTCCGGCGTTGCGCCCCAGGAGGCTCAACCGTCTAACAATTAAAGTTTAGAAAGATGGCAAACAACGAAAAGGAGGCGATGTTCTCCAAGAAAATATGGAAACTGCTGGTTTCCCCTTTCGACAGCACCAACCCCATCACGGTGCAGATACTGGGTATCTGCTCGGCCCTGGCGGTAACGGCCAAACTTAAGCCGGCGTTCGTAATGGCCCTTTCGGTGACTATCGTAACGGCTCTTTCGAGCTGTATACTTTCGATGATCCGCAACTCGATACCTTCGCGAATACGCATTATCGTGCAATTGGTTATCGTGGCCGCCCTCGTTATTCTGGTAGATCAGCTGCTTAAAGCCTACGTTTACGATGTGAGCAAGCAACTGTCGGTGTTCGTGGGTCTTATAATCACCAACTGTATCATCATGGGCCGCATAGAGGCTTTCGCCCTCGGCAACCGCCCCTGGGCGTCGCTCGTTGACGGAGCAGGCAATGGTCTTGGTTATGGCATGATATTGATAATCCTGGGCTTCGTGAGGGAACTTTTGGGCGCAGGCACCGTATGGGGCTACCGCATAGTTCCCGAGGCTTGGTATATCAAAAACGGCGGGGTTTACGAAAATAACGCTTTCATGCTTCTGCCCCCGATGGCGCTTATCTGCGTGGGGATAATAATATGGATACATCGCAGTAGAAACAAAAATCTGCAAGAGAAATAGTTATGGAATCGATTCTCAATATATTCGTAAGGTCGATATTTATCGACAACATGATCTTCGCCTTCTTCCTCGGTATGTGTTCGTACATTGCCGTGAGCAAGAGCGTCAAAACAGCCATGGGCCTTGGCGTTGCGGTCACATTCGTGCTTTTTTTTACGGTGATACTCAACTATCTGCTTAACGTTTACGTGCTTTCGCCCGGCGCGCTGAAATGGATCGACCCCAAGTATGCCGAGGTGGACCTGAGCTTCCTTAGCCTTATTATCTTTATCGCCGTAATAGCGTCGTTCGTACAGCTGGTGGAGATGGTGGTGGAGAAGTTTTCGCCTACACTCTACAACCAATTGGGTATATTTCTGCCGCTTATAGCCGTCAACTGCGCCGTGTTGGGCGGATCGCTTTTCATGCAGGAGCGTTCCTACGCCAATGTGGGTGAAGCCGCCGCTTTCGGTCTCGGATCCGGTGTAGGGTGGTGGTTGGCCATCGTGGCTATCGCGGCCATCCGCGAGAAGATCGCCTACTCGGAGGTTCCTGCGCCATTGCGCGGAGCGGGTATAACATTTATCCTTACGGGATTGATGGGCATAGCGTTCATGACTTTCCTCGGTATTCAACTCTAAAACGGCATAATCATGGGATTGACTATAATAATAGCTATTGCGGCCTTCATGGTCGTTACGCTTGCGCTGGTAGTGGCGCTTCTGTATGCCAAGAAGAAGCTTATGCCTTCCGGTCAGGTGACGATAGACATTAACGGAGGCGAGAAGGCCCTTACGGTGGAGCCGGGAGGCACGCTGCTCTCCACGCTTGGTGAAAACGGCATTTTCCTGCCTTCGGCATGCGGCGGCGGCGGTTCGTGCGGGATGTGTAAATGCCAGGTGCTTGACGGCGGTGGCGATATCCTGCCCACCGAGGTGAACTTTTTCACCCGCAAGGAGCAGCAGGAAAAATGGCGTCTCGGCTGCCAGGTCAAGGTTAAGGAAGACATGAAGATACATGTCGAAGAGGCCGTGCTGGGCGTAAAGAAATGGGAGTGCGAGGTGGTTTCCAACAACAACGTGGCCACTTTCATCAAGGAATTCGTGGTTAAACTTCCCGAAGGCGAAAGGCTTAATTTTCGCTCGGGCGGTTATATCCAGATAGACGTGCCTGCCTACGAACAGATCAAATTCTCCGATTTCAACATAGAGAAAGAGTATCACGAGGATTGGGACGCGATGAAAATGTGGGATCTGGTCACTAAAAATCCCGAACCCACTTTCCGTGCCTACTCCATGGCCAACCACCCGGCGGAAGGCAATATAATAATGCTTAACATACGTATCGCCACTCCACCCTGGGAGCGTGCGGCCGGGGCTTTCGCAAAGGTTAACCCTGGCATATGCTCATCGTATATCTTTTCGCTTAAGCCTGGTGACAAGATCACAATATCAGGCCCTTACGGGGAATTCTTCGTCAAGGACACCCCAAATGAGAAGATGTTCATAGGCGGAGGCGCGGGTATGGCTCCTATGCGTTCGCATATTTTCAACCTGTTCCTTACGGAGAAGACAGACAAGAAAGCCACATTCTGGTACGGCGCCCGCAGTAAGCGCGAGATCTTCTACGAATCGCAGTTCGAGGAGATAGCCGGCGAGTTCCCGAATTTCAAGTTCAACGTTGCGCTTTCCGAACCCCGTCCCGAGGATAACTGGAAAGGTTATACGGGTTTTATCCACCAGGTGATATACGACAATTACCTGAAAGACCACGATGCTCCCGAGGATATAGAATACTACCTTTGCGGCCCGCCCATGATGACGGCCGCCGTAACAAAGATGCTCGACGACCTCGGCGTGCCGCCCGAAAACATAATGTACGACAACTTCGGCGCGTAAGATACGCGGAATTGAAAATGCCAGCGGCCTGTAAATATTTACAGGCCGCGCATTTTTATTACCTTTACGATATGAAAATACTCACAGCAGAACAAATACGCCAGGCCGACCTTCTCACCATGGAGAACGAACCGGTGGAACCTGTCGATCTGATGGAGCGCGCCGCGGAGGCGATGGCTCAGTGGATATGTAATAATGTGCCGCAGGATAAGCAATTGCTTTTTTGCATAGGCAAGGGCAATAATGGCGGCGACGGGTTGGCTATGGCTCGCATCCTATACCACGCAGGCTTTGATTGTTGCGTGGTGTTGCCATACGAAACAAGCGAACTGTCGGCCGATTGTGCGTTTAATCTCAGTCGGTTGCCCGAAGGGGTGGGGGTGCAGGCCGATTTGCCCGCCGAAATAGATGCCGATACAGTAATCATAGACGCCCTGATTGGTACAGGATTTAAAGGCGGTGAACTGCAACCGGCGCTTGAATCGCTCATAGGACGCATTAACGCTTTGCCATGCAATGTTATATCGGTAGACATGCCGTCAGGTATGGTTTCTGGATTCGGCAACGCCGGCCGTTCGACGGTGCATGCCTGGACTACACTGACGCTCGAGACGCCCAAACTGGCCCAGCTGTTGCCAGAAGCGGGGAAGAGATGCGGACGTCTGGAGGTGATGCCGATAGGCTTGGATGCGGATTTCATTGCCTCGGCCCCCACACCTTATTATTACGTCACTCAGGAGATAGCGGCTTCAATGTGTTTGCCTCGTGCAAAGTTCTCCCATAAAGGTACATACGGACATACCTTGCTTATTTGCGGCAGCGAGGGGATGGCCGGAGCGGCGGTTTTGGCTACGGGAGGGGCTTTACGATCCGGTTGCGGACTTGTCACCACACATATCCCGCGCGAGGAACGTATGGCCGTACAAACTAATTTCCCGTCTGCGATGCTAAGTCTCGATCCGGGGGCATGTCTGTCTGAATTACCGCCTGACTTGGAACGCTTTAATTCGGTGTGTATAGGCCCGGGAATAGGGCGGGGTAGCGTCTCGTCCGAAGCCTTTGAACTGCTTTTGCAGCGCTATCGTCGGCCCGTAGTGGTCGATGCCGATGCGATTAATATGCTGGCCTCCAACCGGACATTGTGTGCGTTATTGCCCGCAGGTTCCATATTGACCCCGCATCCGGGCGAATTAGGCCGTCTGACAGGTCAGTGGCGCGATGACGAGCATAAAATGCGTCTGGCCGGTGATTTCGCCTCCCAATACAATGTGTATGTTGTGGTTAAAGGTGCGTATACCATGACGGCGACCCCCGACGGACGTTTCTTCTTTAATTCCTCTGGATGTGCGGGAATGGCCCGTGGCGGATCGGGAGATGTCCTTGCCGGGTTTCTTGCCGGTTTGCTGGCCCGTGGCTACGACCCGCTTTCCGCCGCCCTCACAGGCGTTTTCATACACGGGCTTGCCGGAGAAAAAACCGCTGAATATTACGGGGCCGAGGCTATGATGAGCAGTGAGATAATTGATTTCCTGGCCGAAGCCTTGCATGAAATCGAATAAATACATACATTTGTAAATAACTAAAATACATAAGAGATATGGCAAGCGTAAGAATGATAAAAAAAGATATCGACTATCTCGTAGGCGAGGTTGTGTCTGATTGTTATCTGACTATCTATTTCCATCCGGAGAAAAAAGACGATGTGGTGGCCCTTATACATTACACTGTCGATTTCCGCAATAAACTTTTTGCCGCGGTGAACAATCCCGTCGAGAAGAACAATCCCAGCCTCGTTAAGAAACATTACGCCGCCATACGCCGCGAGTTGATGCAGAATGTCGACGACATTTTCGCCAAACTAAGCGCTATATGTAAGAAATAGAGTCGCATAATGAAAATAAGCCCGGCGGGGGGGGAGAAACCAGGACCCCCGCCCGGC
>JAVBOW010000021.1:0-45306 GCA_031550125.1 Rikenellaceae bacterium
CGCGGGGGGGCCCCGCCCTCACTGTGTGGTTTGTTGTGCCGGCCTTCCCCCCCCAACTGTGTGGGGGGGGGTGGGCGGGGGGGGGGGGGGCCCCCCCCACCCGCCGGCTCGAAAGAATGGCAACCCCGGCTTACCGGAGTCTGGTCATGCCTTCTATCAGCGCCGCGCCGCTGTTGTGCGCCCCGAGCGAACCGGGGTTGCCGTCGACGGTGTAAACCTGATTCCACACGAAGTTGGCGAACATCTTCGGATACAGGCTGCGGTTCATATTCCCGAACCACAACGTCTCGGCGTTAAACTTCAGGAACGTTCTGATCTGCTCGCGCGTATCGGACGGCATGTCGGGGTCGTTGGCGTAGTTAACCATATACGGAATAAGACCTCCCTTGAAATTGCTTTGGTCGGCGGACGTACCCTCGCCCCGCAACAAGCCCGTTTTGGTCGTGCAGTCGCTCGTGGTACTCATCGTATATTTCATGCATGTCGTGGCGCGATCCATATATTTGGTCTCGCCGGTTATGTGGTAAAGCAGGCGGCATCCTTCCGTCCACGTCCCCTGGGTGTAGGTGAGGATATTGGGATTTTTACCCACCGCTCCGCTGGCTTGGACGCGGTTGCCCGTCTTGGTCATGAAATTGAACAGTTTAACGGCCTCGTCGAGGTATTTGGCCGTGCCGGTTATCTGGTAGAGCTTGCAGGCCACTATCATCGCCGGGGTGTTGGTGCAGGCGTTGCGCGTATCTTTGCCTGCGTCCTCGGCGGCGTCTATCCTCCATATCAGGCCCCAGCCCTCATCGTCCTCCTTGACCCGCTTGGACTCGATCATGTAGCCGTAGATATCCTTGGCGTAGGTTAGGTAGGATGGGGTTCCAATGGTCTCGTAAAGATGCAGGAAGACGAGCGCCATCCACGCCATGTCGTCGGTGTACTGGTTGTAGAAGCCGTTCTTTTTGCTGCCGTACCAGTTGTTGCCGTTATTGGTTATCCACAGCGATATATAATTGAGGTACTGGGCGGCCAGCGTGGGGTCGGTTTCCTTTATCCGCTGGTAGGAGAATATGAGCGTGTGCATCGGGTAGGCCTGCTGCCAGTAGAGGCTGCCGCTGTTATTGAGTACGTTTTTGGACGAAGCCCAGAACGTCCCCTTGCTTTTGTTGAGGAATTGGTCTATAAGTATGAACGTGCAGCTGTCGGCAGCCTGCGCCCACGTCCATGCGTTGGGATCGGGAGCGCGCGTTATGGTAAGCCTGCGCGAGGCCTCGGACAAAAGCGACGAAGCGCCGCCCGTCGAACGCACGGCCCACTTTACCGTTACGTCCGCCTCGGGCGCTCCCCCGGCGTTTTTGGCAACCTGGTCGAGGACCTCCTTCGTAAGAGTGGCCTCGAGCGACGCGCCTCCGTTATCTGCCTGGGCGGTAAATACGGGCGAGGAGAAGTTGCCCGAAGTTACGTCAAAGACCAGTTCGTACCCGACATTCTGGCTTTCGGCGTAAACCGCCGCCTCCCATTGGAACCTGAGGCTGCCGGCCGTATTAAGATCCACCGAAGCGCCCTCGGCCGGAGCCGCAAGCACCCTGACGGGCGTATCGGGGGCGCGGATGATGGTTATCAAACGCGAGACGCTCGACAGCAGCGTATTCGCGCCGTCGGTGGAGCGGACGGCCCATTTGAAGGTGGCGAATCCGCCCGGTACCGCGCCCGCGTCCTTGGCTATCACGTCGAGTATCTCCCTCGAGAGGGTCGCCTCGAGTGCGCCGCCGTCGCCACCGGCGGCTATCTCATACAGAGGCGAAGAGAAATCGCCGCTTAAAGCGTCGAACACCACAGTGTAGGTTATAGGGTCGTCGTCCACATAGTCGGCTGCGCCCCACTGGAATTTCAGGCTCGATGAGGTCCCGAGGTTCACCGATACGTTATTGATCGGAGAGACGAGGCTCTTTACCGGCGTATCGCCAACGCGGATTATGGTTATTGCGTTGGAGACATCCGAAAGCAGCGTAGTCCCGCCGCACGTGGACCGCACGGCCCAACGCACGGACGCGCTCGCCCCCGCGAGCGCTCCGGCCTGCCTGGCCACGGCGTCGAGGTTGTCTTTGGCGAGCGTCACCTTGAGGTCGGTCCCGCCGTTGCCGGACGCCGTCGAGAACAGCGGCGAAGAGAATCCGCCCTCCGCATAGTCGAACACCACTTCGTAGGTTACCGGGCCTTCGCCGGTATGTTGCGCGGCCTCCCAACGGAATTCGAGACCGGTCGTAGATTTGAGGTCGGCGGACGCGTTGTCGGCAGGGGCGGTCAGCACGCCTACCGGCGTATCGTCGACGCGGGTTATCTTTATCCTCCGCGACGCATCGGACATAAGCGCCGTAGTGCCGTCGGTGGAGCGGACGGCCCATTTTACCGTCGCGTCGCCGCCGGCGGCCGCCCCCGCGTTGCCGGCGATGGCATTAAGCACGCTCCGGGCCAACACCGCCTCGGTGGCCGCCCCGCCGTCGTCGGACGCCACGGCGTATATGGGATTGGACATATCGCCGCCTTCCAGGTCGAAGAGCAGGGTGTAGGAGGCTTTTTTCCGGCTGACGCCGTATTCGGCGGCACTCCACTGGAATTTCATGCTTTCCACCGACTTCAGATCGGCCTGCGCCATATCCGAAGGCGCGAGCAGAGTTTTCACGGGGGTGTTCACGGCCGGAGTGCTCTCGTCGCCGCCGTCGCTGCCGCAACCCTGCGGCAGGATTAACATCGCAGCGCCTGCAGCCATCAGCGCCATAAATCGTTTCAGGTTCATTTCGGGCAGTGTAGTTAACAGGTTATATCTATTGCTATCAGGACAATATCGCGAACAGACAATTCTCCGTCGTTTTTTACCGGAGGCCAACCAAAGACAATATTAGCAATTATTTACGACAATGGCAATAAGGGCCGGCATTTTCGGCGGATAAGGAAACCTCTTTCGCGAAATTTGCGTACCTTGCACGGCATAATCGACTTTTCACGAATGGCACGTTTCCCTCTGGCGTTTTTCATATCCCGGCGCATATCTTCGCGAGCCGGAGCCGAGCGCGTGGGCATAATGACCCGCATCGCCACGGCCACCGTGGCTACGGGTACGGCCGTGATGATAGTCTCTGTGGCCGTCATAGCGGGATTCCGCGAGCAGATAACCGACAACCTCACGGGCTTCGGCGCGCATGTGCAGATAATAGACCGCTACAACGCCAATATGCTCGAAACCCGGCCGGTGGAACGCAATGCGGTTGTGGAGGCGGGCCTGTCTGCCCTTCCCGAATGCCGCCTGCTCTATCCTTTCGCCGTCAGGGGCGGCATCCTCAAAACGGGCGACGCCATAGAGGGGGTGATGCTGAAAGGCGTGGACGGGACTTTCGACTGGAGTTTCTTCAACCGCCACATGATCCGCGGCCAGGCGCCGCACACAGGCGGTCCCGAGCGCACCAAAGACATATTGATATCCGCCACCGTCGCCGACGCCCTGGCGCTGGATGTGGACGACCGCGTGGAGATGCTTTTCGTACGCGAAAACCTTCCCCCGCGCCGCGACCGCTTCCGCATATGCGGCGTCTACGGCACCGGTTTCGACGAACTCGACCGCGCCGTGGTGATGACCGACATGCGCAACGTGCAGCGGCTAAACGGATGGGATTCGCTTCAGGTGACGGGATACGAGGCGATGGCCACGGCCGACGGCAAAATGGCCGAGCTGCGCGACCGCGCCAGGCGCGTGATCTCCGAAAACGAGGAGGCCGGAGGCCAGCCGTTAACGGCGGTGGACATACGGGGTCGCTTCCCCGGATTGTTCGACTGGCTCGAAGCGCACAACATAAACGCTGCGGTGATAATAACCATCATGCTGCTGGTTTCGCTGTTGAACATGATCTCGGCCCTGCTTATAATACTGCTCGAACGCACCCGCATGATAGGCGTCCTGAAAGCCCTCGGAATGGACAATCTCGCCGTGCAGCGCATTTTCATATACCGCTCGGCTTTCATAGTCCTCAGGGGCATGCTCTGGGGCAACCTCGTCGGGCTGTCGCTGTGCGTCGTGCAGCTCGCGTGGCATCCTTTCAAGCTCGACAGGGCGGGATATTTCCTCACGGAAGTTCCCGTGGCGCTACACTGGGGATGGTGGACGGCGCTCAACGCCGGCAGTTTCGCCGTAGTGGTGGCCCTTCTGGCCGTCCCCGTAATGATAGTCTCGCGTTTCAAACCCGATATTACCCTGCGTTTCAGATGAATCCTTACGACAATAAGCAGAGCGGGTCGATAGAGGCCATGTTCGACAGCATAGCCCCGCGCTACGACCTGCTGAACCACCTGCTCTCGGCCGGCATAGACCGCCGCTGGCGGAGCGCGGCCGTGCGTACGCTCAGGGACGGCGCGCCCGCGCGCGTACTGGACGTGGCCACGGGTACGGCCGATATGGCCATAGCGCTGGCCCGCAAACTGCCCGGCGCGGCGGTGGTGGGCGTGGACCTTTCGGAGGGCATGCTCGCGCGGGGGAGGCAAAAGGCGTCGCACGCGAGCCTCTGCGGACGCATAACATTGCAAAAAGGCGACGCCGCCGGCCTGGAGTTCGCAGACGGAGAATTCGACGCCGCCACGGTGGCTTTCGGCGTACGCAACTTCGCCGACATGGAGGGGGGGCTGCGGGAGATACGCCGCGTACTCCGACCGGGGGGACGGCTGGCTATATTGGAGTTCTCCACGCCCCGCAACAGCTTTTTCCGCCGGCTCTACCGCCTCTATTTCCTCAGGGCGCTCCCGGGAATAGGCGGAGCCGTATCGGGCGACCGCCGCGCCTACGACTACCTGCCTTCGTCGGTAGAGCGTTTTCCGCACCCCGAGCGCTTCCTCGAAATACTCGCCGCCGCCGGTTTCGCCGATTGCAGGGCCAGGGCGCTCACAGGAGGCATCGTCTATTTATACACAGGTATTTCAAAATGACCATGAAAAAAATAACGCTTATCTTACTTGTCGCCCTGCTGGCCTCGTGCGTGGGACGCGACGACGTGTCGTTCACCGGAGTGAATTCCTATGAGCTGAAACTGCCCTCGGCGGTGGATGTGAGCCTGGGGGTCGAGAACCGGTCGGGGACGAAATTGCTCCTGCGCTCGTGCGAGCTGCAGGTATATTACCGCGGCAACGACTTCATGAAAGTCACCCTCGCCGGGCCGGCAACCGTCCCCGCTCATTTTGCGGGCAACGTTCCGCTTTCGTTCCGTCTGGGCATGGACAATCCACTGTCGGCGCTGATGGTAATGGGCAATCCGCGCCGCGCGGCCGAGTCCATGACCGTCTCGGGCGAGATAATCGTACGGGCCGGTATAAAAAGGAAGAAGATAAAGATCGACAACCAGCCCGTCAAGCAATTAATGACCTCTTTCGGCATTTCATATTAGACGCAGGATGAAAAGACCGGCCATTGCCGCGCTATTGCTGCTGTCGCTTCTGCCAGGCCCGCCCTTGCGGGCGGATGAGGCGGCGGACGGCACGGCGCGCGTCGACCCGGCCACGCTGTCGTTCCACAGGCTGGCAGTGCGCCGCTTTATCTTTTCGAACAATATAGTCCTGAGTGAATTAGTCCCGTCGCAGACGGTGGCTTTCGAATCGATGCACCCGGCCTTCGCACCCTCCGCCGACTCAAAGGCGGCGGCGGACGGAACCTTCGCGCCGGTAATAAAGAACGGCATGCTGGCCCTGGGGCCGGGATCGGAAGGCGGACAGGCGTCTATATATATAGGAGGGGTGAATCCATACGCCACCTACGAGGTGGAAGTGGACTCTTTCCGCGCACAGGAAGCCGCAACCGAGGTGGGAATGGAATTTGCCCGTCTGGGGCTGCGCGACAGGGTGCAGGTGATATCCAGGCTCAGGGACGGACGCGGGACGGTGGCGGTGAGGATATGGCGCGACAACAAACTGGCGAGGGAGAAGGATTACGGAAGTTTCGAACTCCGGGGAGCTTTCATCCTAAGGGTTCAGCTGTACGGCCGTACGCTGGGCATTTTTCTACAGGAGGACGGCGTGACCAGATATATCGGCCACATACCCGTCAAAGAGCATTTCGGCGGCATACTCGATTTTCGGAATATAAAGACGGCCGGACAATGCACATTCAACCTCGTATCCAACCTCACAGGCGAGGTTATGGTCAAAGGCGCGCGCTCGTTCCTCTCGCCGGGCATAGGCCAGGCCGACATACGGCTCGTCTCATACGAAGACCTCACCCCGTGCCTCGACGGCGGCAGGCTGTGGTTCACATTCAGTTGCAGAGGCATAGACACCCCGCAATCGGTGCAGGGCATATTGAGCCTCGACCCTTCGGTATTCGACGTAAGGTTCGAGGGCATGATAGTCTTCGACCACGGCGACGGCCTGCTGCGCAACGATTACGCATCGCACCTGTTCTACGACCGCGGCTCAGGCGAATGGAGGGCTTACGCCTGCGATTTCGGAGGCAGCGCCGGCCGCGAAGGACGTACGGCCCCGGGGCTGGTGACGGCCAGATCGCCGCGCGACCCGCGCAAAGGCTTTTCTGTGATGAAGGCGTCGCTGGCCGATCCGTCGTCGATAGCCGGGCATAACGAAGATCCCTGCATATTCTACGACAGCACGGCCGGCAAATGGAGGCTGCTCACGTCGGCTTTCGTTAACGGCGACATCACGTCGCGTACTTTCGAATCCGACGCGTGGGACGGCACGTTCGTCCCGGTAGCCCCTCCAATAAAGACAAACTCCACAGGCACCAGCATACAGCGCATAGGATCGGAATACTACGCGCTGATGGGCGGACACGGCAACCTGCGCATACACGCCTACCCCGGGCTGGAATACGTCGCCGACCTTAACCTCGACCTGCAACCCCACTGGCCCATGCCCGCCGGACGCGTATGGGC
Organism: Rikenellaceae bacterium; assembly: GCA_031550125.1. Classification (GTDB taxonomy): domain Bacteria; phylum Bacteroidota; class Bacteroidia; order Bacteroidales; family Rikenellaceae; genus JAVBOW01. The sequence goes on from JAVBOW010000021.1 coordinate 6,912, forward strand.
GAGCGTGGCTCCGTTGCCCGAAGGTTATCCGTACAGGTATGTCCTGCTCACCATGGACAGGCCCAACTTCCCCGGAATAACCGGCCCCAACTGGAGCTACGGCGCGCTCTATCTTTACGGCGCCAACCCTTAGGAGGCCTGCGCAATCGCGAGATCCGTCAAATATCCGGAATAAATTAATACCTTTGCAGCGATATGCGTCGCCCGCGCATACGTTTGCACGGCGACAAAACAAGAAGCCTTATGCCACGCATTTTAATCTTACTGCTATCCCTGTTGCCTGCAGTCTGCAGCGCGCAGAGCCTCGCCGACTTCAAAAGCCGCCTCACCTCTCCCGATCCGGAGTCGAGAGCGGGAGTACGTATCGTGGAGGTGGGATCGGCCGCCGCCGAGGTGGCCAGGCTCTCTGCCCAGCAGCACGACGCGAAGATAAAAGGCTATCGCGTCATAATATTTTTCGACAACAGCCAAAGCGCGCGCAGCGGGGCCGCCGAGGCGCAACGCCGATTTAAGGAATTTTTCGACGGCGTACCGACATATATGACCTACGAAAACCCGTATTTCAAGGTAGCCGCGGGAAACTGCGTCACCACTGAAGAGGCCATAATACTGAAAGGACGCATAGCCGGCGCTTTCCCGTCGGCCTTCGTATCAAAAGAAGACATCCCCGTTACGGTGCTTTCTGAGTGACAACACATTCGGTTTAAGGCAAAAGTAAGGGTTTTACGTAACACGCTTCTATACACGCCGCGCCAGCTCCGGCGGCATTAAAAAGTTTTTTTAAAAAAATGTTCTTTATATAGAGATTTTTTTTGAATATTCCAAATGAATCCGTACTTTTGTCGCGGATTTAACAGAAACCATAAAACCATTGATTATTATGAAAAACGTTTTCGCAATCCTCGTTGTAGCCGCAGCCCTGATGGCCGTATCTTGCGGAGGAAACGCTAACAAAGCCAACGATGTTGTTGAGGAAGTAGAAGTTGTTGCCGTTGTTGATTCGACTGCAAACGAAGCTTGCTGCGCCGATACCACCTGCTGTGCAGAAGGTGCTGAGTGCAAAGGAACCGCTGAAAGCTGCGCGAAATAATTTCGGCACGATCGCTTTTCCAAGCAATCAAAAGGCTGACACTTTAAAGTGTCAGCCTTTTGATTTGCAAGCTAACGCCATCTATCAAATAGCCGCGTCCGCCTCTCTTCTTTACGGCGACAACGATTCGATATACCTTGCCTGCGGCTCTATATGAGATTTGATAATGGTCGCCGCTTAGATGCGTTATTTCAAGGCCGTCTCGCCATGAGCCGTCAAAATCAAAATTATCGATCAACATATCGTAACCGGAAAGGCCGTCTTTCAGATTCTCCGATTCTCCATTCCTGAATTCCGTTAAAGCGCCGTGCGACAGGTAGCGCGAACGCAAAGAAGACAGCCTTGAGCTTAAATCTTCAGGCATGTTGCAATATTCGGCCGTATAAGCGTCGTAGAAACTTTTAAGGAACGAAAGTTCGGATGTTTGGTCTATTTCGTTTATCTCATCCCCGCAGGACAATAGCCCATCCCCATAGCGGACTCCATTCCAAACGGGAGTAATGTAACTGATCTTACATCGCCCGCCGATCTCCCGGGCCTTCAACGGAATCTCCACGACAGAGTCGCCATCTCCTTTTGTCCAGAAGTATCTAACCAAATACCAATCATCCGCCAGGTCTTCCACTGACAACGTTTCGAGAGCATCCCTATTTGCATCCTGGGCGCGTATAACCGGATCCGAGCCGGTTGCATTTCTCAACCGGATAACTTTACCCATTAGCGCTTCCGTAAAATATATTCCGCACAAGTCGGCGTTTTTTGATCCGTCATGCAAAACGTTATTCAAATACGCCGTATAGAATGCTTTAATCTGCTCCGGACAAGCGCCGGCGCAAACAGAATGCAAACAAACGACCGCAAGCATAGCGATTAGGGACCTTTTCATATATTTTCAGTATTCCGCAGGATATTTATCATGAATATTGCTTGGGTGGCGTTAAGCTGCACGGCCCAAGAAAGCACCAATCGTTACGATAACGACGCTGCGGGTCAACACATAATCGAGACTTCTACGTACATTTCGCCGGGAAATTTAGAGAGCGTCTTAAACGAAATACACGCGGCAGCCCAGGGCTGCCGCGTGTATTTTATCGGACCGGTAATTAGTCGTTGAGCGAAAAACGTTTGTAAGCCACCACGGTAGCTTCTTTGTCGGCCTCTTTGACAAACTGGCCTACGGTTATCTTGTTGTTCTTCACCAGGGCTTGGTTCAGCAGGGTGTTCTCCGAAAGGAATTTCTTCACCTTGCCTTCTGCGATCTTGTCGAGCATGGCTTCGGGCTTGCCCTCCAGGCGGGCTTGCTCGCGGCCTATCTGACGCTCTTTCTCGATCACTTCGGCGGGGCAATCGGCCTCGCTGATCGATACGGGGGCCATAGCGGCGGCCTGCATGGCGACGTCTTTGGCAACCTCGGCCGGGACGGCTTTATTGAAGCCTACCAGCGTACCCAACTTATTGTTCATGTGGATGTAAGTCACGCACAGAGGAGCCTCTATCTTGGAATAGTAAGCCAGCTCCACCTTCTCGCCTGTCTGTCCCGACTTCTCGGTAACTATCTCGGCCACCGTCTTGCCTGCTGCAGCTACGGCCAGCAGGGCGTCCAGGTCGGCCGCATCGGACGAAACGGCTATATCGAGAATAGCATTGGCCGAAGCTGCGAAATCGGCGTTTTTAGCGACGAAATCGGTTTCGCAGGCAAGGCAGAGCAGGTAGCCCTTCTTGCCGTCTACGATCCGGGAAACGACAACGCCCTCGGTAGCGTGACGGTCGGCACGCTTGCTGGCGATAAGTTTGCCCTTTTCGCGGATTATCTCCTGCGCACGGCCGAAATCGCCGTTGGCCTCGATAAGCGCGTTTTTACAATCCATCATGCCCGCCCCCGTCATCGCGCGGAGCTTGGCAACTTCTGCTGCTTTAATTTCCATATTTGTAATGTTTTTAATTGTTTTTATGATAGGGGCCGGAAAGCCGGCCTTCGTTATTGGCCGGAATACGCATTCCGGGACAGGCGGACGTTCCGCAAACCCGGGATTGCGGCGGCAAACGGAAACCGCGGCCAACCGGTAACAACCTAAACGAAGTGAAGAATCTCTTTATTTTGAGATCCTTCACTTCGTTTCGGGATGACAAAATATTACTCTGCCGCCACGCTATCCTCTGCGGGAACCGCAGGGGCCGCCTCCTCGGAGTGAGCTTTAACCACCTTGCGGATACGGGGTTTGGCGTCCCTCTCGTCTTTAGCGGGAGCTGCCTCGGCCGCCTCCTTGTCTTTCTCCAGTTTGCGCTCGGCAAGACCTTCGGCGATAGCTTCGGTGACGGTTTTCAGTATAGCCGCGATGGATTTGGTGGCGTCGTCGTTCGCCGGGATGACATAGTCGATGTTTGTCGGATCACAGCAAGTATCAACCATGGCGAAGACGGGAATATTCAAACGATTGGCCTCTTTAACCGCATTCGACTCCTTCTGCACGTCCACAACGAACAATGCGGCCGGGAGGCGGGTAAGGTCGGCTATAGAGCCAAGGTTCTTCTCCAGCTTGGCCCTCTGGCGCGAGATCTGGAGTTTTTCGCGTTTCGAAAAATTGTCGTAAGTGCCGTCGGAGGTCATCTTGTCGATGGTGGCCATCTTCTTCACGGCTTTACGTATAGTGGGGAAGTTTGTAAGCATACCGCCCGGCCAGCGCTCCGTTACGTAGGGCATGCCTACCGAAGCTACCATCTCCGAAACTACGTCCTTAGCCTGTTTTTTGGTGGCTACGAACAGTATGCGACGGCCGCTCTTTACGATCTGCTTGGCTGCCGCGGCAGCCTCGTCGAGCTTCACTACCGTTTTGTGAAGGTCGATGATGTGAATCCCGTTCTTCTCCATAAAGATATAAGGAGCCATCTTGGGATTCCATTTGCGTTTGAGGTGGCCGAAGTGTACGCCGGCCTCCAGTAATTGATTGAAATCTGTACGTGACATTTTTTTAAGTGCCTAATTTCTTTAATCTCTTTTCTTCAATCCCCGCGGTAGAACCCTTGGCAATCCCGGGGATTTTCCGCGCATCGGGAACCGTGCGGTAGCGCCTTTCCGCCATCATGCGGCATGTGCGATCCTCGCGGTTTGACCCGGATGCGTGCTCCGGTGTCCGGACGATGCGTTAGCGCTTGCTGAACTGGAACTTACGGCGTGCACCCGGCTGACCCGGTTTCTTACGCTCAACCTCGCGCGAATCACGCGTCAGGAAGCCGTTCTTTTTGAGCAGGCCGCGGTACGTTGCGTCTATTTCGCAAAGTGCGCGGGCTATGCCCAAACGGGCGGCTTCGGCCTGGCCGTGTATGCCACCTCCATCGAGAGTGATGGTGATGTCGTACTGGCCTTCGATGTTAAGCACCTGTATGGGTTGCTTGACTACGAACTGGAATATTTCCAGGGGGAAATAGTTTTCCAGGGGGCGGTGGTTGATCGTAATGTTTCCGGTTCCCGGTTTAACGTACACGCGGGCCACAGCGGCTTTGCGACGTCCTACGGTGTTTACAACTTCCATAACCATTACTTAATTTCGCTTAATTTGATTTCTTTGGGTTGCTGCGCGGCATGGGGATGCTCGGCGCCTGCATACACCTTAAGGTTTTTGAGTTGAGCGGCGCCCAGGCGGGTGCGGGGAAGCATGCCTTTGACGGCTTTCTCCAGCACTAGTTCGGGACGGCGCTTCAGGTACTCGGCGGGGGTGGCTGTACGCTGCCCTCCCGGGTAGCCGGTATGCCTCAGATAGACCTTGTCGGTCATCTTTTTGCCGGTCAGCCTCACTTTTTCGGCGTTGATAACTACAACGTTATCACCGCTGTCGCAGTGGGGCGTGAAATCCGGCTTGTTCTTACCGCGCAGTATCTTGGCGATCTGCGAGGCAAGCCTTCCCAACACTTCGCCGTTGGCGTCGATCACCACCCATGATTTGGTGTTGCTCGCAGCGCTGGCGTAGGTTGTCTTGTAGCTTAATGACTCCACGTTGTTTGTGTTTTGCTTTGGTTAATACTTGTTAATATGATCCAACATCCCATAATAAGGGCTTGCAAAGGTAGGAGTTTTTTTTCGGAAAAAGAAATCATTGCATCTTTTTATCTTCAGTAAAACAAAAAATATTTGGCTGCGGAGACCAAACTCACGGGAGGGAAGCAAGATCAGGGCAGTCAGCAACGTTATTTTTACATACGCGTGGAAGTTTCCGGAAAAACCGTGGTTTTGCCGCAATAATCCGGACTCGCGCAAAATAGTTTCAATAATTCATCGTTCAGTATATGAAAATACGACGAAAAATTATTATATTCGCCCCGAGGATGTCCGCATTTCCAAAATCAGATGGAAACGGCGCCTGCCCGGCGGCCGTCGCCACAACGGCGTCGCGGGCATTGCCGCATGCGGCATAACTGCTTAAAAACTACTACCGCCCGGCGACGCAAGGCCGGACAGACAAAATAATTTAAACCAAAAACTACCATACCAAATGAAAAGATTTTTACTCATGGCGTCGGCGTTGCTTCTGGTAACCTGCCTTGGTTCGTGCAAGAAGGACAAAGACGAGCAATCGTCTACGCGTCTGCCCATAGTGCAATTCGGGGCGGTGAGCTACACCCTTTCGGGCGAGTATGTCGACATCAAGATAGTATGCTCGGCGAACCTGAAGAAGAATACCATGGTGAATTTCACTCTGGGAGGAACCGCTGTGGAAGATACGGACTACATCCTTTCCAGCAACAGTTTCGAGGTGCTTGCCGGCACCAGCACGGCGATCATCAGGGTTACGTCGAGGAATTTTTCGGAATCTTATAAAAACATCTCCCTGGAATTGGAACCCAACGAATCGCTCGAACTGGGCCGCAACGCCAAAAGCGAAATAGCCATCAAACAGAAAGAGCCGCTCGCGTTCAATTTCAACGTGAAGTCACTTAGGTTGATGACTGAATACGAAATTAAACTTACCGTAACCAAGATAGGCGGCGCACCGTTCACCGCACTGGAACCTATAGTCCTGCCTGTCAAAATACTCGATGGAGCGACCGCCGTTTTGGGGACGGACTATATATTCAAAGGTGGCTCCATAACCTCGCTCACAATACCCAAAGGAGAGAATTCAGCAGCCTTTACGCTCATCGCAAAGAGCGGTAAAAATAAAAAATTCACTTTCGCGATAAACAACGACCCCGTAGCCATAGGCCGCCACATGGTTCCGGGCAAAAACCCCAACGTAGAGATCACGATACCGGGTCCGCTTATGTTCGACCAGATAACCGGCCCCTGGAAATGCCAAGGCATAATAGGCCTCGACAGCCTTAAAAAGGTAATGGCCGACAAATACGACGAATCAGAAACGACCCTGTTGCCTACGGCGACAACCAATTTCTGGCTCAACTTCTCAGGATCGACGTCGGCGGGAATGCGCGTTTCGCCTCTGGGCGTAGGCAGCCTTACCGCGCTGTTCCGCGCCTCGTCGCTCGAGTTCCACGAGCCGATGAACAACCACTCCGGCTCCACGATCGTCAACGACACCCACTCCACCATAAACGAAACCTACAATTACAGCAAGACCGAGAATATCCAACTTACCTATTTCAAGTTGGAGAAAGCCAACCGGGCGTTCAGCACCACCACCGTAAACGAAGGGGAAATGGTCGTAGGCATGTGGCTAAACGCCAAAGGCAACCTCGAAATCTACCTGAGGGATACCGACATGCCGCCTTTCCTGCAGGCATGGTACCCCGATTACGAGCGCATGGGCCTGGGCTTCGAGTTCACCAAAGTCCGCTAATTCGCGAAACGTAAAATATTTTGCAGGCCCGGACGGATGTCCGGGCCTGTTTTTTCTGCGCTTTTCATATCTTTGTTGGGTCGGCCTGAAAATGGACCAGTCTGAAAAACAGGTTGCCATTGATATACGTGACGTAAGGAAGCGCTGCTCCTGACGTACGAGCCAATACTATAATAAAACCGGTCAAGATATCGACAGTTACATGAAGGCTGCCTCGCTTACACTACTGATAACCCTGTTGTTACCTTGCCACGCGTTGCCCCAGCGCTCTTATTTCGCCGACGGTTACCATGGAGGCATATACGGCCATTACCCGCTGTGGAAGACGCAGTTCATCGTAGATAAACTGGCCGAAAACCCCTGGTGGACAATAAACCTCGAAATAGAGCCGTCGACGTGGGACACTGTGGCCTTACGTACGCCCGCGGCCTACGAGGCGTTCAGGCGTGTGGCGCTGACGCCGCGCGTGGAGTTCACCAACCCGTCCTATTCGCAGCCCTACCTTTACAACATATCCGGCGAAAGCGTCATACGCAATTTCCAATACGGGATGGCGACGCTACGCCGCCATTTCCCCGGCGTGACTTTCACCGCCTACTCGGCCGAGGAGCCATGTTTCACCTCGTGCCTTCCAGGCCTGCTGCTGTCTCTTGGTTTCCGCTACGCCGTCCTCAAGAATCCCGACACATGCTGGGGCGGCTACGTCCGCGCACGCGGCGGCGAGCTGGTAGAGTGGCAGGGTCCGGACGGCGCGACAATACTTACCGTACCCCGCTACGGATGCGAGGAGCTTGAACCCGGGTCGGTATGGCAGACGCGGGCCTGGAACAACTCGCGCGAATACCTCAACACCTGCCGCAAAGCGGGAATAGCCGCCCCGGCAGGCATGTGCTTCCAGGACGCCGGATGGAAAAACGGCCCCTGGCTGGGACAACGGCGCGACATTCAATATGTCTCCTGGACGAATTACATCGAGAATATATCCGCAGGACGCACGACCGACGTCTACCGCTACACGCAGGACGATTTCCGCGTGGCCCTGATGTGGGGCAGCGAGGCGTTGCGCCGGATAGGGCAACAGGTGCGCCGGGCCGAGGACGCTCTCGTAAGGGCGGAGAAAGTGGCCGCTATGGCCTGCATGGAAGAGGGGTCGGCCTGGCCTGGCGGCGTGTTCGAAGAGGCATGGCGCAAGCTAATGCTGGCACAGCATCACGACACATGGATAGTGCCGTACAACAAACTCTACGGCGATACCTGGGCCGGATGGGCCGGGCGATGGACCTCGGAGGCCGCGGCCGCGGCTGATTCCATTGCCGCCGCGTCCATGCGCGGCGCGGGCGCCGAGAAAGCCGGCATACCCGTTACTATCGTCAACACCTCAGGATCTAAACGCAGCGAAACGGTCTGCGTCGCCGTTCCGAATGACGTTACTGGCGACGATTTCGCCGTCTACGATCCCGACGGCAACAGGGCCGAGTCGTGCATAACGTCGGACGGAGTGGTGCGGAAACTCCTCATAGCGGCCTCTGCACCCGCCTTCGGATACGCGGTATACCGCGTGGTTCCGGAAGGCCGGGCGGGAACCTCGGCCGCGGCGCGCGGCGTAACCGTAGGCAGGCACGGCAAATACATCGTGGAGACCGACCTCTATCGCATGGTGATCGACCCCAGGCGGGGAGGCTCGATAGAAAGCCTGGAGGCTAAGAAATTAGGTAATAAGCAATTCGCCGCGAATAAAGATTATCGTTTCGGCGAATTGAGCGGCTACTTCCGCCAGGGTGGACGGCAGTCGTCGTGCGACGCCCCCGCACGGGTGACGGTCCTGCGCGACGACGCGCTCGGCGTATGTTTACGCATAGACGGCTCAATCACCTCACACCCTTTCACCCAAACCGTCACCCTGGCGCGCGGCGAGCGCGCCATACGCTTCAGCCTGAAAATATCCTGGCGCGGCAATCCCGCCATAGGCGAGCAACCCGCCGGGGAAAAGTGGGCGCAGGGACGCACTGGATTTTACGACAGCCGCTACAAGCTCAACGTGCTGTTCCCCACCCTTCCCGGAGCGGATATCGTTTACAGGGACGCCCCCTTCGACGTGTGCCGCAGCGACAACGGCGACACGTTCTTCAACGCCTGGAAGGATATAAAGAACAACGTGGCGCTCCATTGGGTGGACATAGCGCAGCGGGACGGCGGCTACGGCCTTGCGATCTTCACCGACCACACCACCTCCTACACCCACGGCCAGGATTTTCCGCTCGGCCTGACGATCCAATATTCCGGCGGCGGACTGTGGTGGCGCGATTACGGCATCACCGGACCCGCAGAGATGAGCTACGCCGTAATGCCCCACGCCGGGCTTTGGGACGGCGGCGGGGTAAGCCTCGAAAACGAGCGCATAAGCGAGCCGGCGACGGCGCTGTGGGGCGTGGCCGGACGCCGCGACAGACATAGTTTCGTAAACTTCCTCAAGCCAGGATACACCATATCGTCGGCTGTCATCGACGGCGGCGACCTCGTGCTGAGGATATACAACGCATGGGGCGACGCCTCGCCCGTGGCCATGGAACTCGATTGCGGCGCGAAGGCGATGCGGGAGGAGAGGCTCGACGGCCCCGCCGTGGGAGCGGTGGCGCTCGAGAAAACGGGCGACGTGGCGCGCGCCACGCTGTCGATGCCGCGGCATGCCGTAAAAACATACAGGATATCAATAAAATAACGCCGATGAGAATATTCGCCACATTGATGCTCGCCTGCGCACTCCGCGCCATACCGGCCATGGCCGAAGGCCCGGTAGATTACGTAAATACGCTGCAGGGTACGGACTCCAATTTCGGCCTGAGCTACGGCAACACCTATCCCGCCGCGGCCATGCCTTTCGGCATGCACGCATGGTCGGCCCAGACGGGCAGGAACGGCGACGGGTGGAAATATAAATATTCCGACAAAAAGATACGCGGCTTCCAGCAGGTACACCAATGCAGCCCGTGGATGGGCGATTACGCCGTCTTCTCGCTCATGCCAGAGTGCGGCAAGCCTGTCGTAGGGCAGGACGAGCGGGCGGTGTCCTTCAGCCACGAGAACGAGACGGGCCGGCCCCACTACTACAAGGTTACGTTTGACAACGGAATAACCACAGAAATAGCCCCCACGACGCGATGCGCACATTTCCGTTTCACCTTTCCCGCCGGACGGGAGGCCTGCATAGTGCTGGACGGTTATACCAAAGACAGCCGCATGGAGATAGACTCCCCTAACCGCCGCATAACGGGATGGGTGAACAACGGCCGCAACCTGCAGAAACCGGAGACGTTCCGCTGCCACTTCATAATAACCTTCGACGAACCCTTCGAGGATTGGGGTACATGGGAGAACAAGGATAACAAGACGTTTCCAAAGATAGCCGTAGGTGAAGGCAAGGGCATGGGGGCTTACGTCACATTCCGGCGCGGAGCCAGGGTTCAGGCGCGCGTAACCTCGTCGTACATAAGCGCCGGCCAGGCCGCCCTGGCGCTCGAGGCCGAATTGGGCGGCGACAAAACTCTCGAAGATACAAAAACCCGCGGCCGGGCGGAATGGAACGCCCTGCTGGGGCGCATACTGGTGGAGGGCGGCCCAAGGGAGCAGACCGAGACTTTCTACTCGTGCATGTTCCGCGCAAACCTCTTCTCGCGCATATTTTACGAGATAAAGGCGGACGGCTCGCCGTACTATTACAGTCCATACGACGGCCGGGTACACGACGGGTATATGTACACCGACAACGGTTTCTGGGACACTTTCCGCAGTCAGTTCCCGCTAACCTGCATCCTCCATCCTGCGATGCAGGGGCGTTACATGAACGCCCTGCTTGACGCCGGGGATCAGTGGGGCTGGCTTCCGGCCTGGTCGAATCCGGGCGAGACTGGCGGCATGATAGGCAACCACGCCATATCGCTTCTTGCCGACGCCTGGGCCAAAGGCATACGCACGTTCGATCCGCAAAGGGCCATCGAGGCCTACGCGCACGAGGCGATGAACAAAGGCCCTTTGGGTAGCGCCAACGGCCGTCAATGGTGGAAGGAGTATTACCAGTTGGGATTCGTCCCACATCCCATGTCGATGGGATCGACGTCGCAGACCCTCGAATACGCCTACGACGATTTCTGCGGTTACGAGCTGGCCCGCGCCACGGGCGACAGTTTCCACGCACGCCTCTTCGGACGCCAGATGTACAACTACCGCAACCTTTTCGACACAGTGACCGGATTCATGCGCGGCCGCAACACGGACGGGCGGTGGACGGAGCCTTTCGACCCCTTCGAATGGGGAGGCCCCTACTGCGAGGCCAACGCATGGCACTACACGTGGAGCGTATTCCACGACGTGCAGGGACTGATAGACCTTTTCGGCGGCGACGAGCGTTTCTGCGCAAAGATCGACTCCCTCTTCGCCGCGCCAGGCAGGATAGTCCCCGGAAGTTACAGGAACGTCATCCACGAGATGCGCGAGATGGAACTCGCGGGGATGGGGCAATACGCCCACGGCAACCAGCCCGTGCAGCATCTGGCCTACCTATACAGCTATGCCGGACAGCCATGGAAGACGCAATACCGGGTACGGCAGGTGATGGAGCGCCTCTACAACGCCACGGAGCGCGGCTATCCGGGCGACGAGGATCAGGGAGGCATGTCGTCGTGGTACGTGCTGAGTGTCCTGGGCATATACAGCGTATGCCCCGGCACCGACCAATACGTGATAGGAAGCCCGCTCTTCCCGAAAGCCACCATAACAATGGAGGACGGCAGGAAATTCGTCATAGAGGCCCACGGCAACGCACCGCATAACGTTTATATACAATCCGGCGAACTAAACGGCAAACCACTGGATAAAAACTATATAACTTACGCCGACATAGTCGCCGGGGGTACGCTCCGACTGCACATGGGGCCGCAGCCCGCCATGCAGCGCAACGTAACGAAGGCCGCCGCGCCCTTCTCGCTATCCCAATCCCGATAAGCATGAAAAGAGCCATATCCGCCGCCGCCCTGCTGCTGTACGTCGCCGCGGCGGCGCAATATAAAAAGATCTCTCTCGACAGCAAAAACGTCGAATGGCGCATAAAAGCGCAGGACGAGGTGCAGGACGACGCTATGATGAAAGCCGGCTACGACGCCTCGGGATGGGTGGAGGCCACCGTTCCCGGTACTGTATTCGGGGCGTATGTGGAAGCCGGGCTGGAAAAAGACCCCAACTTCGGCGACAACGCCTACCGTGTGGACAAGCGTAAATACGACCGTAACTTCTGGTACCGCGCCACATTCCGCCCGCCGGTCCTGAAACCCGGCGAGGTGTTGTGGCTCAACTTCGAAGGCGTCAACCGCCGCGCCGCGATATACCTCAACGGGAGGGAGCTGGGTCGTACGGACGGTTTCATGCAGCGCGGCAGATTCCCCGTCAATGTGGCTATCGATCCCGGCGTGGATAACGTGCTTGCCGTAATGGTGGAATTTCCGGGACGCCCGATACCCAACCTGGCCAGCCCCACGTACATATCCGCCGACGGATGGGACTGGATGCCTCCCGTGCCGGGCCTGCTGAGCGGCATAACCGACAACGTCTACATGACCGTATCGCGCCAGGTGAGCCTGGAAAACCCGTGGGTACGCACCGTGTCGCTCGCCGGCGGCAAAGCGCAGCTGTCGCTGCAGGTGGAGTTGAAAAACGTCTCCGGCAAGAAACAGAGGGGCGTGCTGCAAGGCGTCATACAACCCGGAGGCATAACGTTCGAAAGGGAGATAATCGTGGAGGCCTCCTCGTGCGGCCGTTCAGACTTCGGCCACGGCGAAATAAAAGAGCTGGAGATAGAGAATCCCGCCCTGTGGTGGCCAAACGGTTACGGTGCGCCCAATCTCTATACCATGGAACTCAACTACATCGTCGACGGGCAACTATCCGACACGCGCACCGTGGCTTTCGGCATAAGGAGATACTCCTACGAAAAGGCGGATGGCGTATTCCGTATACTTTGCAACGGCAGGCCGATATTCTGCAAAGGCGGCAACTGGGGCATGAGCGAGTGGCTGCTGCGCTGCAGGGGCGAAGAGTACGATCTAAAGGTGATGCTGCACAAACACATGCACTTCAACATTATACGCAACTGGATAGGATCCACTACCGACGAGGAGTTTTACGACGCCTGCGACCGCCACGGCATAATGGTGTGGGACGACTTCTGGCTCAACTCTCACAAAAACCTGCCGCGGGACGTGCAGTGCTTCAACGACAACGCCATAGAGAAGGTCAAGCGGCTGCGAAACCATCCCTGCATAGCGGTGTGGTGCGGCGATAACGAAGGTTATCCGCTGCCGCCCCTCGACAGCATGCTGCGCAGTTGCGTGGCCGCCTGCGACGGCAACGACCGATGGTACCAGCCCAACTCGAACAGCGACGGGCTGTCGGGCAGCGGAGTGTGGGCCAACAACCACCCGTCGTGGTATTTTTTGAAAAACCCGCTCGGTTTCGGCGAAAACATCGTCAAAGGACACGGTTTCCGCACCGAGATAGGCACGGCCGTATTCACGTCGTTCGAGAGTTTCCGCAAATTCATGCCCGAAGAGTCGTGGTGGCCGCGCAACGAAATGTGGGACAGGCATTTCTTTGGCAAATCGGCCGCCAACGCCAGTCCGGACAAATATTTCTCCACCGTGGAACACAACTACGGCCAGGCCGAAGGCATAGAGGATTTCTGCCGCAAAGCCCAACTGGTCAACTACGAGGTGTCCAGGGCCATGTATGAAGGGTGGCAGCACAACATCTGGCGCGACGCCACGGGCATAATGACATGGATGAGCCAGCCGGCCTACCCGTCGCTCGTGTGGCAGACCTACGACTATTACTACGACCTTACGGGAGCCTACTGGGGCGCGCGAAAGGCATGCGAGCCGCTGCATATACAGTGGAGCCACGCCGACAACAGCGTAAAGGCGGTGAACGCCACCCTGCAGGACGCAGGCCCGCTCAGAGCCGAAGCGATAGTGTACAACATGGACGGCAGCGAAGTGTCGCGCCTCCAGGCCTTCGTCACGGCTGCGGCCAACGACGCCACGCAGTGTTTCGTTCTGGATTTCCCTTCGGACAACATGGCCTTGAAGAAAACCGCGTCGGCGTCGTCCGTCTCACGTGACGCGGCGGGTGCCGACGCCGTAACCGACGGCAGCGAGGCGAGCCGGTGGTCGAGCGAATATGCCGACGACCAGTGGATTGCCGTCGACCTGGGGCAACCGCGGGAGATAGCCTCGGTGCAATTGGCCTGGGAGGCCGCCCATGCAAGGTCGTACAGGCTGTCGGTGTCGGCCGACGCACGGTCGTGGAAAGAGGTGTGGGCCGAAGATAACTGCAAGGGAGGCACGGAGCGGATATCATTCCGGCCAGTAACGGCGCGCTACGTCCGCATGCAGGGCGTAAAACGGGCCACACAATGGGGATTCTCGCTCTTTGAATTCGAGGTGTACGGCAAGAAACGCATGAAAAACCCCCTCACCCCGGTGCATTTCATACGTTTGAGGCTAACAGGCAAAACCGGCGAAACACTATCCGAAAACTTCTACTGGCGGGCGCTCAGGACGGGCGACTACAAAGCCCTCTCCGACATGCCGAAAGCCAACCTGAAAGTAAACAACGGGATAACGACAAGCGCGGACAAAAAGACGAAAACCATAAAGGCCGTCGTGGTAAACACGGGCAAACACCCGGCGTTCGCCGTCCATGTGCAGTTGGTAAGGCGATCGGACGGGGAAAGGATCCTCCCTGCCATCCCCTCCGACAACTACTTCACGCTTATGCCCGGGGAGAGCAAGAGTGTGGAGATAGCGTTCCGCTCGGCGCTGCTGCCGCCGGACGACAACTACATCCTGCAGGCCGTGCCTTACAACGACAGGTGAGCGGAGGCGATCATTCGCAGAAATCGAATCCCGCGATGACGGGATAGTGATCGGAGATAGCGGTAGAAGGGGACTGGTACGTCGCGGCGCGCAGGGCCTTGTCGTAAACGATATAATCTATCCTGAAAAGGTTGTAAAACCCGCGGTAGGTATTCGACGAGCCGCGTCCCTTCTCCTCGAAGGCGTCGGCCCTGCCGCCCCTGATAGTGCGGTAGACGTAGGACATGGGCGTATCGTTGAAATCGCCGCATATTATCACCGGATGGGGAGACTGCGAGGCCAGCAGCGCTATGGTGTCGGCCTGGGCGGCGCGCAGGCAGTAATTCTCGCGCAGTTTACGTATTATGCTTTTCGCCTTCTCCTTCTTCTGCGCGTTGTCATTCTGCAGGAACTCCTCCGGGGTCATGAACTGGCGCTCGGCCGACGAGAGTCTGGTGGATTGCAAGTGGCAGTTGAATATGCGCAGAGTATCCTCCCCCACCGCCACGTCGGCCATCATTGCCGTATTGCCCGCGGCCTTCAGGTCTATGGGCGAGCTGGCGACTATGCGGTATTTGCTGTATATGGCCACGCCCCAACCATTGCCGCGCGAGGTGAGCGAATAGTGCAGCGCTTTGTAGGGCAATTCGGAGAGTATGCCGTCTATCTTGTCGAGCGGCATCACGTCGGTCGTCTGAAACTCCTGCATGCACACTATCTCTGAACCCGTACCCGCTATGAAGGCCGCCGTACTGTCCATCATGGGCAATTTGCGGCCGTAGCTGTCAAGAAACCCTTCGACGTTGTAACTCATGACGGTGAACGCGGGCTTCCCCTCGCGCTGCCCGTCGTAATGTTTGGTGAGCGAGGGACGGAAAAACAGCGACACCGCGCCGAAACCCAAAACAAGCGGCAGGATCGGGATAAAGGCATACTTGCGCCAACGGACCACCCAATATAGCGCCAGCGCTATATTGACGATATAGAGTATGGGCCACGACAAACCCAGGAACGCGAACACCCAGGCCTTATTCGGATCTATCCACGGGGCGAAGAAAGCCAGCGCCAGCAACGCCCCGAAAAAGATCGTCGCCAGAAGCATCAAAAAGCCGAACAGTCCGAAACGGCGGCCCCGGCGTTCATTCTTTTGCCTATCGTAAGCGTAGTTCACCTGTCAATAGTAAATTTTACCGGTCCTTTTCCAAAAGAACAGCAACGCGAATCCGAATATCATGCCGCCGAGGTGGGCGAAATGCGCCACGCCAGACCACAGGCCCGAAACGCCGAAAAACAGTTCGAACAGACCGTAACCCAGCACGAACCACTTGGCTTTGATAGGATAGGGGATGAACATAAGCATCAGCGGAGCGTTGGGATACATCATCCCGAAGGCCAGCAGCAGGCCGAAAATAGCTCCCGAAGCGCCTATGGTGGCTCCGCCCTGACCCGTTATATGCCACACCAGCATCTGTATGAGCGCCGCGCCCACGCCGGTGATGAAATAATAGGTCAAAAAGCGCCTTGTCCCCATCGACGACTCCAATATTCGCCCGAACATCCACAGGGCGTACATATTGAAAAGGATATGCGTGAAGCCGCCGTGCAGGAACATGTACGTAACCGGCTGCCAGAAACGGAAATAGCCCGTACCGGGAGCATAAAGGGCCAGCGCATTCATTATCCAGCGATCGGCGGACGGGTTGACGGCCATCCCCAGGAATACGAGGACGTTTATGATCAAAAGGTTGGTCACCGCGGGCGGCGACTGAAAATTTATTCTTCCCTGGTAGTAACTCATAGTCTTCTTTTTATCTCGCTTTCTGTTATATGCAGCATTACGGGTTGTCCCGACGGGGTGAAGTTGCCGCGTACGCACTCCGCCAGCGCCGACACTATGGCCCTGAGCGACTCGGCGTCGCGCGGGGGCGTACCCCTCGATGCGCGGCGGGCCAGCGCGGCGGCAAGGCTTTCCATGCGCGCCTGGCGGGGAGCGCCGGCGCACGATTCGGCGTCGGCCAGCAGTTCTCGCAGCATGCGAGCCGGATCGTCCGAGGTAAGGTCGGCCGGGACGCTCTCCACCACGACCGTATGTTCGTCGGCGACAGTGAACACTATGCCCAGGCTCTCCAGGTCGCCACGGTACTGCCGGGCCAGGCTGCACTCCTCCATGGTCATGGGTATCTCCTGAGGGAAGAGCAGACGCTGCGACGCCAACTCGCCGGCGTCGGCCATTTTAAGAAAGCGGTCGAACATGACGGCCTCCACTGCGCGGGGGACGTCCACCACCACCACCGAGCCGCCGGAAGCCACGGCGCAATAACGCTCCGAAAGGCTGAGCGGCGCAAAGACCGCCTGCACGTCTAGGCCGAGCGTCCCCTGCACCGCATCCTCGCCGCCGATGAACTCTATCAGCGAAGGATCGTAGGAAACGTCTCCGTCGGCCGCCTCCGAAGATATATACTCATACTGCTCGTCCGGGCGACCGCCACCGAGCGACGAGGCGTAGTCGGTGAAACCGCCTGCGCCGTAACCGGCGGCAGAAGAGACGTCCCGGGCCTCGTTGAAAGGATTGAAATCCGGATTGGGCTTTATCTCCGGGCTTTTATAGGCTATGCCCTCGCGATGCACCGGTATCTGTATCGAGGTGTCCATGTCGAAATCCATCATCGGCAGCGCACCCGTTTTGGCCAGGCCCTCGCGGACGGCGGCGTGTATGATCTGCCACAGCGCGGCGCCGTCCTCGAATTTAACCTCGGTCTTCTGCGGGTGCACATTGACGTCTATCCGCTCCGGATCTATGGTAAGATAGAGGAAATAAGATGGCTTGGTGTTTGACGGGATGAGTTTTTCGTAAGCCTGGAATATCGCTTTCTGGAAATAGCCGCTCTTGAAATAGCGGCCGTTGACGAAGAGGTATTGCTCGGAATTGTTCTGCTTGCTCGCCGCGGGGCGTCCCACGAAGCCCTCTATCCTGGCTATAGACGTTTCCGTCCCCACTTCAAGCAGGTTGGAGGCTATGTTGCGTCCTATAGCTCCGACTATGCGCGTACGCAGGTTGGAGGCCGGAAGGTTATACAGGGGGGCGTCGTTCTCATAGAGAGCGAAGGCCACGCCGGGATGGCACAGGGCTACGCGGCGAAATTCCTCGCGTATGCGGCGCGACTCCCTGGCGGCAGACTCTATGAAACGCCGCCTCGCCGGAATGTTATAGAACAGGTTCTTGACGAAGAACTGAGTCCCCTCGGGACAGCTGACAACGTTCTGCGAGCGGAAAGTCCCGCCGCCTATCTCCACCGACGTACCGAAATCCTCCCCTCGCTGGCGCGTGCGTACCTCCACTTCGGCCACAGCGGCTATGGACGCAAGCGCCTCGCCGCGGAATCCGAATGTGGCTATGGAATATATGTCTTCGGCCTGCCGTATCTTGCTGGTTGCATGACGTTCGAAAGCCATACGGGCGTCGGCCGGCGACATTCCCGCGCCGTCGTCAACAACCTGAATCAACTGCGTGCCGCCCTCGCGGTAGTTGACGGTGACGGAAGAGGCCCCCGCATCGACGGCATTCTCCATCATCTCCTTAACGACGGACGAAGGATTGTTGACAACCTCGCCGGCGGCGATCTGGTTGGCTACCACATCGGGGAGCAATCTTATCTTGTCGGACACGCTCGTATGGTTGGTTTAACGTTTTCTTTTGCCGCTGCGGACTATAAACACGACGACCGCAACAACCGCGCCGAGGGTTATAAGCGCCGCGCGCGGCCCCACAAGCAACCACATGCTCAGGGCAAGCAGCCCGCCCAGGGCGATAGCCCCGCGCAGTGAAGACGTGCGGTTCCCTTCGGCCAGGCGCGAAGAGATGCCCGACGTCGTACGACGTATGCCGCCGCTGCGAATAAACTCGCCCGGCACGTAATCTTTACCTTCCTTCCCGCCTTCGAGGGGAGATGCCGCATCCTCGCCCAGAAGCTCCTTGCGGCGCTGCTCGCGGGCCTCCTGCGCCGGATCGTAATGGATAGGTATATAATTGAATCCGCGAGGCTTGACTCGGCTGAAAATAGTAAGTTTCATAAATTCCCGGGATTACCGGAAGAACCCGCGCATACGGTCGAAAATATTCTGCGACCGGCCGTGCGTCTCCGCCTTTTTGAAATTTTCCTTCTCGGAGAGCTGCTCAACGAGCTTCTTCTCCTCCTGCGTCAGTTTGGCAGGGACGTGTATATCTATTACTACCAATATGTCGCCGCGGCCGTAACCGTTTATATCGGGAATACCTTTCCCTTTGAGTCGCAGCACCTTGCCGGCCTGAGTCCCAGGCTCTATCTTTATCTTGGCGCGCGAATCGATTGTGGGTATCTCCACGCTGCCGCCCATAATGGCGGTGGGGACGGTTATAGACAGGTTGTGTATAAGGTCGTTGCCGTCGCGTTCGAAGTTCTGATCCTCCTCCTCTTTTATCACCACCAGCAAATCGCCGTTAACTCCGCCGTGGCGGGCGGCGTTGCCCTTGCCGCTCACGGCCAGTTGCATGCCTTCGCCCACTCCTGCGGGAATCTTTATCTCCACCACCTCTTCGCCCTTGAGCGTGCCTTCGCCGTGGCATTTGGCGCAGGGCGAGGTTATTGTCTTGCCTTCGCCGCCGCATTTGGGACAGACGGCGGTGCTTTGCGTACGTCCGAAGAAAGTGTTGACCACCTGGGTCACATAGCCCGAGCCGTTGCAGCCGGTGCAGGTGGAGTAGGAATCCTTGTCTTTCGCCCCGCTGCCGCCGCACGTTTGGCAGGCCACCATTTTATTTATCTTCAGCTTCTTGGTAGCCCCGCCAGCTATCTCGCCAAGGTCGAGCGACACTTTTACCCTCAGGTCGGAACCCCGGTTCACACGCTGTCCGCCGCCGTAGCCCGACCCGAAGCCCGAAAAACCTCCGCCGCCGAAATGGCCGCCGAATATATCGCCGAAGTTGCGGAAAATGTCGTCCATCGTAAATCCGCCCGAGAAGCCGCCGCCACCGCCGCCGAAACCGGCCGAACCGTTCATTCCCGCATGGCCGAACTGGTCGTAGCGAGCCTTCTTGTCCGGATTGGACAGCACGTCGTATGCCTCGGCGGCCTCCTTGAATTTCTCCTCGGCCTCTTTGTCTCCGGGGTTTTTGTCGGGGTGGTACTGGATTGCCGCTTTGCGGTACGCTTTTTTTATCTGGTCCGCGTCGGCGCCCTTATCTATCCCCAGTACTTCGTAGTAGTCTCTTTTCGTTGCCATTTATATAGTTACTTGTATGTTGGCCGCACGTATAGCACTATACGCGCGGCAGGCCCCGCCGCCGTCCGGCCGCAAGCCCGATCCCGTATGCACGGACCCGTAAGATCCGTTTAAAACCTCTTGGAAACAGTTTAAATCCTTATTCCCCCACCACTACTTTCGAGTGGCGTATAACTTTATCCTTCAGCCTGTAGCCCTTCTGCACCACATCCACTATGCGGCCTTTCATGGCCTGGTCGTCAACCGGAAATTGCGCAACGGCATCGTGCAGATCGGTGTCGAGAGCCTCTCCTTTGGCCTCTATCGCACTCACGCCCTTGCTTTTGAGCGTATCGATAAACTTCTGGCGTATAAGCAACACCCCCTGCTTAACGGACTCCACGTCGACAGCCCGCTCCATGGCGTCCACGGCGCGATCGAAATCGTCCATCACGCCCAGCAGCGGTTTTATCACATCCTCGCCCCCGGCGGCTATAAGGTCCATCTTCTCCTTGAGCGTCCGTTTGCGGTAGTTATCGAACTCGGCCGACAGGCGCATATATTTATCTTTCCACTCGGCCGCTCCGTCGGCGCATGACACGCTGTCCGCAGGCTCGAAACTTTCATCTGCCACATTGTCAGCCGTCTCGGTTCCCGACTGGGGGCTACAGGAGCCGCACACCTCGTCTTGATGGTTGTTAACTTTGTGTTTATCTGCCTCTTCGTGCTTAGTTCTGTCTTTTATCATGATTAAAACATTTTATCCCTGGCATTACAGGGACAAATAACATACCATATAAACCGTACAAAGAAACGAATTATTATGCGAAATCCGAAATCAGAGTCCCGCCTTCAGGCGCAAGCGCCGCAGGGTTACCGTCATGGCTGGCGACGGATCCACCGACAGGTCGTCGAGAACGGCGCGCAGGTTTTCGGCTATCCATTCCACGCGGGGCCTGAGCGCCAGCAGGATGTTTATCGCCCATATTTTCACCGCTACGCGCGTCCGCGGATCTATCAGTCGGTCGAAACACGTCTCGGCAATGCGTGAGGCCTGCGCATCGTCCGGACGGGCTATGCCCTCCTTGAGCATGTCGGCCATCATCTTGGTGTAATGACGATGGACGCTGGGGTTTTTCACCTTACAGAAATCGTCGATAAAGCGCGGCGCATACGGCCTGAATTCGTCGCGTCCGGTAAAATACGCAGATTCGAGCGCCCATGCGGCGCGAAAAGCGACCTGCGCCGCAGGACCGCTGCGAGCCGGGGCCAAAGCCGCGTCCATGGCGGCGCCGTAAAGTCCCGACGAGGCTATACAGCACCCTATCTCGAAATTGCCCATATGGCGCATTACGCGGTCGCGCAACACGGCCTGCAACTCCTCTGCGGTGGTTATGCGTTCCATGACCTGCGCATCTCTATTTCGTACGTCTCGCCCTCGGCGGCCATATACGTCTCCGCGAATACGGCGCGGGCTTCGGCCAGCAGCACGTCCTGTTGTTTATAGCGCAACGAGCTGTGGCCTATTATCAGCCTGCGCGCACCGGCTTTCGCCGCCACGCCCGCGGCCTGGGCCGCGGTGGAGTGTCCGGTTTGCAGGGCCAGGGCCTTTTCCGCCGTGGCGAAGGTGGCCTCATGGAAGAGCAGGTCGACGCCGCCCGCCAGCGAGGCCACCTTGCCCGAAGGCTGCGTGTCGGCGCAGTAGGCGTAACTGCGAGGCTCATAGGGCAGATATGTCAACTCGCCGTTGGGGATGGCGCGGCCCGGGCCAAGCGATACGTCCTCGCCCCTTTTGGCGGCGGCTATCTGCGCTATTCCCAGCCCGTACCGCTCTATGGCCTCCTTGCGGATATTCAGGCCGGGACGCTTCTCGCGGAAGAGATAGCCCGTGCAGGGGACGGTGTGGCGAAGAGGGATGGTGGACACCTCCATGGAACGGTTCTCGTACACCACGGCGCTACGGCAATGGTCCACCTGCGTCACCTGCACCCGGTAAGGCAGATGCGGGTCGAAAAAGCGGAAATGGGCGGCCATCATCTCCTCCACCGGCGCGGGAGCGAACAGACTCAGAGGCGTACGACGCCCCATCATTCCGAGGGTGGATATGAGGCCGAACAGGCCGAAGATATGGTCGCCGTGGAGGTGCGTGACGAACACGGCGTTTATTTTCATGGGGTTTATGCCGCACTGCATGAGCCTGGCCTGCGTACCCTCGCCGCAATCGACCAAAAAAAACTGCTCATGCACGTTGAGTGCATGAGCAGAGTGATGTTTGCCGGCCGACGGCATGGCAGCGCTGCTACCCAATATGGTAACGCTGAACCTCACGGCCGGGGAAAAGTCTTACTCCTCCTTGGTTTCGGCAGCCTCGGCCTCATCGGCTTTGGCGGCTTTCTTGACAGGAGCTTTCTTGGGTTTGGCTTCGGCTGTCTCCATCTGGGCTTTCAGGGCGGCAAGGCCGGCCAGGTCGCCCAGGGTGGTCTTCTCCATCGAGGCGTTGATCTTCTTTACCGATGCGGCGGAATCGTCCTTCGGAGCCTTCTTCTCGTCTTTGCCGGCTTTCTCCTCGTTCCTCGACGCCGACTCGTAAGTGCGGGTGTGGGAAAGGGTTATGCGTTTGGTGGCTTTAGAGAACTCGATAACCTTGAATTCCATCTTGTCGCCTGCGGCAACGGCCGATCCGTCCTCTTTGGCTAACTGGCGCGCGGGGCAGAAACCCTCCACGCCTTCGCCCAACGATACAACGGCGCCCTTGTCGTTGACTTCGGTCACTGTGCCGGTGAGGATGGTGTCCACGCCGTACTGCGATTCGTAAGTGTTCCAGGGGTTTTCTTCGAGTTGTTTGTGGCCCAGGCTGAGACGGCGGTTATCCTTGTCTATCTCAAGGACGAGAACCTCTATCTCCGCGCCTATCTGGGTGAATTCGGCGGGGTGCTTAACCTTTTTGGTCCAGCTCAGATCCGAAATGTGGATCAGACCGTCTATGCCCTCCTCTATCTCTACGAACACGCCGAAGTTGGTGAAGTTACGCACTTTGGCCATGTGGCGCGAGCCTACGGGATATTTGGTTTCGATATCGGCCCAGGGATCGGGGGTGAGTTGCTTGATGCCGAGAGACATCTTGCGTTCGTCGCGGTCGAGCGTCAGCACTACGGCCTCCACCTCGTCGCCCACCTTCAGGAAATCCTGCGCAGAGCGGAGATGCTGGCTCCACGACATTTCCGAAACGTGGATCAGGCCTTCTACGCCGGCCGCTATCTCCACGAAAGCGCCGTAGTCGGCCATTACCACCACTTTGCCCTTAACCTTGTCGCCGACTTTAAGGTCGGACGAGAGGGCATCCCACGGATGAGCCGAAAGTTGCTTGAGGCCCAAAGCGATACGTTTCTTTTGATCGTCGAAGTCGAGGATAACCACGTTGAGTTTCTGATCGAGGTGTACGATCTCCTCGGGATGGCTTACGCGGCCCCAGGAGAGGTCCGTGATGTGTATAAGACCGTCCACGCCGCCAAGGTCGATGAATACGCCGTAGGAAGTGATGTTCTTGACGGTACCTTCGAGGATCTGTCCTTTTTCGAGTTTGGACATGATCTCTTTCTTCTGCTGCTCGAGTTCGGCCTCGATGAGGGCCTTGTGCGAAACGACAACGTTGCGGAACTCCTGGTTGATCTTGACAACCTTGAATTCCATGGTTTTGTCGACATATATATCGTAGTCGCGGATGGGTTTGACGTCGATCTGCGATCCGGGGAGGAACGCCTCGATGCCGAATACGTCCACGATCATACCGCCCTTGGTGCGGCATTTGATGTATCCTTTGATGATCTCGTCGTTCTCGAGGGCCTTGTTGACGCGATCCCACGAGCGGAGCTGGCGGGCTTTCTTGTGCGAGAGGACCAGCTGGCCCTTCTTGTCTTCGGCACTCTCCACGTAAACCTCCACCTTCTCGCCTACGGCAAGTTCGGGGTTGTAGCGGAATTCGGCGATGGGGATGATAGCTTCGGACTTGTAGCCTATGTTGACCACAACTTCGCGCTTGTTCAGGCCGATAACCGTACCCTCGACAACTTCGCCAACCTGTACGTTGGAGAGCGTGTCGTCATACTTCTTCTCGATGACCTCTTTGGCTTGGTCGTAGAGTCCCAAGTCGTTCTCGAAGGCGTTCCAGTCGAACTCCTCGTTCTTTACGGCTACGGGTTTAGCCTCTTTCGCCTTTTTGGCGGGGGCTTCGGCAACAGGGGCCTCTTTCACCTCAACCGTGTTCTCGGCCTCGGGGGCCAGGATTTCGTTGTTTTCCATTTGTTAAGTAATGCGTTACTGCTTAATTAGTTGGACATTATGTATAGACTGCCGTCAGGCAGAATAGGGTGCAAAGGTAATAATATTTCGCTTACCGGCGCCTATTTTAATGGTAAAATTCATCCGCGGCTATCTACCTATCGACACCCTCGGGGCGTTATCCCCCGTCACCGGCGAATTCTCGCGGAAATATTCTATCACGGTCGGGGCTATGACGTATCCCGTCATGGCTCCGGAGCCGGCCGCGCTGAAATTATAGGTAGACTGTACGTAATCGGTCATGGCGACATCGTAGAGGCCCTCCGGCGAAGGTTTGGCCGGGGTCTCTATCTCGACGCCCACGCCGTTGCCGTTGGCGTCGGTGATTATCCTGTACCGGAAACCCGAAGGATAGAGGTCGATAACGTGCGACTCCGATCCGGTGGAGTTGAATTTATTAAGGATCAACTCCCGTATCTGCGCGAGGCTCATTTTCAGCACGCAGGCCGAGTTTCCGAAAGGCTCCATGGAGTAGGCGTCCACGAGCGTAAGCGGCCCGGCGGCCAGCGAATCCACTCTTATGCCGCCCCAGTTGTAGATGGCCATGTCGGCCCCGACGCGTTTGCGGACGATGTCGGAGACGAGGTTCATAACTCCGGTCTTATCGAGGCCGTTGGCCAGGACTCCGAATTTTGTACGCAATTCGGCGTTGTTCTTATATTCCGCCACCATGGCGCTGAAGCGCGGATCGGGGGCGACGGTGTCGAGCCGCACGAGCGAGTTCTCTACCGACGCCACCTTGCGGCCGCGCATGGTTATCGTCGTCACCCCTGCATATTTGAGGCGGCTTCCGCCCTGAGTCAGCGTCGCGCCGCCCACTTTGCGGCCCTCGGGGATAACGGTGTGCGTATGGCCGCCGATGATAAGGTCCATCCCGGGCATCTGCCCGGCAAGCACGGAGTCGAGTTCATAGCCGATATGGGTAAGACCCACAAGCACGTCGCACTCATCGCGCAGGCTGCGGTATTCGAGGGCCGAGGCGATGGGATTGGAGAAGATTATACCGCCGAAATTCTCCACGAAACCGTCGGGATAGCCTCCTCGGGCCGTCGTTATCAGGCCCAGGAAACATATCTTTATGCCTTTGACGTTAATGCACCTGTACGGCTCGGGCTGCGGCAGCGCAGACCCGTTGGAGTTTATGTTGGCGCACACGTATGGGAATTCCGACTCCCCCACCCTTTTGGCCAGGATGTCCAGTCCGAAGTCGAACTCGTGGTTGCCGAAAGTCGAAAGGTCGAAGCCCAGGGCGTTCATAAGGTCTATCATGGGCTTGCCCCGTTCGGCGTCCAGGTCGACATAGGGATTTCCCGTCCAGCGGTCGCCCGCGTCTATCAGCAGGGTGCGCGCCGAATCCGCGGCGCGGTATTTGCCCACCAGCGTGGCCAGCGCAGGGAAGTTGTCTATACCCCCGTGCATATCGTTGACGGAAATTATGGTTATCTTCTGCTCGCGCGGGGAACAGGCGGCAAACGCCAGCATGACCGAGGCAACGAGAACGGCGGCGAAGTTACGTGACAGGGCTTTCATACGTTAAAGATTGAGAATTTTGTCAAAATTACTCATTTTTTACTTACCTTTATTGTCCTTTAGCATCGTTTACAATAAAATAACATTAGAGATGACCGAGAACGTGGTAAAAGTGATATGCGAGAACACCGGCGCGCAGGTGTACGTGAACATGGGGGTTTCGCTCCAGGAGGTGGCCGGGATGCTCGCGCTGCAGAACCGCTGGCCGTTCCTGGCGGCATTCGTCAACAACAAGCTCAAGGAACTCGACTGGAGGATATACGACCCCGTTTCGGTGCGCTTCATAGACATAACCCACTACGAGGGCGTAAGGGTTTACCAGCGCACGCTGTTCTTCACCATGAACAAGGCGGTACACGACATCTTTCCTGACAACCGTTTCCGCATAAAGCACTCCGTATCGAAAGGGTTTTATTGCGAGATAGACGGCATAGACGACATTCCGCAGCAGGACGTGGACCGTATAAAGGCCCGTATGCTGGAGCTGGTGCAGCAGGACATACCCATCGTGCGCCAGAAGATACTCTCGTCCGAGGCGCAGGAGATGTACGAGCGCATGGGACAGGGCGACAAACTCGCGCTGCTCAAGACTCAGCCCACGCTCTACGTGACCATCTACAGCCTTATGGGCATGATAGGCTACTTTTACGGCGCGCTGGCGCTCTCCACGCGCTACCTCTACCTTTTCGACGTACGCAAATATTACAACGGGCTTTACCTTGCCGTCCCGAAGCGCTCCAACCCCGAAGAGCTGGAGATGATGGTCCACCAGGACAAGATGTTCGATATTTTCAAGGAGTACAAGGCGTGGGTGGACATCATGGGAGTATCCAACATAGGCTCGCTCAACACCCGGGTGCTGGACGGACACGGCAGCGAGCTTATAAAGATAGCCGAGGCTTTCCATGAGAAAAAACTGGGAAACATAGCCGACGCCATCCACGACGCCAACCGTACGAGGCAGGCGCGCCTGGTGCTTATCTCGGGGCCTTCGTCGAGCGGCAAGACCACATTCGCCAAACGCCTGGGCATACAGATGCGCATCCTGGGCCTCGACCCCGTGCTTATCTCGCTCGACGACTATTTCGTGGACAGGGAACTAACCCCGCGAGACGAGAACGGCGAGATGGACTACGAAGCGCTCGAGGCGCTCGACCTGGACGCCTTCAACAACGACCTGCGAACCCTGCTCGAAGGAGGCAGCGTAGACGTGCCGCGCTACGATTTCATATCGGGCAAGCGCCAGTTCCACGAAAAGCCGCTCAAGCTGGGCGAACGCTCGGTACTCGTTGTGGAGGGTATACACGGACTCAACCCCAGGCTAACCGAGCAGGTGGACGACGCCTACAAATTCAAGATCTACATATCGGCCTTCACCTCGGTGTCGATGGACGACCTGTCGCGCATATCCACCACAGACAACCGCCTGCTCAGGCGTATAACACGCGACTACCACTCCCGCGGAAGCAACGCCCAAGCCACGTTGCACCGCTGGGAAAGCGTACGCCGGGGCGAGGACAAGCACATCTTCCCATTCCAGGAAAACTGCGACGTGATGTTCAACTCGTCGCTATTCTACGAGCTGTCGGTACTGCGACGCTACGTCGAGCCCATGCTGCACGAGGTTCCGAACAACGTCCCCGAATACGGCGAGGCGCAGAGGCTTCTCAAATTCCTGGACAACTTCATACACATCCCGCCCGACGAAATCCCGCCCACATCGATACTCAGGGAATTCATAGGCAAAAGCAGCTTCGTCTATTAACCTCAGATACGGGCCGCCGGCGCATTCCATGGAAAGCGCCGGCGGCCCGTATCGTATCATGCGGCAACCGCGTCAGAATCCCACGGTGAATCCCACGGCGTAAGGATAGACCTCGGGGCCGTGGCCGCTCTCGAACATGGGGTTCATCTGGCAGCGTCCGTAGATGCCGAACACCCCGTAGCCGGCGCGCATGGTAAGGTTCCAGCGCAGCAGGTTGAGGTTGAACGAATCGTGATTCTTTTCCTTATCGCCGTTATATGTATATTTTATCTTGGTGTGCGAGCCGAGTTTCATCCCTCCCGTCACACCGCCCTCGATCCAGAAGCTTTTATCGCCGCAGCCTTCGCCCTGGACGGGAAACCGTAAGCGCAGCATGAGCGGCACGTCGACGTAGAGGGTAACGAGTTTAGACTTGGAGATCCTGTCGATGTATTCGCCCGAGGCTTCGGTCATCCCGTTGTTGTTCACTATCGTCATGTCGTTCTCGAAGCGGTAGTTGCCCCAGTCGAGCCAAACGCCGGTGACCATATTCAGAGTGCCGCCGCGCGTAACGGGCATGGTGAGCGTAACCGCGTTGAGTACGAAATTGATGGACTTCGTGGTGTTGAGCGCAAGGAATTCGTCGCCCTCGGCTCCGGAGATGAAGTTGTGGTCGGCATAGGCGTTTATTCCCATGCTGACGCCGCCTGCGGTAAAGCCGCTCTTTCCATGTTTCTTCTTAACCGCTTTCTTCACCTCGGTAACCACTTCATTTTCCGCTCCGTCCGCCTTCTTTGTAACGACGGTGGTGGTTATGACCTCGGTCCCCGTAAACGGGATGCCCTCTTTTTTAGTTTCCGTCCGGATGATCACGGTGTCGCCTTTCACCTCCATATCGGTGGTTTTTACGGTTTTGTCGGCTGTGACTGTTACGTTGCCGCCGGTGACCGTAATGCTGCCGGCAGATCCGGAATCTTTGATTGTTTGGGAAAACGCAGGGATGCAAAGCGCCGCCGCACAGGCGGCAAGGATAGTTTTTTTCATGATCTTATAGGGTTTAATTTTTATCTTTTCCTCGTTGGACCGTGCGAGACAGAAGGTTGCCGTTGAGGTCGTAACGCTCCACAGTCGTAGAGCGGGAATATATAAGTCCGTCCACGCCGCCTATCCGGCCCCTGCCGGAGACGTAAAGGCGCGTCAGGGCAAGCGCGGCCTCCGACCTTTTCAGCGACGGCAGCTCTACCGGGTTGCCCCATATGTTCACCGTCCGACCGGAGGCCCCCTTCCTGCCGGCGTCGGACAGCGCCGCGACGTCGCGGCTCGCCAGTTTCACTTCAGGCAGGGCTGCGGCCAAAAGCTCGCCCGCGCCTATCGGGGCGAACCTTTCGTAATGTTCGCCGGCGGGTTCCTCCTGCCTTGCGGAATCCGTGGCCTCCGTAACCGCGGCTTTCACCTTCTTCCGCGGCACAGCGGCCGCACCTCCGGAAACGGCGAGCGCAATTTCCGACGCTACCGCGTCACCCGCGGCGGGCGTCAAGAAAGCTGTATCCGTCTGCGTCCGGGGCGAAACGGCGCGGGAGACAAGTTCCCTGCCGTCACCCGAGGGAGTGGAGGGAATAAGGAGATAAACAGCCGCGAGAGCGGCAACGGCGGCGGCGGCCAAACCGCCCCATAAAGGCCTGGGCGAAACATGGCGGCGGCGGAGCGAATCCCTGTCTGGGAAGACGACGTTGCCGTCGGGCCTGAGTTTCAACCCGGCGAAAATATCGGCGTCGCCCTCTCCGTCGCCTTCGGCGGCGGCAATCAGCCTCTCGTCACGGACGGTCAGCCCTTCCGTGGCGGACCTTTTGAGCGCATCTCGGTCCGGGAAACGGCATCCGGACTGAGGGACGAGCGTAAACTCTTTATCTTCCGTCTTTTTCATAATCACGTCAGATCAGTTTGTCTATCGAACCTATATATTCGCGCAGGAACACCCTGGCGCGATAAATATAAACCTTAACCTGGGCGGGGCTGAGACCCGTGATGGCGCCTATCTCCCCGTAGCTGTAACCCTCGTAATCGCGCAGCAACACCACCGACCGCTGCTCGGCCGGCAGGCGGTCGACGGCCATGTGCAGTATTTCGTTGAGGTCGAAATGGCCCTGGGCCGGGACTCCGGCCCCCGCAGCAGCGTCGCAAACCGACATGCGCCCCTCTTTGCGTATCGAGTCTATCATATTGTTATAGGCCACCGTGAAGAGGTACGATTTCGATTTCGCCGACTCGACAGCCTCGCGGTTAACCCAAAGCGTCGCGAAAGCGTCCTGAACCAGATCCCTGGCCCTCTCGCCATCATGTACGCCCTTGACCATGAAGCGGTAAAGGTTGTCGGCGTGGTCGTCTACGCACAGGTTGAATTCTTCTCTGGTCATCGGTTGGGTCCGGCTCTGTTTTCACGTTAAACGCAAACGGTGCGTAAAAGTTACAATGCGGCGTAAAATTATTCGAAAAAATTTTGAATATCCGATTTTCATCCATAAAATTGCATAAATTTAATAACCTTATTAAATAGCTTTATAAAATGGAGTCGCAGGATCAGCTTTCCACCGAGCAGGCCATACTCGAGGCGGCCGAAGCGCTATTCCTCATGCAGGGTTACGCCCGCACCTCCACGACGCAGATAGCGCGCAGGGCGGGATGCAACCAGGCGCTGGTGCATTACTATTTCCGCACCAAGGCGCAGCTGTTCGACCGCATCTTCACAGGCAAGCTGCAATCTTTCGTAGCCGAATTCCTGGGGGCGTACAGCCAAGGCACAACTTTTGAGCGGCGTATCTGCGGCATCGTCGACGCCCATTACCGCATACTGGCGCGCAACCCACTGCTTCCGGCGCTGATAATCGGCGAGCTGGCCGCCGATCCGGAACGTATCGAGTCAGTCAAAACCGGCGCGGGGCCGTTGCCCGCAGAACTCTTCGGACGTCTGGAGGCCGACCTGGAAGATGAAATAGCGGCGGGACGAGTGCGTCCCATGCAGGCCCGGGAGCTGTTGCTGGACATCCTGTCGCTCGACGCCTTCCCGTTCCTGGCCGCCCCGCTGCTAAAGCGCCTTCCGGGCATAGCAGGGGAGAGTCCCGAAAAGTTTTACGCCGCCCGATGCGAGGCGGTCAAACGAACGCTCATAAACAGTCTTAAGCCATGAAAAAACAGGCATTGGCGCTATTGTTTGCAATATATTGCGCCGCGGCGGCGGCGCAGGTGACCGTAGAGGAGTGCTGGCAAAAGGCGCGAGAGAACTATCCGCTCACGGCCCGCGCCGGACTGATCGACCGTGCGCGCGACTACACACTGTCCAACGCCTCCAGGGGCTACCTGCCCAGGATACAGATCACGGCCAGGGCAACGTACCAGTCCGACGTGACCTCCCTGCCCCTGAACATTCCAGGAATGGACATCCCCGAGCTTCCGAAAGACAATTACGACGCGCGCGCCGAAATAAGCCAGGTGGTGTGGGACGGGGGACGCATACGCGCAGGCAAGATGGCCGCAGAAACGGAGTCGGGGGTGGAACGTCAGGCGCTGGAGGTGGACCTCTACGCCCTGCGCGAAAGGGTGGATCAACTGTTCTTCGGCATCCTCCTGCTCGACGCCCAGCTGGAACAGAACAAATTATTGCACGACGACCTGGCCCGCAGCCGCGAGCAGGTTAAAGCCTGGATAGCCTCGGGCGTTGCCAGCCGCGCCGACCTCGACGCGGTGGAGGCGGAGGCTGTCGCCTCGCGCCAGAACCGCGCCTCGCTCTCCTCCGCACGCCACGCCTACGCATCGATGCTGGGGGCGATGACGGGCATCGCCGGCGAGATAATCCCCGTGCCTCCCGCTGCGGACGCGCCCGGTGATTTGAACATCCGCCGTCCCGAACTTGCGCTCCTCGAAGCGCGCGACCAACAACTGCGATCGAAACTCAAAACCATATCGGCCAACAACATGCCTTCACTGGGGGCTTTCGCCCAGGGCGGCTACGGACGTCCGGGCCTGAATATGCTCAACACCTCGTTCGAACCATACTGGCTCGTGGGAGCGAGGCTGACATGGGACATAGGCAACCTCTACACCCGGCGCAACGACCGCCGCCTGGTGGACAACGCCCGGCAAAACGTAGACGTGCAACGCTCGACGTTCCTCTTCAACACCCGCCTGACTCTCGACAGGCAGGAGCGCCGCGTGGAGGAGATCAGGCAGCTGTTAGCCGACGACGACCGGCTGGTGGAACTACGGTCGTCGCTCAGCCGGGCCGCCCGGGCCAGGGCGGCCGAGGGGACGATAAGCGTAACCGAGCTGATGCGTCAGGTGATGGCCGAAGACCTCGCCCGCCAGGCGCGCAACCTCCATCAGGTACAGCTTATGATGGCCATTTACGACATTAAGGTAACGACAAACGGATTCTGACTATGAAAAAGACACTCATCGCGATGGCCGTCGCCGCATTATGCCTTTCGTGCGGACGCGGGAAAGAGGATTTCGACGCTTCGGGCCGCTTCGAGGCAACCGAGACCGTCGTCTCGGCCGAGGTGGCCGGACGTCTCACCTGCCTGGAGGTGACAGAAGGGCAACAGGTTACGGAGGGAGAGCGCGTCGGCGCGATCGACACCGTCCAGACCATACTTAAAATAAGCCAGTTGGAGGCCATGATGAGCGCCGCGGCAAGCCGCCGCACCGACATTTCGCGCCAGGTGGCCGCCACCGAGCAGCTGATAGCCACGCAGCGGAGGGAGAGGGAGCGTTTCAGGAAACTCGTCGAGGCGGACGCCGCCAATCAAAAGCAACTGGACGACATAGACGCGCAGATAGCCCTGCTCGAAAAACAGCTCTCCGCCCAGCGGTCCACGCTCGAAAGCGGCAACCGCAGCCTTGGAGACGAGGCCCGCAGCCTCTTCTTCCAGATAGAGCAGATGCGGGATATGCTGGCTAAAAGCCGCATAACATCGCCCGTGGGAGGTACGGTGACGGCCAAATACGCCGAGACGGGCGAGATGGCCGCCGTAGGCCGCCCGCTGTTCAAGGTAGCCGACCTGGAAAACATATATCTGCGCGCCTACGTCGCGGCGGCGCAACTGACGCAGGTCAAACTGGGGCAAAAGGCGGATGTGTACGCCGATTTCGGCCCCGGAGACTACCGCGTCTACCCGGGTACGGTGACATGGATAAGCGACCGCGCCGAGTTCACGCCGAAAAGCATACAGACCCGAGACGAGAGAGCCGACCAGGTGTACGCCGTAAAGATAGCCGTCCGCGGCGACGGCTACCTGAAAACAGGCATGTACGGGCAGGTGAAATTCGTCCGCGAAGAGGAATAAAGCCATGAAAGCCGTAACCGCCGAAAGCCTGACGAAAAGCTACGGGGAGCTGCAAGCCCTCCGTGGCGTGAGTTTCGAGGTGGATCGCGGCGAGATCTTCGGGATCATAGGTCCCGACGGGGCCGGGAAGACCACCCTGCTGAGGATATTGACCACGCTCATACTCGCCGACGGGGGGAAGGCGTCGGTGGACGGACTGGACGTGGCGGAAGATTACCGGGCCATACGCAACCGGGTGGGTTACATGCCGGGGCGCTTCTCGCTCTACCCCGACCTGAGCGTCGAGGAGAACCTCTCCTTTTTCGCCTCGGTCTTCCGAACCACCATAAAGGAGAATTACGGCCTGATCAAAGACATATACGTACAACTGGAGCCTTTTCGCCATCGCCGCGCGGCCAACCTGTCGGGCGGTATGAAACAGAAGCTGGCCCTCTGCTGCGCCCTTATACACCGCCCCTCGGCGCTGTTCCTCGACGAACCGACCACGGGCGTCGATCCTGTGTCGCGCAAAGAGTTCTGGGCCATGCTCGGACGCCTGTCCGGAGAGGGCATAAGCATAGTCGTCTCCACCCCGTACATGGACGAGGCGTCGCTATGCGGCCGCATAGCGCTGATGCGCGGAGGGGAGTTCCTTACGGTGGACACGCCTGCCGGTATAGTCGGATCCTACCCGCTCGACCTGTTGAGCGTCAGGGCCGGCGACATGCCCGCCCTGCTCGCCGGACTGAGGGAATGGGACGGGGCGGCAAGTTCTTTCGCCTTCGGAGACGTCCATCATGTGGCGCTCAAGGCTGGCCGCAGCGCCGAAGAGCTTGGACGTTACCTGTCGGACAAAGGATACGGAGAAACGGACATCCGCCACATAGCGCCGTCGATAGAGGATTGTTACATGCAACTGACACAGACAGACCGGAAATGAACGACGCAGCCATAGTGACAGAAAACCTGACCAAACGTTTCGGGGAGTTCACCGCAGTCGACGGCATATCCTTCCGCGTGGAGAGGGGCGAGATATTCGGTTTCCTGGGAGCCAACGGCGCGGGCAAGACCACCGCCATGCGAATGCTGTGCGGGCTGAGCAAGCCTACCTCCGGGCGCGGCTACGTGGCCGGATACGACATATGCGCCGAGCCGGAAATGGTGAAAAGCGCCATAGGCTACATGAGCCAGCGCTTCTCGCTCTATCCTGACCTTACGGTGAGGGAAAACATACGCCTCTTCGGGGGCATATACGGGATGGATACGCGTAGCATCGCCTCCAAAACCGACGAGATGCTCTCCGCACTCGACTTCGAGGGCGAGCGCAACACCCTGGTCGGCGACCTGCCGCTGGGCTGGAAACAGAAACTGGCTTTCTCTGCCGCCATATTCCACTCGCCACGCATAGTCTTCCTCGACGAACCCACTGGAGGCGTCGACCCCGCAACGCGGCGGCAATTTTGGGAGCTGATATACAAAGCCGCAGGCGAAGGAATAACAGTTTTCGTCACCACGCACTACATGGACGAGGCCGAATATTGCGACCGCGTGTCGATAATGGTCGACGGGAGGATAGAGGCCCTCGACGCCCCGGCCGCGCTGAAAGCCGCCATGGGGGTGCGGACGATGGACGAAGTGTTCTATGCGTTGGCCCGCAAAGCGCAAAACAAAGAATGACCATGCAATTCGGCGCGTTCATACTCAAGGAATTCCGGCACATCTTCCGCGACAGGCGCACGATGCTCATCCTGCTGGGCATACCCGTGGTGCAGATAGTGCTTTTCGGCTTCGCCATCACCACCGAGGTACGCAACGTGAAGGTGGCCGTGGCCGGGGGCCTGGGCGACGAGACGGCGCAGCGCATAGTCGAGAGGCTCGACGCGAGCGAATATTTCGACGTGGCGGGATACGTGGTATCCGGGACGGACGCCGACCGTCTCTTCCGCCGCCGCGAAGCCACGATAGTGGTGGCCTTCAGCCGTGATTTCTCAGGCAGCCTGCCCTCGGGAGAGGCCGCAGTGCAGATAATAGCCGACGCGTCCGACCCCAACCAGGCCACTATGGCGGCCAACTACGCGACGAGCATCATAACCGGACATATGGCCGGGGAGGACGCCGGGACGCCCATGGGCATAACGCCGGTGGTGAAAATGCTTTACAACCCGGGGATGAAATCGGCCTACAATTTCGTGCCGGGGGTGATGGGTTTGATATTGATGCTTATATGCGCCATGATGACCTCCATATCGATAGTCCGTGAAAAGGAGACGGGTACCATGGAGGTGTTGCTGGCCTCGCCCGTACGCCCGGTTTACATCATAATGGCCAAAGCCATACCCTATATGGTCCTCTCGTGCGTGAACCTTATAACGCTCGTCCTGCTCGCGGTATTCCTTCTCGGGGTTCCCGTGGCAGGCAGCGTGTGGCTGCTGGGGCTGCTTTCGCTGCTCTTCATCGCGGTTTCGCTCTCGCTCGGCCTGCTCATTTCCACCGTAGCGCCCAACCAGGTGATAGCCATGCTGCTCTCGGGAATGGTGCTTATGATGCCCGCGCTGATACTGTCGGGCATGGTCTTTCCCATAGAGAGCATGCCGTGGGTACTGAGGACCGTTTCCAACGCCATCCCCGCCCGCTGGTTCATCTCGGCAGTAAGGAAGGTGATGATAGAGGGGCTTGGCGCGGCGGCAATAGCGCGCGAAATGGCAATACTGGGCTTCATGGCGCTGTTCCTGCTGACCGTAAGCCTCAAAAACTTCAAAAAACGGCTGGAATGATACTGCGTTTCCTTATAGAGAAAGAGTTCAGGCAGATAGCGCGCAACCCCCTGTTGCCGCGTCTGATAGTCATATTTCCATGCGTGATGATCCTGGTTATGCCCTGGGCGGCCAACTCCGAGATAAAGAACATAAACCTGGCCGTGGCGGACAACGACCGCAGCACGCTCTCCGTGCGCCTGTGCGACAAGATGGTATCGTCGGGCTACTTCCGACTGGTGGACGCCCCGGCCTCCTATCCCGAAGCCATGAAGAGCATCGAAAGCGGCGCGGCCGACCTGATACTCGAGATACCGCCCCGCTTCGAGAAAGACCTCATGACTGGCCTCAGGCCGCAGGTGCTGATAGCGGCCAACAGCGTAAACGGCAGTAAAGCGGGACTGGCTACGGGCTACGCCGCGGCGATAACCGCCGACTTCTCGGCCGAATTGCGGGAGCAATACGCCGGATTGTCGCCGGAACGGCAGGGCGGCGGCGCTTTCACCGTCGCCACGCTCAACCTTTACAACCCCCAGGGCGACTATAAACTTTTCATGGTCCCGGCGCTGATGGTAATGCTGCTGACCATGCTGTGCGGATTCCTGCCCGCACTGAACATAGTGAACGAAAAGGAGAGCGGTACGATAGAGCAGATAAACGTCACCCCTGTACGCAAATCCACCTTCATACTCGGCAAACTGATCCCTTACTGGATAATCGGGTTCGTGGTCATAACCCTCTCGGTGCTTGCGGCGTGGGCCGTGTACGGCTTCCTGCCCGCGGGCAGCATGGCCACCATCTACCTATTCACGCTGCTCTTCGTGGTTATGATCACCGGACTGGGACTGATAATATCGAACCACTCGGCCACCATGCAGCAGGCAATGTTCGTCATGTTCTTCTTCGTGATAGTGTTCATTCTGATGAGCGGCCTGTTCACGCCGGTGGAGAGCATGCCCCGTTGGGCGCAGGCAATAACGGTAGCCAACCCGCTGAAATATTTCATACAGGCCATGCGCGACGTATATCTTAAAGGCAGTGCGGCGGCCGACCTTACGGCACAGGCTCTGGCGCTGGCCGCCTTCGGGGCGTTTTTCAACGCCTGGGCGGTTATCAGCTACCGCAAGAGTTCATAAAGAGGCTGCGGGATCTGTTAAAATCCCCCTATTCGTCCAGGGGGCGCTCCACGTAACTCCTGTAGTCCTTCACCACCGGGATATAATCGCCTCCGAAAAGGGGCGAGGATATAAGGAAGTCGGCGGTAGAGCGGTTGAAGGCCGCGGGGACGTTATACAGCGTGGCCAGGCGCATGAGCGCCTTCACGTCGACGTCGTGTGGTTGGGCCTGCATGGGATCCCAGAAAAATATAAGCGCGTTTATGCCTCCCTCGGCTATCATGGCCCCGAGCTGTTGGTCGCCGCCCAGAGGTCCAGACTTGAGGAGCGTTATGTCGAATGTCGCGCCGTGTTCGTTGCCGCGACGGTCTATCAGCGTCTTTGCTACCATTTTACCGGTTGTTCCGGTACATACGAGGTGGTGTTTGAGGAGTATCTCCCAGTTCCAGTCCACCCATTCGGCCAGGTCCAATTTCATGTGGTCGTGCGCCACCAGGGCCAATTTCAATTTCTTACTCATAACTATTGCATCCAAAAAATTTCATCCTTGTTCAATTCGCCGCAAAGGTATCACGTTTCCGGTTGATAAGCAAAACAGGGGCCGTAATATTTGGCATGAATAATGCTCCGGGCCATATAACTTAACTATTTATTAATTAAAGGTCATGAAAAAAATAATTATTACCGCATCCGCGCTCCTGGCATCCGTTTGCGCCCTGGCGCAACAGGGCGGTCTCGACGCAGAAACCTTGAAACAGGCCAACAATCCGATGGCGCACATCAAAACGTTCAACGTACACGACTATTACGTCACGTCCATATACGGCATGCCGGACGGAGTGACGCAAAACCAGGCCATGCTGCGCTATGCGCAACCGCTTGGACGCTTTATAATAAGGGCCACGATGCCTTTCGTGACCGCCTCGAATCCGGCCATGACGGCCGACGACGGCTCGTTGATCCCGAGCAGGACGGAATCGGGGCTGGGCGATTTCAACATGTTCGTCATATACGACATGTTCAAACGTAACGGCATACAGATAGGGCTCGGCCCTCAGGTGGTACTCCCCTCCGGAACTAACGGGATGAGCGCCAACAAATGGCAGGCGGGCCTTTCGGGACTATTCTTCAACTCCAAGAACGAACACGTCCAGTACGGAGGCCTGTTGCAGTGGCAGGCGTCGTTCGCCGGCGACGAAGATTACGCCGACGTGAGCCTGCTCACCTCGCAGTTGTTCTTCATGTGGCAGCTCGGCGGAGGCACTTACCTGCGCAGCACGGGAGTGTGGTCGTTCGACCTGCACAACGACACGGGCAACATTCCCATCGGCCTGGGCATAGGCAAAGTGCTGAAGGTAGGCGGGGCGGTATTCAACATATTCGCCGAGCCGCAATTCTCGGTATGGACATACGGCCGGCAGCAACCCAGGTTCCAGACCTTCGTCGGATTCAACACCCAATTCTGATACGCTTCGGAAACAAACGGCAGGCGGCCGTCGCGTAAGCGACCGCCGCCAGGTGTGTGACGCGGTAGGATAACCGCTATTTCGCGCCGCAAATGGGGCAAAACGCCGAACGG